>JBCNNR010000024.1:0-74015 GCA_039594295.1 Bdellovibrio sp.
TTTAAGAGCAATTGAAGACAAAATGAATCACAGACCTCGTAAGTGTTTAGGATATAAAACTCCTTACGAAGTCCTTTATAAAGCAAATGTCGCACTGGCTTCTTGACTCCAGCCTGCGGTTCCGCAATATGTCACAAAGTCAGCGTGATAAAAGGCCGTCATTAACTCAGAAATATTTCATTGATGACCGAAAGTTGGGTTAAGGCTAATATTTCTGAATGAAGATTCGTAAGGCCCTAGCGGGCGAATCCCAAATATTATCTGAACTTGCCCTTAGATCTAAAGGCTATTGGCCTTATGAAAAAGATCTTCTCAACTCATACAAATCTGAACTTGAGGTATATGAAGAAGATATCGCGGCAGGATCAGTCTATGTAGCTGTTGATGATGAGTACATTATTGGTTTTTATGCTCTCTCTTCTGACTTAAAAAATCCTCGACTTTACTTTATGTTCGTAGAGCCAAATTACATTGGGAGGGGCCATGGAAAGTTCCTTTGGCGTCATGCGACCTCGGAAGCAAAATCACGTGGATGGAGTTCGCTAAGTTTTTATGCAGATCCCTATGCTTCGGAGAAGTTTTATAAATATCAAGGTTGCAAAGTCATTGGAGAGACGGAATCTAAATTAGCTCGCCTTATTGAGATGACCTACGTTTTGAATTAGATCAATTAACCCTTGGTTTCTATCAACAGCCCGCTCAGAAATACATAGACTTATTCAAAACTAATAGTTCCCGAACAATCCCTCCTGAGACAGCTCTTTAGCTCGGTGCATCTAGTGCTGGGTGTAAGTGCTAGTCTTTTTACTCAAATGGAACAATGATCCCTAGGCAATTCTAATTAAGGAGAATTTTCCATGGGAACGTTTGAGTTGATCTCTAAACATGGTGACCACGAACAAGTGGTATTCTGTAATGACCCTGCTGTGGGTCTTAAAGCTATCATCGCTATTCATAACACTGCATTAGGTCCTGCTTTGGGCGGTACTCGTATGTGGAATTATAAAAATGAAGATGAAGCGTTGGTCGACGTTCTACGTCTTTCTAAAGGTATGACTTATAAAGCTGCGGCATCCGGTTTGAACTTGGGTGGTGGTAAAGCAGTTATCATCGGTGATGCTAAAACTCAAAAATCTGAGGGATTGTTCCGTGCATTCGGTCAATTCGTGAACTCTTTGAATGGTAAATACATCACGGCTGAAGACGTGGGGACTTCTGTTCAGGACATGGAACACATCTACATGGAAACTCCATGGGTGACGGGTATTCCTAAAGACTTTGGTGGTTCGGGTGATCCATCTCCATACACAGCCCACGGTGTTTTGATGGGTATCAAAGCTTCTGCTAAAGAAAAATTCGGTACAGATTCTTTGAAAGGTATGCGCGTAGCAGTTCAAGGTCTTGGTAACGTAGGTTCCAACCTGGTTAAGTACCTTAAAGAAGAAGGCGCTGAAATCATCGTAGCTGATATCGACATGGCTCGTACGAAAAAAGTTTCTGAAACTTACGGCGCAAAAGCTGTGAGCTCTGATGAAATCCTTTTCACTGAGTGTGATATCTTGGCTCCATGTGCATTGGGTGCGATTGTAAATGATCAATCCATCACTAAATTCAAAACGAAAGTCATCGCTGGTGGTGCGAATAACGTTTTGGCTGAAGCTCGTCATGGTGACCAATTGAAAGAATTGGGCATCTTGTATGCTCCAGATTACGTAATTAACGCTGGTGGCTTGATGAACGTATTTGTTGAGCTTGAAGGTTACTCTCCAGAGCGTGCTTTCGAAAAAACAAAACGCGTTTACGACAACATCGCGAAAGTTTACGAAATTGCGAAACGTGACAATATCGGTACACACACAGCTGCAGACCGTTTGGCTGAAGAGCGCATCAAAACTATTGGTCGCCTGAAACAACGTCACCCAGGTAAATCTTCTCGTTCATTCACGACTTTGAAGGAAGTTTACAACCGCTAGCCTCCTTCGCTGAAGCTACGGCGGCCGAGGCCGATTGGATAATAATTAAAAGGCTCGTTGCTGTTTGGTAACGGGCCTTTTTTTTTGGGGGGAACCCATAACGCCTTGCACACCCCAAAACGCGCGAGTTCGCAGACACCTTTTAGGTATTGAACCGTTTTGGTATTTAGAGTCTTGACTATGGGCGGGGGCGGTTTAACAATTATCCGGTCTAAGTATTTATTAACAGCGAGGAATTATCTTGAGCACGAAGTTTTCTAAAGAAGATTTGAAGAACCCAGACCAAGTCACAAAAACATTGAGAGAGGGATTTGTTTGGACAACGACTCACTCAAAAATCGTGATCACTGCGATTTTCGCGTTTGTTGTGATCGGCGCCGGCGCATCTTTGATGAGCTATCTTTCAACTAAAAAAGAAACAGCGACTCAGGAAAAGTATTTCTCTTTAGAGAAAGCCTACACCGAGAAAAAACGTGGATTTGATGAAGCGGCTCGTGCTGAATTGATGGCGGCGACTGCTAAAGACAAAAAAACAGCTCCTGCATTTGATCCGAGCAAAAAAGCTAGCGGGGATATGCAAAAAGACTTCGGATCAGTTATCGAAGGCTTTGAAGCTTTGATCAATGAAGCTCCCAAAACAGTTGCTGGTCAAATGGCCGCTTTGAATTTGAGCGACATCTATTTGTCTTACAAAAAATTTGATGAAGCCGCAGCGGCTTTGAATAAAGTTGAATCTGGCTTGAACAAATCTGATCTGACTTCCGGTCTGGTTTGGATGCAATTGGGTAACGTAATGGCGGATAAAGGTGATTGCAAAGCTGCGATCGACAAATGGAACGTAATCACTGGTTCTAAAGCGTTTGCTTTCGCTCATGATGAAGCAAAACTTCGCCAAGGTCTTTGCTATGAGACTTTGAATGACTCTGCCAAAGCGGAACAACTCTACACAGAGGTTTCCAACACAGCAGACGCTCAAAATACAGATTCAATTTCATCTCGTGAAGCAGCTAAGTACCTTCGTTTGTTGAAAGCGAAAAAGAATCTCTAGTTTTTAAGCTAAGTAAGGGCGACCATGAAGTTTTTAATTTTTGGGGCTTTGGCTCTTTTCATGATGGGATGTACGACCATTGATCAATCTGTCGATAAAACGATGGATCAGTGGCGCGCTCTCAATAACAGCAAAAGATCTTTTGAAGTTAAAACCGCATGGGTTCGTCAAACGACTCAACAGGACAACCTGGGATTTCGTAAAATCAACCGTATGACGCCGATTTTGGCGGGTGATTTAGTTATTCAAGGTAACGGCATGGACGGGATTTCTGCCTATAGCCGTGACAATGGTCATCTGAAATGGACTTTGCCGGTTAAAAACGGCGTCGAACCCAGTGCCACTTTAATTCGGGATCGTTTGTTTGTCGGCGCAAGCGACGGCAATTTTTATTCTATTGAGGCCAGCACAGGCCGCGTGCAATGGACTTTCCCAACGAAGGCTGAAAACTTATCTGAGCCTTTGCTTGATGAGGGCATCATTTATTTCCTAGCGGGAAATAACGTTCTTTATGCTTTGGATGCAGCGTCAGGACGTCAAGTTTGGTTGTACTCACGTCAAGATACGTCAGTCTTCTCGATCCGTGGCGGTAGCAAACCAGCTATTCGCAATGGTATCTTGTATATCGGTTTCTCTGATGGCTCCTTGGTGGCGTTTAACGCTAAATCCGGAGCAGTTACCTGGGAACTTCAATTGAATCGCAATAAACGTTTCCGTGATATTGATGCCAGCCCGATTTTAGATGGCGAGCAAATCTATATCGCAGGTTATGATGACAAACTCTATGCGGTTTCCGCAGCTAAGGGCGAAGTTCTTTGGCGTGTCGATCAAGGTGGATACAGCTCGGTGACGATCGCTGGAGATCGTATTTACTATCCAACAACAGGTGGCGAAGTATTAGCTTTGAACAAGTCCAACGGCGAAAAAGTTTGGAGTTTTAAAGTAAAAGACGGTATTGCCACTCAGGTTAAAGTCTTTAAAGGCATCCTGACATTTGGCGAATCTCAAGGACGCTTGCAGTTCTTGGATGCGGGAACAGGCCAGGCCCTGGGCAATATGGAGCCAGGACGTGGCATTTTATCAGCACCACAAATCGATGAAAAATCGAATCGTGTGTATTTCATCTCTGGTGAAGCCAACCTTTATGCCATTGATGCACAATGGGTTCGCTCGATTAACTAGCCAATTTGAGGGGAGTCAGCATGAGAAAAGTCTTTACAGCGATTATTCCGGTTCTAATTTTGGCAGCTTGTTCTCATGGCGATTGCCGTGGTGAAAAAATGAAGAAATCCCAGACTGAAGCAGGAGCTGTTGTGACAACATCGAATACATCAGATCGCGTGAAAGTATTTAAACCAGATGGTTCTTTACAATGTGGCCAGGGCCAGAAAATTTCCTTGGCAGAAATGCAAAAAGAACTGGGTTCGGTGCAGGTTTTCTCAAGCAAAAATCAGAATGACGGCATGATGCGCATTCAGCTTTGCGGAAGTCCTACCGGCAACTGCAATGTCTATGAAATCGACCGCAAAGATCTTTCCGCAGCTCAAAAAGCGGGCTTTAAAGAATGGGTTAACGAGTAATCACCTCTTTAAGGGCTGAAACGGCCCTTTCAAGCTCCTCTTGAGTGTTATGAATATGTGGAGTTAATCGCAATAAAGGGCGGCCGGGGAGACGGGGAAGCCCCACCTGCACCCTACTTTGTGTATTTTCCAGGACCAGACCTGAAAAAATGGCCTTTGAAAACTTCGCAAGCTCGTATCCCAAAAGCACCGAACCGCAAGATGCATTCATTTCTTTCACGGGATTTAGGCCAGCTTTACTGAAGCTTTCCTGCAAAAAAAGCATCCGTTTATTGATCTCAGAAAATATCAAGCTTTGCGAATAATGATCCCAGAAATTTAAAGCCGATTCCAAAGCAAAATACGCGGAAAAACTTTGTGAATGCGACCATAACATGCACTCTGTAAAAGGAGTCACCTGAAACGCCTGCATTTCACCGGGAGTATTTTTATCCGTGGTCCAGGATCCATACAAAGGCTGCAGCTGAGCCTGTCTATCCGGATGAACCCAGCCAAAAGCAGTTCCTTTAGGTCCCATGAACCATTTATGTAAATTCCCACAGTAATAATCGACATCTTTAAGATCGCCAGTAAAATCCAACGGAATTCGGCCCGGAGCATGGGCTCCATCGACGACCAATAAAATTCCACGGGCCTTTAAAGCCGTTGCGATTTTTCCCAATGGAATACAAATGCCATTGCCAGTAAAAATATGGCTTAACAGAACCAAAGAAGTTTTTGAGTTTGTGTAACCTAATAATCGTTCAACAAAAACTTCATCCGAAGTTGATTCATAAAGAAAATCAAAGTTTTCCTGGCGCAAAGTTAAACCATCTTTTTGGCATCTGTATTTTAAGATATTAACAACGGCGCCATATTCAAACTGTGTTGTTAGAATTTCGGAATTCGCTTTTAAAGGAACTCCCATAATAATTTCATTCAAGGCCAGCGTCACATTGGGACGAAGAAAAAGATCCTGCGCAGAGGCTTTTAGAAACGATCCTAAACGTTGTTGTATCTTCCAAAGACGATTCCAAGAAGATCCCAGGCTGTGGGAGGTGTTTTTTTCGAAGATTTCCAGCTCGATCTTTTGTTGATCAATCACAGAATCAGGACAAAGCCCCAAGGTCCCATTATTTAAATTGATAAAAGAGGGGTCTTTATACTGGGTAAAATCAGCGGAGAAATCATGAAGTTTCATGGAATCAAGACTATCAAAGTCTGGATTCTTAAGACAAACTTGAATCATTTCCGTAGGCATTTATATTCGATTTAAAGCCATTTTGAGCGTTTAAAAGGCCTCAGTTCAAATATACCTAATACATATCGTTACATAATATAACTTATCAGAAGCATTTATAGGCCTCTTTCCATACCCATGGTCTTAGCTTTGCAATTTCATTTATCCATGAACACGGACCGAATTATCAAAGGTTTAAACCTCCAGGCAATGCTTTGTCTGCTCATGGTATTGACAGCTGTCATGCCATTTCAGGCCCATGCAGCCCCTAGTTGCGAGGCCGTTTTTAGCGAGGAAATTTCGACGGTCCCACGGGTGTTCTATAAGCGTCTTATCAGTAAAAATTTAACGGAAAATACACCGGCAAACGCACAGCTCAAACTTCAAATTGCAAAGTTAGCCGATGTCCTTCTTCACGAGAACTCCAGGACGATTGAATCAGCTCGAGCTCACGGCAAATTCATCAATATGCCCATGACTGATCTTATCGTGGAAGATGTGAAATTGATTCCGGGAAAATTTGTCGATGGTTATGGTGTTTTTATTGTTAAGCTGCGCAATCGAAACAGCGGCGACGTTGAATTCGAACAAATTCGTTCCAATGGTTTCGCGGCCTTTATCGACAGATCTTTTCAATTCCGGGATAAAGCTTCTGACGATCCAGTTATCAAAAGATTTAAAGCCGTTTATGTGGATGAAAATGGGACAGTTCAAACCGTGGATCAAGGTGAAGTTTTCATTTCCAGTCTTCCCGACCAAATTCATCTTTCACGAGTGATGAACCAAGTTGAACGCGAACAATGGGTCGACGGAAAACCCATTAAAACGGGCCCTTTTGGTGCAAGAACACATTTCGCCATCAATTATTTTAAATTTCAAAAACAAGAACCCTATTTAATTCCATATTCAAAAGAACTCCTTCTGGCGGCCTATCGTCGCGGCGAAGTCGAAATCAATACTTACGATGTGATTTCCCATAATGAATTCTGGCACGGCAAAATTGATCTGGAATTTGAGGTCGTATTCGCCGGATTAAAATCCATGGAGACATTACGACCTTTGCTTCAGGAGACTCTTCGTCAGGATATTTTACCTTTTAAATAGTCTTTATTGTGTATGATACAGACGCGCTTTGATTTCGGAAATACGCTCCTCAATAAAGGGCGTGGGATCTGGATCTCCTTTGATTTTTCCAGAGGTAAAATCCACCAAAGCGGCTTCGTAATATGGCTGAGCTTCCGCGTATTTTTTCAAATCATAATAGGTATTGGCGATATTCAAGTTTGGAGCTTCTCTGAGTTTCGGATTGGTTTTCGACTTTTCTTTTAAGTCTAAATACAAATCCAAAGATTTGGTTAAGTCTCCCAGGTAATTGTAATAGGCCGCTTCTTGAAACTGTTTTTCCTCGGGCGGATAGAAATCTTCAATCATCTTTTTAACGATGTCTTTGTACTGATCACGAGTTTCTGGTTTTCTAAGCTTTGATCTTAAAAAAGAAATCAAACTGTCCATCGCACGCGTATTTCCAGCAGCTTTGAAGTCTTGATACATTTTCATGGGATCGTCTTTTAAAATGCATTTTGCACCTTGAAAACACTTTAAAACAAAGCTTTCAAAATTTCCGAACGTCAATTCAATCGTTTCAGCTTCGGGTTTTGCCGTATCATGATAGATCACTTGATCTGTTGCTGTTGATAGTTGAACACGGGTGATTTGATTTTCCGGAATAACGGGAGGCTGAGCGGAATCAACAGCAGAAACTGACTCCCCCGTCCCAATCCCCGTTTTTTTCGGGAAAAAAATCACTGCAAGGACGATCGCGATAACTAAAATAATAAAAAGAATAATAGCGACTTTTTTGTTTTTCATGAGTTGATCATGAACCAGTTTCATCACGAAACGAAGTAATTTATCAGTACATTGTGGAGTGATTATGGAGAAACTTTGCAACACAAGAATATTTGCAAATTTCGTTTCGATAGTCATAAAGGGGGCTTATTAATATCAATAAAAACAGTCACTTATGAGTATCAATTAACAAATATTAATGACGAAGTGGAAACGGGTTATCTACACTCAAAAGTGAATTAGGAGCTTGCTCATGAGACTTTCAGATTTATCGATTAGAAACCCCGTGTTCGCATGGATGTTGATGTTTGGCATGATGATATTTGGTTTGATTTCATTTTCACGAATGGGATTAAGCCAACTCCCCGACGTCGATTTCCCCACTGTGAGCGTCAGCGTGACCATGGATGGCGCAGCACCCGAGGTCATGGAAACCCAAGTGGTGGACCCCATTGAAAGTGCTTTGATGGCGGTTGAAGGTGTGCAAAATATCACGTCTTCCAGTAAGTCAGGTTCTGCCTCAATCACTGTCGAGTTCGCCTTGGATCGCAATATCGATGTCGCACTTCAAGACGTTCAAGCCCGTGTCTCTGCCACCCAAAAACTCTTGCCGAAGGAAATGGATCCTCCAACGATTTCCAAAACCAATCCGGATGATCAGCCGATTCTGTGGCTGGCGGTTACTTATGATGGGGATCCGCTGTTTTTATCTCAATACGTTCGTGACTTTTTAAAAGACAGATTCTCGACTGTGGCGGGCGTGGGAGATATCACTTTAGGTGGCTACACCGATCCCGTAATGGAGGTGATGGTTCGTCCACAGGACCTGCGTCGCTATAATATTGCGGTCAATGACGTGATGGCAGCGATCACCAAAGGACAATCTGAAGTTCCCGGCGGATTTTTAGAAACTGACAAGAAGTCATTCAATGTTCGCACGATGGGTGAGGCAAAAACTGTTCAAGAGTTTAGATCCCTGGTGATCGGAACCCGTGGTGGACAAACGATTCAAGACCCCACCAATCAAGTAAAAATCGGCCAGGTCGCTGACGCAAACTTTGGTCTTTATGAAGTCCGTCGCTTTGCGCGTTTTAATGGGCAATCGGCTCTCGGTATCGGCATCAGAAAACAACGCGGCAGCAATGCCGTCGCCGTGGCGCGTGGAGTGAAAGAAAAAATTGAAGACCTCAATAAAGTCATTCCCAAAGGCATGAAAGTCCATGTGAACTTTGATAGCACCAAGTTTATCGAAGATTCCGTTCACGAATTGACTCATGAATTGATGATGGCGGTCATCCTCACCTCTTTGGTTTGTTGGATGTTCTTAGGAAGTTTTTCGGCAACCTTTAATGTTTTGATGTCAATTCCGACCTCGCTTCTGGGTGCTTTCATTGGTTTGTATTTTTTGGGCTACACCTTAAATACGTTTACGCTTTTAGGACTGACGTTAGCGATTGGTATCGTGGTCGACGATGCCATTATGGTTCTGGAAAATATCTTCCGTTATAACGAAGAAGGTCGTGGGCAAATTGAGTCGGCCATTATCGGCTCCCGAGAAATTACTTTTGCAGCGATGGCTGCCAGTGTCGCCGTCATCGCGATCTTTTTGCCCGTGGCCTTTATGAAAGGAATTATTGGCAAGTATTTTATGCAGTTCGGGGTGACCATCTCGATCGCCGTTTTCCTGTCTTTGATTGAATCCCTCACTATCACGCCGATGCGTTGTGCAAGCTTCGTTCATCATGGTGAGCGCAGCACGCGCATTGGTAAAGCCTTTGAAAGCTTTATGGAGTATCTGCGAGTTAAATACGACGGTTTGTTGCGCAGAACTTTGCAATATCGCTGGACTGTGGTTATTGGTTCTCTGATTTTCCTGGCAGCGAGTTTTGTATCGATTGGTTTTATTGGTAAAGAGATGACACCGGTTCAAGATCAAAGCGTTTTTATCACTAAAATTATGTTACCAGTTGGATCCTCATTAGCTTACACCAACAAGCAAACCTTGCAAATTGAGTCTTGGCTGCGCGAACAACCCGAAATTAAACAGGTGTATGCGACGGTGGGTGGTTTTGGTGCGAGCTCTGCAAAGTCTTCTTCTGACGCCAATCAGGCCAGTATTTTCGTGTCAATGAAAGACATGGCAGATCGCCCGGTGAATCCGCAAGCAGGTCATAAACTTTCTCAGTCCGAGTTTATGCAAGTGGCGCGTAAATATATGAAGTCCGTTCCTGATGTCAGACCGATTCTGATGGATCTTTCACAGCGTGGTTTTTCAAATGGGAAAGGTTATCCCATTGAGTTTACTGTCACCGGAACAGACTGGGATAAACTGGCAGACTTCTCTGGAAAAATCATGGCTCAGATGGAAAAAGACGGCCTGGTCACAGATATCGACACGGACTATTTATTGGGTATGCCCGAGATTCAAATTCGCCCCGAGCGCGCAGTCTCTGCCCAGCATGGCGTTGACATCAATAGCATCGGTTCCACGATCAACTCTCTGATTGGCGGAGTCAAAGTGGGAGAATATCCTCAAGGCGGTCATCGCTACGATATCCGCGTAAAACTTCAAGACGAAGGCAATCCATTAGAACAAATCAAATCACTCTTTATTGGAAACTCTCGAGGCAATTTGATTCCATTGCCAAAAGTCTCCACGCAAGTGACAAACCCAAGCTTACAACAAATTTCACGTCAAAATCGCCAACGTGCTATCACAATCACAGCCAATTTAAAACCAGGCGCCAGTCAACAAGAAGCAATGGATCGTATTCAAGCGGCCGCGGATAAAATCCTGGCTCCGGGATATATGATCAATCAAAGCGGCAATGCGAAATCCTTTAAAGAGTCTTACACGAGTTTGATATTCGCATTGATCTTAGGTCTGGTTATTGCCTACATGGTCTTAGCGTCTCAGTTTAATTCGTTTATCGACCCGATTGCGATCCTGATGGCACTCCCCTTCAGTTTCTCTGGGGCTTTCTTTGCGCTGTTAATCAGCCATCAGACGTTGAATATGTATTCGATGATTGGTCTTTTGCTGTTAATGGGTATCGTTAAGAAAAACTCAATCCTCTTGATCGAGTTTACCAACACCGTTCGCGATCGCAATAACGGTTCGGCCATGCAAGCCCTGACTGAAGCCTGTCCGGTGCGTTTACGTCCGATCATTATGACCTCAGTTGCGACCATCGCCGCCGCTGTGCCATCAGCTCTGGCGACAGGAGCGGGTTCAGAAACAATGCGTCCGATGGCGATTACTTTGATCGGAGGAGTTTTCGTTTCCACCGTTTTAACGCTGTTTGTGGTTCCATGTATTTATTCTTTGCTGGACGTCTTTAGAAAACGCGGAGAGGTTCGCGAGAAAACCAGACGTGCATTTGAATCCGTTGGCAATGAAGCCCTTGGCTAGACACAGGCCCACTGAAATGGTGGGCCTATTTTATTGCAATTGATTGAATTGATTTTGCTTTTCCTGCAAAAGATCTTGAATGGAGCGAATGACTTCCTGTTGTCCCTGTAAATTTCTTTCGGCCTGATTCACTTGAGATTGGGCTGACATCTGGGTGAAACGCGTCTGGCGATAAGCGTATTCAAGTCTTTGAATCTGTTCGCGCAGATTTGTAATTTGCTCTTGAACTTCCGCTCGGGCCGCCGCATTTTCACTGGCCACTTCACGGGCGCGATTCTGTGCAGCTTGAGTTTGCTCAAGGGCTTGCTCTGATATTTGCAGCTTTTGCACTTTCATATTCTGCAGCTGCTGTTGTTGTTCGGCTAGCTGCTGTTGCAGGATTTGCACATTTTGATCCCGCAAGGTCATATAATTTAAATTCCCGGTCCAATAATCAAGATCCTCTTGAGTTCGCCGAATTATCGCCTCTTGATCCTTGATATTCTTATCCATTTGCTCGTTATAAAAGCGCGCCGCGGAGTTGGTTTCCGTGGTGATGCGCTGGACCTCCCGCTGAATTTCGGTCTCGTTATATTGATCGCCACGTAGCGAATCTGTCAGAGATTGAATTTCCTGGTTGGCTGTACTGATTTGATTGCGATAATTGACCTCGATCCGATCTGAGTTACCGCGCTTGCGGATATCATCCAGATATTGGCGTTGCGAATCGAGCTTCTGATTTTCCTGATAGAGTTGATTGGAGAGGTCCTGAATTTCTTTTTGAAGCTGGGTTTTACGAAGTGAATTATCGACGACAGGTTTTTCTGTCACCGCCGCTGTACGACGGCGCAGAAGTCTTTGGGTGTCGTCGTTTTTCTCGTTGACGATTTCCTGAGTTCTTTTTAGCTCTTGGCCGAATTTAGTAAACCAGATTCCAAATCCGACCACGAGGACCACGACTACAATGATCAAAGAATTTCGCGTCAATCCTGCCGCCTATACTGGAATCTCCACGATAGAACGGATTCCATTTCGTGCTGTCATTGCATGAACCACAGCTCTTAAACCCATGATTGTCTTTCCTTGTGCTCCAATAACCTGACCTAAATTATCTTTGGCGCAATTCACACGATACACCGTGGTCTTTGGCCCCACGTAAGTCGTGACGGTGACGGTGTCTGGTTGATCCACCAGAAAACGCACCACCTTTTCGATAAGCAGACGAATCTCCTCGCGGTATTCATCCGCATTGATGTCATCTCCCTTGATGCGATTTTCCTCTTTAAACCCCTTATATGACTCGATATCATTCATTTCGAGACTCCTCTGATAAAATCAGCAGCTCCCTGTCGATTAAAGCTACAGTGATATCCATAGACGGGAGCCCACTGCGCCTGGAAGCCATATTTTTTTGCTATGTTAACGAACAACTGCGAGCCTTCTTGGAAACCAAAATTGTCTCCCCGACCCGTTGATACATAATACAGAGGTTTCACAAAACCCTGAGGGTAAGTCGCTGGCAATTTAAGAGTATCATGGCGATCCCAATCAATCGCATCGACAATATAATGCTTCGATAGATCAATTAAAGAATCCACCAGGAAACTTTCTGCATGAGTGCGGGCTTTATAATCAGCAATTTCCTGATGACTGGAATAGGGTCCAATGACCGAGACCGCTGGACACAGCAGTAAGGCTTTAGAAAAATATCCTGGCATTCGCAAAGACACTTCGGCCGCGTTAAATCCACCCATGGATTGACCTATGATCATTCGGCGCCCTGAACCCAAGCCACCGACTTCATTTTCTAGAAAGGGAAGAATTTGTTCTTTGAAGAGCGGCAGCGTTCTGGATTTTTCATTATCCACCATCATCCAAGCCGGCCCAAAGGAGATGGTGATCACCGTCGGCTCGTAACCTTTTTGCATCCAGCGTTTGGAAAGGGAGCGCGTATCACCCTTGGTGAACCAGGATTCTTCGGATGCTGAAAGCCCGTGAAAGAAATAAATAATATCTTGATTGCGCGTGCGATCAACTTGGTTGATGCAGTATTTGAAGCTGATATTGTTGAGAGTTTTTGAAGAACAATTATAATCTAAAACACCTGCGAGAGATGTCTTTAAATATAGCAATATGAAGAGCGCTAAAGAAAACGCAGATCTTCTCATTGGAGCCTCCATTTGAAATAGGCTCCGTCATGAGAAAGTTGAAATCAATTTGCAATATCGAAATCTTCACGAACTCTGTGTTTAGACACGAGAACTTGCTCGCCCGTATTCAGACATTTGAGATAGAAGTGATTGTATCCAGTGTTAGTAATCACAAAACGACTTGGCGTCTTCGGAGAAATCTTTTTCGCCAGCACAGAACCGACTTCCAAGTTTTCATATTTTTTCAAAAGTTTCTGCGACACCTGAGCACGATAAACATGCAAAGCCACGGCTGCCACCAAAAATAAAAAAGCTGTGGTTCCACAAACCGTCCAATGAAACTTTCTTTCCAACAACAACGTAAAAGACACGGGAGCTAAAACTGAAACCAAAACAATCGCAGCTGTCAGGCGGCGTTCCTGTTTTTGGTACTTTCTGAATTCGTCGGAAAAAGTTGATGACATGGCTGAAACCCTCTCGATAAGGAGACTCTTATAAAACCACAAAAGGTTAATGATCATCGAGTCCAGAAATGGTTAAAGTTTTGTTGAAGATTTATTTCGCCGCCCCGTGTCCCTTGCTGACAGTGGAGATTCGATGAGTTCTCCTGAAACAACTCAGTGAGGTTTTTATGCAACTTTTGATTTCTTTGTTAATGGCTCTTCCCAGCTTTGCCTCCAATCAAGCACTGGACAATCCTTCTTGCCAAGATCGCGTCGAGCGCGGCGGAAGCATTCAAGTGCAAATGCGCCCCACATCAAATGGTGATTGTTTTATTTCGGTCAGCAACTACAAAAAAGATTCCATGTTCTACCGTGGCTACGTTTTTGCGGCTGATGGTAACTTGATGGTTTTTAACTCCTTTGGCTCAGGTCCAGTTTCAGAAACGACGGGAGCTCGAGAATTCTACACGTTCCCACGCAGATTCAAGTATCCCACATTTGCCTGGGATCAAGAGCAGCGACATCTGAAAGTAATCTCCACAACCGGAGATGAATATTATTTTGATTTTGAAAGCGCTGAACTCAAGGGCCAAAGCAAGGCTGAAGTCCAAGTGGCTTCCGAAGTTGCAAAGGATAACGCCGGCGGAGTGGAAATCAAAAACTACAAAGGCCTGATCCTGGATGCAGGATTTAAAATGGGCTCCGCACCCACCAGCAATCCCCGCGGCAAAGTTAAATTCACCGATGAAGTGGGTAAATCCTGTGAACTGACGGTGGGAGATATCTTCAGTTACCGCACAGATGGGGACCCGTACGTGAAATTTTCCGATAAAAATCTGGCAAGTTTCCTGAAAAAGAAATGTTCCAAATTAAAATTTCCGACTTTATAGGAACCCAATAAAAAAGGGGAGTTACACACTCCCCTTTTACTTTTCCTGGACTCCCCCGGCAGGTACGGACACACTTTTGGTAGCAAGGGTGCGGCATTCATGATGCATTGTTGCTACCAAAAGTGTGTCCGTACCTTTCGACTATTCTTTTAATTTCGGTGTTACTTTTAGTTCCACGATTTTGCCTTGTCTTAGAACTTTCAAAGTTGTTTCTTTGTTCGGCTTCACTGCTTGAAGGGCATAAACATAGTCATAGATGTTGTCGATTTTGGTGTTATCGAACTCAATCAAAACATCTTTCTCCATAAGTCCGGCCTTTTCAGCTGGACTGTCTTTAGAAACCCCTGAAAGCAAAACGCCTTTGGTGCCTTCTTGGGTGTAATCCGGAATAGTGCCCACATACACCCGGAAGCTTCGACCTTCCATATTGTTTTGCGAACTTGCGACCTTCACATACTTTACACTCGGCTTAGAACTCATCACAATTTGATCGCTAAAGCCCTTAACCACACCTAATACTTTAACTAGACCTTCAAAGTTAATCAGGTCCATCGTATCTCGAGGCGTGTGATATTCAGAGTGAGCACCGGTAAAAAAATGTGCTGTTGGAATTCCAGCCATATATAAAGCCAAGGAATCCGTTGGCAAATACGGGTCCTCCTGAGTGACCAATGGCAAATGAGTTTGCGCTTGCACACGCTCAGCCATGGCATTCCAAGTATCCCCAGAACCCAATCCTTGAATGAACAGACGATCACGTAAACGACCCACCATATCCATATTCAAATAAGCTTCGATCTTTTTGCCGTGAAGGGTCTTGGTGAAATGGGTCGACCCCAAATTACCCAATTCTTCACCGGACCACACCGCAAACATCAAGTTCTTCTTAAGCTGACCAGGAGAAGTTTTATGCAAACTCGCATAACTATGAGCAAGCTCCATAACCCCTGCAACTCCCGAGGCATTATCATCAGCTCCCCCATGCGGAAGACCTGCTTCCTCTTTTTTTGCTAAAGAACTCCCGGCCATACCTAGACCCAAGTGATCTCCATGAGCCCCGATCAAAACCGATGTTGTGGCCCCTTTTACAGGAAGTTCCGCAAGCACATTTGTACCCGTGGATTTTTGAAACTGAAGATCAATATTTCCCTTTAAGTACATGGAAGGAATCGCAAATCCTGATTGAAGATCGCCCTTATCCAAAAAAGCTTGTTCAGTTTTCAAATCTTTCCCAGCGCTTTGAACCCAAGTGGCGGCAACTGCCGTTGAAAGACGAATCACCGCAATACTCGATTCTGACAGGGATCCTTCAAATTTGATTTTTCCAAACTGATCTTTCAAATCGCTTAAAGGACCATGGACTGCGATCAAACCGATTGCTCCTTCATTTTTTGCAACCGTCACCTTATGTTGCATTCGCGAGTACAAATTCAAATACTGACGACGAGTTGAAGAAATATTTGCGGGTAAATCAGTCAGCACCATGACCCACTTGTTTTTAACATCCAGTCCCTTATAAGAATCGTAAGCCGCTTCTTTGTCTGACGCCGGGGCCTTAATCCCATAACCTGCAAAAACAATCGGTGCTCCGCTGACAGGTCCTGTTTTTGAGAACGACAACGGTTCGTAATCTTGAGAAAGCTTGTAAGATGTCTGACCTTTACCAATCAGTTCAAGTAAGTTCTTATCCCCCAGACTCACACCTGAAGTAAATTCGAAGGATTGAAAGTAAGTCCCATTAACTCCAGCCGGTTTTAATCCCCAGGACTTAAAGGCTTCCGCAATTTTATCCGTATAAACTTTCTCCTGAGCGCCACCCGTGCTGCGACCGGCGAATTCATTTTGGGTCAAATAAGCGATCCAAGTCTTCAGGTCCGCAACAGTTATTTCAGGCGACAAAGAGGCTTTGCTTGGGTCCACAGGTGGAAGCTTCAACAGGCGACGAGCTTGAGCATCATCCCATTTCGCCATCACGATTTGCGAATCCCCTTTTTGATTGCGATGAGTCCAGGAAAGGTTTTTGCCGTCTGGCGTGAATACAGGAAGACCATCAAAATCGTCAGCAAAAGTCACACGCACCGGATCTGATTTTCCGGCGGCATCCACAATGAAAAGTTCAAAGTTTGCGAATCCCAAGGCGCTGGAGCCAAAGACAATATAATCACCAGAAGGGTGAAAGAACGGGGCCCACGACATGGCCTTCAGGTGAGTGACAGGTCTTTGTTCAGAACCATCGACATTCATCGTATAGATTTCAGCCATTGTTCCGGCCGCGTTGAAACGACGCCATGTGATTTTCTTACCATCAGCACTAAAGAACGGACCGCCATCATAACCTTTAGAATCAGTCAGGCGCTTCACCCCGGTGCCATCGGCCTTCATAATGTAGATATCCATCATGTACGAAGGATCTTGTTCGAAAAGCTTTTGGTCCTCAGCCGACAGTTTTTCCGTATATCCCGCGCGATTCGAAGCAAAGACAATATGCTTGCCATCTGGGGAGTAAGCTCCCTCAGCATCGTATCCTTTTTCTTTGGTCAGACGCTTAAGATCTTTACCATCCAAACCCGAGGTCCAAATGTCGTAGTTTTCATCAAAACTCCAAGAATATTTAGCTTTGACCGCTTTTTTACGATTTTCAAATTCCTCGGCCATTTTCTTTTTAGTCGCAGGATCTGAATGGGTTGAAGAGAACATCACCTTTTTCATGGAAGGATGAATCCAACCACACGTGGTCTTACCCATCCCCGGAGAAACGCGACGGGTTTCGCCATTTTTCAAATCCATCACGTACATTTGATAGAAGGGATTCCCCGGTTCTCTTTCGCTTTGGAAGATCATGTAGCGACCGTCTGGACTGAAGTAACCCTCACCTGACTTGGGCCCCACAAACGTCAATTGACGAGTTTCACTCAGCAGATTATTCGGGGAGTTTACAAAAGAACCCGCGACTGCACCACCATGAGACTCTGCGTGAGATTCTGGGGAACCCATTTTGATTTCTTTGTTTTTACAGGAAGAAACAGTTCCCGTCAGGGCGACCAAACACAGAAGATTTATAAGAAGCGCTTTCACTTTATTCATAGTCTGTGTAGGCTAGAAGTACATGAGGAAATATGTCAATTAACTTGGGAGGATGCTTATGCGCGCAATTCAATGGGTTTTCATTATGCTAGTGCTAAGTTCTTGCGCTACTCCACCACCACAGACAAAACTTCCCGAGGTCACCTATACGGATGAAATCTATACGCCGGCACCATTTCTTCCTCACGAAGGAACGGGGCCTTTCAAAAACTACCTGGCCATGAATTTGGACTATAAAGGCTATCAGCCTTTGTTAAAACAAGTGGAAGATATTCTGAAATCCCCCCTGAAAAATCGCGGCGAGGCTCATATCACCGTCATCACTCCGGTGGAATTCGATAAAGTTTTAAGCCGTCACCTTAAAATGAAGGACATCCACCAGGTGGCAGAGCAAATGAACCTGCAAAAAAGTGCATATCATCCTTTGTGCCTGGGAAAAGGTTCCCTCAATATCCAAGGAAAAGAGGAAAGCACGTATTTTATTGTGATGGAATCAGAGGCTTTGTTTAAAGTTCGCCAGGCCATTGAAGCGTTGTATATCAAGAAAGGTGGGAAATCGGGTGAATTTAATCCAGAATTGTTTTTCCCGCACGTGACGTTAGGGTATACTGAGCGCGACTTACACTATGAAGATGGCGTGAAAAAAGATGCCGCCAGCTGCATATACAAATTGGAGCCCGTACCTCGTTCTAGATGACTTTCACTGATCCACAAACTCTTATTCCATGCCCCTATGAAAGCACTTGCTCGGGTTGCCAGTTGCTGGACAAACCCTATGCTTCTCAAGTTCAGCTAAAAACAACTGAGCTCCGTGGCCTTTTGCACGGCCATGATCTTCGTATTCCAGAAAAAATTGAATTCCTCAGTGCCGGCGCCGCTTATTTGCGCGATCGCCTGGATTTCAGCCTTCAGGATGGACGCCTGGGGCTTTACGGAAAAAACTCACGTGAAATTGTTGACATTGAAGTCTGTGCGCAACTTTCACTACCGCTTCAAGAATGGTACCGCGAATTCAGAAATATCAAATGGCCTTTTAACAAAGGCTCGATACGTCTCAGAGTGGGGCCTGACGGTCAACGTGGTGTGTGGTTGGATTTTGCCAATGTCGATATCAAAGCACTTTTAGATGAAAAAACCATTCTTAAAAAACTTCAAGAGCAAGCCTTTGTTGAAATCGGTCAACGTCGCAAAGTGCCGATCTGGAATGGTCAGGAATTTAAATTAAAAGATCCAGAACTCAATGTGTGGTTTACGACATGGATCGGTGATGTGGCCGTGAATCTTTATTGTCATATTGCGAGCTTCACGCAGCCAAGCCTGAAAGCCAACACGCTCATTGCACAGAAAATCTCTGCGTGGGTGAAGCAATTTCCTCAGGCACGCATTATTGAATTTGGTTCGGGAATAGGAAATTTAACTTTGCCAGCACTGGCGACGGCGAAATCAGTTCTGGCTTGTGAGATTGATGCGTTGTCATTGGAAGGTCTTGAAAAAACAGTTCTTATGTTACCTTCGGAATTAAAATCCCACAGTCAGAAGTTGACGATTTACCGGGGAGATTTTCAAAAAAAGATTCTACAAGATTTCAGTCAGTTCGATGGAGTTTTGGCAAATCCACCGCGCTCAGGCTTGATGGGTTTTTTGAATCCATTGGAAGAGCTTAATGCGGAACAAAGACCACCATTCTTTATTTACATGTCGTGCTTTCCTGAATCGATGGCCAAGGACATGCAACGCCTTCAATCTTTTGGATATGAAATCACAGAGCTCGCGATTGTGGATCAGTTTCCACAAACAACTCATTATGAAGTTTTAGGCTTACTTCAAAGAAAATAGGCGAAGTCCACAGAGCTTGCCGGTCAGATCACCACCCAAAATCAGTGACAGTGCTGGCAAAATCACAACACCCGTAACAACAATCAGCGTAGAACGCGCTAATACGCGTAAGACGTAACGAGTTTCCAATCGTTCATGCGGTTGACCCAAGCGAATATTGCATGCCCATTCGCCAATGCTAGAACCCGTCAACACACGTGTGGCAATTAAATAGACCCAGGCACTCCCCGCGTATATTTGCACCAGTAACATAATTTGTGATTCAGTATGGAAATAACTTTTAATCACGACATTGGCGGAAGTTTTCATCAGCAAAGAAAATAAAACTAAAAAAGCACAGCTGATAGCAATCAACACCAAGCCATCGATAATCGAAGCCATTAAAGACCACAAAGCCAGGCGATAGCCTTTGCGCTTGCGTGAAGGGCCACCTTGAAAACCCGTGCCCACAGAGAAATTCATTTCTTTACGAGACTTAAAAAGGTCCTTTGCTGGCCCCCTTAAAGGCACAGGGGCTTCTCGTTTCCGAGGAGCCCGCTGTGGATTTTCTTGTTTATTAATTTCTGTGTTGGTCATCGCTTTTTCTAGCGAACGCCACCGCTATTTGGTGACCCAGGTGTCGTTCCACCTTCAGATGGAGGAGGTTCTGGAGTTACAACCGTTGGCGGAGTACAAACATTGTTGATCAATGAGTTCGGAGGTATTTTACAATCCGGACTCGATGGACCTGGATCCACGGGGTCGATCGTCGTACCAGGAGTTGTTGCAGTCGCTGTAGGCGATGGCTCAACCGTCACTGGAGTTTCATAAACTGGATCTTTTTTGTCTTTTTTCTTTTTCTTCAACAACAACCAAGCGATCAGGGCCGCAGTCGCGATACCTGCACCGATGTAAAGACCTTTTTTCTTACACCAGCTCCACTCAGTACATTCTTCTTCTTTAGTAATTTTGTCCGCTGGCTCGCCAACGCCTGCAAGAGGACAGCTCAATTTAACCGGACCCACTTCTTGGCTTTTCTCTGGCGGTTTTTGAGTGGACTGACAGATACATTGACCATTGGCATCCTGATATGTGCCCGCAGTTTGCGTTGGACATGGATCTGCTGCCACTGGAGGTGTTGCGATAACCCCTGTTTTAGGATCAAGAACAGTCACCAAGTCAAAGTAACGATTTTTCAAGTTTTCGCAGGCATCAATTTGGTCAGGCTTCATATCCTTACGAGTCACCCATGAAGCTCTATCCGTTGGATCTTTTACAGAGGCATTTGTACAGTAGTCAGCCGCATTCATATAATGCTGTTTCAAACCTTCAGTGAAATTCTCCAAAGCATTAATACAATCTTGGGAAACTTCTTTTTCTCCATTCAATTTACACAGAGATGGTTCTTTGTGTTTCGCCGCTACGATAGATTGAATGATCTTTTCTTTCGCACCTGGAAGTTCAGCAAACTTGTTACATCTGCTGGTTGCATCATTCAAACCTTGACGATTCTGTTTGCGACTAAGATTCACGCTCTTTTCAACGCAGTACGGAGTTCCGTCATTATCTTTGAAACCAAATAGCATTGGATTACATGGTAGATCACCATTATTCGCACAAGCTGCAACTTTATCTTTAATAGGTTTATCAAATGGCAATTGTTCAATTTCACCCAGGAGAGCCTTGCGTCCCAAGGGCGCCTTTGCGCAGGAGTTATCCTGATAAACGACAACGAAGGAAGTAGCGATACAAGAAGGTGCAATTTTTTCCGCATTCGCATCTGGAAGTAATAAACTCCATACATACTGAATCGCATCTTGATTCAATAGCTCGTTCATCACAGTTTTTTTAGATGCTTTGTCTTTTGCTTCCCATACTTTACCGGCCGCTTCAGACGCTTGTCTTAGACGCAAAATATACTCTACTTGCGAGCGCAAGTTTGTCGACTTCGCAATCTCACGACCCGTAAGAATTCTTCTCATCGGATTTTTCTTAAGAGTCGATTTATGAGCAGAAGCAACAACCGGACCTTCCAAAGATTTTTTAAGTACAGGGTCTTTTGCAAGCTTCGCTACGATTTGGTCGAAATTGTTGTAACGTTGCAAGTCCTTCGCAGACAAGTACACGGAGTTGATTTTTACAAATCTCTCTTCGTCACCTGTGAAAGTCATCGTCATTGTTTTGCCGTCTTTAGAAAGGAAGTTCAAACGAACTTGCTCTTTACCATCCGGGCCTTTGAAAGTCGTTGCTTCAACTGATGGCATTGGCTGATCACCATTAATGCGCATCCATTGATCCATTTGGCTTTGAGGTTTTGGAGGGAAAACCTGACGAACACCTGCCCAGAATTCACCGATAGTTTGTTTCTTCGTTGTGATTTTCGTATCTTTCAAAAACTGATTGATCAGTTCTTTTTGAGTGGCCGCTGCTGCGCCTTGTGCAACTGGTGCCATGCAAAACGTAAATACGGATGCGCTGGCAGCGAGTGCTTTAACAATACTGAACGGCTTCAATTTCAATCTCATAACGACCTCATAGTTGTGGTTCTTTTCGGTACATCACGGTAAATACTTAACAAGAACCCGCACTTAACCTGGATTTCACCGTACGGTCTCAAATTGAGATATGAGAATCACCGCACAGCAAGACCTTCGTCAGTGCAATTCACGCTAAACAAACTCTCTTTCATGTTAGGGGATTTTCTGGAATTTTCTAAGAATTCTATGAGGTCCTGGACTATTTTTGACATAAAAAAAGCCCCCTTTTAGACAGGAGGCTTTTTAGATACTTATTGTTCCACGTTCTCCGGTGGCTGCGGCCCTGGAGTCGGCGCTCGCGGTTTCATTTTACAGATTTCAACCGTCGTTCCGGTTTTGGTCATCATGTAAAGCTGGCGAATTTCAAGATTCGTCAAAGCCACACATCCCGATGTCCAATTGTAGCCTGGATGAACTGCCGTCACCATGGCATTTTTAGCAGCGTCATTCGGGAATCCATGGATCATAATATCGCCTCCCGGAGAGCGACCTTTGGATTTTGCAAACGCACGATCGGCTTTGTTAGGATAATCAATATGGAGAGCTAGATAAAAATCACTTTCAGAGTTCTTAGCATCAATTTTATAAATGCCTTCTGGAGTTTTCTTATCACCCTCGAATTGCTTTGGGCCCTCAGGAACAGAACCGAAAGCCACATCGTAAGACTTTAAAACCACATCATCACGAAGAGCATAAAGTTTTTTACGCTCCTTGGAGATGATGATGCGATCAATTTTAGTTCCATCGATAAAGAAATTTTTGAATTGATCAGAAGTCAGATGCTGCAACTGGTCCAGACGATCCATGTCGTCACAATAAGAAGCCGTGTCTGCAAAAGCCACAGTGCCCATAGAAAGTAAAACAACGGATAGATACAAAGAGAGTTTTTTCATGGCCGGGTTATAGCCCAGCCCTCTTCCCCTGAAAAGCCCTGTTATAGATATTTCTCGTTTATAATCCTCAATGACATTCAGAATCACTGAGTAAACGCTCCACTTGAACAGGATTGAATACAGGATTCTCTTGCCAATACAACGCGCTTGTCCATACATGCTGTAGTTCCTTTGTGACGAATGACCGACAATGTTCCCAAACTTGGTGTGTAATTTTTCGCGTTAAATTTCGCCAGGCACGCGTAATAAGCGTACTTTTGCAGCCCCGCCTTCATCTTTTCGCTGGTTGGTAAATAATCTTTCGCAATCGAGCGATTGATGCCGACGCCTTCTTTACTTGGAGAGCTTTGCGCAATGGTAAAATCAAAGGAATCCGAAGTGATTTTACTGCAATCACTGGCAGCTTGAACTGTCGCGATTCCAAAAGGATCCGCCCCCACGCGATCAATAATGATCACATGACCTGGAACAGCCACGATATCCCCCGCCTTCAAACTCATGGACGGAGTCACGGTGATTTTACTTAAACAGGTCAGACCATTGCTTTGTGGCTCCACGTAAGATGTCGAACCCCAAGCCCAAGAATCGGAAGCTTTCAGTGCACGACCTTCTTTCAGACGCAGACCTGCGGTGGCCATGGACGTATACACATAACCCGAGCAATCGATCCCAAGAACACTCGTCCCATCCCCACCATTTTTGAATAAATCAATTGGCGAGGAGCTCGCTGTCGTCGCATAAGGTTTTCCACCGTAATCGTAAATCAATGGATTTTGGCGAACATTGAAACAAGTGGCACCATAAGACGAAACTTCTTTCAAATAAGGATGTGTCGCCTGAACCTGGGGCAAACTTGCAATAACACGTTTATTGCCGACGCCATCAGGATGTTTGCCGGTGATCGCAATACCTTTGATATCTGCGACAGAATTATCCAGGGCAGGAATTTCCAAGCTGTTGCAAGACTGATAAGCGGTTGCCAAGGCCCATCGCTCACCAAACACGGCCAGTGGGACGCCCGCTGCGACCGCTTGCTTTTTGTGATAATCATAATCAGAATTTTCAACAACTTGTGGATTCGAAGGAGTCACTGCTTGCGTGCTGTCGCCTGCTGGAGGACATTCTAAATCCATCGCTTTAACAGTTGTTGAAAGCTGATTGAAATTACTGCGCACACGGTCTTGCATATAAGAACGGAACGTCGTTGAACGATCACCCACATCGATGGCAGATAGCAAACCGAGCAATTGCTCAGAAGATGTCACACGCTCACCTTGAGGAGCTTCATCCAGCAAGGAATCCACTAACTGATCGAGATTGGTTTGCAGTCGCGACTGCTGTTCAAGTGTCATGCGAGGATTGTCTTGAGCCAGCTTATCGACATGAGCTTTCATCGCAGACTTCAGTTCTGTTGCGGAAGGAATCGATTTTTGTTCGATCAAATAGCTTTTAAGGCCATCGTAAAGCTTTTCTTCCAATTGCTGATTCTTACAGGCAATGTCTGAAACGGTCTGAGATGCCATACCATCAACGGCAACGGAATACTGCTGGCCACAACCTGCAAGTAAAACGGAAGCACTCATAGATAATATTATTTTTCTCATGAAGAGCTTATCGGCGCGCCGACGCGGCTTCCAAACCACTTGCGGAAAAATATTTCTGCTCGACTAGACTAAAAAATAGTCACTATACTCATGGTTAACGAGGGACAGAAAAATCATGGCAGAAAAGTTCATCAAAATTC
The DNA here is from genome assembly GCA_039594295.1 of Bdellovibrio sp. Taxonomy (GTDB): domain Bacteria; phylum Bdellovibrionota; class Bdellovibrionia; order Bdellovibrionales; family Bdellovibrionaceae; genus Bdellovibrio. The sequence continues at coordinate 24,616 of JBCNNR010000024.1, forward strand.
ACGTACTCTATGACCTTCTTCAAATTGAAGGATACATTCTGATTGGATGCCTTCTCGCAATCGCCTGGCTCTTTTACAAATTCTTTTTGAAAGAAGTCAGCGATGAACGCCACAAAAGTATTCGCAGGCATTTCCGTATTTTACTGCGACATTTCGTTATTCTAAGTTTTCTGTTTGTCTTATTTATATTCATGCAGAGTTCAGAAGCCCAACTTGGAAATCTGAATCGTTTCACGCCCTATGTCGCTATGCTGACGTTTATCTGGGCCAATGTGGTTTTCGTAAAAACCGCGCGTCTCATGGTGTTGCAGTACCTTTTCCTAGGTTCGATGAAGCATGGTGTTCCCTTACTTCTTGTAAATATTTTTTCACTGATCATGTCCATCGCGCTTTTATTCTGGGGCATCAATCGCATCTTTGGTTTGGAGTTAGGACCGTTGCTGGCAACTTCAGCTGCTGCTTCGGTTATTCTGGGTTTGGCTTTGCAAGACACATTGGGAAATCTCTTTGCGGGAATTTCTTTGCAGCTCGATCGTAACTTTGAAATCGGCGACTGGTTAGAAATCGTCAGCGGCATTCAAAAGGCCACGGGGCAAGTCAAAGAGATCTCCTGGAGATCAACCACACTGATTGGTTTTTCTGACGAGATTATTATTTTCTCCAATCGTTTTATGGCCAATGCTCAAATATCCAACTTCTCCCCACCTGATAATCCGATTTTGCGGCGCCAGGTTTTCCGTTTGGAATATGGTGCGAATATTGAGCTTGCAAAGCAAATTTTGGAAAAAGTCGTGGCCGGCATCGGGGAGGTCCGCGGGATCCCGTCGCCATGGGCCTATGTCTCTGATGCCAATGAAAACTGGGTGGAGGTGAAAATACTTTACTTTATTGACCACTACAGTGCGCAATACAGCATTGGTGACAAGGTTTATACCCGTGGAATAGCGGAACTGACGTCAGCAGGAGTGAAATTAGCTCGACAAGTCGTCGAAATTTCGTCTAAAAATACACCCCATGTCGAAAGTAAACTTTGAGCACCCGCTCGCCATTAAAATCCGCAAACAGATCGTTCAGGCATTGAATGATTTTAATATGATCGAGGACGGCGACAAACTGATGGTTTGCGTCTCCGGCGGCAAGGACTCCAGCGTTCTTTTGGCACTTTTGACTGAAATCCAAAAACGCTCTGAACGTCGTTTTGAAATAGAAGCGGCGATTTTGGATCAAAAACAGCCGGGCTTTGATGCGACAAACTTCAAAACCTGGATTGAATCCTTGGGCGTAAAGCTCCACGTGATTGAAAAAGACACCTATTCTATCGTAAAGGAAAAATCCCAAGGAGCGACTTACTGCTCTTTGTGTTCGCGCCTTCGTCGCGGCATTTTGTATGACTATGCCCACAATCTGGGGTTCACGAAAATGGCCTTAGGCCATCATCGTGACGATATCGTTCATACGGCTCTTTTGAATATGCTCTATGCCGGCCAAACCGCAGCCATGCCACCGAAACTTCGTTCCGATGATGGTCGCAATATTTTACTTCGTCCTTTGGCCTATGTTTCTGAACGCGATATCGAGACCTTGGCAGCTGATTGGGCCTTCCCGATTATTCCATGCAATTTGTGTGGCTCTCAGGATGGCTTAAAACGCCAACGCGTAAAAAAATGGGTGCGTGATTTGGAAAAAGAAATTCCCAATGTCTACTCGACGATTCAAAACTCCCTGGGAAATGTAAAGCCCAGCCAAATGCTCGACCAGGCTTTATGGGATTTCAAAGGCCTTAAGCCATCGCCTTCTGAACCGCAGGACGTTCAGAAATCTTCTGAGCCCACTGTTTAAGTTTCGGAGCATCAGCAAATATTTGCGGTTGGCGCTCCATCATTCCTGCCACCCAAGGATAGGTGCAAATATCAGCAATGGTGTAATTGCCACCCGCCAGATATTCATTTTTCCCCAACTGAGTTTCCAAAACTCCAACAATACGGATGCTTTCTTTTTCAAAGCGTTCAATAAAAGCCGGAACCTTCGGATCCATCGAATGATGGCCATAATTCAAATTTCCAAAGTTCGGGCCCACGGCTGACATTTGAAACATCATCCATTCCATCACGTGGGTGCGCTCATCCAATCCATAGCCAAAGAAGCGGCCTTCGTATTTGGAAGCAAGATAATATAAAATCGCCGCGCTCTCAAAAACTGTGACGGAATCAATCGCAGAATTATCGACAATTACCGGGATACGACCATTCGGGTTCATCGCTAAAAACGCGGGAGTCTTTTGCTCGCCCTTTTTAAGATCAACTTCATGAAGCTTATAGGGAATACCCAGCTCTTCGAGTAAAATCCAAACCTTGCGACCATTGGGCGTACCCGCCGTATAAAAATCAATCATCGTTTCCTCCCCAACCTATTGAACATCTGCCTCGCATGGATGGCAACATAGAGGTAACGAGTGGGCTGATTTAGGGCATCTGTCCAAGAACTTTTGACTCATAAGCATCCTATTGAATTAGAAATGAGCGCGCAATTTGCTAAGAAACTCAGCGATAAATTAAAAGAGGAGTTTTTATGAAATTCAAATCGCTTATCGCAATGCTTCTATTGAGCCTTTCCGTATCCCCAGCTTTTAGTGCTGTTTGGTATAGCGATGGAACTTGTCACGAAGTTTCCAGCGATGGCGACGACCTGGGCACCTTATCTGACTCCGCCTGCGGCGGGAACACCTATCAGTGGTTCTCCGATGGCAACTGCCATATCTGGTCCGGTGGGGACACAGATAAAGGCATCGTTTCTGATCAACTTTGCGGAGGCAACACATATCAGCGCCTTTCCGATGACAAATGCCATCTCTGGTCTGGTGGCAACGCCGACCGCGGTGTGGTAGATGATTCCTACTGCCATTAATATTTGATCGGCTTCCTGAGAATCTATTCAAATCACAAAGAAAAAAGGCACTGACTGATCTCAGTGCCCTTTTTTCTTGTCATTTGTAGACCTTTGTTTACGCTTTTATCTGGGAGGCAAAAGCATGAACATTCTGTTGTGGGTTCTACAAGTTTTGATGGCGTTGCATACGGGTCTGGGTGCTGCTTGGAAATTTACCAAAACAGCGGAAGAAACAAATCCATCGCTTGCGATGATTCCTTACGGAATTTGGATTGCTCTTGCAGTCATTGAACTTCTTTGTGCGATGGGACTGGTCATTCCGGGATACCTCAAACGCTACACCTCACTCACTTCGATCTCTGCCTTGGTCATCGTTTTTGAAATGCTGAGCTTCTGTGCGCTTTCCGTATTTTCCGGAAGTATGGATTACGCCTCCATCACCTATTGGCTTGTGGTCGCTGCGATCTGTGCCTTTATTGCTTTTGGCAGAAGGAATTCTTAATTTCACTCTCAGAAAGCCAGCGAGGTCCTTGAGGTTCCTCTTTATATTCTAAAAAAGTCCAATGCGAATGATGCCAGCTCTTCTTCCGCAGAGTCTTTAATGATGGGTTTCACTTTTTGGATTGTTTGAATCAAGATCTCTTTGATCATTTCAAAATCACTTTTTGAAAGCGAAACCACCGAGGTATAGTGGAGACCCTCAGTTGCATCTCTCTCTATACTCTGCATAGCCTTTAATCTCCAATTTATATGATGTCTTGAAATCATCGGCGAGTCTGATCCCAAATGGATCTGCTTTTTTCCGATAATGAAATCATTATGAGGCCCCTCGTCCAAAATTCCAGAAGTAAGCAAGAAATCCAGAATATCTGCACACTGCTTAGTGCTAAGTCCTAAGCGATTGGCGATTCGATCAGGTGTGCGGCAGTCCTTTAAAGAAACAGCCGCATGAACAGCTCCGTAAACCCAAGAACTGTAATAAGTGGATTGGGCATGTTCTGATAAATGGGACTCAATTTTCAAACGATTTTTCAAAGTGACCCGTGACTTTTGTGATTGCTGAATCTGTCTTAAAAGTCGGTTTTGAAGTTTTATTGATCCTGCTTTTCCTAATTGCACCAGCAACAAGAAATAATCGCCCTGCTCATCGGTATGACCTAAAAAGTCGTTAATGCCCTCAGCCTGTTCATTGCTGAACTGCGCCTCTCCACGCAGAACTTGGGCCGTATAGGCCGTATGGCAGCCGATGCTTCTCGATAAAGCGGAACGACTTCCTCTGCCTCCGTTATCCAGTTCATCCAGTTTGTCGTTTAGAAACTCTTTATAGTCATTGTATTGAAATAGATCGATCATGAGGCTAAGTATTACTTAGCATGATGGCGAATTGCTAATTAATTATATGTTGCAACGGGTCAATTAGATCGGTATAAATCGCTTCATCAAAAAGGACGGTTCTATGAAAAACATTCTCATGCTTATCGCGACTCTTCAGCTTTTGACGGTGTTTGCACATGCAAAAGTTATTGGCGTGGACAGCAGTGGTGGTGGCAATGAGTTGGTCGCTACTTTTGTGACGATTGCTGACGACGTTCTTAAAAAGGCACCCTTCTCTTCAGCGGACTACAATGTGTTGAAGCAGGCACTCCTTTCAAGTCGAATTGTTAGCGTTAAAACTCTGTTGGATGCAAATGGCTATGCCGTGCCGGAACAGAGTCAGATGTTGGCCTATGGATATAAGGGTCTTATTCAGTTGAAGGAGCAAAAAAACGGTGAAGACTCATGGGCCCGTGCCGTGGCGGAGAATCGTCCTCTCGCTTACATAGTCATTCATGAATTATTCAGAGCCTCTGGTCTGACGAATAATCAGGGACGTTCTATTGATGATATCTACCAACTATCTGTCATGACTTATCGACTGAACGAGGTCGACAATTCTGGTAATTGGTTGTCTGAGCCGCTTGAGCTTCACTATTGGAAATGTCAGTGCTTTGAGAGTGAAAATGATGGTGCTCCAACGGGCGGTTTGAATTTGCTTGATATCAATTCACTTTTTCAGGCCGAGAAAAAAGCAGCTTTGGTCTGTCAAAATGATCTCATGATAAAGAATGCAGTCGCGCGCTGCCAACAGTTTGTGGGAAACCCCAACAGTCTTTGAAAAAATAAATGAAACGAAGCCCACGGGGCTTCTTTAAAATAAATAGAAATAAAACAACCCAAAAGGAAGGTATACAATGAAAACAGTCTTGATTGCGATCACAATTCTTTTCTCCACAGTTTCTTTCGCTCAGGAATCTGCAAGATGTTTCGCAACCGCTTACGGTCACCCATCCAAGGGAGGATTCGGAATGATAAATATCCTTGCCCAGGAGCTTTGCGCCGGTGCGACGAACGCCACCGAAGTTCTTAACTGCTATGTCGTGGCTTACGGTCACCCATCTAAGGGCGGTTTGGGTCTTCCTGCTCAATTTGCAGTCGACCTTTGCGCAAGAACTACCAATGCTCCAGAAACTATCGAGTGCTGGAATCAGATGGGAAGATCTGGTGCCATTGTTCAAACTGCACTCGATGTATGTAAATCGAAATAGTCATCGCAAATTTGAACCGTGTTTTGTCAGACAAAACACGGTATCGAACCGGTGGAGGAGATTTTAAATGCATTTCTTAAAGTATGTTATTCCAACTTTAATATCTCTGGCCTTTACAAGCTCTGCCCCTGCCGTGATCAACGGACAAGCAGCAAATGAACAGCGCTTCGAAGCCGTGGGCGCCTTGAAAATTGGTAGCAACGTGGACGTTTCCTGCACTGCCACTTTAATAGCTGCTAATTGGATCGTCACTGCAGACCACTGCACATATGCTAGCGAATCAAACGAGGAAGAAGGAAATGGCGATTATCTTCCACCTGAACAATATGAATTCCGCCTGGGCAATGATTTCAAAAAACCGACACACACAGTCCGTCTAAAACGTTGGGTGCATGGACCGCAAATGAATGGCACGACGCTCGATATTGCCTTTGGTGAATTGGCGGGTCCCATTAATGATGTGAGACCTCTTTCCGTGGCCTCGCCAAGATGGATATCAGGGGATTTCGCAGGTTTTTATATTCACATTGGGTATGGAGTGATCGAAGCCTTCTCCAATAAAAAATTTCCACTGACCAACAAGCGACAGATGGCCTATCTGACCGTAACGGCAGCAGACGGAAACGCTTTGCTAAATCTTTTCGGCACTAAAGAAAATTTAGAAAGCTACATTGCAAGTTATCATCCTCAGTCTCTCGAAGCTGACAACATCGATTCCATACTGCAAGCCGCCGAACTCATCCCTCAACGTTATGTGCACGCTTGGGATGCTCGTGGCCGAACCAACACAACCAAAATTGAAATTCCTCCAGACGGATGGCAAGACACCTGTTTTGGTGATTCTGGCGGTCCCTTGCTTCGCGAGTATGGCAGCACCCTTAGTATTGTCGGCGTCGTAAGCCACGGCATGGATCGAATTTGTTCATCCATGGGCACTAGCTTTACCGTATTTGGTCCCGAAGTTCAGGATTTGATGAGACAACTGGGAATTTAATTTCTGAGTGGCCGAAGAAGAAATTTGGTGCGAATAACTGGACTTGAACCAGTGACCTCTTCCATGTCAAGGAAGCGCGCTACCAACTACGCTATATCCGCACATAATTGGAAGATTAAATCTATCTGTCTGCCTTAAGATCCGCAAGAAATGGCACGATGCAAAACCGCAGCGGTTGTAGTTTTATTCAAAGATCTTTATCGTTATTCGATCTCCGGTAACAAACAAAGGATCTAAAGTGAAAAAAGGCCGCCTGGAAGCGTTCAGCGATGGAGTTTTAGCGATCATCATCACCATCATGGTTTTAGAGCTTAAAGTGCCCCACGGCGATCACCTTGAGGATTTATTGCCTCTTTGGCCAGTGCTCTTCTCTTATATCCTGAGCTTTATCTATGTCGGGATTTACTGGAACAATCACCACCATCTCATTCATTCCATTGAGGAAGTCGACGGCCGCTCCATGTGGGCCAATCTTCATTTACTGTTTTGGCTGTCGTTAATTCCAGTGACCACAGCCTGGATGGGGGAAAATCATTTCGGCGCATGGCCGGTTTTCATGTACGGCCTGGTTTTATTGGCATCGGCCCTTGCCTATTATATTTTGGTACAAGCCCTGACCTGCGGACCCCATAAAAATGAACATTTACGTCAAGCCATCGGCAAAGACATGAAAGGTAAGATCTCCCCTATTTTGTATATTACCGGAATGGGACTGGCCTTTGTGAACGTGTGGCTCGCTTGTGCGATGTATGTGATCGTCGCCTTCATGTGGGTGATTCCTGACACTAGAATCGAAAAACATCCGGCGAAGTAAATAAAAAAAAGGCTGCTTATAAGGCAGCCTTTTTTTGCACTCTAGAAAAGAGCGTTGTTTGGTGTACGAGGGAACGGAATCACGTCACGGATATTCGTCATACCTGTGACGTACATCAACATACGCTCAAAGCCCAAACCGTAGCCTGAGTGAGGGAAGCTTCCGTATTTACGCAAATCCGTATAGAAAGAATAATCTTCCAGTTTCAAACCGTGCCCTGTCATGCGACTTTCCAAAATCTCCAGGCTGTCTTCACGCTGTGAACCACCGATGATTTCACCAATACCAGGTGCTAACAAGTCCATCGCGCGAACTGTTTTTCCATCAGCATTCAACTTCATATAGAATGCTTTGATGTCTTTTGGATAATCCGTCACGAACACCGGGCGTTTGAAATGCTCCTCTGCCAGGAATCTTTCGTGTTCCGATTGCATATCAATACCCCATTCCACCGGGTATTCGAATTTTTTGCCGCATTTTTTTAGAATATCAATCGCCTCTGTGTAAGTGACACGGGCAAATTTGTTATTCAAAACATTGTTCAATTTATCGAACAAACCTTTTTCGATAAACTGACTGAAGAATTCCATTTCCTCTGGACACTGCTCCATCACGTAACGGATCACGTATTTGATCATGTCTTCAGCCAATTCCATATTCGCCGTCAAATCAGCGAAGGCGATCTCGGGCTCAATCATCCAGAACTCTGCCGCGTGACGAGACGTATTTGAATTCTCGGCTCGGAACGTGGGACCGAATGTATAGATATTACGGAAAGCGGCACAGAATGTTTCACCATTCAACTGCCCCGAAACTGTCAGGTTGGTTTCTTTACCAAAGAAATCTTTGGAAGCATCAATCTTACCATCGGCTGTTTTTGGAAGGTTTTCCAACTTCAAAGTCGTCACACGGAACATCTCACCCGCACCCTCAGCATCAGAACCTGTGATGATCGGCGTATTCACGTACACAAAGTTTTGATCTTGGAAGAATTTATGAATCGCATAAGCCAACACAGAACGCACACGGAATACCGCAGAGAACGTGTTACCACGCGCACGCAAGTGAGCGATCTCGCGCAGATACTCAAAGCTGTGACGTTTATTTTGCAGTGGATATTCCGCAGAGGCTTTTTGAATCACTTCAATTTTTGAAGCCAAAACTTCAAAAGATTGCCCCGCACCCTGGGACTTAACAACTTTACCTGTCACGATGATGGAGCTTGCAATGGAAAGCTTTGCCAACTCTTCAAAATTTGCAAGTTTTTCGTCGAAAACAACCTGGACACCTTTAAAGAAAGAGCCGTCATTCAACTCGATGAAACCAAAATTCTTTTGGTCACGGATCTTACGAACCCAACCAGACATATGGATTTCTTTATCCAAGAATTTTTCTGTTTCTCTAAAAAGCGACTTAACCAAAGTTGTTTGCATAGAAGGCCCTTTCAACTGACCTTCTATGATTATGCAATTTAGGCTGTAAAATCAATATTTTAATCGCGAGTTAGGATGTTCCAGTCGGTCAAATTATAACGACCCAGGATCTCCTGAAGATGAGAATTCTTACGGGATTGAATGAACCATTCCGTCAAACCATCACCCAAAAGCTGCACTTGGGGGTTTTTCTTAAGACCCACCAACACCAGGAAGCTAAATCCCGTGATCGACGTTGGATACAGAGTGAATTGGCCCTTATCACGGACTTGGTAATAGCGAAGGACGTTATAATCTCCCAGCGCCACATCCATGCGCTTTTGCGCCACAATGCGGAACATCCGCTCCACCACATCAGAACCCGAAAGCTTATTGATTTTATGGCCCGTAAATTCCGCCTCGATACGACCGTCTTGAAGGCCAAAATCCGAGTATATGATTTTTAAGTTCTCCAAAGTCTTATTATCGATAATGTGCGGTGCCTTTTTGTCTTTTGGAAGAAGGGCCCCGGTGTAGTTAACACCCAATTGAGGTCCCACCACCAAAACGTCATCCATATAGCGCACCAAGTACTCAGGAGCGATGATGTAATCAAGCTTACGAGACTCTAACCCCTGCTTTAATCGTGTCGTGACAACGTTTTCCAGGCGCAACTCAACACCCAGGTCTCGAGACACTTCTCCCAGAATCTCAAACAGATAACCAGTCCAAACACCAGGACTCTTTTCACAGATATAAGGGCACAGCGGCGTTGTGCCAATACGAATGATGCGCTTTTGATTGCGATCAAACTCTTCGCGAGGAACCAAATTTGAACGAGAGCGCTCAGACTTTTTCGTCAATTCTGGTTTCGGCACACCCATCCAACCTGGATAATCTGCTAAAGATTTTTTCGTGATAGGAAATGTCGGCACGCGAACTTTGCGCTCAACCGGTTTTCCCAAAATCACTTTCACCAACGCGCGCGCCGTCTCACGTCCCAACTCACCACAAAACTGAGCCGAATCAATCACCGTCGAGCGACCGGCACGAATGTTTTCCACGGACTCGGGATCACCATCAAAAGTCACGTGTTTAATCTCGGTGCGTTTCTTTGCTTGAAGCTCTTTGACGATTTCAAGACCGCCACCATCGTTCACCGTGAATACAACATCAACGCTGTTTTTTTCCGGAAACTCTTTTAAGAATTTTTTAACGGCAGCTTTACCAGACTCAGGGTCAACGGCTTGATAGACACCAACCACTTTAAATTTGGTATTTTGCGCGCGCAAGGAATCAAAGAAACCATCCACACGTTCGGTCGTCGAAGAAACCGCAGGGTATTCAAACACCGCAATGCGAATTCTTTGATCTGGCTTAAATTGAGAAGTGATGTACTCCCCGTTGTCTTGGCCGGCCCGATAGTTGGCACTTGTGATGAAAGCCGTTAGCTCTCCATTGACGATGTACTGATCATAAGCGATCACCGGAATTTTCAAGGCGTTTGCTTCTTGCAACGAAGAAGCGAGTGTGGAGTTGTCCGTCGGTTGAATGATGATAACGTCGGGTTTTTCCTTCAAAGCCTGTTGCATTTGCCCGGCTTGATTTTCAATTCCCTTACGGCCTTCACCGGCCACAAATGGAACCAAAACAATTGAATTCTTACCCTTGTTTTCTTTATTGAAGAGTTGGACTTGTTCCTCGAGACCTTTGCGCATGGCAACCTGGCCTTCGATTTTCATACTCCAATATAAAACAGCGACCTTCCAGTCCTTAGCGTAAGAGATGGAAGAAAAAACCATAAATAAGCAAAGTGCGAACAGTGATTTCACACTTTGAGAATACTCCTTATTAAATTTTAGTACAAAGATTAATAGAGCTCTACACGATCGTTTTCTTTGAAGCCGGAACCACTATGAATAATGGCAATAGATCCATCCGTGCCGAAGTAAGAAATCAATTCCAGTGTGCCTTTTAAACGACCTGGAGCGCGTCCAATGTGCGTCCCACTTTCAGGGTCATAAATATCATCACCGTCTTCCATTACTTTTAGGAGATCTCCCATTTGCAAACCGGAAATTTTTCCAACGTTCAGGTAAATTCGGTCACCTTGAATGGCCGCAATACGACCTTCCCAAGAGATTTTGTCGAGTGCCGCAAGAACTTGCGGCGTAAAATCCAAAAACGCGTCCTTCACAATCACTTCGATCATATCAGGATTGTTTTGCAAAAACTTGTCAGTCTCCACACGCTCAGCAACACGCACGCCCTGATCTTTCAGAGTGACCGTCTTCACAGTGTTGAAAATCTCTTTGCCACCACGAGCCGTGACAACACGCACTTGCGCCACAACTTCAAACCCTGTTGTCAGTTGTCGAACCACACCCACATTGTCGGATTTTCTTTGCACACGAATATCTAAGATACGACCTTCCAATACCGCATTCACACCCAACGCGTTGGCAGCTTTTGCCACTTCAGTCATTTTATAACCGCCGGCAGGATCCATCATTTTAGTGAGATCTAAATTCAATTCGCGACTGTCGAGAGCAATCAAATCACCGGAACGATTCAAATCCACAATAAATGCCGAACGGGCACGATCACGGAAACTCTGAGGTCTTTTATCAGAGACATCCAAAAATGGCAGAACCATAAGACGTTTTCTGGGAGTAGCTTCATCTTTCAAAGTGACTTGATTTTCATCGCGCACTTCACGACGGGGGCTTCCCGCACGATCGACAGTCATACATCCAACCATGGACATCACAACTGCCAAAGCTAAAAACAATCTCACTGGTGCCTCCTTATTGCGCCAATTTCAAGACGATCTCTTCACGGTCTTCAGAAACCTTCACAAGTTTCTTGCCGTTCACATCCAAAGCTTCCAGCTTTGATGCAAGTTCCGTGGAAGACGCCGACGTATCAACTTCAAAACTCACAGAATCAGAACTCACCAGACGCTCACGAATATTCTTTACTTGAGTCAATTGCGAGCGAATGCGTTCTTTTAAAGCCTCCATCGAAGGCAAAGTATGTTTGCCGGTCACCGTCACACGAATCACAGATGTTCCAACGGAACCTCTTTGCCAAGCTTCAAACACTTGTGAAGCCAGATCATTTGCCACGGATTCAGCAACTTCCCGGATTTTCTTGTCCACGGCCCCTTCAAAAGAACCTTGAACATCATAGCGGCGGGAAACATCGGCAATCGGGCGCGCATTGCTGACCTGAATCGCCGTCATACGCACTTCAATTTTATAGCCGTTGCCCTTTTCAGCCTTATTCATCAAAACCTGGCCATCGATCAAAACCGGAGCATTGAAATATTGGGCAAAGAACTGCGAATCTTCACCAGCCACCCTTTCGTTCTGAAAGCTTGCTGGAATATTAGTCCCCAAACCAGCTTCAACCGGTTTGATCACGAAAAAATTATTCTTCTGAAAAGACCCACGCAAAGCTTCTTCCAAGGTCCGACCTTGCTTGATCAAAAAACTGTGACTTTTATCCGTGGAGTTTTGCCACCAACGGTAATTACGGCCTTCCACTTTATCAACGAAACTAATCACCGGCAGAACCACGGGAACCGTGTCGTTTTCATTCAAAAGGGAATTCACCTGAAGAAGCTGTTTCAAATCCGGCATTGACACTTTCATGTTCACCGTCATTTTGAATTCTTCACCCTCTTGCGTAATCGCTGAAGGCTTGACGAAAGGAATATAACGACCAGAAAGCTTGATCACTTTGTTCGCGATCAAAGCTTTGTTTTTGTTATAGCGGTCTTCGCCAATCAAATCGCGAATAACCTCTTCCGAGATTTTTTGCGCGGCTTGATTTTGAATATCCGCTTTCGCCGCTTGAGGCGTTGTTTGTTTGGACGTGCCAGCAAAGTTGCGCTCAAGCAAATCAGCTGTTTGAGCAAAAACCGAAGAAGTAAACATCAAGAAGAAACCAATCAAAGCTGCAAATCGCATCTGTTCTTACCTCAATTCAATAAAATCCGTTCGTCCAAAAAGGGAATGCACCCCTTCAAAAAACTCATTGCTGACGTTGACTCCGGATCCCTCACCTATCTCCATCATCACACGGCGACTGACGTCGGGTATATCAATTTCCAGACTTACTGCCGTTGGGCCGGGGTTTTCTTTCATCAAATCTTTTAAGCGACCGTAATCCTCGTGGGGAATACGATCCAGCCTAAAGACCATGCGCTTGGTTTTCTTCAGAATGTCTTCCAATGGAGACACCGAATCCACCATAATTTTAGCGACACCTTCCTCGACTTCCAGGCCCCCACCGATCAACATCGGACGCTCGTCTTTTAGCATCTCCCCATTCTTGGCAAATGCATCAGGAAAGATCACTAACTCCACCGCTCCGGTTAAATCTTCGACCTTACCAAACGCCATGCGCGTTCCTTTTTTTGTGATCAGCTCACGCAACTCGGTAATAAGACCAGCCACGACGACGCGCTTTTTGGCGGCATCGCGGTTTTTCCAATCTTTTTTCGCAGCCTGCATCGCTTCCCACTCGGGAGAACCCTGGGCCGGCATTTGCGCTGGCAAATCCGCAATTTTACAAGACGTAAAGATCTCTGACAAAGTATCAAAGCCCTTGAGCGGATGGTCACTCAGATAAAAGCCCAAGACTTCTTTCTCGTATGCCAACGAAGCCGTACGACTCCACGGTTTAACGTCTTCCAATTTTACGATGGTTTCCGTTGAAGGACCCAAATCGAACAAAGAAGACTGCCCCAATTCGCGATCTTTTTGCAAACCTTGAGCGCGATCCAGGAACTTTTGATAACCTGCCATGATTTGAGCACGATGCGCTCCGAAGCCTTCAAAGGCTCCCGCTTTAATCAAGCACTCAATCACTTTCTTATTCACACGACGAAGATCGATCGCATTAAAGAATTCATCCAAAGAATTAAATTTTTTGTCGGGCATGTTTTCACGAGCTTCAACAATAGCCTCAACGGCATTTTGTCCGACACCTTTGATACCACCCAGACCGAAATAGACTTCATCCCCATGGGCACCAAAGAAGTATTCCGAGAAGTTCACATGCGGAGATTTGACCGTGATCCCACGTTTCGCAGCATCCTTAGAGTATTTTACGATTTTTTCAGTGTCAGATAACTCGGTTGATAGAAGGGCGGCAAAGAACTCCACCGGATAATGACACTTCAACCAAGCGGTCTGTAACGTCACAACAGAGTAAGCCGCGGCATGGGATTTATTGAAACCGTAGTCCGCAAACTTATACATCAGGTCAAATAGTTCTGAGGAACGTTCTTTGTTGTGACCTCGTTCGATCGCACCCTGCATGAAACGCTCACGGTGCTTATCCATTTCCTCTTTGATCTTTTTACCCATCGCACGACGAAGCATATCGGCTTCACCCAGGGAGTAACCGGCAATCTTCGAAGCGATACCCATAACTTGCTCTTGGTAAACCATGATTCCATAGGTCTCTGACAAGACTTCACGAGTATCTTCAAGCAAGTATTCAACCGGCGCTTTACCATGTTTACGATCGGTAAAATCAGGAATGTTCGCCATCGGACCCGGACGGTACAACGATGTGATCGCCGTGATATCAGCAAAACTGGAAGGACGGATTTTACGGGTGGCATCGGTGATGCCCTCACCCTCGAACTGGAACACCCCGGCTGTATCACCACGTGACATCATCTCGAAAGTGGCCGTATCCGTCATCGGAATCATGCGCGAGGTGATGGTCTTGCCACGATTCTTTTTAATATGCTTAAGAGCCATGTTGATATGAGTGAGCGTCTTCAATCCCAAGAAGTCGAATTTGATCAAACCGATTTTCTCGGCATGCTTCATATCATACTGAACAACTTGCTCGCCATCGGCGCCCTTATACAAAGGCGCATGCTTCACCAACTGTCCATCACCGATGATAACACCGGCCGCATGGATACCGGCATTTCGAACCATACCTTCCACGCGTTGGGCGAGGTCGATCAATGTCGCAACCGTTGGATTCATCTCCATCATCTCAGTCAGACGAGGCTCCATTTCCAGAGACTCTTTCAGACTGATACCTAATTTATCTGGAATCAATTTTGTTACTTGATCCACTTCCGCAAATAACATCCCCAACACGCGGCCCACGTCCTTCAATGCGGCACGGGTTTGCAATTTACCGTAAGTGATGATCTGAGAAACTGACGCCTGTCCGTACTTTTGAGTCACATAACGAATCACTTCCTGACGACGATCCTGACAGAAGTCGATATCAAAGTCGGGCATGGAGATACGTTCCGGATTCAAGAAACGCTCGAACAGCAGGAAATTTGGAAGTGGATCCAAATCCGTAATTTTTAAAACATAGGCAACCAGGGAACCAGCACCGGAACCACGACCAGGGCCCACCGGGATGTCGTTATCTTTCGCCCAACCAATGAAGTCCTGGACGATCAGAAAGTAACCGTTGAACCCCATGCGATCGATGATACCAAGCTCATAATCCAGACGCGTATAGTACTCTGGCTTTTTCTCTTCAGGAACAGGCTCACCACGTTCAGCGGCTTCTTCAAAACGCAACAACAAACCTTCTTTTGAACGACGAGCAATGTCGTCTTTCAAAGTCACACCTTCATCCGTTGGGAAGGTCGGCAAGTGGTAAATGGGCTTACCCGCATCGTCTTTTAATTTAAATTTCACATCGCAACGTTCAGCGATTTGCAATGTGTTGCTGATCGCCTCTGGAATATCAGAGAACAACTCAACCATTTGCTCTGGTTTTTTAAAATAGAACTCGTCCGTTCCCAAACGGAAACGACTTTCGTCACTCAAAGTTTTATTGGTACCGATACAGATCAACACCTCTTGGGCGATCTGATCGTCTTGAGTCATATAGTGAACATCATTACTTGCGACCACCGGCACACCGGTGATTTTAGAAGCTTCCAACAAGAACGGATTGATTTGATCCCACTCTGGAACTCCCGTACGGCACATTTCCAAGTAAAGGCGATCATCAAAAATTTCTTTCAGCTGGCGGATTTTTGCCAAAGCAGAGTCAGCACCTTCTTTCATGAAGGCCTCGGCCACTTCGCCACGAAGTCCACCCGTCAAACAGATCAAATCAGAATTATATTCTTTGATCACTTCATAATCGATACGAGGCTTCCAATAGAAACCCTCTTGGTACCCAATCGTTGAAAGCTTACACAGATTTTGATAGCCCTTGGTGTTTTGAGCCAAGAACACCAAACGACGTGGGCCTTGCGCCACTTGATCGCGATCTTGTTTTTTCTCCAAGCGTGAGCCTGGAGCAAGATACGCATCCAATCCCAAAAGAGGTTTGACGTTGTTGTCTTTACAAGCAAAGTAAAATTCAACAGCGCCAAACATATTCCCGTTATCCGTTAATGCAACGGCAGGCATATTCATCGCAGCTGCTTTTTTGGCGATCGCTTTGACTCGGCAGGCAGCTTCTAAAAGGGAGTATTCAGAATGGACATGTAAATGAACAAAAGACATGTTAAATTCTTATCTTAGCTAGCCCCTTTATTCAAATTAGGAGCCTTGCGTTAACCCCTCTGCGGGGACAAGTTTTTGCTCATCTTTGCCTTGACTCTTATAGCGCCAAAACTGGGGGAGCATAAACCCCGTCAGAATAACCATGAAGGCACAAATTAAACCACCGCTCGCGATACTCACCGGAACGGAATATTTCGCAGCGACCCATCCAGCACGGGCATTTCCCAAGAGCGGACCCGACATATAGGAGATCATTTCAATCCCCGACAGGCGCCCTCGCAGATCATTTGGCACCGTTTGATTCCAAATAATTCCGCGAAACAAACCACTCATCATGTCAGCAGCTCCAGCCAGTCCCAAAAATAAAACCGCCACCCAAAGATTTTGCGCAAACCCCACGCCGACAATAAACACCGCCCATAACGTGGCAGCAATGACGACCGCGCGACCATGATGATGAACTTTCCCCGTCCAACCACTGAACAAAGTCATAATCAAAGAGCCCACCGCCATGGCTGAAAACAAAGCCCCCGCCGCCGTTGCGCCTCCCCAGTTTTCAGACATGGCTGGAAAAAGAGCGACCGGAAACGCGAACACCATCGCGACAATATCAATCACATAAGTTCCGATCAGCTCGGGCTTCGAAAGAGCGTATTTCAATCCTGCTTTCGCATCTTCCAAAGGAGAAACATTTCTTTTCTCGGGAGCTGGCATTCGACTCATCATCCACAAGGCGATAAAAGCCGCTGCAAAACTGACAACGTCAAAAAAGTAAGCGCCCTTAACACCAAACTTCGCAATCAGAACTCCACCCAGCGCAGGCCCGACAATGGCTCCTGTTGCCCAACGAAAACTTCCCAATGCACCAATCGCCGGATAGTCTTCGGGTGCCACAATTTTTTGTGTCATTGCTTCCATCGCTGGACGATGAAAACCAAGAACTGATTGAAAGATCGCCACTAAAACAAAGATCAACGTCACGGACGGTTTTTCACGACACGAATTTAAGGCCTGAGCCAAAATAATCAACGTCATGATAATTTCAGAAGTCAGAAGAAGCTTGCGGCGATCCATGCGATCCGCATAGGTGCCACCTAAAATACCAAATACTAAAACTGGCAAAAGCTGCACAAGCCCCAGCATTCCCACCAGCCAATTGTCTTTCGTAAGCTCATAGACCTCGTAAGGAATGGCAACATAGGTGACCATACTTCCTAAAAGGGAAATCATTTGACCAAAGAAAAGAAGACGGAAATCACGATACTTGCGAAGAGGAGCTACATTAATAAGCATGAGACATAGTAGTGTAACTCCACATAATTTACAAGACTTGAGCCTTCAGACTGACACCTTCAGGAACTGTCGCTTGGTCAAGACTTAAGCGATCCTTGACGACTGGAATAATCACCGTCTTATCACCTTCGCCTCCATTCAGGACGATTTTAAGTTGCACCCCTTGAATCGCATTCGGATCCGAGCCTCCATCAATATTCCACAACGTCGCCACGTCATTGATAATTTCAATTTTATCGCTGTCAGGAACCCCAGGGCTTTTCTCTAAACTCACTGACAAAATACTGGGTGCGTATCCCGAAGCCACTTTCATGTCGATTTGTAAGCGCTGATAAAATTTCGCAACAATTCCCATTTTTACAAGCGCTGTCTTAACCATGCCTGCCGCCGGCGCCACAAAATCCTGATCTCGAGTGCTATCACTGCTCACGACCCCGATATATCTTTGAGGCATTTGTGAATTTGGCACATCCAACACAAAGGGATGTTGAACTGGTGCGCCGCCATTCGCGAAAGAATTGAAAGAAAGAATCATGTATCCAGATTTCACATCATAAATACGATATCCCGTATTCGCACCACAACATTGTGACAGCCCCGTCGTCACCAAACCGAATTCGTGATCATAGTCTATCGAAGTCGCATCTTCGGCTGTATTCCACAGGGGAATTTGCAGATTATCCCCCGTGCGCACATCGATTTTCAATTTTCCGGTGATACCATCCACATCCAGGGAATAATTGGTCTTAAGATTGCTATCCACCAGATACAGGCTTTGCGTGCTATTTTGATTGTACATCACGATCAGTTCATAGTTTTGCAGAACCTTTTTAACCTGACGAAGATTATTGATGTCCTTCACGTATCCGAACGCGGATGTTCCGGCTGTTTGAAAGAACACATGTTCGGCGGAAAATGCCACCGCAGCCAATGATGTCACAGCAAGTAAAACCCATTTCACGCGATTCACCCAGACCTCCATGTTCAAATTTAAAACTTTGATTGCCTTAGATTTATCATTTTCCTCAAGCAACACCAGATCCTCCGTCAAAACACATTAATCATGGCAGCGGCGAAAGCTCCGTTAACTTCTCCAACGACAACCAGTAAAGATCCTGAACGGAGTCATACAGCAACGAATAATTTGCAGGATAATTTCCAGGTATCGCCGCATTTTTGGGTAAAGGAACTTCTTTGGTGAATTGTGGTTTTGTTTTCAAAAATGACAAGGCCATCATCGGCTCTAAAAAAATCATTTCGCCATTATAAAAACCGTAAATATAGGTCGTGGTAAATGGCTGACCATGAAATTCTGGAGAACGAAAATCAATCCAGTGCCATCCCATCATGGGAACTCCCCCCGGTCCCGAGACATAGTAAGGAGGAATATATTCCGGAACTGGCTGCTTCATACAAACAGCATCATCACTTCCATCACAACCGATCATATGCTGCTGATGCTTGGTAATAAAATAAAAGTGAAAATCAAAGTGCGGCACTCCATAGATCTCTTCAGGTACATGACCATGCGGATTCCAATTCATCGTGAAGTGATCAAAGGGTGGAACCGAAATTTCCGCAGGCAAATCTAAGTTGTATTCGTAATCATGCCCCCGACTTTCAGGCAGACCTTCCAGACATTTTCCGGAGAAAACCAAACCTAATGATAATATTTTTTGCGACTCGTCCGTTTTCACGAAACTGGAGGCCTGCCCCGAACCTATGCTTTCAGCGGGTCCCAGAATCACCGTTTCCGCCCACGCCGTGATTGAAAAAAGAAATGCAAACAAGAAAAGAGATTTCATAAAAGCCTCCAATGCAGAAGACTTTTTAAGTCTACTCCCGGGCATTTATTCATCCAAGATAACTGTGCTGAAATTCAGATTGCATTGCAACACCTCAGACTTGCCAACATCAGTCTGTTTTTAAATGTTGTCATACCGTAACGCTCACTTCGACCAAGTTGCTTTATGATGGTGCTCAGGAGGCAAATATGGCTTTGCAAACATCCAGCTCCCCTTCTTCTCAATCCCAACAACATAACAAAAACCCCAACGTTATGGGTGCGCTGACGGCATTGGATTTTTCCGAGGCAAAGGAAGTGCGCGAATTCCCACTGGGTCGTCTTGAATTGCTTGATTTCGATGGTGCTATCGTCGGTCGCGCCACTTTACAGCCCGGATGGAAATGGTCTGAATCAGTAAAACCAATCGCTCAGACGGACAGCTGTAAAGCCCCGCACTTTCAGTACCATGTCGCGGGAACCTTAAGAATTAAAATGGATGATGGAAAAGAGATCGAATGTGGTCCCGGCGAAGTTTCCTTGGTTCCTCCGGGACATGACGCCTGGGTGGTGGGTAATGAACCTGTGGTTCTGATCGACTTCCAAGGCATGGTGGAATATGCCAAAGAAGGACATACCCACCAACACTGATTTAAAAAAACTACTCCCACTCAATCGTGCCGGGAGGCTTGCTGGTGACGTCGTAAACCACGCGATTCACGCCTTTGACTTTATTTGTAATAAGGTTTGAAACTTCACGCAGGAAGGCAAATTCAAAAGGATACCAATCCGCCGTCATGCCATCACTGGAAGTCACCGCACGCAATGCCAGAACGTGATCATAGGTTCTGGAATCACCTTGAACGCCCACAGTTTTTACCGGTAAAAGCACACAGAAGGCCTGCCAGATCTTGTCGTATAAACCATGCTTACGCAGTTGCGAAATGTAAACATCATCTGCGTCTTTTAAAATGCGCAATTTCTCTGGCGTCACTTCACCCAAAACACGGATCGCAAGACCTGGGCCTGGGAAAGGATGACGCCACAAAAGTTCTTTCGATAATCCTAACTGAGCCCCCATCGCACGAACCTCGTCTTTAAAAAGTTCACGCACCGGCTCCAGCAATTTCAATTTCATTTTCTCAGGTAAGCCCCCCACATTGTGATGAGACTTGATCGTGACACTGCCACCAATCGAAGAAACACTCTCAATCACATCCGGATAGAGGGTTCCTTGGGCAAGCCATTTAATTGGAAGTGCTTTATCATAGCTCTTATCAAAGACTTCAATAAACACACGGCCGATCGCTTTGCGCTTATCTTCGGGATCCGTTTTTCCAGCCAAGGCTTCCATGAATTCCTTCGAAGCATCGACACCGCGAACATTCAATCCCAATCCCTGATAACTCTGCAAAACGTTTTCATATTCGTTCTTACGAAGCAATCCGTTATCAACAAAAACACAATGAACGCGATCTGCACCCAAGGCTTTTGTTAACAGAGTTGCCACAACGGTGGAGTCAACACCGCCGCTTAAACCCACCAGCACATGGTCTTCAGGTGCGACTTTCTTGCGAATGTCCTCCATCAAATGATCTTTAATATGAGGCGCATCCCAGTCAGCCGGAGCTTTACACATATCCGCTGTAAAATATTTTAGTAAATCCAAGCCATGTTCTGTGTGCGCCACTTCAGGATGAAATTGCACGGCTAGAACATTTTCTCCGCGCATCGCTGCAGGGTGATCACCATCAGAGGTTGCGATCACCTTAAAACCCTCTGGAACCGCGTCAACAACATCGCCGTGACTCATCCAGACTTTCTGTTTTTGCGGAACGCCTTTTACGACTTCAGCCCATGTTACATAATTAAGGCCGTATTCACGATGCTGAGCTTTAGTCACCCGACCACCCAATGAATGAGTCAATAACTGCATGCCATAACAAACGCAAAACAAAGGACTTATGTTACGAAGTTCCTGGATATTTCTTTGCGGAGATCCAGTTTCATAAACAGAGTTAGGTCCGCCACTTAGAATGATTCCATAAGGTTTTTTCTTAATGATTTCTTCCGTGGGATATTGGAAGGAATGAATCTCCGAATAATATCCCATTTCACGCAAACGGCGCGCAATCAGCTGAGTGAATTGCGAACCGAAATCCAAGATGATAAATCCACGTAGCATAATGATTAACTTTCAATTCTATAGTTCGGAGCTTCTTTGGTAATGCTGACATCATGTACGTGAGACTCACGTAAACCCGCCGCACTGATCTGAACAAACTTTGCACGTTTCTGAAGTTCGTCAATATTACCCGCACCCAAGTAACCCATACCAGATTTCAAACCACCTACCAGTTGATGAATGATTCCTGAGGCCGGGCCTTTATAAGCAACCTTGCCTTCAATTCCTTCTGGCACCAGCTTTTCATTGTCTTCGATATCCATTTGCCCATAGCGGTCTTTTGAGCCACGAGCCATTGCTCCGATGGAACCCATGCCGCGATAAACTTTGTAACTACGACCTTGGAATAAAATCGTTTCACCCGGAGATTCTTCAGCTCCAGCCAGTAAGTTACCAATCATCACCGTGTTCGCGCCCAGGGCCAAAGCCTTCGTGATATCACCGGAAAACTTAATACCACCATCAGCGATGATAGTTTTACCCGCAGCTTTTGCCACGCGTGCACAATCCATGACAGCAGAAATTTGCGGCATCCCCACACCGGCCACCACACGAGTCGTACAGATACTGCCAGGACCAACACCGACCTTCACCACATCGGCACCCGCATCGATCAACGCTTTGGTGCCGTCGGCCGTGACAACGTTCCCCGCAATGATGATCACATCTTTAAATTTTTTAGACACATGCTTCACCATATCCAAAACATTTTTGGAATGGCCATGCGCCGTATCCACACACAGAACATCAACACCCGCTGCAACTAAGGCCTCGGCGCGTTCGGCAGAATCAGTCCCCACGCCAATCGCAGCACCCACAAACAAACGTCCATGATTGTCTTTGGTGGCTTGCGGATAGTTTTTGGCTTTTTCGATGTCTTTAATGGTGATCAAACCTTTAAGTTTTCCCTTTGCATCCACCACTGGAAGTTTTTCGATACGGTGTTTTTGCAAAATCTTTTTCGCTTCTTCCAGCGTCGTACCCATTTTCGCCGTGACCAGACTTTCCTGAGTCATCAAGTTACGGATCGGTTGATTAAAATTTTCTTCGAAACGCAAATCGCGATTTGTCAGAATACCGACCAACAAACCATCGACCGTGATGGGAACACCACTGATAGAAAATTTCTCCATCAGATCCAAGGCTTCTTGCACCAATTGATCCGGCCCCAAGGTGATGGGATCCATGATCATTCCACTTTCATATTTTTTTACTTTTTCAACTTCGAGGGCCTGTTTTTCGACCGAGAAATTTTTATGGATGATACCCAAGCCACCAAATTGCGCCATGACCCGGGCTGTGCGATTTTCAGTCACAGTGTCCATCGCCGCAGAGACGATTGGGGTATTTAAAAATTTATCCCGTGCAAAGAAGGATCTTGGCACCACATCCGTGGGAATAATTTCTGAGAATTGAGGAAGAAGTAAGATATCGTCGAAAGTCAGCGCTAAAGGGATTTCACGTTCCATAAAAACTCCTGCCAATATTCTCTGTTGAATCAATTCAGAGTTCAACAAGAAGACCTTCAGGAGTTTGTTAAGACTAGACCTCGTCGTACCACGTCTTGTAGAGCAGGTAATTGTCTGCTGATTTCTCCAGCAACGCGACCTCTTCGTCTGTCAGTGCGCGTTTAACCTTGGCAGGACGCCCCATAACCAGACTGCGAGGGGGAATTTCGGTGCCTTCCGTCAAGAGTGAACCCGCCCCAATAAGGCAATGCTCGCCAACTTTTACGCCATCCATCAAAATGGAACCCATTCCCACGAGTGTCGCACGTCCAACCTCACAACCATGCAACATAACTAAATGCCCAATAGTGACACGATCATGTAAAGTCGTTCCGTACTTTCCGTATGTTCCATGAACCACACTGCCATCTTGAATATTCACTTCTTTGCCGACTTTAATAGGCATGACGTCACCGCGAATGGTGACATTGTACCAAACAGAAGAACCTTCACCAATCTCGACATCACCAATGATGCGAGCATTGTCTGCGATAAAAACTTTTTCAGCGATCACCGGAGTCTTGCCCCGAGCTTTGACGAAAGGACTGCTCATAAAAACCTCGTAAGCAATCCTAACACAGGTCAACGATATTGGGAAAATTTTTGCTCTGGCTTATACGAGGCATTCGCGGGTTCCGATGTCACCAGACGAAAACCCACCTGGGGAGAGCCGCTCCAAATATCCCCGCGACGGCGCGCTCCAGGATCTAAATTCGAACAATAGGCATCTGTGCATAAATAAGATCCACCTTTTTGCACGCGTTTTTTATAGGAAGGATCCGGACCTTTCTCAGAACTTTTGGGACCTTGAGGATTCCAGGAAACTTTATGAATCAGAGATTTATAATAATCCGGACGATACCAATCAGAGACCCACTGCCAAACATTTCCCGTCATATCATAAAGACCATAACCATTCGGAGGAAAGCTTCCCACTGGAGAGAGTCCCTTGTAGCCATCTTCCGCAGAATCATAATAGGGAAAGTTTCCCTGCCAGGTGTTCGCCATAAATTTTCCCTGAGGTCGAAAGACTTTTCCCCAGCTAAAGGGCATGCGATCCAAGCCTCCACGAGCGGCATATTCCCATTCAGCTTCGGTCGGCAAACGCTTACCCCTGAATTCTGCATAGGCTTCGGCATCCGCATAGGAAACGTGAATCACCGGCATCAGCTCACGGCCACGCAAATCACTAGAAGGTCCCTCAGGATGTCGCCAATTCGCTCCGGGTTGCCAACGCCAATACGTCGCCCCGGAAATTCCTAAATCAGTGCGCTCAATGCGAGGACTGAAAATGATCGCTCCCGGTTCCAATAATTCTCGCGGCAAATCCGGATAGTCCTTGGGATCCAAACGTCTTTCTGCGACTGTCACGTATCCCGTTTGCTCAACGAAATCCATAAAATCGCGATTGGTCACTAAATACTGATCCATCCAAAAGCCATCAACGTGAACACGGTGTTGTGGTTGAGCATCAAGGACATTGACGTTTTCGCTCCCCATCCAGAAATCCCCACCGGGAATCCAAACCATGCTTTGCCCAAAATTGGGATTTGCAGGATTCATCGCGGCAACTGAGTCGGCAGAATAATCCACTTCACTGACAGCAGGGATTTGATCAAGGGGCGTTGTCCGATGCAATTGCGACACGGCCGTTGAGCCGCCCACAAGAAATCCACCCGCGAGAATGAGAGATGAGAATAAAAGAATCTTGCGCGAAAACTTTGTAAGCATGACCGAGGCCTTTCATACAAAACTTTTTGAAAGATACTTTTCCAATTTTCGCGCCGACTCGATCGGGGGTCAAATTTTATTCCGACACAAACCAGACTAGATCACCAGCCTGCAAAACCGTACCAGCAGAGGGTCCTAAGATCCTCTCTTTGCCTCGCTCCACACAAACGACCAGGATTTTCTTAGCCTCGCGGATCCCGCTCTCGCGAATCGTCTTACCCAAATACGTCGCTTCGTCGTGGACCACAAATGAGCCCATTTGATATTTGGGAGTTTCCGCTTCTTGCCATTTATGAACTCGTTCTTGTTCCACCTTGTGATTCAAATCCTGCAACTCAGCCTCACTGCCAAAGCAGACTATTTTATCAAAGGGCCATAAAACGAAATCACCCGCCGGCGCAAAAAATCGGCGCGTTCCGCGAATCACCGAGGCAATGGTCACACTGTAGTTTTCTTTGAATTTCAAATCGCGCAAACTGCGCCCTGCCCACTTGGAATCCACCGCGACTTCCAAGACGCTGATAGAGGCATCCCATGGCAATGACAATTGCGTGATCTCGTCTCTCTTAGAGATTTCTTCGCGCTCTTTTTCAGTGAGGTTGGATAAGAACTCCCCCTCAAAAAGCTTATAAACTTTTTCGCCATAGCGATAAGCGAACACGCCCATCACTAAAACCGCTCCCAGCAATGCCCCTGACGCCAACTTTAATGACACAAATTGCGCCACCAAACCTGACAACAACAAAATCGCCAGCAAGACGCGGGCAAAGGTCACACCTGGAATCAAACGACGAAGTCTGGCCATGACATCCAAATCCTGCGCCACTTTTTTCGAAGGACGGCCTTTTACCAGACCCCAGAAAAACGGTGCAGAGACAATCATACACAGCATCAGGCTGACCCCATTTACGTGCTGAAAATCCGGAAAGATCATTTGCAGAAATTGGGCAGCATATTTTTTAAAGCCAAAGGTCAATGCAACAATCACCACGGAATTCAAAATGATCTTCATCCCGTATGCTTCAGCAAGCAAAGACCCCACACTGCGCGTCCCCTGCCGCTCAAACGAAGATTTATAACTATCCATGGCCTTTTTGAGTCGCTCGGGCAAAAAACGATCCATCGCATCGGTAAACCAGGGTGATGCCTTAATCAGATAGGGAGTCGTAAAAGTGGTGACCGCAGAAACAGCCACCGCCAGCGGATAAATAAAATCACTGGTCACTTTAAGCGTTGTGCCCAGGGCCGCGATGATGAACGAGAACTCCCCGATTTGCGCAAGGCTCATACCCGATTGCATCGAGGTTTTTCGACTTTGCCCGGTTAATAAAGCTCCCAGGTAAGTACTCAGGAATTTACCAAAGATGGTGACCAAAGTTAGCAGCAGGATCAGCATCGGCTTATCCATGATGATCTGTGGATCAATCATGGTTCCGACAGAAACAAAGAACACCGCCGCAAAAAGATTTTTCACCGGATTGATTAACTTTTCAATATGATGGCCTTCGGGAGTTTCCGCCAACAATGAACCCATCACAAACGCTCCCAATGCTGGGGAAAATCCGGCCAGGGAGGAAATCGCCACCATCATAAAACAAAGAGCGATAGAAACAATCAAAGTCGTTTCTTCCTCAAGCAGTGTGCGGATCTTACGCAAGAAAACGGGCAAAAGAAAAATCCCCACCACGAACCACAGCAAGATAAAGAACACCATTCTTAGAGTCACTGACATCAGTGATCCCATATTCAAACCTTCGCTCATCGCCAATGAAGGCAGCAGAACCAAAAGCAAAACAGCGACGATATCTTCAACAATCAAAATACCAAAGACCAACTCAACAAAGCGTTGACCTTTCATATTGAGTTCCTGAAAAGCGCGCACAATGATTGTGGTAGAGGAAATAGACAGCACACCGCCCATGAAAAGACTGTCGATGGAATTCCATCCAATCAGTCGGCCCACCAAATAACCCAGTCCCACCATGAAGATCACTTCAAACACCGCAGTAAATCCGGCGGAGCCACCCACCTTCACAAGCTTTTTAAAACTGAACTCCAAGCCCAAACCAAACAGCAGAAAGATCACGCCGATCTCGGCCCATGTGCTGATATTGGCTTTATCCTGAATGGTGGGAAGATAGGGAAAATGCTGACTGACCAGGAAACCCGCAACGAGATATCCCAACACCAGGGGTTGGCGTAACTTTTTAAACAGCAGGGTCACCAAGGCGCCCACTACCAGAATTATCCCAAGATCGTATATTAATGGTGGTAGATGAATCATGGCTCTATTGTTTCAACAACAGAGCCCGAGCACAATTTGCAGTACAGCAATTTTTCAAATGTTAATTGAGATGCCGATTTAGATATTAATTTAAATATCTAGGCTTTTCGCCAGACATGTTTTGGAGTACGTGGGAATTGCTCTCCACCGCCGCATTCATGACCTTAGAACGACCGATATAATTCTTTGTCGCAAAAATCGGCGTGCCTAAGTGCAAACACAAAGACATCGCCTCATCCGCGCGCACTTTGATCGAGTTTGTTTTAGGATGTCCTGACAAGTAAAGACGAACGTATTGATTCGCACCTTTGATTTCCACAAAGACCGCCTGGCGCACTTCAATGCCCAATGATTCCATCAACAACTGAGTGAATTTATGAGGTGTGCTTTCCGCGATACTTTTATTGGATTGCGAAAGCGCCACACCGGCCTCGATGGGCGATACGGCCACCGGCAAAGTGTAAGCATGAGAAGCATCTTTCAACAACAAGAAGGGACGAGAAACATCCCCCGTCACTGAAAGCCCATACGGAAACAGCTGCACCAGGTCTTCCTGATGAAAAGTTTCTTCGTCGTGGGATTCCTCAGCAAAGATGATATTTGCTTTGAGATTGTTCAAATCCAATACTTCTTCTTTCATTATTGAACCAACTCTCCGTGGAATGTCGCCGGGAAGGCGCGCGTGATACGAACATCAACTGTTTTCCCGATCAAATCAGGAGATCCTTTTAAGTGAACCAGTTTATTGCCCGTGCTGCGCCCGTGAACTTTACCTTCTTCACGGTCCGTATTTTCAACCAGAACTTTTAAGACCTGGCCTTCATATCTTTTCACCAATTCAAAAGACATTTTGTCATGCATATCAAACAGGCGATTCAAGCGCTCAGATTTAACTTCTTCAGCAATTTGATCTTCAAATTTTGCCGCCTTAGTGAAGGGACGTGGCGAATATTTGAAAGCAAAAATAGTTTCAAAGCCACCCTCTTGCACCATGTTCATCGTATCCTGGAAGTCTTCCTCAGTCTCACCGGGGAAGCCCACGATGATGTCCGTCGAGAAAACCACGTTTGGAATGGATTTGCGCAGCATCGCGATTTTTTCCAGATACTGCTCGCGTGTGTAGATACGATTCATACGCTCTAATACCCGCGTGCTGCCACTTTGGAACGGCAAATGGATGTACTCCATGATTTTGTTTTGATGAGCCGCCATCGTGTCCGCAAGCTTTTGGTTAAAGTCTTTCGGATGAGACGTCGTGAAACGAATTCTTTCCACGTCTGTTTCTGTCGCGACCTTCGCCATCAAATCAGCAAAGTCGACGTCATTATCGGAATAAGAATTGACGTTTTGACCCAACAGAGTCACTTCCTTCATACCGCGTTTCACGAGATGACGGATATCTGTCAAAATGTGTTGCAATGGACGAGATTTCTCGCGACCACGAGTGTAAGGCACCACACAGAAAGTACAGAAATTATCGCAACCCTTGGTGATATTCACGAATGTCGCGACACCTGGATTACGCACCAAAGTTTCAATGTGATAAGGCGCACGATGCTGGAACTTGGCATTGATGCGTTTTTCTCGGTCCATAAAGCTATCAGCCACCAAGTACGGCAACGAATCGATTTGATCCGTACCAAATACGAAATCAATCATCGGCTGATTCTTAATAAGATTTTCTTTTTCTTGTTGGCCTACGCAACCACCCACACCAATCCGAAGCTCTGGGTTTTTCTCTTTCATTTTTTTGAAAGTCCCCACTTCGGAGTAGACCTTGTGAACTGGCTTTTCACGAACGCTGCAGGAATTGATAATGATCAAAGACGCTTCTTCCGGAGTTTGCACCGGAACAAAGTTTTGCATCTCCAACAGAGAATGCATTCGCTCTGTGTCGTTCACATTCATCTGGCAACCATAGGTGGAGATATAGACGCCACGGCCCTGACCGACATCTTGATTCATGCTCTGAATTTGATTGGTGATTTCAGGATTTTGGCTCAGTTCATCCACGTTCTTACCTCTTGTGTCATCAAAGAAAGTGAGTTATAGAGGAGCACTTTAGAAATGTCAAAGTTCGAGGAGCCTCTCGCCATGAATCCAAGACTGAAAAGTTCCAAAAAATGGACTAATTTTCCCAAAGAGTACTCAGATCAAATTCAAGCGGTGTTCAACGAGAATTTCGCCCAATACCTTGAAGATGCTGAGCTCATTATCGAAGGCCGCATCTACACCGAAGAGATTGTGCTACGCGTTGGATATCACGAAGCAGGCCGTTTGGCGCAAGCGAACTTCGAAGTTTCCATGAACTATTCTCAAGAACAACAAGACGCTGTTTCTCGCATCCATAACTGCGTGGATGCCGCCGCATCGATGATGATGGAATACTTTGAAAAAGAAGGCGAAGTCGACTTCCCTTACGTTTGGCAGGAGTTTCCATTCCAAGGCAAAAAACTTTATCTTCAGTACTCTACAGAAAATTCAAATCTGGAAGCGGAAGCAAATCGACTTTTAGGTATCGAGGACGAATCCATCGTTTACGAAGAAGCTGAATCCGAAGACGCTCTCTCCAGAGCGGAAAAAAGTGAAGAGCTCAGCCCCCCTCGCGATGAGGATGACGAGGATTATGCAGATCCTGAAGATGGTGACGAACCAGAGGACGACGACGAAAAAGGACCGCGCATGTTTAGCGGAAATAAAAAAAAGCTCCACTAGGAGCTTTTTTTTCGTCTGAACTCTCTGTTAAAAATGAAAAAGGCCCACCCCAAATACTGGAAGTGAGCCCGACCCCTCGATGAGAGACAATCAATTCAATTAAAGAGCTTGAGCGCGAGAGAAGATCTCAGGAACTTGCTCTAGGTGATTCTTAGCTTGCATGATGATGCGAACAGCATCTCTTTGCAAAAGTTTGCCTTCAGCCATTTTTTCGCAAAGTAGTTGCTCCAAAGGATCTGTAATTGTGTATACAGATTTGTGCTGTGGCCATAGGTTTTTGATATCGTTAGAACCACCCATGCAAAGTGGGATGTAATGGTCAATTTTGAAATCCTGGCGATCCATTTGACGAGTGTGGTAGCCCAACTGATCGTAAGCCTCGAAACGACCCCATTTAGTTTGAGTATCAACATTGCGTTCGCAGTAGTTGATTTGCTCTGGGTAGCGGTGAGAATCTGGGCGGTTGCAAAGGGCGCCCGGGGTGATGCTTTGATCTGGTCCGATAGGGAACTGATCATTAGCGAAAGAAGAAACGGAAACGACTAGTAGCGCGAAAAGAACGAATAAGTTCTTCATATATCTCCAAATAGTCTGCCATTAAGTGGTGGCAGGTAGAAACGCCGGACCGTATTTCCAGCATATATTTAGGGTTCAACTTGGCGCTACTGGTACCAATCTGGGTTCGAGATGGCAATAAAATATGTACTACAAAATTCCATGACGCACATGTGAATCCAAAAACCGCACAATTAACAATTGTTAACTAACTGATATCCTTAAACTAAACCCAAAATCCTTCGAACAATCGCATATTTACGCAAAGCGTAAATTAGATAAAAAAAGGCCCCACTCGCAAGAGTGAGGCCCAAAAGTTGTATTCCAAAGCGCTCCGCAAACTAGTATTCGTCGTCGTCTCCAGACCCACTTCCAGCCGAGTCACCCATTCCGCGTACTTCTTCGATAAACGCATTCGTATCTTCTTCAAACTCGTTTTCTGCTCCTGATTCGTCAATCTCAAGCTCTTGAATAGCAGCCAAGAAATCTTTTTCAGTGCGCAAATCGCGACGGATCATTTCCAAGAATTTATCTGGGTAACGAGACGTCAATTCCTCAACGTAACGCTCTAGTTTTCCATCCGTAAGGATCTTCTTACGAACTTGGATTTTCTTCCAGAACAAGAGGTAGTGGTAACGGCAGTAAACATCAACAACCGCAACTTGATCGCAATCGCGAGCGCGGCAGTAACGACGGCCTTCGGCATCTGTCAGAACGATTTCTTCGTCTGACTTGTCTTTATCTTCAGGAGCCCATTCCTCAACGACGTCGATCTCCTCATCGGATTCCTCAACGGCTTTAAGTTCCTCTTCATACTCCCCGATCTCATCGCCCATCATGTCATCATCATCGGCGATAAAATCATCATCCATTTCAGAGTCGTCTTTTTCCTTACCTTTGCCTTTGGCACCTTTTTTCGCTGCTTTCGCATCTTTTTTGGGTGCTACGGTTTTTTCAGGTGCAGGAACGGCTGCCGCCTTTTTTTCGACTTTTTCTTTTTTTGCAACTTCGGCCTTCGTCTCTTTGACTTCCTTAGCGGATTTCGCAGGAGCTTTGGCCTTAGGCTCAACCTTCGCTTCGACCTTTTTCTTAACTTCCGGTTTTTTAGGAGCTGCCTTTGCAGGAGCTTTTTCAACCTTCTTTTTAACAACAGTTTTCGGAGCTGCTTTTTTAGGTGCAGGTTTTGACGCAGCTTTTACTGGGGCTTTTTTAGCCGGTTTTGCTGGTGTCTTTGCTGCGGGCTTCTTTTTAACGATTTTTGCCATTATTTTACCTAGTTGACGATGGTGAATGTACCTTCAAATACCTGAATCATAGAGCTTGGGCTGTCAACTCATTTCACCATAATTGTTGCCTCTTGGCTGCGCACAGAAATACTGCCTCTTTGTGTTGTGCCACGAAGACGACCACGAACACTTTTCTCAGAGCTCAATTTGTTCACTTTCAATTCATTTGGAACAAAAATTTCGCCATCCACTGTGTACAGATTGACGCTAGCCCCCGAAGCCGCCGGTGAGATGATATTGATGCGACCCGCTTTAGATTTTACGTCGACTTCGGAATCCAGCGCCATTGTGATGCTGACGTTCCCTTCTTGATTTTGTCCCTCAAGACGTCCCTGGAACGCCTGCAAATTTAAACTGCCTTTGCCATTTTCGAATTGAATTGTTCCGGAACCTTGATTCACTTTTCCAGTGGCCTGCTGAGTTGAAAGCGACACAAAGCCGCGAACTTTTTCGATATTCAACTGCCCCGAAAACATCGACGCATCGATATCCCCTTGGATGTTTTTAAGATTCATCACGCCTGAATAACCATCTGCGTTCACACGGCCCACATGATCACTGACGCTGATCTCACCTTTTTGCACATAGAGCTGCAAAGAACCGGTGCCATTCGACGTGACAGCCCGACCTGAAGTCATACTCACTTTTAGATCTTTGCTCCATTTTTGCGCAATAACGCTGCCACCTTTGAGCTGAATTTCCACCGGAACGGCAGCGCCAGAAATCTCAATTTTTTTCATTTGTGAGTTCGCTTTCGGCAAGGCATTCATCCAGGTTTTCTTGCTACCGAATTCATTCATGCTCACTTCGATGATATTATCTTTTCTGGTCACCACATAGGCACCTTCAAAACCTGACTCGTCCACTCCAGAGATTTTTACGGCATTTGCACCGGGTACGGCATTCAGCTGAACTTGAGCTTCAAAACCTTTGAGAACCAAGCGAGTTCCTTCTTGGACTGGAGCCTCAAATGTGGCTGCAAAAAGAGGCTGAACAAAAAGACTCATCAAGATGACGGTGATCGCTGACATGCGTTGTCTCCAAATTCTGAAATATTGACTCAGACTCTATTTAAGATAATTTTTTTACGATTTTCAACATGAAGAGGTGAATTATGGAAAATGTAGTGATTGTCAGCAGCGTCAGAACTCCTGTCGCATCCTTTCAAGGTGGTTTCGGTGCAGTACCTGCTCCAAAACTAGGCGCCGCTGCGATTAAAGAAGCTTTAACTCGCGCCAATGTTTCCCCAAATGAAATTGATGAAGTAATCATGGGTGAAGTATTGACTGCCGGTGTGGGTCAAGCTCCCGCACGCCAAGCCGCTCTTTTTGCTGGCCTTAGCAACAACACTCCGTGCATGACGATCAATAAAGTTTGTGGATCTGGTCTTAAAGCCGTGATGTTGGCTGCGGATAACATTCAATTGGGTAACACAAAAATCGCCGTGGCTGGTGGTCAAGAAAACATGACTCTGGCTCCGCATTTGCTTGAAAACTCTCGTACGGGTTACCGCATGGGTGCAACCCAAATGACAGACTCCATGATCAAAGATGGTCTTTGGGATCCGTACAATAATTTCCACATGGGTAATGCCGCTGAGATCTGCGTGAAAGAGCATAACTTCACTCGTGAAGAGCAAGATGCTTTCGCAGTGGATTCTTACAAAAAAGCGCAAAAAGCTTGGACCGATGGCGTATTCAAAAACGAAATCGTTCCAGTCACAGTTGCCGGTCGCAAAGGTGACGTGGTTATCGATAAAGACGAAGAACCATTCAACACGAACTTCGATAAAATTCCTGGATTGAAACCAGCTTTCGATAAAGCGGGAACAATCACGGCGGCGAATGCTTCTAAAATCAACGACGGAGGTGCTGCTCACGTATTGATGTCTGAATCTGAAGCTAAAAAACGTGGCGCAAAACCTTTGGCGAAAATCGTGGCTCACGGCACATTTGCACACGAACCAAAATACTTCACAACAGCTCCAGTTGGCGCGATCAAAAAAGCGTTGGCAAAAGCAAACTTGAAAGTGGGCGATATCGATCTTTGGGAGATCAACGAGGCATTCGCTGTTGTGACTCAAGTGGCAATGAAAGAATTGGAAATCCCCGCTGCTAAAGTCAACGTTCACGGTGGTGCAGTTGCTATCGGTCACCCGATCGGTGCTTCTGGCGCTCGTATTCTTACGACATTGGTTCACGCTCTTCACACTCATAACAAACGCTATGGTTTAGCGACATTGTGTATCGGTGGCGGCGAAGCAGTAGCCCTTATCATCGAAAAAGCCTAGTTTTACTATCACTCAACCTTCGCTAAAGCTACGGCGGACAGGTCCACAGTGTGTTTTAGCGAAGGAGGAAGAAACATCATGAGCAAAAAAGTTTATAAAGATGCCATGTCAGCGCTTGAAGGCGTCAAAGACGGAATGACTTTGGTCGTTGGCGGCTTTGGTCTTTGTGGTATTCCTGAAAATTCCATCGCAGCATTAGTTGAACGCGGAGTAAAAAATCTGACTTGCGTGTCTAACAACGCGGGTGTGGACGATTTCGGATTGGGTCTACTTTTGCAAAAACGTCAGATCAAAAAAATGATTTCATCTTATGTGGGTGAAAACGCTTTATTTGAAAAACAATACATGAGCGGCGAACTGGAACTTGAGTTCTGCCCTCAAGGAACTTTGGCTGAGCGTATTCGTGCCGGTGGCGCGGGTATCGCGGGCTTCTATACCCCAACAGGTGTGGGAACATTGGTGGCTGAAGGCAAAGAAATCAAAAATTTCGACGGTCGCGACTATGTTCTTGAGCGCGGTATCGTTGGCGACTTCGCTCTTGTCAAAGCCTGGAAGGGCGACAAGTTCGGAAATCTTGTTTTCAGAAAAACAGCGCGTAATTTTAATCCGATGGCAGCAACTGCTGGCAAAATCACTGTGGCAGAAGTTGAAGAGTTGGTTGAAGTGGGTGAATTGGATCCAGATCAAATTCACACGCCGGGCGTCTTTGTTCAAAGAATTTTCCAAGGCACAAACTACCAAAAACGCATCGAACAGCGCACTGTGAGCAAGGGGTAATTCATGCCATTAACAAGAGAACAAATCGCACAAAGAATTTCCCAGGAAGTTCAAGACGGATTCTGTGTGAACCTAGGAATTGGCATTCCAACTTTGGTCGCAAACTACATTCCGAAAGGCATGTCAGTTATGTTACAGAGCGAAAACGGTCTTTTAGGAATGGGCCCATTTCCAACTGAAGACAAAGTTGATGCAGATCTAGTCAATGCAGGTAAGCAAACTGTGACCGCCGTTCCCGGCGCCAGTTTTTTCTCCAGCGCTGATTCGTTCGCGATGATTCGCGGTGGCCATGTGGACTTAACCGTTCTGGGCGCCATGGAAGTCGACGAACAAGGTTCCATCGCCAACTGGATGGTTCCAGGTAAAATGGTGAAAGGCATGGGTGGAGCGATGGATCTTGTCGCTGGTGCTCGTAATGTCATCGTAGCCATGCAACACACGGATAAAGAAGGAAACTCGAAACTTCGCACCAAATGCACTCTGCCTCTCACAGGCATCAAGTGCATCAAGAAAATCGTCAGCGATTTCGGCGTGATCGAAGTAACTGATAAAGGTTTCGTTTTAAAAGAATACGCTCCGGATTTATCTCCAGAAAAAGTTCTAGCAGCAACAGAGGGCAAAATGACAATCGCCCCCGACTGCAAAGCAATGACCTTCTAAAAGGTACGGACACACTTTTGGTAGCAATAGCGCGTCACTGGTGACGCGCTATTGCTACCAAAAGTGTGTCCGTACCTGAGTCCAGTTCAACTCCGTCATCCGTTTGCCGCCGATGCTCTTTTTCGAGATACTAAATACAACAATTTCTCGGGAAGGACCTGCTCGTGGCTGAGGCAAAAAAAATCGCAAAAGATAATTACTTGTTTCGTGAAGGCGATGCCGCCGATGCGATGTACATTATCAAATCCGGATTATTAGCGGTTACGAAAACCAAGGGTCAATCCGAAGTCTCTCTTGCGGAAATCAATCCAGGCTCAATGGTTGGCGAAATGGGTTTGTTCGACAACAAACCTCGCAGTGCCAATGTGAAAGCGATCAAGGAAACAGAAGTGATCGCCCTCCCCTATGATTCTTTAAATAAACAATTGGATCAATTGCCAGTGTGGGTTCGTGCCATTCTGAAAAACCTCAATGAAACCATTCGCGAATCCAACAAAAAGATCAAACAATTGGAAACAGCCAATGCGGATGAAGAGCGCTTTCCACCTCATGTGATCAATAAATTGATGTCGATCCTGAACTTCGTCTGCAACAAGTACGGTAAACCTGAAGCCAATGGCGTCAGCATCTCTTCTGTTTTGTTACGCAACTACACGATTCAAATTTTTCAGGAAGCGACGAACAAAATGAATTCCATCGTAAACGCTTTGTCTGAACTGGGATTCGTGACTCAAGAAGATCGTGGTGATGGCACTCAAAAAATCGTCAACATGAAAGCGGCCGAGCTTTTTGCTTTCGTCGATTGGTATAACGACTGGATCTTTAAACAAGAAAAAGACAAAAAAGATCCTTTAACAGAACAGGAATGCAAAGTTTTAAATGCGCTGATTCACATGGCTAAAAAAGTTGAGCCAGACAAAAAGGGTCTCAACAAAGTCAGTCTGACAGATCTTCAAAATGATTCAGTGAAAGAATTCGGCCAACTGATCAAACCTGACGACGTGAACAGTCTGATTGAAAAAAAATATCTCAACGAAAAAATCATGGATGGCTCCAGCGTCTACGTCATGCTTGAACTTCCATTCGTTGAACCCCAGGCCAACAACTGGACACTGCTCAACAACCTAAAACGCAGACTCCGCTAAAAAGGTGCCTGCGCACTCGCGCGTTTTTGGATGTGCAATGCATAAAAAAAGCCCTGGATTTCGCCAGGGCTTTTTTGTTTTTGTATTCCGGAAATTTAGTCGATGCTCGGATCCACTTGGCAACGCAATGGCAATTGCTCATCAGGAAGCTTCGTCAACTCTTCGCCGCCCACTGTATGAACGTACAAAGAGTTTGTCTTCACTCCGCTGGCAATCGGCTGCCCCAACGTCACGATGACCTTATCACCCGTTTTCGACAACCCATGAGTCACCAGCAAACGATCCACTTCCGACAAAATGTCTTCCATGTTTTTATAAGGCTTGATGACATGGGTTTGAATACCCCAGCTCAACTCTTGCGAGTTTAAAACTTCATGATGTTGAGTCACAGAGATGATGCGAGCCTTAGGACGGAAAGAAGAAATAATGCTGGCCGTTTTCCCTGTGCTGGTTAAGCAGATGATAGCGGTTGCATTCAATTTAAGTGCACTCAAAGACGCGCTGGCTGCGATCGCAGCTGGCGTACTTAGGAACTCGCTATCCAAAGAAATTTTGTAGTACTCCTCTTCGTTGCGCTCAACCTCAAGAATAATTTCGTGCATAGTACGAATCGCTTTAAATGGATTTTTCCCACTTGCCGATTCTGCTGAAAGCATCAAAGCGTCGGAACCATCCAAAACCGCATTCGCCACGTCCGTGATCTCGGCACGTGTTGGGCGAGGATTCTCAATCATACTCTCAAGCATTTGCGTCGCCGTGATAACCGGACGACCCAATTGATTACAAACATTGATGATACGCTTTTGGAAGCCCGGCAAACGACTTTGACCGACTTCAACAGCCAAGTCACCACGGGCCACCATCACAGCGTCAGACAAGCGACAAATCTCTTCCAAGTTTTCGATCGCTTCAATCATCTCGATTTTAGCGACGATCTTTGCTTGAGATCCACGAGCTTCAATAATTTCGCGAAGCTTACGAATATCGCGCGCATGGCGCACAAAACTCAAGGCAATGTAGTCCACTTTATTGGCAATACCAAATTCAAGATCTTCCAGATCTTTCGGAGTCATCGGATCCACTGGCAAATTCACGCCGGGCAAATTCATACCCTTGCGATCTTTCAAGATACCACCGTCGATAACCACGACATCGACTTCTTCACCACGCACTTGCAAAACTTCAACCTGCATCAAACCATCATCCAAAAGGATGCGAGTGCCAGGAGTACAAGCCAATGGCAATTCTTTAAAGTCAGAGGGGATCAACCCTGGGCGCCCCAAAATAGGTTCCGTCGTAAAAGTAAATTTCTCGCCGGGTTTGATTTCAATTTTCCCGCCCTCGATTTTACCGACACGAACTTTCGGTCCTTGAAGATCCTGAAGGATCGTCACGGGAGCTTTCAATTCTTTAGAAAGTTTGCGAAGGGAGTGAATCACTTTTAAGTGATCATCATGGGTGCCGTGGGAAAAGTTAAGGCGAGCCACATTCATGCCCGCCTTAATTGCTTTTGCTAGATTATTTTCATCACGAGTTGAAGGACCAATGGTCGCTACAATCTTTGCTCGTCGGTCTGCTAACATTGAATCTATGCCTTCCTAGAGTACGAACTCATCTTTACCGACAAGTTTTGCATATCCTCCTGGTGGCGTCTATTCATTCTCTCAATCTGATCGTTGTGCGACTCAGTGAGTTGCGCAAGCTTTGCTTCATATTGCATAGACACAGAATCTTTTTCGTTCTTATTTGCTTTATTCTGATCCGTCAGACGCTGTGAGTACAATTTCTCAAGGCGCTTGATCTCGCGGTCTTGATTGTCCTTCAAAGAAGCTAATTTGTCCTCGTACGTCTTCACAGTTTGCTCAAGCTTCGAGTTGAAGCTCTGCTCCATACCACGGAAACGCTCAGTCATAGCCTTGTTATTGGCCACTTGGTCCTCCGTGTAGCGCTGACGCTGACCTTCCATACGTTGCGTATAGTTCTCTTCCATTTGATCTAAGGAACTACCGTAGTATTCGCCTAATTTTTTTGCATTTTTATTAGAAAGATCCGTGATCTTTTTTACACGAGTTTCTGCCGAATTGTTCACCTGGATCATTTGATCCTGATGCTGCGCTTTCATATTCTCGCGATCTGCAGACATGCGTGCATTGGTCACGTTGGCTTGAGATTGATATTCACGATCCACATTATGCAAAAGCTGCTGATTCTTTTGATTCATTTTATCAATGCGTTCATTTGTTAATTCACGCATGTCATTAACCGCGTCTTCACGGCGTTGATCCACTAAATCCAACTGCTTTTCATAGGCTTGTGTCAGATTTTTTCTTTCAATTCCACGCAGCTTTTCATTCTTAGCCATTTCGTTATTCAGCTTGCTGTTCAGACGCTGAATTTGCGAATCC
Source organism: Bdellovibrio sp. (assembly GCA_039594295.1). Taxonomy (GTDB): domain Bacteria; phylum Bdellovibrionota; class Bdellovibrionia; order Bdellovibrionales; family Bdellovibrionaceae; genus Bdellovibrio. The sequence goes on from JBCNNR010000024.1 coordinate 63,441, forward strand.
TTGGAGCGAACTTGCGTAGAAATACGCTCATTCACAGTGTCACGAAACTCGGCATTTTGATTATCAATGGACTCTATTTTGTTATCCAAAGTAGTTTGATATTTATCGCGAACACGATTTAACTCGGAGTTCATTACTTCCTGTTTCATGTTCAGGTTATCAGAATACATTTCTTTATCATTGGTCACGATATCAGCGATTTTCTGCTGAAGATTTTCCTTTTGCTCATTGCGCATGCGTTCGCTTTCTTTCAAGCGAGATTCATAGGATTTACGCATTTCATTTGTCGCACGATTTTTTGTTGCCAACTCTTGTTGGTGCGAAGACGCCATCGCGTCTCTTTCTTTTTCATGGGCATTATTTAAACGACGCGCATTTTTCGCCACGTCTTCACGCGCACGCTCACGATTTTCATCAGTCATGCGTTGCAATTGGCTGTCACGATTTTCAATTTCTGTATTTAACTGACCAACCAGATTGTTCTTTTGAGATTCATTTACTTGTTTTTGCTTATCAATCTGACTTTCATAGGACTGACGAAGCAATGCACGATCGTTATAAGCTTCTTCCGTCTTATTGCGCAAAGATTCGCGATAGGTATTACGAACTTCATCAATCTTACGATTGTTATCGACGTCTTTTTCGGTCAACAATTCACGATTGCGTTCTTTAAGGGTATCAATCTTGTTTTCATAGCTATCCGTGATGGCTTTCACATCCTCTTGATAACGTTTTTCAAGGCGTTTGATTTCCGCATTACGGCGCTTGGCATTCTCGGTTTCCCGATTTTCATACTCTTCACGAGTCTGTCTGATTGTTTCGTCCTGGCGCGAGCGGTCTGATGAAATAGAAGACATCCTTATCCTCCCAGCCTGCAGAATAGCATGCAGAAGCGGAAGAAACGTCAGGACTCTGGGTTTCAGAAATAAAATCAGGACCTAAGTTGGAGGGCGTTATCTTTCAAAGGCCCGCTTGTACATCAATTCACGGGTTTTTTGACGTTCCACCTGAGCCTGGCGCTTTTTCTCAGCTTCCTGGCGGTGTGCTTCTTGAATCGAAGCTATTTGACGAAGGGCGATTTTTTCATACAGACTTCCGCCACGCTCGCCCAGATCTTTCCAATTTTCACGAAGCTCAGTCACTTCGGTTTTAAACTGCTCTTTTGTCCCTTTGAACAGTTTATTCCAAAGAACCAAATGATCTTTCATGTCGACGGTTTGAATCATACCGTATTCATTTTTTCCCTTCGAGTTGATTCCAGACACCCAGAATTCAAAACCCGCAGGTACTTCCAATTTTTTTCCATCGCGTAAAACCACATTCAATTCCGCATTGATATTGCGAATGACAAGTCTATCACCACGATCAATCAACCAATATTGACCGTGAGTCGCCTTGGCCGTCGCGTAAGGAGTTTCCACCGTGACCTGAGGAGCTTCCTCAACCCACAAAACTCCTTTTACCAAACGCCATTGCTCCTGAGAAAGACGCATCAACGTCGAACCCTCGGCAGAGTGCAATTCTAATTCCTCTTGTTTGATATGGAAGGCCGGGCCCAAAACGTGAATGGCGCAGCTCTCGCTCGACTTCAAACACGCCGTTGGCTGTTGAAGTGTATCAGCAGAGGCACGAACTCGAACCTCCATCTGAAAAGCCATCACAAAAAGAAGAACTTGCAAGATCTTCTTCATTATTTAAATTCCACACTTTGCGCAAGCTTACGAGCCTGCTTACGAAGATCTTCGTTTTTAAAGTTCTTAAGAACCGTATTGTAAACTTCAGAAGCTTCGTCGACTTGATTGTTTATTTCGCTGATTTGCCCCATGCGCAGCAAGATAAAGCCGGTCAGATCATTGTCAGGATACTGCGTGACCATATCATCAATTGTGGCCAGCGAATTTCTAAAATCCTTTTTCAGGAAATAGCTTTCTGCGATAAAAAAGTGCGCTTCCACCCCATGAGAACTCAGGGGATATTTATCCAATAAATTATTGAATTCTTTGATCGCTTTATCGTAGCTTTGCTGAGTGAAGTACTTTTTCGCACGCTCAAAAAGGACGGGTGACAAATCAATCGCCGACTCGCTGGCCGGAGAACGAACTGCCGATGCGAGGTTGTTCATTTCAAACTTCGCCTGCAAGGTTTTATTGTCAGGCAGAACCTGAGCCACAGTTTGTTGAAAGTCTTTAAGTTGATAACTTAACAGCGAATTATTGAATTGCTCTTTCTCAATTTTTTCATTGAGAGCGGAGATCTGAATTTCATATTTCTGATGGCCATTAAAGTGCCCAATGAGCACTCCATAGACGGCAACGATACCAATCGTGAGGCACAAACAGAAAACCACAAAAAGAGAGTTCTGATTCTTCATGCCCCACTTATCGGCGGGAAACAGGTAAAAATTGAGACTGTCTTATTTTGAGACTGAAGCCTGGACCATCGTATAGACCACCTCAGCGTCGAGGTCTTTCCATTTGCCATCCTTCATCTGCTTCGGCGCCACACGTCCTTTCATGACCCGCAGATTTTGATCCTTTTCTGCAAACCAAAAATGCACCGGATCCACCAAAGCGGCAATCACAAAGCTGGAAGCCTTCATCTCAACTTCCATCATTTTTTCACCATCCACCTCTTTGCTGCCGAGATTGCGAAGGGTGAACCCCACCGTTTCCAAACGATCCCAAACGGCAAAACGAATTTTAACTTCTTCGCCTTTTTGCAATTGCTCCCAATGCGACTTCACGAACAATGCAAAACTTGATGAACAGACAATCAAACCTTTGGCTTTTTCTTCTGCAGTTTTTTTCTTACCGTCAGCGCCTTCATATTCAAATTTGATTTTTTCACCCTCAACAACGATGGTGCCTTTTTCTTGGGTTTGCGATCTTACAATTTCATAACGATGAATTTTATCACCTGCGACAAGACCTTTTTCTGCGACCACAGTTTTTCCATCCGTGTCACGGAAATCGCTCTGCACAAGAATTTCGTCCCCCTGTTGAGAAAAATTAATCATCAAGTCATAGAGCTTTTGCTTTCGTTCTGATTTTAAACCATATAGCTGAGCAGCAACTTTTTGTTGTGCAGATAAAGTCAATGGAAACAACAAAATGACTAAATACCGTAACAAATTCTTCATCGAAAACTCCCCTAGTTCTAATTTTAACTTGACCATTTTCTTAGCAAAATTTACTGTCGATCCCCTGCACTTTAGGGGATATTAGCAATGAACAAAGCTCAACTGATCGAAATCATCGCTGAACGTACAAAATCTACGAAAGCTCAATCAGAAAATATCCTTGACGCTACCCTTCGTGTTATTCAAGAAGCCCTTAAAAAGGGTGACGAAGTAAAACTTGTGGGTTTTGGAACTTTCTCTAAAGCCACTCGCAAACCGCGCCAGGGTCGCAATCCAAAAACCGGCCAGGTTGTTAAAATTCCAAGCGCCCACGTCCCACGCTTTAAGCCAGGCAAAGACCTTAAAGACGCTCTTAATTAATCCAGCTCCGGGCCCGCTCCGGCAAAGTCGGAGTGCAAACAGGCAAGCTGCTCCGAAGTTATTGACGCGTAAAACTCAGGACGATCTTTAACCTGACACCAGCCACTCAAGCCACTTTTCCAAATAAGTTGATAAGGCGAAAATTTTCCGTTCTTCAATCCGGTTTTAATATCAGCTATCGAATAAGGGCCCTCTTGCAAAGGCACCGGGGATGCTAACTGCCCAACCAAAATAACCCACTCAGGGAGAGTTTCATCAAGATCCATTCCTGGAATAAACGACTGAGCCGCCGGAAACAATGACAACTCAAAGACGCCCCACTCTGCGGCGGGCTTCCACACGTCGCCCTTGCTTTCATCTAAAATTAAATCCAGCAAACCGACTTCACCGCGATGAATAAACGCACGCATCTCCTCTAAACTAAATGGACCCATGGGCTTTAATTGAATGCTGCGAAACCAGGTTTTTTTCATAGCTTTTCCTTTTTGCTGTGAAACGGAGTTGGCAGGGATTCAACCACTTCCAACATCTCATAGTAGGCCACTTCAAAGTTTTTATTATCCATTGATTTTTGAATAAAGGATGCCATCGTCGCAGCCTTTAATAACTTCTTTTGATAGCCGTAAAACAGGCGCTCCCCCATCATGCCCCCTAAAAGAGTCGCTGCGACCATATAGCTGGCTTTGCGACGAGGCTTAGCCTGCAGCTTATGTCCCGGCACGCCCGTGATCACCATCAATTCGTGCATTTTCTGCGCAAGAGCCAATTGCAAAGCCTCTTTACCAATATCCGTAGAGTCTTTATGAACCAGACTGGCCTTGATATCAGCAATCGTGTCCGTCTTTCTTTTTGGATTGATCATTTTAGAGCCAAAATAAGCAACCGCTTCCATCCAAATCCAGCGCAAAAAATCCTGTGGCATCTCTGTAAACAAATTCTTTGAGCCACTGGCCTGAGCATGAATGTATTGCATCGCCAACGTGGCAGCGTGATTCACAGTTCCCCGCGCCAAATAGGCTGCACTGATTTCAGGAAGATAAAACGAGTATTCATCCTCGATCAAACGCTGAATCCACATCTGTTTTTTTGCATCGTAATGCTCACGCACCTGAGTCCAAAACGAGTCATCATTCGCAGAATAAACCGAAAGCGCCGAGAGAGAAATATCGAGGCCCAATTCTTCCGCCATGATTTTCACATAGCGACCAATATGATCCGTGAAATCCAAAGGTTCATAATCGGAATCTTCGTCATCATCCCAATCTTCGTCGTCTTCGCCATGAAACTGCAAACCTTCATCATAGGTCTGCTCCAGATACATTAAGTAGTTCTGCCACTTCACCCACGGAGGCACGCTCATCAGGCAAAATGTATTGCGATTGATACGGATCAAATCGGTGGAGTTCTCGGCCCCTTGATTCAAAAGCTGGAAATAAATTTTTTCTGCATTTTGAAAGATGCTTAATACATTTTTTCCGAATGGCTTTCCCAGATTTTTCTGAATTTCCGCCGGAATATGCGCCGTCGCCAAATGCAAATCCCCGTAAATCACGAAAATCAAACTGTCGGGATGAGCTTTCGTTAACTCGGCGATTTTTTTACCGGCAAAAACATCCCGGGATTTCAAGGTCGTGGCGTTGCGTTTCGCAAAGGCCTTATTCAGCCCACACACAGGAATCTTATGTTTCTGAGCGTAGCGCAAAAGAGGGCGATAATGCTCCCAGGGAAATCCCCACCGGGTTTCCCACTTAATCGCCTTTAAAAAATCCTTTTCCGCCATCTTTCCCTGCATGAACTTATCAATTTTGGGTTGATCTGCGGCATCGAAAAATTCGACCGCCAAAACCGTCTTGCGGTCCTTAGGAATATTTCTTAATACGCGAAGCTGAGCTTTTTGCGATTGATGGAGGGCATGAAAATCCCCCATGAGAACCACTTGAGAATGAGCGATTTGCTCCCAAAGATCGGTTGCTGCCGCCGGCTGCCATTTACGCGCAAACTCACCCTGATAGGTTTTATGATAACGCATCAACTCCGGAGTATCTTCCCCCAGGCGGTGACGGACTTGTTTCTCCATTTGCAAATAGAGATCTTTACGAATGCGAATCCATTTTTGTAGGTCGTTCAAAGCTGTCTTCCTTGATAGCCCTTCAATTTTTACATAAAATTCATTGATTTCAAACACGATTCTAAGATTGAATAAGGCATGAAACAAACATCAAGCAAAAACGTCTTCCTTCTTGTCGCTGTTTTGGCAACTTTGATTGCAATCGGCTGCCATGCTTACCTGACTCAACATTTTTATGCCGTGAAGTTCGGGACTTTAACCGGCACTTCTTTCTGCAACGTCAGCGCAACTTTCAATTGCGACACCGTGACAGCCAGCAAATTCGCCTCATTCTTGGGCATCCCGGTCGCTCTTTGGGGACTGGCAACAAATGTTATTTTACTTTTCCTTTTGTGCGTAACTCGTTGGAATTTAACTCAAGATCACGATAAGACTTCTCGCTACACTTTCTTGGCAGCAGGCTTGGTGCTTCTGGGCTCCATCATCATGGGCACAATCTCGTTGACGTCCATGACTGCTTACTGTCTGGTTTGTATCGGAACTTATATTCTCTCCATCATCACTTTCGTGGGAGCATGGAAAGGCGCCGAAGACCTGTCAGTGCGCAACCTTACCGAAGACATCAAAGACATTTTCGTAACCGACCGCTGGATCTTGGGATCATTGATTTTCATCCCGGTTTTCGCCTTTGTTGCGAATCTTATGTATATGGAAAGCCAAGGCTTCGGTGATCTTCAAAAAATCACTCAAGACAAAGTTCGTTCTTGGCTCCCATCCCCTGAACAAAAGTTTGATCTTGCAAAGGGCCTGATCCTACAGTCCGGTTCCGAAACTGCCGTCATGACAATCGTGGAATTCGCAGACTTCCTTTGCCCTCACTGTAAGGATGCAGCTCCTCCGATTCACGCCTTTGTAAATGCCCATCCAGATGTGAAGTTGGTTTTCAAACCATTCCCATTGGATCCTTCTTGCAATCCCGCGATGCAAGGAAGCGGTGGCGACGGCGTTCGCTGTGGCCTGGCAGCCTCCGTTATGTGCTCAGAGCAAATTGCCAAAAAAGGCTGGGAAGCCCATGACTTTATTTTCGAAAACCAAATGGAAATGTACCAACTGCAAATCCTTGAAAAGATGCTTGAAAAAGTCTCCGCAAAGATTGGCATTCCTTTGGAAGATCTTAAAAAGTGCGTAAATGATCCAGCGACAAAAGAGATGATCTCTGCCATGGCAAAAGAAGGCGGCGACGCTCAAATCCAGGGAACCCCAACGATATTTGTTAATGGAAAACTTCTCAGTGGCGGCCAAACAAAACCAGTCCTTGAAGAAGTCTACAGAACTATTAAAAAGTAATTAAGAAACTAAAAAGCCACCCGAGAGGTGGCTTTTTTTATTAGAGACCGACTAGCCCCACCAGCCAGTTCGCCAGTCGTCCAAAGGCATCATCAAAGACAATCACACTGGTTTGCGCCAAACCATGAACGATATCCAACCAGAATGCTAAAATAACGATTCCCAATGAAGCCGCACACAAAGCACGCACGACATATATAGTTGAACGCGCATCCGCAATACGCAGATCTGTTTGAATTTTTTCAATTGTTTTAAGGATATATTGAAGCTCTTTAAAGTGTTCTTTAAATTTTTCACGAAGCTCTTGCTGTTTGGCCCGAGTTAAAGAATTAATTCCCGGGAAACCACGTTTGGCCTTGATCGCATAAATCAAATCAATCCCGTGATGAATATAGCGAGTCACTTTGCCTTTAAAATCAGGATATTCCGAAGGAGCCTCCAAAAAATCTTTCAGCTCCTCAATCGCACGATCGTATCTTTCTGCCAAAACCCAGGTCAGAATTTTATAGCGAAGCGAATCAGGACTCCCCAATTCTGAACCGTCGACCTTCCCCATATCAAACAGGTTGGTGTCGTCGATCTTCTTAATTTCTGATGCCATAGCGGCGTTGTCTTTTAATGCTGGAACAGCCATAGATTACTTTTCGGCCTTTAATAACAAACCATAAAGTCTATTTCACAAGATCTAAGTCTAGTCTTAAGCCTTTGGTTTGACGGAACCGTCTCATGCTGAGAAACTGGATTTAGGGCGACCTAGACTTCATGGAGGAGGGCTATGGACACCGAACAATTCCAGAGCGCAAAATTAGCACATTTAGACTTCGAATTTGAGCAGCACCAGCCTATGGTCGCTCCTATTCCACTTCCTGACGAGCTCCCGAAAAGAGCGGATGTCAGTCATTTACCCAAAGAGATTTTAAAATCTTCCACGGTGGAAAATCTGATCTCTCAGAATGAAGATTTGATGGCTCGACTGAAAGTGGCCATCCGTCGTCTTTCTCTTTTGGAAAATGAAAATCATCGCCTGAGCGAAGAAAGCACCAAAGCTCGTCTTTCTCAGTCGTCTGTGACAGATCAAATTCTCGTGTGGCGCGAAAAAGACAACATGTGGAAACACAAGGTTGATCAAATCGAGCGTGAAAAAGAAATCCAGACCGAAAAAATGCGTATCCTTGAACAAAAGGTTCGCACGATGTCTGCCGATCTTGTGCGCCATGAAAAATATCACGATCGCATTAAGACTCAGGTAAAGCCCTACATCACTCAGCTAAAAGAGTATTCCGCGGCTCAAGATGCCCGCGTGGCTGAACTCGAAGCTGATTTGAATCGCAACGAAGCTTTGCTTCGTGACCTTCGCCATCAAGTTATTGAAGTCACTAAGAATGCTCGTTACCAAGTCGAAACTTCTGATAAAAAAGCTCAAGAAATGGTTCAACATTATGAGGACCAGATCGCGAGCATGAACAAGGAACTTCAAGTCTTGCATCAAGCTCAAGGAGACCTTGAAGTTAAGACCGCAAAACTTCACTCAGCCCTGGAACGCCAAGACACCTTGGAAAATGAGCTGGTAGTCGTTCGTCGCAGCAAAGAAGAAGTTCGCCATCGCCTGGAACAAGAAATCACACGCCAACAAGAGCGCATGAGCGAGCTTACGCGTCAGAATCAAAAACTGGGCGTCGAGCATGCTGATTTGCAAATCCGCGTAGTACAGGATCAGGAAACGATTCAAAAGCTGGAAAAAGAAAATCGCCAGTATTTTGAGCAACTCGAAAGTCTTCGCTATATGTGGAATGCTAAGAACGAGGAAAATGAAAAACTCAAGGCTGCTGCCGCTGCTTTAGAGCGCTTAAACCTTGAGCTCAGTCAGAAACTTAACGATGTAAGAAAACAGGCGGCCGCGACCGCCGAAGCGTAGACGGAAAAGTTAAAAACTTTGGAGTGCGCCTTCGATACTTTCATGAACTTCCAGCGCCGGGCATTGAGAAAATGCAAAAAGGCGCTGGAAATCTGGATTCAATCCCGCGATTTTCACATTCAACTGCTTCGCTTCATTCATTTCATTTAACAGACCAAAAAAAGACTGGATCCCAGAAGACCCCACGAAATTCAGATTCTTCATGCAAAAGACGACTTTTTTGTCGGCAAAAGCCGTTAAACAGGCTTTTTTGAAAGATTGAGTCTTTTCGATCTCAATGCGGCCGCTCAAAGAAATAATAGTAATATCCCCGTCTAAAACGAGTTTCAAATCCATGGAGTAATTCCCTTCTTCTTCACTGATCAGGTTCTTACTTAACGGCTCGTTTTCATGCCGTTTTGAGTCCAAATTTCAAGCTCGACAAAGGGCCAAAGACTCCCTACGATAGTTTGGTGCATCTACGTTGGTTCATCTTGTTTTTATCTCTAGTCCTGTCCTTGGCGACATCTTCCATGGCTTTTGCCATTGATGCTCCCGTGGCTACACCCGCAGCTAAAATTCAAGGCATTTTACTCAATGCTGACAGTATGTTCCGCGATAATGAGCATGAAACTGTTGAACTCGAAGGCAACGTCCAGATCGTTTATCAGGGGCAACACATCAAGGCCGACAAGGCCACGGTGTATCTGCGCACTCACCGCACAGAGCTTTTTGGAAATGTCGAAATCAGCGATATGAAAAACACCATCGCCGGTTCCCGCATAAACCTCGATTATGAAAACAACACCGGCATTATTTATGATGGTTATGTTTCATCGGGCCCCGTTGCTTTCTCTGGAACAGTTTTGGAGAAAACCGGCGATCAAGAATTCATCGTCAGCAACGCGGATTATACAACTTGCACAAACTGTCCTGCCTCCTGGAGTTTTTCCGGCTCCACCGTGCGCGCAGAAATGGGCGGCTATGCTTACATTAAAAATGCAATTTTGAGAGTTTCCGATATTCCGGTTTTTTGGCTTCCTTATTTAGTCGTGCCTTTAAAAAGTGATCGTCAAACAGGTTTGTTAACTCCCGGTTTGGAATTATCAGACAACGGGGGTTTTACATTCTACCAACCGTATTTCTGGGCGATCAATCGTAACACCGATGCGACCATCACTCTTAAGAACTACGAAAAGCGTGGTTTGAAAGGGATGCTTGAATACCGCTATGCTTTAAATGAAGACAGTGGCGGCACGTTAAATACCGCCACTCTTTACGATAGCGCCTTCGGTCGCGATGACCGCTTAAATAAATACCGTTCAACTGCAGATAAAAATAAGCCTTTAGAGCGCTGGTATATCAAATACGATCATTACCAAACGATGCCCAATGATTATGTCAATCGAGCCGACGTGAATCTGGCAAGTGACTTGCAATATCCAAAAGACTTTCCTCTAGAAACCATGAACCACGGTGACTCGGCGATGGAAAATCGTGTGTCAGTGACCAAGAACACCAAAGATACCCACACCAGTGTGGATACGTCTTACTATTACAATATTTTGCAAGCAGATCCCCTGGCGGGAAATGAAGATGCCGTACACCGTCTGCCAGAAATCCGCTGGTCTCAGGTGGAAAAAAATATTGGCGATACCAACTTCGTTTATACGATCAATTTGGATTACGTCAATTTCGCACGCAGTGGCCAAGCCTATGACGACATGGTTTTCGGCACAGACTCCAGCGGTAATAAAATTCGTTACG
>JBCNNR010000025.1:0-68684 GCA_039594295.1 Bdellovibrio sp.
GTGCGACTCCCTTTTCTTCAGGTTTAGCGGTTTGAAGTTAAGGTGATACCTAAGGGTGACCTATTTTTCAAACCGCCGTGTCGCACTGGCTTTTAGACTCCAGCCAGCGGTTCCGCACCGCATCCCCAAAAAGCGCCTGGCACCTTTTGGGTTTAGACGAGAGTAAATATCTCGACGAATCCGACCTCTTCAGTTTAAAACGGCCTATTTAAATTTTTTTAAATTCGTCGGAACTAATACAACACTACTCAACGAGTTGAATATTTACCGTCGTGCTGAGAGTAGCCAGGATTGAAGTTTTCAAACCAGGGCTGGAATCTCCTATTTTAGAACGCAAAAAATAAACCTCAGCCCGAACGCTTCCCGCGGTTGTGGAATCCATGCCTTTATCTGTTGTGGGAAAAGTCATTGTGCCAACATCTGGGGCTGGAGACGTTTGGGTAAATATCTCTGGATTTCCGTTCGGCAGATCATACCTAAGCATTCCAAAAATGTCTGACGACTTGTCGGTATCTGGAGTCCACGTCGCCACAACATTCGTCCCTTTTTTAATCACATCTCCATTTTGTGGCGAATGCAAAATGATTGAATTTGGAAGAACGACAGTTGCACGATAAGGTCTTTCACCCTTCCGAGTGAATGTCACCGTTAAGTTCGCTCCAGGCTCCGCAGGAACATTCACAATGTAATGAGTTTTATTGGAAACAGGTTCTTTCCAGCTGGTCATCGCATAGCCATTGCAGGTCACTTTATCATCGCCAGATAACTCAACCGAAGTTCCGGTACCTCCGCCGACAGTGAACGTAACATCGCACGTCGCCTGACTTCCACCTTCTGAAGAGATGGAGTAGCTTGCATGCAGCCCAGCGGTTTTTACATTCTCGGAAAGGGTGCTTGAGCATCCGCTAAGAATGAGCGCGCTCAGGGCCAACATCGAAACATTATTAAATGATTTCATGCAATCCTCCACCTGCTCAATCTTTCATCAAATCATAAAAATGACAAAACAAATAAGCCGAAGGCCAGTTGTGACTTTTTGACTACAGGGTCACTTTGATTTTAACAGAGGGTATCGGATATAATGCTCTGGGCACCGTTCATCAAAAGCTCATCGGCGCGGGCCTGCTCATTCACGGTCCAAAAACTGACTGGCACTCCCCGTTTTATGTAACGGCGAAGATCTTTAATACTTACATAGCGATGATCCAAATGCAGGATGTTTGCGTGAACGTAGGGCGCGAGCACCAGCAATTTCAAATACCAGCGATTCGTCGGATCTTTTTCTTTCGTAGCTAAAAGCGCACGCGGAACATTTGGAAGTAACCGATGCAATTCACGTACAGCCAGCGGATTGAAAGACGAGAATATGATGCGAGACTGAGAATTAGTTTCTTTCACAACTTCAGCCACTTTTTGCTCTAGGGTACGATCCGAAGCCTTATCCGTTTTAACTTCGATATTCAAAAACCGCGGGACATCGGAAGACAATAAAACTTCAAGGAGAGTCGGAATCTGCGCCAGTTTTTTTAACTCAGCGGCATTCACCTGATCCACGCGGCGCGAATCTCCTGCGAGGCGTTTCAAATCCGCATCGTGAAAGACCACCACTTGCCCATCACTGCTCAAATGCACGTCCATCTCGACCATCTGTAGACCGCGCTCTTTCGCTGCTTTAAAGGAAGCCAGAGTATTTTCTTGCGCTCCACCCTTCCAGTAACCACGATGTCCCTGGAAACGAGGCGGCTTGATCGCACCCTCGGGCCACGCATCCGCCTTCCAGAAGAAATGCTTATAAAGCAAAACGTCGATCACCAGAATAAGAAGAATTAATAAGACTATCATTTGCGGGTATTCGCGTGAGTTTCAAACTCGAAAGTCGGCACGTCACGACTGCCGCCAATTTTTAAAACCTGCACGGATTTGCCCGCGCGTGCGTTCACGCGACCAGAAAGCATCCCGAACGGATCCCACGCTCCCGTGGTCTCAAGCTCTTTGTCTTTATCAACTTTGGCTTTGACGTTCTTCCACTGCAAACTTTGATCGTTTTTCCAGTGAACTTCGCCGGTCAAATCACGCATCGAAAGTTTCTGATTCACCCACCAGTCGGGATTGGTCACTTTGCCAAATACCTCCACACCGACCGAATCATCTTCAACTTCCATGCTTTGGGCCTGAGCCAGAATCACGACATCTTTTTGTTTCAGGTCAAACTTGGCTTTGGATTTTCCGAAGGTCATACCCTCCACATCCAAAGTGTCGAGTTGCGCAGAGCCGCGAACCGACGAGACCACGCCCTCGTTCATACGCGCTTCCGCATTCAAAGTCAGAACTCCGATTTCTCCCCCGCCTGTCATTAAAGCCTGCACCGCTGGGGCCAGGGTCACTTCGTCGATATTGGCGCTCATGTTGATATCTTTGAAATCGCGATCAGCTTTGACTTTGACGTTACCAATAAATTTACCACCGCGAGGCTCGGCGCGAGTGACAGCAATATTCCAGGTATCACCTTTTAACGACATCTCACCCGCGATACGATCCACGATCTGAATTTCACGCTCGCTTTTATTGGAGAAAATAAACTGCAAACCATGATGTTCGCCGACAAGTCGAATATCTCGTTCAGATACGAACTCCGCCTGTCCTGTGAAAGTTCCTAAATCACCAAAAATACGCGCCTTCTGCGGACGATTGATGAAACTCATCAGTTTATCAATGCGCATATTTTGAATATTAATTAACAACGGCTTATAACGAAGTGGATCTACCGAAGTGAACGAAGCCTGGTCGACACTCATTTCACCCAAGTCCCCTTCAATATGGAAGTCTTTCACTTCCAAGGGAGCCGACTTTAATTTTTCAGCTTCTCCGGTCATGCGAGCTTTGGCCGAAACCCAAACCTGCTTGCCATTCAAATCTTTGGAAATCAGATCATACTTTTGCAAAACCTGAAGCACCTGACTTAAAGGAATGTGCTTCATATCCGTTTCCACATTCAGTAAGTGATCCGTCAAAGAATAATGTGCAATGACTGAATAGTGACCTTCTCGCCAGTTACCAAAAAAGTGCGCTTGCAAAGAAGGTTCGGGAGATTCTTTATATTCCAAAAACAAATTTGCGTGGGAAAGATAATCCCCCACCGTCTCATCACGCAGAAAATTTGTTTTGGCGTGAACTTCAACCACACGGGGCTCGAAAGATTTTACTGAGGCTTTAAAGTTTAAAAGCTCCGAAGGATACTGCGGGTACTGAGCCGAAATGATTTTAAAACTTTGAATATTCAAACCGCGAATGTCATTGCGATACTTATCGGCTTGCTCTGACGGACTTAACTTGACCAAAGGTGCCGGCTCTTTTTCCACCTCTGCGGCTTTCTTTAGTTCCTGCTTTTCTTTTTCGCAGGCATCGACGGTGCCCCGCAAAGTCAGCTGAATGTTGTCAGCGTCGATAGTCTTGATCGGCGACTCTTTAGTGATCAGTCCCCAGATTGAAACCGGTAAACGCATTTCATCGATCTCCAAAACCGGAGACATCCAACAAGCTTGATCGGCTTCCATGCGCACTTGTTTGATCACGATTGCAAAACGCGGCAGAATTCCGTCAGCTAAACTCAACTCGGCTGAATCAAATGAAACTTTAATGTCTTTGTGAATGTGGCTGGCCGCTTTTTCCAATTGCGCTTTAATTCGCCCAGGAGAGAGAATTGATTTTGTCGTGTAACCAATAAGAAAAGCCAGGATCAAACCCGTTAAAAGGATTTTCATACCTGGCTGTTCAGAGATCAAATATTTGTCAGAGCGGTGTCGGCGATCCATGAGCTATTCTTAATCGAAAGCCCCGGGTCGCCAAGAGAAATCCGCCTTCGCTAAAGCTTCGGCGTGACTAACGGTATTCGAAGTGAAGGATTTCGAATTCCTTGTCACCTTTAGGGCTTTGCACAGTTACAGTGTCGCCGACTTTTTTACCAATCAACGCACGCGCCAACGGAGAAAGAACAGAGATCATGCCTTTTTTAACATCAGCTTCATCGACGCCGACGATTTGGTAAGCCACTTCTTCTTCAGATTCAGTATCCACAGCTTTAACATGTGCCCCGAAAACCACACGGTCGGCCTTGATAGAGGAGACATCGATCACCTCTGCGCCCGCCAATTTGCCTTGAATTTCAGCAATACGGCCCTCAATCATGGATTGGCGCTCTTTTGCAGATTCGTATTCAGCGTTTTCAGAGATATCACCTTGTGCACGCGCCTCTTCAATAGCGGCGATAACAGAGGGTCTTTCCTCCAACAATAGCTTCTTAAGCTCTGCCTCAAGCATAGCTTTTCCGCGAACTGTCATTGGAAGTTTGTCGTTAGTACCTACAGACATGTCTATCTCCACTGTTAAAGGGACATTACTTTTACCGGAGTTCCGGGAATATATCAACCCGCAGCCCCACCCCAGACTCGACGCGCCGCATTTTGATAATGCATTGAGCCGCATATTCTACAGGCGTACCATAAACCCATATGGGTCAAAAAAAGAAAGCCGAAATCATCTGCCGTTGCAACAATGTGTCCCGAGCGACCATTGAGCAAGCTATTACAGATGGTGCAAAGACCCTGAACGAAATCTTCGATACCACCACTGCGGGGGTGGGTCCTTGTGGCGGCTCCTGCCGCCGAAAACTCGCTCCCCTTCTTGAACACTACCTAAGAACCGGTCAGTTCCCTGAAAAAATTCAGGAGGATTTATCTGGCAAAGGTTGTGTAAAGGATGAGGGGGAGAAAAAAGCCAAAGAGTAATACTACGATGCTTTTTGCTGATTCAGACGATACTGAATCATCTTGTGAACTTCGGGACGACAGGTCCCACATTGTGCACTCGCCGATGTCTGACGAGTCACGACTTCAGGTGTCCGAGCACCCGCAATAATAGCTTGATCAATTGTATGCGCAGAAATGCCACGGCAGTGACAGATTTCCGTTTCAGCTGTCGCCGCTTGCCACTCGCCACGCAGACGCAAAACCATTTCACGCAGGAGCAAACTGCTGTGATCCTGCCCTTCTGGCAACGGCCATTTTGAAATGTCAGCGCCAAAAGAACGGCGCATTTTCTTCATCATATCCATAAATTCAGTACATCCCACATGAGACACATTCAATACTCTACCGGGTGCCGAAGGAGTTTCCCCTTCGCATTCCACTTCGATAAAATCACGCCCGTCGAGTTCGACTTTGATCTTCATATAAGCTATTATGATAGGCCAAACCCTTTCTTGCCCCAAGGCCAGATATGCTAAATCTCAAAATACTACTGCTCAGTCGGAAATTTGAAATTCACAGCAGCCGTCGCTTGGTCGAGGAAGGTCTTTCCCGCGGGCACACGATGCTTTTGTGGGATCCAGAATGGCCCTTACCGCGACTGAAAATTCAGCCTGATATCATGATCCCCCGTATCAGTAGCTATCGCTTTAAAAGTGCTGTGAAAGTATTAGCGGCCCTTGAAGAACAAGGCGTTGCGTCCCTCAACCCGTCTCAAAACTACACAGTGGCTCGCAATAAATGGTTCACCTATGTTGCGCTGACCGAAGCAAATATCGCCTCGCCCTCATCCTACTTGATCACACGTTTTGAAGAAAGCATCCCACTGAGTTTTCCGGTTATCGTAAAACGCCTGGAATCCAGCAAGGGAGAAGGTGTTTTCTTAGCTGAAGATAAAAACACCATCGCTGAAATTTTCGCGCAAACCGGAGATGAAGAACTTTTAGTTCAAGAGTATTTCCCCGAAGCTTTTGGCACCGACATCCGCGCCTTTGTCATTGGCGGAGAAATAAAGGCCGTGATGAAACGAACCGCAAAACCCGGAGAGTTTCGGAGCAATCTCGCATTGGGTGCCACGGGCGAAGCCTGCACCCTTGAGCCCTACGAATCCGAATTGATTTTAAAGTCGGTTCGTACTTTGGGGCTCCAGGTCTCTGGTGTCGATCTATTGCGAACGCGTAAAGGCAGTCTGGTTTTAGAGGCGAACCCTTGTCCTGGGTTAGAAGGCATAGAAAAATATAGTCAGCAGAACCTTGCAAATAGCATCATTCAATATGCTGAGGAGCTGTATGGCAAACACAAGACCTCGCGTTGAGCTTATTCCAATTTTCGAAGATAATTATGTCTTCTGTTTGATTGATGATAACAATCAAGAGGCTCTGGTTATTGACCCGGGCGAGGCTTCTAAAACTTCCCGCTTTCTTAAAGAGAATAATCTAAAATTAACGGGCGTCCTTTTGACCCATCACCACAACGATCACGTGGGCGGCGTGCGCTCTTTGATTTCCGATCATCCTGCTCCGGTTTTTGCACCAATGAAAAACAAAGCCCAAATCCATTCGGCTGACACCTGGGTTGGCGAAGGCGAAAAGGTTCGTATCGGTCCTTTCGAATTCCAAGTCATTGAACTTCCAGGGCACACCTTGGGACACGTGGCCTATTGGGAACCCCACTTAAAATGGCTGTTCTCGGGAGATGTCCTATTTGGTTTAGGTTGCGGCCGTCTGTTTGAAGGAACCTATGAACAAGGTTATGAAAGTCTGCAACGCTTAAAAAAACTTCCAGAGGAAACGCTGGTGTATTGCACTCACGAATACACTGAAACCAATCTGACTTTCTGTAAAATGCTCTCAAACCTCGACAACTCCCCCATCACAGGAGACAGCGAGGAGCTGGAATTGTACGAGAACCAACTTCTCTCCCGCCGGGAAATGGACCTGCCATCCGTTCCGTTGAAGCTTTCTGTTGAAATGCGCGTGAATCCGTTCTTACTGGCTAAGTCGGTTGCGCAATTTACTTATCTGCGCGATCTGCGTAACAAACAATAAACACCGCGACCGAATCATCCGGAGCGACAGCACACTCAAAGCAAAAAAAAGCTTCTGCTTAGGTGCAGAAGCTTTCTATAAATCTAAATTCAAGTTTTGAACTTTGGTGCCTGATGCTGGTGAACTACTGCGCCTGATATTTGTGAACTATTGCACCTGATATTTGTGACCTTACTGCACCTGATATCTGTGACCTTACTGCTCAACAACTTCGCAAGCAAAGTTACCAACATAAGTTTTTTCACCCAAGCCCCAGTAGTAAAGTTTTGCGGAGTGATCAACAACGTTGATAGACAATTCGTATTCAGTCGATGCTTCTACAGAGAAAATATACTCAACAGAAGTTTGCGTAGAATCAATATCCAACCACAAAGCAGGACCGTTCAAGTCACGAGTATCAAGTTTTGCGTCGCCCACTTGCAAAGACCATTGTTTCAAACCATGACGGAACAAAACATTTGGGTTGTTTTGAATATTGATTTCCGCTGGAATATCAGCAGATTTGTTCAGTTGAGTCGCCTGGCAGTCAAACACGCGCTCGTCTGCGAAAGAGATGGATGCGAACAACATTGTGAAAGCGATAATTGCAGATTTCATGAATTAGTCCTTTGGTTTAATGCGACTTCCTCTATCGCGATTCACTCCCAAAGTCGTCCATTTTCTAAATTTTTCACAGTGGATGCAGAAAACAGGAAATGAAATTAACATTTGTTACTGATTAAACGTCTTCCTTGGATTCCAAAACAAAAAAACCGCGTTTCTCACGCGGTTTTTCCATTCTTAAGCTTCGGTTTCGACAATCCAAGTGTCTTGTTCTTCAAAGAGCTGCTCCAACAAACCACCCTCGATCAGGTAGTCCTCACTGAAAAGCTCATGGAGAGTCAGGGCTCTTTTAGTCAATTCTTGATAAGAAAGCGTGCGCTGCACATATTCTTCCTTAGACATCTTAGGACGCACCGGAGGGCGCTCCAATGCCTTTTGGCCATACAAAAGAGTGTCATAGCTATAGCTATTAAACACCAGGGCCTCACAGGCCGTATAAGGCGAATTTGTTCCCAAATTGCTGGCACTCAACGGCGCACGTTGGTTGAATAAATCCACCACCATCTGCGCATCACCCATTTCCGTGTTCGCACGGCAGTCTTGCCAGTACGGGGTATCCAATTGCTTGTTGTATTTATAGTGAACCGCCAGGAACCAACGGAAGGTGTCCCACGTCGCTGCAATTTCTTGATTGATCGCTGCAATGCTGGAGCTGTCTTGATGGTTATTTGGCATTAGCTTACATAAAGTCATAATGCTATGGACGGCAGTTTGAATCGCTGTGGATTCCAAAGGCTCCACGAAGCCATAGGCATTACCCAAGCCAAAAACATTTTTATTCCAGGCCTGCTTGTGGCGGCCTGTACGGAACTCCACCATTTTGTATTTCTCAAAGTGACCGAATCTTGCGCGAGCTTCCTTCAGCGCCTGCTCTTCATCACAGTATTGCGTGGAATGCACATACCCATAGTGATTTTCCGTGCGCATAGGAATGGTCCACGCCCACCCATTCGGCATCGTCGTACACTGGGTGTAAGGGCGGATGTCGTTGTTGTTCGGTAAATCAAAAGTCAAAGCGCGGTTATTTCTTAAACTTGAAGTATAGGGAATGAACTCTGTTTTAAGGGCTTGCCCCAGGATGCGCGAACGAAAGCCCGAACAATCAATATACAAATCAAAAGAATGCTTTTTACCGTCATCGGTTTCCACAGAGGTCACAAAGTCATGGTCATCCAAGTGAACTTTTTCAACCACGGCATCAATGATCGGAATCTGTCTTTGCTTCACAATTTTATTTAAGAAGCCAATCAGGTTCTTATTATCGATGTGATAAGAAAACGGGATGCTTTGAAACAAAGAGATCAGCTCCCCGTTTTTTTCGCGAATCACAGGGATTTTGTGGTGATCCATCAGGACCGATGCCCAATTGGCATTGTTAATAGAATCTTCGTAATAGTAACTTTCCTGCTGATGACCGGCAAAAAAGTTAAAGTTGAAATGATAGTCTCCGGGACAACCCCAATCAAAACGAATTCCCAATTTAATGGTCGGCTCAACGGCCTGAAAAAACTCTTGGGGATCAATACCCAAAGTCCGATGCAAGAAGGGAACGATCTCAGTCGTTGTCGACTCGCCCACGCCGATCACGGGAATTTTGCTGGACTCAATCACGGATGTTTGAATTTTAGGGTGCAATTTTTTAAGCGCCAAAGCTGCGAGATAACCCGCGGTCCCGCCCCCCAAGATCCCGATGGATTTAATTTCTGTCTGAGGATATTTTGAAAAGTTCAGGTAACTAAGATCAAAAGCTGTGTCGATATAATCGGACAAAGACGCCATGGGAAAACCTCGTTTAGATAGGTCTTTCTTATCCCATAACGCCCGTCAGGATTCAAAGGTCTTTAAGATTCAAAGAACTTTTGCTGCCACCGAGCCCGGCGCTCATCTGTGATACCATATTCAGTAAGTAAAAATTTCTGGATACTGCCCGCTTTGGACTTCATTTCTTCCATCGCCGCATTCAGGAAGCTCTCGTGGGCTCCCATCATGTACTGGAAACCTTCCATCGCTTTATCGGACAAAATGTTCTTAAATTGATTCATCAGTCCCTGGCGAAACGGGGCCAAGCCGGTTTGCGTTTGTAAATAGTCTTTCATGACTTGCGCTTCATCGACACCCATCGCTAATAACATCAATGCTGTTCCCACACCGGTGCGATCTTTGCCGACGGCACAGTGCTGAAGCATCCCCTTGCCTGACATCTCGTCCATCACACCAAACATGCGACGGTACGCCTGATTATCAAACGGCAAAGTACGATAAAGTTTTTCCATGTATTGCGGAGGAATATTTTCCAAATGTTCTTTAGTAAAAAACGAACCCAAATTTGCACTCATACGATAGGCCACCGGGTTTGCAGGGCAGTTTTCGTAAGCAACACCCTCCCACAAAACATCCTTATCGTGAGCGGCCTCTGACGGATCTCTGAAATCGATCACATGACCAATCGTTGTTTGCAAAAGCACAACATCGTCCGCTGTGAGCTTGGACAAAGCACCAGAACGGTAGAATTGACCATTTTTAAGCAAATGCCCTTGAACGGTGACATGACCACCCAGATCGCGAAAGTTAATGGCGCCAGTAAGTTTCAATTGTGGAGCTCCGGTTTAAAGGATTTCGTAGACGAAGAAGTGACCTTCTCGCAGTTCGTATTTTACATCACTTCCCAAGATATCAAAGCCGTATCTCTGTCCCCAGCTCTTGGGGTCCGTAATGGGATCCTGACGCTGCTGAAACGCTGGACGAGGGTCCAATTCCAGAATGCTGATAATGAGATTGCGAAGGTTGTTCTCATTGCGGGGATCGCGTTTTTTAATTTCCGCCTCAGCCCCCTCCGAGAACACCACCTCTGTGCGCTTGATGTCACCACTGGCCCAACCCGCATTCGCCTCAGGAATCGAATCTGCGTAAGGTATATAGGGCTTAATATCAAGCACGGGAGTCCCATCCAAAAGATCCACGCCATGGACATGAATTTCCGGACCACCCTTTGCTTCAAAATCAATCTTTTCAATTTTTACCGCCGACATTCCAATGGGATTAGGTCTGTGCGGAGAACGCGAAGCTAAGACACCCACCTTGCGATTGCCACCTAAACGCGGCGGACGAATGCTGGGCTTCCAATTTTTGCCACCATGTTCGTGAAACACAAACACGATCCAAAGATGAGAGAACTCTTCGATACTGCGAATCGCAGTTAACAAATCAGGATCAGGAAGAAGCTTGATAATCCCTTTCGCAGGATTCGCAAGCCCCGGCTGACGAGGAATTCCAAACTTATCATGAAAGGGCGTTTGCACGTGCCCGATCGCTGAAAATTCAAAACTCTCGCCATGCTTTTGCATTAGTTCTGGACACCAATTTTGATTGGAGCACCGTCGATATCGCTGTCGTCTACATGCGCGCCTTTCGGCATTCCAGATAGAGGAAGGATATTCAATGTGTGCGTCAAAGTCTCGGAAGTGATCATGTCTTTGTGCGCGTTCAAAGCGTCAAGCAAAGCACCATCACAAGCGATTTCCAACGTGATTTTATCATCAAGCTTAAAGTCCGCTGTTTTACGAGCGACCTGGATCTTACGCATGATCTCGCGAGCAAGACCCTCACGCTCTTGTTCCGGCGTTACAGTTGGATCCACTTCGATCGACACCACCTGGTGCACGGATAAATTCGCATTGCCACCTTTAGGGGCTCTGCGGATTTCAACGTCAGCTAAAGTGATCTCTTCGCCGTCCACTGTAACAGAACCACCCGTTTCAAGTTTCAAGATGCTTTCCAGAGGCAAGGCCATGATGCCTGCGCCCACTGATTTCATCTTAGGTCCCAGGCGCTTACCCAATACTGGGAAATTCGCTTTTGCAGTGACTTGAACGAATTGGTCCTCATTTGAGTTGTAGACAACTTTGCGGAAGTTCAATTCATCTACAAAGAACGGTTCGAACTTTTTCAAAGTTTCAAGCAACGCCGCACTTCTGTGGATGATTTTGATTTCGTTCAGCGGGATTTTCGCCTTCACACCGATTTTCTCACGGTGGTTACGACCCAACGTCACCAATGTATCCATTGCTTTCACCGCTTCTTCAAGCTCAGGACGAAGCATTGCCAAATCCTCTGCTGGGAAGCTTTCCAAGTGAACAGAGTCTTTTTTATTCGGAAGAACTTGTGACAAGTTTTTGTAAGTCACTTCCGACATGAACGGTGCAAATGGTGCCATCAAACGGGACAACGTCACCAGTACTTCATGCAAAGTCTCGTACGCATAACGTTTTGTTTCCGGCATGCCTTCTTGCCAGAACAAGCTTCTGTTGAAACGGATGTACGTGTTCGTCAGGTCCTCAATGAATTGAAGCAAGTGAGGAACCACGTTGTACAGGCGATAAGCGTCCATCTCTTTGTGAGTGTTTGCAATCAAACCGTTCAAACGCGACAAAACCCATTGATCCAGGATGTTGGGTGACTTCTTAGCATCACCTTTAGGAACGAAGCCATCGATGTTGGCATAGTTCGCAAAGAATGAATAAGAATTCCACCAACGAAGAAGGATCTTACGAACGATATCGTAAACGCCTTTTTCAGAGAATTTCAATTCCTGGGCTTTCACCACAGGAGAATCGATCAAATACAAACGCAAAGCATCCGCACCATGCTGATTCAATACTTCCATTGGATCAGGATAGTTTTTCAAAGACTTCGACATCTTACGACCGTCTTCAGCCAACACCAAACCATTCACAACAACGTTTTTAAACGGAGCCTGGTTGAATAAAGCCGTTCCAATGATCGACAACGTATAGAACCAACCACGAGTTTGGTCCAAACCTTCGGCAATGAAATCCGCCGGGAAAGCTTTTTTGAAATCTTCCACAGAAGTTTCAGGATAGCCCCATTGAGCGTAAGGCATAGAGCCCGACTCAAACCAGCAATCCAAAACGCCATCAACGCGTTTAAGCGGTGATTTACCAGTGGGAGATGGGATCGTGATTTTATCCACGAACTCGATATGAAGATCTTCAACTTTTTGACCAGATAGTTTTTCAAGCTCTGCGCGAGAACCCACACAGATCACTTCCCCTTCTGTATTTCTCCAGATAGGAAGTGGCGTTCCCCAGAAACGGTTACGAGAGATCGCCCAATCACGAGCACCTTCCAACCAGTTACCAAAGCGACCATCACGAAGATGATCAGGAACCCACGTGGTGTTTTTATTGTTCGCGATCAATTGATCTTTGATTTTCTCAACAGAAACAAACCAAGATGAAACCGCACGATAGATCAGCGGCGTATCCGAGCGATAACAGTAAGGGTAACTATGTTGGATCGTATCTTGTTTGAACAAGTTCCCTTTAGCTTTTAAAGCCGCGATGATATCTTTATCCGCTTCTTTAACACGCTTCCCTTGATAGTCAGGAACTTCTGCGGTGAACATACCGTCATCGTCCACGGGGTTTACCAGTGGAATGCCAGCCTTCGCACACGCATAGTAGTCTTCCTCACCAAATGCTGGAGCCATGTGAACCACACCGGTACCTGAATCCGTGGTCACGTGCTCCGAAGAGATAATACGGAACGCGCCTTTTTCTGCACGATCGCCAAAGTATGGGAACAAAGGTTCATAAGTCAGACCAACAAGTTCTGACCCTTTCATCATTTGCAAAACTTCAACTTCGTCATCTGGTTTCTTAAAGACCGCCGGAAGCAACGCTTGCGCCAAGATCAATTTACGACCTGAAGCCTTCTCTTGAACCTTGACGTAGTCCATCTCCAACCCCACCGCCAAAGCCATATTCGATGGAAGAGTCCAAGGAGTCGTCGTCCACGCCATCACCGCCGTATCCGGCTGATTGATGAGTTTAAACATCACGGTGATCGCAGGGTCTTGAACCATTTTATAATTTTGATTTGCTTCAAAGTTTGAAAGCGACGTCGAGATCCCTACAGAGTAAGGAACCACTTTGTAACCTTCATAGATCAAGCCTTTTTTAAAAAGCTCCTGGAACACCCACCACACCGACTGCATGAAAGAAACATCCATCGTGAAGTACGGATTTTCCATATCCACCCAACGACCGACACGGCGAACGGTGGTTTTCCATTCAGTGGAGTAACGCTTTACAATCGAGCGGCAAGCGTCGTTGTATTCAGCCACACCCATTTTGAAAACGTCTTTGCGTGATTCAATTTTATGAGTCTTGTTGATTTCGTACTCCACCGGAAGACCGTGGCAGTCCCAACCGAAACGACGAGGTACTGTGTAACCCTTCATCGTCCAGTAACGAGGCACAACGTCCTTCAACACACCTGCAAGCAAATGCCCGTAGTGAGGAAGACCCGTCGCAAACGGCGGACCATCATAAAAGCTGTAAGTTTTTTTACCCTGAGGATCGAGAGTCTGTTGGAAAATTTTTTGCTGATCCCAGAAATCAAGAATGCCTTCTTCTTGCTTGGCAAGTTGGACATCGGGTTTTACTGCGGTATATGGAGTCGTTTTTTGGGTGTTTGCATTCGTCATAGGTCCTTAAGATTTATCAGGTTTTCCCTGATCTTGCACCCTTTCAGGACCTTGAACTCACGGAATACGCAATGCATCATAGGTCTTTTTGCAACATCTCCATAAGACCAGGGAAGCGTTTCTTCACTTCCTGCATCCGCAAGGAGACAAAGCGCCGAGTTCCCTCGTCGCGAAAACGAATAAGCCCCGCCTCGCGCAGAATCTTCAAATGATGAGAGAAGGTCGCCTTCGTGACAGAATAATCGAAGGTCCCGCAGATTTTCTCTTCACCCTTCATGGCTAAAAGCTGCTTAATCGCAGAGATGCGCACAGGATCGCCCAGGGCCTTTAAGACCTGCTCGAGCGTGACTTCTTTAAGTTTCGGATGAAAGGTGGTTTCCATTGTTAGATAAATATCTAACATTGATCTTGCATTTCCACAAGCAAAGAGTATAACGGACATTGTTCGATATTCATCGAACATCAGGAGTCTCATCATGAATCATCAAGAATCTGTTCCCGAAGTTCCCGCCAGAACGCTGACTTTACTATTAGGCCTTACTGTCGGAGTTATCGCCGCCAACCTCTATTATGCACAACCACTCGTGGCGATGATCAGCCAGGCCCTTGGCATTGCAACATCATCAGCAGGACTGGTCGTGACATTCACGCAAATCGGCTACGGCCTGGGCGTTTTGTTCTTAGTTCCCCTGGGGGATCTGGTAGAAAATAAAAAACTCATCATCACCCTGATGATGATCGCGGTCGGTGCCCTTCTCGCCCTGGCCTTTACCACCCATGTTATTCCCTATTTAACTGCCGCACTCATCTTAGGCATTGGAACTTCGGCGGTACAAATTGTGGTGCCTTATGCCGCTCACATGACGGCGGAATCCCATCGCGGTCGCGTAGTGGGAAGCCTGATGAGCGGACTTATGTTGGGAATCATGCTCTCCCGTCCCATCTCAAGTCTTTTAACGGACCTGCTGTCATGGCACGCGGTGTTCTTCCTTTCCGCAATCATAATGTCGGTGATGGCATTTATTCTTTATAAATTTCTGCCACCACGAAAACCTGCGCGCACAGAAAATATTCACTACGGAAAACTGATTGCCTCCATGGGCGAGCTGCTTGTGAATACCCCGGTGTTACGCCGTCGCGGAATCTATCAAGCCTGCATGTTTGGCGCCTTTAGCTTGTTTTGGACAGCGGCCCCTCTTTATTTGATGAGTTCCACCTATCACCTCTCGCAAACGGCGATTGCGATTTTCGCCTTTGCCGGGGTGGCTGGCGCTATTTCCGCACCGATTGCGGGACGACTTGCTGATAAAGGCATGAGCACGCCAGCCACAGCAGTTGCCATGCTTTCAGCGATCGCATCTTTCGCAATCACTCATATCGTGGAACCAGGCTCTTACATCGCGCTGGGAGTTTTGGTCTTTGCTGCCATTTTATTAGATGCTGGAATCACCGCCACGCTGGTTTTAGGTCAACGGGCCATTTTCTCTTTGAAACCAGAATATCGGGGTCGTCTTAATGGACTTTATATCGCCACGATTTTCGTGGGCGGGGCTTTGGGATCTTTCGCCGGAGCTTGGGCCTATGCCCATGGCGGATGGACCATGACGACGATCGTAGGATCGTTATTCCCTGCGACCGCACTGGTCTATTTCCTGACTGAATGGATCACAGGGTTTCGTAGGGGCTGAGGATCTCAGCCCCACTCTCCTATAATGGCACCGTGGCACCCGGAGTAAACACCAGTCTTAGCACATTTGTGAACTCACTTTCGGACATCGTTTTCACTCTGTTGGACAGGATCAATTCATTAATCAAACGAATGCCCTCAGAGGATTCCGGAGCTTTTCCGCGAGTCAAAGCGACGCGATAAATAATCTCATGCAAAATGGCTACGGCACGGTCTTGAGACGTAATTTTATCCCAATAAAGCTGATTGATCGTGTACAAAGATTTTTTTGGATATTGAACAGGCTTTTGCACGATCAAAATTTCCAACGAACAATTTTTCGCAGGCAAAACAACCACTCCCGCATCACCCAATACATTGGGCAAATAACCTTTTACAAAGGTCACTTCGTCCATAAAGGTTGCAAGGTAGGTTTTCAATCTTCCATACAAAATCGGATTCAATGTCTCGATACGCTTAAGATAAGCAGCGGCGATTTTGATTTCATCATCGTTACCGCCCACATCTGGAGAATCGACAAGCTCTTGATCCCAAACCCAGTCATAACGCAAAGTCATTTCATAGCGATCGTAAAAACCCAACACGGTGTCGTCACAAACAACCACATTCCCTGCATTACCAACATAACTCCAGGCATGGCCTAATGCCGGAACGAAAACCACTGCAACTAACAAAACACTTTTCAACAAACTCTTCATTATGCCCTACCTTCCGTTACCGTAATTGGTACTAATTGAACTGCCAGGCTGTACACTTCCGTTGCGTCGCCTTTATCCATTAACTCCGCCATGCGCACATTGAATTCAGAGATGATCTTTTTCGCCTTCGCCAAATTCTTAACATTTGCCGGAAATACCATGCTGGTAATACTGCGAGTATCAACCGAATCACGCTGCAAAGACGTCATCGAGCGACTGATCATCTGACGATGAAACTCGCGAATGACTTCTGATGGAATTTCATTTTGAGTGGTGGTGTTGGTGAAAGCCGGTACCCAACGACCGTTTTCTTCGACCACCAATCCTTGATCGATCAGGCGATTCAATGCGCCCTCGGCTTGCAAGACAGAAATCTGCAATCGCGACACAATACTATTGATGGTGTGATCAAAACCCTTGGTGGGCAGCAAATTAAGAATCGCCAGATGTTCCCAGTCTGAAATGATCGCGAACTCATCGCTGGACATTGCACGCAAAGTTGATACCGGCTGAGCTTTCTCGGCCGCAATCAATGTCTGCATGCGAATCTTGTCTTCAGGTGTCAGCTTTAACAACTCAGAAATTCGTTCGGTCACTTTCGGTCCAGGAATATAGCGACCATGAATCAATTCCCAAAGACGACCTTGCGTCAGTGACAGGTCGCGAGCAAAAGCACGCATTGAGTACTTTGGATTTTTGCGACGACGGTTTAAGAAAATTTCGTTAAAAAAATTTGATAGTTCTGATGTTTTTTTAATAGTTGTGTTCCCCATGGGTAAAAACAATTATTGCAAAAGTGAACAAGACGCAATGCAATTGCCGAGCTGCTCTGACTCCAATGGAGTCGCAAATTGAATTTTTTGCATTTCGGTCAACTCGTGGAATATCGTGGAATATCTGAGACTTGGAGCCAATTGTCAGGATTTTGTTAGGATGCGACCCATGGGTCGCATCGAAGGGTTTCATTGGTTATGTTTGAACTTTGGAAATTTCCAGCTCGCGGAAGGCATCTGTGACTTCATCATAGAAAGACAACTTTCCGTCTTCCAAATCGAAATACACACCAATCAACTGCAAGCCACGATTTTTCACTGCAAACTCAATGAATGGGAAAGTCCGTAAGTTATCCAAAGAAGTCACGATCGAGGTTTTTTCACACTCACGGCAATGTTGCTCGACGCTTTCATTCGGATGCGCTGCCAAGACTTTGTTTTTCGCTTCTCCTGCAATAGTCATCCACTGCTGCACGAAACCACCCTCACGAATAGCTTCCGGTTGGAACAACGAACGAATACCGCCACATTGGCGATGCCCCAGGATCACTACGTTTTCCACTTGTAAGTTAACAACGGCAAACTCAATGGCCGCGGAAACCCCGTGGAAACCA
This sequence comes from Bdellovibrio sp., assembly GCA_039594295.1. GTDB lineage: Bacteria > Bdellovibrionota > Bdellovibrionia > Bdellovibrionales > Bdellovibrionaceae > Bdellovibrio. Next base: position 17,734 of record JBCNNR010000025.1, read on the forward strand.
ATATTTGATTCAAATGGAGGAACCAGGTTCGCAACGTTTCGAACCACAAAGATTTCCCCTGGTGATGAAGAAAATAGAATCGCGGGATCAACACGCGAGTCACTGCATGCGATCATTAAAGTCTTGGGACTCTGTCCAGTTGCCAAGTTGTCATAAACAGAGTGTTCTTCTTTAAAAAAACGCTCTCTGAAGCGACGAAAGCCAACCATCATTTTTAGAATTTCTTTTTTCGTAAGCAGGGATTCCTGAGTCATGCTTCATTTACTAATCCTTGATGGGTAAATGTACAATTTGGCGTTTACACATAACTCACTGGGTCATCACATTTGTGAGAGCCTCCGCGCTCCATTTCTAACAATGTTTTCATGATTCACTGTTGGACTTTTCTTTGGGGGACTTCTTAAGATTTTTTTGTTCACGCAATCACATTTTTACAAAAGAGCGTTTAATGAACATGAATAAATTCGTTTTTAGCAGCCTTCTCCTGCCTTTTCTTCTGAGCGGCTGCGGAGACAAGGACCACGCCAACAAAAACTTTGACCATGAAACCAACACCATCCTTTGGGAAAATGTCGGCCGTGAATTCAATCCACAAGTTTCACAAAACGACATGGACATCACAGATGTCGAAAAGATTTTGCTCAATGTCCCTAGTGCTGCTGACAAAATCAACGTGCACTACTCGGCCACTATTCCAGCAGATTCAGCCATCGTGAAGATCTTCACCATCAGTAAAGACAGTGTGACGCCATCCAATTTCCGTCGAGGCCGCTTAAACAACACGATTGAGATGTTCGATTTATCACAGCCCTGCAAACTCAAAGCAGATGACGGTTACATCCGGGATCTGCAGGGATACTGTTATGCTCGCATTGAAATCCATCTGCGTGAAAACGCTCCGGTGGAGGTTTACAGTGGCTCAAGAATTTTAACAGGCCACTACTATCCCATCGCCTTGACTGATTTAATGAAGCGCCTGCAAGCTTGCACAGATGATTCGCAACGTTTAGCGAGCGTCGCAGATTATGCAGCCTCTTATCAAGAGACCCATCAACGCGCCAAAATTTATACTACTGACGTTGCTGCGATCCTTCGCAAATTTCAGACATCACCACCTAAAATGCAGGTGCTGCGTTTGATTCAAGTCTATATCTTCGATAGAAATCAATTGAATAAAATGATTGAGGAGGAGTTTGAATACTTTGATCGTGCCGAAGCCCGCAAGATCGTGGGCCTCGGATTTTAATTGAACTTAGTTACCGGACCGAGCGACGTAATCGAACATCTCTTTGCGACCACCATACGTGCACTTGCCGTCGTTGCAATTGCGAGTCGCGCATTTCCCACGAAGATTGCTGGGAGCCTTCGCATCGCCTTTGGATACACAAACTTTTTTGAAACCTTCGCCACTGCCTGAAACCGACGCAGGCTTACGAACTTGAGTCGTCGCTGCGACCTGAGAAGGCGCGGCTTTCGCCGTGTCAGCTTTCAAAGTAACATTGATGGCTGCCGGCTCCGCAGGCTCTTGAGAAGCTGGCTTAGGTGCAGGCTTTTGCACAATAGGTTCGGGCTTTGTCGGCATCTTTGGAAGCTGAGCGGTGGGATCCACATCCAACTCCTGCTGAACTTCGACGGCCTTCTTGCCTTTTTTGCCCTTTTTAGAAATCTTTTTTGCGGGCTGAGTACCCGCAACTGATTGAGCCCCACCCTCTTCATCATCAAAGTAGCGGTGGCGCATCAGTTCTGAATACTGATCCAAAACTCCGACTTCACCGCGAAGTTGGCAATCCGTATTCGAGCCTTTGCTGCAAATCTTTTCCACGCACTTGCCACGCAGGGAGGCCAAGGCATTGCGATTCTGTGCACCGATACAACGAGTCGTCACGACTTTGTCCTCGTCGTTCACACGCTCTGCCTTGCACATATCCTGGCTTTCACCGTCACCAAAACAGCTGGCAACAATTTCAGGAGTTCTTACTTCTTGTTTGTGGGCGCAACCAAAGGCAACCAGGGCCGCCAATACAACAACGTACTTTTTCAATGGGATTCCCCTTTTGGTGTCTGCATTTAAATCTAACAAATTATCGTTTGGCAGGTAAAGGACTCTGCCATTTGGCTTTCAAAGTGAGACTAAAATAGAGTTTCTTAAATAGCGTTCCCCGGCTTCAGTTTTAAAACGAATTTATTAAACTTAATACGCGTTATATGCGAACTGGGACATCCCTCTCTTGGGTGGTGCTTCCCACGGACGTTGGGTTCTGTTAACCTGCCTCTATGAAACGCCTCTTAGTGACGGGCTTTGAGCCCTTTGGCAATCAAGAAATAAATCCTTCGGAGCTCCTAGCGACCGAGCTGGCGCGCTCAATTCCCGGGGTGAGTTCTTTGATTTTACCAGTGGATTTTAAAGAAGCTTTTCAAGAATTGCTAAAGTTCATCGAGCATCAGGAAAAATTTGATCTGATTGTGATGTTGGGCCAGGCCGGCGGTCGCGAGCACATCTGCCTGGAACGCGTTGCTCACAACTGGATGGAAAACCGCGTGGCTGACAAACGAAATCCTGTGCTGGAAGCGCAAAAAATTTTCGCCGAACACGCCGACGCCGTGATGACGACTCTGCCGGTGGAAAAAATTCGGGATGATTTAAATCAACAGCTGGCGCACCCGATTGTTTCCGTTTCCTTGTCAGCCGGAGCCTATGTTTGCAACAATTTGTATTACAAGGTACTGACTCACCACGAATTGCTGAACACGCCGTCTTTGTTCGTTCACGTCCCCTACCTGCCTGAACAAATCAAAGACTCCCAAATGCCCTCGATGGATTTCAAAACACAGCTTCACGCGATTTCTTCGTTGATTAAATCGCTAAATAAATACCTCTAAGATCCAGGGTTCGGGTATCGGTCACCGCTCTCCGGTCCCTACGTTATAGTATACGCGCAAGCTACTCCAACATCCCTCCCAACGAAAAACTTTCGCATCGTCCGCTTTCCGGCGGGCTCTCTCTTCGGTTCACGACATTCTATGATTTGAAAGCAGCTCCAGTTTTGCATCTTTGAATCGTATTCGGGGTATCGGTCAACTGCCCTCAAGTTTTTGAAGGTCGAATTGGAAATGGGATGAAACACTCAAAACAACAAACGTTCTCGTCGTTAAAAATTCCGTGGCAACATCGTTATTGTCACGGTGGAACTCTTCGTAAATCATCCAAAGGACGTGGGGTACGGCCACTTTCAAGTCGGGATCCGCTCCATTTGGTTTTTAAGGTTAACAAATCCGCACTCAAGCAAGGACTTCGCCATCCGCGTACTTTCGCATTGATGAATATTCTCTTAAAAAAATACTCGGCCAGGTTTTTTGTGAAGATCGAGCAGTTTTCCGTGCAAACTGATCACGTGCATTTGTTGATCCGGGGTCAGCGTAGAGCGCAGGTACAAAGTTTTCTGCGAGTGGTGGCAGGACAATTTGTTCAGGTGCTGACCGATACCTTTTTCCGGAAACATGACGGGGTCAAAATCTGGAAGTATCGACCGTTTTCCCGATTGATTAAAGGATACAAGCCTTATCAAACGGTTCGGGACTATATACAGCTGAATGAATTGGAAATATTAGGGCGCCCTTATTCAAAATCCCGCTTACGGGGTTTGAGTCAGGAACAATTGCGAGAGTTATGGGCGTAAAACGCCCAGGTTACCTACAAATTAGTCACCGTAAGAAATAAAATTCCAATTTTTCGTTTGCGGAGCTTCCACTGCGACCCTAGACTTGAAATGGTGCCAGGTATTCTTTGTGGAATCGTCACTTCCATGAAGAGGTCCTGGCTCATTTCGTGGCACCTTTCCGGAGAATAAGTATGGCTAAGAATCGACGTTGGGTAATTAAAGCTGGCAGTAAAATGGTTTGTGATGGTGGACCTCTTTTAATGAGGGCTTGGATGCTACAAGTGGCGCAGCTTAAAAAGAAATACAATATCGACGTGATCTGGGTGACTTCTGGAGCTATTGCGTGGGCCGTGGCGCGCACCAATTTTAAAGCAGCCAAACGCACCCTTCCTCAGAAACAAGCTCTCAGCGCTATTGGTCAACCCCTGGTCATGGACCAATATGTCCTGGCTTTGCAATCGGCAAATCTTTTGGGTTCACAAGTTCTACTGACTGCTGGAGACATGAAAGATCCTGTGCGCAGCAAAAACCTGCAAAACACCCTGACGGAACTTTTAAAATGGAAAGTCATTCCCATCTTAAATGAGAACGATGCCGTCGCCACCGAAGAAATCAAATTTGGTGACAATGACTCTCTGGCTGCGAAGGTGGCGGTGATGATGAAAGCAGAACGCGTGGTCTTGATGACCGACGTGGAAGGACTCTTTGATTCCGATCCGAATAAAAATCCCGACGCAACACTGGTACGTTATCGCCCCAAAGTGGGCAAAGCGGAATTTGCCTTAGCAGATCGTAAATCCATTTCCAAAGTCGGAACTGGTGGCATGTATTCCAAACTTTTGGCGGCGGAAACCGCTGGCAAAAAGAAGATCATCACTCACTTGGTTAAAGGTGACATTCCCAATAATCTTTTGCATATCGCTCAAGGCGATAGCATCGGCACCCAATTTGGAGGTCGCCATGAACTTGCCAAATGAACAAATGCTGACTGATTTAAAGTCAGCAGCCCGTGAACAGCGTAAGCTTTCCAGCGATCAAAAAAACAAAGCGCTTTTAAAAATCGCCACCAATCTTGCGAAGGCTGCGAATGAAATCATTGCGGCAAACAAAAAAGATCTGGAAAGCTTAGCCGCTGACACGGCCCCGGCCTTCAGAGACCGCCTGACATTAAATCCTGAGCGCATCGACGGCATGATCGAAAGCCTTAAACAAGTGGCAGCCCTGCCCGACCCTGTGGGCGAGTTGATTGATCAACAGACCTTGAAAAACGGATTGTTGCTAAAAAAAATTCGCGCGCCCCTGGGTGTGATCTTTATGATCTTTGAATCTCGTCCAAATGTGATTTTGGAAGCCTTTTCCCTGGCTTTTAAATCCGGCAATGTGATTTTACTTCGTGGCGGATCTGAATCCAAACACAGTGCCGCCGCAATTTACAAACTGATGCGGGATTCACTCAGTGAGACCGGCTTTAAAGTGATGCCGTTTCAGGGCATCGAAGATTATGACCGGGGTTTGGTGGAGCAACTTTTAAAACGCAAAGACATGATTGATATCGTCGTTCCACGTGGTGGCGATAAGCTGATTGATTTTGTTCAGCGCACAGCCTTAATGCCGATTATCAAAAATGATCGCGGTATGTGCCATACCTTTGTGGACGAAGACGCTGACCTTGCAATGGCTGCTAAAATCGTCGCGAACGCCAAAACGCAAAGACCGGGCGTGTGCAACGCTTTAGAAACTGTCTTGGTTCACGAAAAAGTTGCCGCGCAATTTCTGCCAATGCTTTATCAGGAAACTGATTCCAAGAAACTTGAATGGCATGTCGACAGTGCTTCGTTATTTATTTTAAAAAATCATGATCGTGTCACCTCGGCAAAGCCCGAGGACTGGGACACTGAATATCTGGATCTCATCATGAACTGCCGTGTTGTCTCAGGAATCGAAGAAGCCTTGGCGCATATCGAAAAACATGGCAGCAAACACTCTGAAGCGATCATCACCAAATCAGAGCCAAAGGCTCGCCTGTTTCAACAAGAAATCGATGCTGCTGCGGTTTATTGGAATGCCTCCACCCGCTTCACGGATGGTTTTGAGTTTGGTTTAGGTGGAGAACTGGGAATTAGCACTCAGAAGCTGCATGTCCGTGGTCCGGTGGGCCTTCGAGAACTGACTAACGCTCGGTGGTTGGTGGATGGATCAGGACAAACGCGCGGTTAATCCGCGCGTTTTTATGAGTCGCTCCAGAGGACAGAATTTTACGGATTAAATACCAACACTAAGAATACGAAAAATAATACTAAGTGCACAGTCCCCTCGAGCATCGTCGTGCGCCTGTTCGAGAATGTTAATGTACTCAGAATCAAAGTCATCCCCAACAAAGTCACTTCACGCGGCGCCAAGCCCAGAACAACTTTTTGCCCGGTGATCGATGCGATCGCCAGGATCACGGGGACCGTCAGACCGACGGTTGATGTCGCTGCCCCCAAACACAGATTGATTGTACGTTGCAGATCATTTCGAGCGACGGCGCGAAGTGCACTGATTCCTTCTGGAGCAAATACGATGGCCGCCACAACCACCCCACCCAAAGCCAGTGGCAAGTTCAAGGCCTTGATTTCAGCATCCAGAATTTTTGCCAGTCCTTTTGATAACAAGACGATCGGCAGGATATTCGCCAACAACAAAACCACATGAACGCGCAGCTTCGACCAATCAATGGGCGAGCGTGGAGCATCCACGTCTTCGTCCACCTTGCCTTCGATCTGATGCACATAAAAAGCACGGTGACGTCCTGTTTGCGTGATTAAGAAAACGCCGTACAACGCAATTGAAAAAATCGAAAAATACGTGGACTGCCAAAATGACAACGTCCCCGACTCTGTAGATGTGGTGAAGTTAGGAAGGATCAACGCGATACATGTTAAGGGAATCAATACCGACAAATAAGAAGCGGCCCCTTGGAGATTGTAAGACTGCTCGCGATGTTTAAATCCTCCGATAAACAAACCAAGACCAACGACACCGTTCATGACAATCATCAACACCGAGAACATGGTATCACGTCCCATGGTCGGCGCTGCATTTGAACCCAACATCACGGCAGCCACCAACGCGACCTCGATCACGACGATCGATAACGTCAGAATCAAAGTGCCATAGGGCTCGCCCATAATTTCAGCCAACTCTTCGGCCTCATGAACCACGCCAAAGGCAGACCACATAATCACCGCAAAGAACAATGTGAACAAAACCATCAGCGTCGCCGGTGATGTGACCGTGTCCATCCAACTGGAAAGAACCAAAAAATAGAGAAGGACTGAGCCCCAGGAGATTAACAAACGTAAATTAGAAAGATTAAACATAGGCTCCCTTTTTATATATTTCCAAGGGAGCAGCTGTTTATGTCAAGGTCATTCCTACAACACCACATTTGTTGATAAAAACTTTGAACTGTCTTGATGCAAAATTCCCTGAATCACCTGACGACTTGCCTGATCTTGTTTCGCAGCAACCATGCAACGAATACTGAACGAGCGAAGGGCATCATACACACTTAAAGTTCCTTCTGCAGAATTCTTACGACCCGTGAATGGATACACATCGGGACCACGTTGGCATTGGCTGTTGATATTGATGCGACAAACCTGATTGCTTAAGCGATCAATCATGCGTCCCATATTCACGGCATCCTTACCAAAGACACTGGCCTGATTTCCATAGGGAGAATTCAAAATATAGTCTTCAATCTCTTGAAAGTGTTCGTATTCGGTCAAAGGAATCACCGGCCCAAATTGCTCTTCAACAGCCGCGCGGGAGTTTAACGGCACATTTGCCAGAATAGCTGGAAAGAAAATATTCCCATTCAATTTCCCGCCTTTCTCTGGATTCGCAAGCACCGCGCCTTTGGCAATGGCATCATCAATCAAACCTTGCAAATATTTTGGCTTTTCAGGATCTGGCAACGGCGTGATTGCGACGCCTTTATCCCACGGCATACCAGCGACCAAACTGTTCACCTTCTGCACCAGTTTTTTCGTGAACTCCGCAGAAATATTTTTATGGACAAAGATCATCTTCAAAGCCGTGCAGCGCTGACCATTGAATGACAAAGCCCCCCGCACACATTCATTCACCGCATTATCTAAATCAGCATCCGCCATAATAATCGCCGGATTTTTAGCTTCAAGACTTAGAATACTGCGGAATCTAAACGGCTGAGGATGTGCGATTTTGATTTGATTCGCGACACGACTGGTACCGATGAATGCCAACACATCGATCTTACCGTCTTTCACCACAGGATTGACGATTTCTCGTCCCAATCCATTGATGATATTCACCACTCCCTTTGGAAAGGCACTGCGGAAAGATTCCAACAAAGGTTCCCACAAAAGTTGACCATAGCGAGCCAACTTCACCACGACAGTATTCCCCATAATCAATGCGGGAATTAAAGTTGTGAATGTTTCATTCAGGGGATAATTAAAAGGCCCCATACACAAAGTCACGCCCAACGGTGCTCTGCGAATTTGCGCCATCACGCCGCCGGAAAACTGAAAACGACTGGCTTCACGATCCATGGTTTTAACTTCATTCACCGTGTCGTCGATATACTGAATCGTGCGATCAAACTCGGCTTGAGAATCCGCCCAATTTTTTCCAATCTCCCACATCAACAGACGACACACGATTTCTCGCTGTTCCAACATCCCATTTCTGAATGCAACGACGGCATTGATTCGGTCTTCCATTCTTGAGGTCGGCCAATCACCCAAACCCTTGGCCCATGCTTTGGATGCGCCTTCAACAGCTTCTCGTAAAACATCAGCGCTGACATGCGCCGTGGTTCCAATCTGCTGAAGTTTTCCGTTTTCCGTACACGTCGAAAATACTGGTTGTGATTCAAAACCTTTATCACGGATTTCTCCGTTGATTAAAATTCGACCGTTAAGTTGAGGAATTCCGGGAAATGCGGGAAGCTCATAGTTCATCTGCGAGATCCTTTCAAAGGTGATAATGTAGGTTGATCCCCCTCCGCGTTCTGCGCAAGGCCTTTAGCACTTACGTCAAACGAATGTTGACATACAGCACCTCCTCAATAAGCCTCAGGGTCTAAGGAGTTTCCATGAGAGCAAAAGTCCATAGAATAGATGGCCATCATTTTAAATTTGAAGTTCGCGGTATGCAGGGGGATATCGATGTCGCCCTGGCTGATGCCAAATCAGAGGGACCAAGCCCCAAGGAATTAGTCCTTGCCGCACTTTGTGGTTGCACAGGGACAGATGTTATCGATCTGATGGCAAAGTTTCAGGTGAAATATGATAGTTTCGATTTAGAAGCTCGCGCCGGTTTAACTGACAAACACCCAAAGATATTCACGCGTATTGATTTGACCTACTCAGTAAAAGGCACTGGCATTGATGCCTCGCAAGTTGTCGAAGCCGCGAAACGTTCCACGCATCAATACAGTGGAACTGCGGCCATGCTTTCCAAAGCCGTTCCAATTTTTTACACTGTTCAAGTGAATGGCGAAACAGTCGCCACCGATCAGGCCCAGTTTGCTTAGCCGAAGCGCAGCCACAAAAAAAAGCCCCGGGGGACAATCCGGGGCCTTTCGAGTGCAACCGCTATTCGAAATGCGGGTACACAAATATTTTAAAAATAACTAATAAGACCACCAAGACTCCCAGAATAATAATTCCACGAGAATTTTGTTTTACCTCGGGCGGTGCACTTGTGTGTGACGACTTTTGTTCCATACGAATAAATCCAATCCCTTTGCTTTGATAAAGCAAAAGAGCAAAGTTAATTAAAACTAAAAATAAACTGTGGATTAAACGAGAGAAACTGGCGGCGCCCGCGATTGGGACCAATTGAATTCGACAAGACTTTGATAACGATAAGAGACCGGATCCAGGTGCCCGTATTGGACCTCAGGATTTGCCAAAACAAATTCCGCAACAACTGTATAGATTGCCGGAACACGCTCGGAATTTTTGAAGAAGCGAAGATTATGAGAAAGCTCAAAGGCTAATGTGGGACTTGCGACAAGACGCTGTGTGGAGACAACAGACGCACTTTCCCCCGCCACGATTTCCATTTGAGGAAAGCTTGCAAAAAAGAGAAAGGCAAAAAGAAATAAAAAGCCTGAATACTTCACAGACCTCAACCTAACAGTCTTTCAAGATCTTGTCAAAAGTAAGGACTATTCTCCAGAGACGATAGCATTGGAAGTGGAACTGACATGGATTGTGATGGATTTTGCATCCTGCTGTGCACGATACTCCGCGGAGCCCTTAAATAAGGCGACTCCACCACACAACACCAGAATAATCAGCAGACCGAATCCCATGATTTTTAGCGTATTCATGACCTCAGTATACAAGCCTCGACTGGAGAGCGCGATTGTCATTCTCACATCGGTACGCAAATTTCAAAACTGTCGAAAAGTTAGATACCTTCCCTCTGATATTTCACAGGGAAAGTGCTGAATGATTGTGGGCTCCCCCGGAGCTTCCTAGAATAGCTCTGAAAAAGCAGCTCAGGAAGGAGTCTTCATGGAACTCAAGGATCAGGTCATCATCGTCACTGGAGCAGCCAGTGGCATCGGCCGCGAAGCCGCGGTGGCTCTTGCCAAAAAAGGCGCAAAAATTATTTCCGCCGACTATAACGTTGAGGGTGCTGAGAAAACTTCTGAAGAGTTGCGCGAAATGGGCGTTCCCTCATTTTCTTTCAAAGTAGACGTTTCTAAAGCAGAGCAAGTCAAATCCATGGTCGACTTTGCGGTGGAAAAATTTGGAACTTTAAACGGAATCTTTAATAACGCTGGTATTGGTTTGGTAAAACCATTTTTGGAAATGGAACCGGCATCCTATATGAAAGTGATCGAAGTTGATCAGCACAGTGTCTATTATGGCATGTGGTACGCAGCTAAAAAAATGGTGGCACTTAAAGCCAAGGGAACCTTCGTAAATACCGCCTCCATTTATGGGACCATGGCCGCCGAAGGAAGCTTTAATTATAACGCAGCCAAAGCCGCCGTCGTGATGATGAGTAAAACCGCTGCTCTGGAGCTTGCACCCCATGGCATCCGTGTCGTCGGCGTGGCCCCCGGATTTATCAATACCCCCATCCTGGGTGATGATAAGGCCGTCAAAGATACATTGGCCAAACAACACATGCACCATCGCTTGATTGAACCCGAAAAAGTCGCAAGCGTTGTGGCCTTCCTCTTCACCGAGGCTGCGCAAGCCATCAACGGTACGACGGTTCCCGTGGACGATGGATTTTTGGTATTTAAGAAATAGTGGAGATTTTGTTGCGCACCGCACTTCAAAACCAAATAAAAATATCAGGGTTTGGTCAGGGTGCCGGAATTATATTGAGTCACCTTCGCCCCAGGGTTACAAAATTCTCATGAAAAGACTGACACTGACAGCTTCTTTATTATGGATCCTTCCCCTGACGTCCCACGCCGACTGGACTCAAATATCGGCGCGTGACTTTACGATGCAAGATCCGCCGGTGTCAGAGTCCCCCGCCGAAAAGGCTGAAGTCGACATCATGTTTGATCTGCAAAATCGTCGGACCGAAGCGGAATGCGCGATGGCCGAAAGACAACAAAGCCCCACGTTTGATGCTTTTTACAAAAACTCAGGCTTGATCACTCCTCAAGAATACGCAAAAATCCAAAGACCTCTGCAACAAGCTTCCAGCTTGGTTTCAAAAATCACTGAAACCTTCAAAGATCACTACCACCGCCCACGTCCCTACAGTGATTATTCACGTTTACGCCCTTGCATCCCACCTCCTGGGGGCTCAAAATCGTACCCAAGCATGCACGCGGCGGTCAGCATGACTGATGCCTGCATTATGGCGGCACTCTTCCCCGACAGAGCTCAACAAATTATGACCTACGGCGATCGCCTGGGCACCCTTCGCACCGTGGTGGGAGTTCACTATCCGTCAGATGTCGCTGCGGGAAAACTTTTGGGTCAGCAAATCTGCCAGGCTCTTTTGGCAGATCCGTCCTATACCAAGCTTTTGCCTCATAATTAGCATGTGACGCGAATCAACGGCGTCTCAGTCTGAGATTCGTCTAAAGCACTACTGTTTTGGCCTGAAAATTCCGATTTATTAGAGACCTCATCTGAAAGGTATCGGAATGTTGAAGCTTATCGGTAAATCCACAGCCGTCATTGTTTTTATTGCCTCTTTGTTTTGCGGGGCTTATGCCTTGGCTAACGACGCCAACGAGTTGACTTCAGCGATCGAGAAAACACGAAAAGACTTAAGAAGTTCGCAGACTCGTCAGAACATGACAAAGGAATCTCCCGAAGCTTCCAAAGTCGCTGACAACGTCAAATCCCTTTCTGGCAGCACAGCCAACGAAAATGAAATGTACGATCTGGCCGCCGATGTTTTAGGCAACATGAAAGGCCTGTCGCAAGAACAACTGATGAAAGTCATGCAAGATGCGCAAAAAGATCCCGAAGGTTTTTTGAAAACCTGGAGCCCCGAACAACGTAAGAAACTTGAGTCCTTGGCTGAACGTTTGCCTGCTTCCAAAAAAGGTAAACAACCTTAATCCAGTCATAGCGACACTTCGGTCTTCACAAATTCAGTGAACATATCTGCTGTTAAAAAACGGTGATTTTCATTCGAGAGATGAACATGCCTCACTTAAAATAACCTCGAATTGATTACACCTGTACTCAAACTCTTGACGCTGTGAATTCCCTACGCTACAAGCCCACCCATGCCTCATACTTATCGCGATATTCTTTCTTCAGAATTGCTTTTGCGCAAGCAAAGCAATCCCCGTTTCTCGCTTCGCGCGTTTGCGAAGCAATTGGATTTAAGTGCCAGCCATCTTTCGTCTCTTATTATCGGCAAAAGAAATTTAACCAGTGAACAGGCGAAAAAACTTTTAGCCAAGTTGGAACTTTCTCCCGCTGATAAATCCATGTTCTTAGCATCGGCCTTTCCACACCTGGTGGAACCACGAACTGTGCAACAACACCGCACTCAATTAATTCAGGAAGACAAATTCAGTCTGCTCTCCGAATGGTATCACTTTGCGATTTTAAGTTTGGGCGATATTTCCAACAATCAAGCCACACCTCAATGGATTGCGGAAAGATTGTCGATCACGGAACTGCAAGCTCGTGACGCCCTTAATCGCCTGAAACGCCTGGAACTTATTACCATAAAAAATGACGGTAGTTTCAAGCAATCCGGTAAACCCTTAACCACAACTGATGACATCCCTTCGGGAGCCATCAAAGCTTATCACCGTGGCGTTATTGATTTGGCAAAATCCAAACTCGACTTGATCCCCGTAGAGAAGCGCGAGTTTGGTGCCGTGACCATCGCTATCAACCCCGCAAAAATCGAGAAAGCGAAAAAGATGATCCGGGATTTCCAGAATCAACTTTGCGAAGAGCTGGAAGTGGGTAAGAAAAAATCGGTTTATACTTTAGCAGTCCAATTTTTCCCTTTAACGGAATCCAAGGAATAGCCATGAGACTAAATTTTATCGTATCTGCTTTATTCCTTTTGTTGAGCTCCACCGCCCTCGCCTTCAATCGCGTTGGCAATGGTGGCGGCGCCTGGACCTGCCGAAATATTTCTGGAACCGAGATTCTGTGGATCGTGCCTATTGATTTGTACGAGGCGACTTCTCAATACAAATTAAATTTGACAGACTATAAAGGCAGTTACAAAAACATCGTCAGAAAAGTATCAAGACGCCTCCTCAGTCTTCCTGGCAATCCATTTCCCGGCCTTGATCTCTATTTAGATAACGTCGACAATTTGCGCCCGGGTCCACAGATCACCTATCTGGACACCCCTTTGAAGGTCATCAATGATGCGCTCTATTTTGCCGTTCCCGATTCAGCCTCTTGCGCTGGTGGTATCATTCGTTACGAACAAATCGTGAACTACGACAACCACGGATTTATTTTCGTACAAAAAGGTCTTTTTGAAAATCTGACGGAAAGAGCGAAGGCCGCGATGGTACTTCATGAAGCCATCTATGCCTATCGCCGAGCTCAGGGAGACACTGATTCTTTGAACAGCCGTCGCATTGTGGGTTTAGCTTTCTCCGATACAAATCCACAAGAATTCGCGTGGCACATGGGGTTCTTAAACAAGAACATGGCCTACATCTATCCACCGAGTTATAATTTCTATGTCAAATTTGTCCAGGGCGACGGTACCTTCGTTCCTCTTTGGAATATCCCCATCAGTCTGACGGGGGCATTTTCGCCAGATACGAATATGCCTGTCACTCTAAGAACTCGTTCCAATAGTCAGGGCTTTGGATTTATTGCCGTCCAAGTGAATGGCCGGTACCGTGTCGCAGCTCCCAATATCAGCATTCGATTAAACGACGGCAATACCTACTCCGCGCCGTTGAACCCCAATGGCTGGGCTAAACGCCTCTCTCCTACATTATTTGGAACAGACCCTAAGTATTCCTGCGAAACGATGAGCTTCGTGGGCTCCAATGATATCCACATCATTTGCGTCGAAGCCATCCAAGACTAAATCAATCGCTCTTCTCAATTTGAGACATCCACTATTGGCTTTAGGACAGAAGTCCTTAAGCCGATAAAGGTTCATGTCAAACGCAGCTTTGAAAATTCCGTTCGTTCCGAGATCGAACTTAAAAAGAACAATTACCTATCGTGCTTCTTTGAAGCGCATGTTTTATTTCCAGGCGGGTTACGGCGGATTTCTTTTTATCGTCGCAATGGCGGCAACCGTTTATGCCACCACTTATGCGGTCTCGACACCTAAGACAGAGTTTTGGATCAACACCTTTCCAGCATATTTCTTTTTCCTGTCGGCGATTTTGTTTTCTGTGGGTCGTAACACTCAGGATCTGGCTTATACCAAGATTCATGTAAAACCCGACAGTTTGATCATCGAGAAAAGAACAAAATCCCTCGAGCTTTCCTACCAGGACATCGATGCTGTCAAATTGGCCTTTATTCCCCGCATGGGAGGCTGGTTTGATATCGTGCTTAAAGATAAAACCAAACATAGATTTCCCGTGGGACTTGAGCGCAGCGAATACATTCTGGAAGCTATTGCCGCCTATAATCCCGAATTAATTTCCTTATCGCAGGTTGAAGAATACAGAAGAACCTCTGTCGTCGGCGACCACTTCTGGGCCCGCAGTGAAGAAAACTTCCGCAACTGGCCTTCTCGAGTCGCTCGCTACGGCGGCCTGCCTCTGGCGGCGATTGTTCTGTTCTCGGCGATTCAAGTCATGAAAGGTAACTCTGTCGCGACAAGCTTCACTGATTATTTCTTTTTTAAAGCGGTTCTCTTTGGATTTATCAGCTTTGTTATAGGTTCCGTCGTCTATTTGGTGACTGAAAACCGTATTTCTAAAAATGGTCGCGAGCGTTTAAAGGCTGACCCAAACAACGTTCTTCGCGACATGCCTTACGAAAAGAAAATTCTAAAATGGGGCAACATAGCCCATTATGCACTCTTCGCCGTAACTATTGCCGCAATCCTTATTCTTAGGAAATAGACCCTCAATTCTGCCGCATCGCGCCCTATTGACTCTCTGGAGCCAAAAAGGTTTAATTTCAGTCGGTGCGCGCCGGTGGTGGAATTGGTAGACACGTACGTTTGAGGGGCGTATGCGCAAGCGTGGGGGTTCAAGTCCCCCCCGGCGCACCAACCTAGTTTACTTATAGATAACACGCGACAAGATCGCGCCGTTTATTCGCTTCATATGTCAAATGCTTCAACACAACTGAAAAACGTAAGCTCTCATTTATCATAAATGGGATATCATTTACATAATGTCATCGCCAGCGGTCGAATGATTACGAATTGGTACAACACATCTACGACTGGTCCCCTCTTTGCACTTCAGAATGCTAAATGAAATGGTCACTTAGAGTCCTCTTTTTTAGTCTCGTTTTGATACTTCAAAGCTCTTGGGCTTTGGCTCAAAGTCGTTGCTCGGAGATCTTTAAGGACGCGACGAACTCCACGGGCGTCGTGAATGAAGTCATTTTCGGTCAGGGCCTCAACGAACGAGTTTTTGCTATCATTCGAACGGCCACGAAGACTCTTGATATCGAAACGGCCTCGATCCCGGGAGAGCGATTTTACACAGAGGTCCTAGCCCGCGCAAATTCAGGTGTGAAGGTTCGACTGCTTTTAGACGGTCGCCATTATCTTAAAGATATTGCCAATAAAGCTTTGTTCGACAATGGAATCGGCCACCTTGTTCATCCAAATATCGAAATCAGGCTCTCGAATCCTCAGGAACTTTCGATGGCTCGCAGCTATCGTGAATCAGTCCTGCATCGTAAGATTGCAATTGTTGATGGCAGAATTGCCTATATGGGCTCTTCCAATTTAACCTCGAATGATAACTTCGAGGTTGGCCTTATTTCTCGAGACCAAGTGAACGAACTTCAAAAGATTTTCGATCACGATTTTTCCCAAGTCACCGATCGTTGGCAAGACATTAAAAATACAATTCCCCTTGAGCCCGTCAAACAGATCGAATACGTGGGCCCCGGAACTTCACATCCTGAATTTAAACCTGTCAGCCTGGAACTTATTCGCAATGCCCAACAGACACTTTGGCTGAGTGCCTTAGACATATCTCAAAATGATGTCGTGCAGGCATTGATTCAAAGGCATAAATCAAATCCTGACCTTGATATTCGCGTGGTGATTACACACGTCCCGATGAAATATCCGTTTGCTGGTAAATATCGAGACCGCAACATGAATGCTTCCTCGGCCAATGCCCTTATCAATGCCGGAATTCCCGTGCGTTGGTATGAAGTGCCGTCAAAAGCGATTATTCATGGTCGTACTGTCATTACCGATACTTCGGTCATGGGTAGCAGTGCTGATCTTACTGAACGCGCTTTCAGTGGCAATATCGATTTGGGCTTTATAACTCAAGACGCCTCTATCAGGAATCAACTTAAAACAGGCTTTTTGGAATTATGGGAGACTTCAACCCCAGCGCAAATAGAAAAAGAATCTCTCGAAAGTTTCTTTGCGACGCGCTTTGAAAACTGGATTGTTCCCCGCTTAAAACCAAAAGGCCTCCGTTCCGAGACTTCCATTAAAGGACAAATTACTTACGGTTATGAAGTCGAATTTGTACCAGATATCAACAGCCAGATCTTTAACTTCTATCGCTTACCAAAGTTTACTGAAGATACTTGGCTCCAGCTAACGCCACAGCAACGTATTACTGAGTTCCAAACATTCCTGGCAGATTACCCCAAACTTTTACGAACGGTTTTGACCAGCCTGGGGCGCTTGAATGTCGTAAAATTGCAAAATGCGCCAGAATATTTGCCAGAGAAATTACTTATCGAATCACACGGAACCGTCGAAGCCGTCGGCGAAGTCTTTACCGATTCGAAACAGATGGCGGATAAGATCCATCTTTTAGTCAAGATCCTTGGCAAAGGTTACTGGCAATCACATGTGGTATTCCCTAAGGAATACAGTTCCTATCTTTCAGGGTTCATAGCCTTCTCCACCGATCATGCCTACTTGTCTTCACTGACAAAAAGTTATGAGAAATTCAAACGAGACCCCGAATCTATTCCAGGTGTTATCCTGACTCACTATGCATTGGGGCACCTGAGTCAAAAAGGCTTCCAGGAAGTCATAGAAAATAACGAAAGAAGTCTTTTAGGAAAAAATGTCGGCAAAGGCGGAACACAAAGGCTCATCAATGGCCCGGCTCTTCGCGATGATGCGTATCCGAAGGGTCTGGTGGGCATGGAATTGCGCCAGTTCTCGGTTCGTCACGAGGAAATGCTGTCAGAAGTAGATTTTGTTACGAACCTTCTTATTAAAAATCAGATGTTTTTATTTAATGCCTTTAAAGAAATCAAACTTTTGGATTTCAAAGTCTATGAACAATTAACTCCCGATCGCGCGGAAAGGTGGAAGCCTTTCTTCCGACGCATGGACCGCTATTTCAAAGGCACATCGGCAAGTTCCGTGGTCGGCGGTGCCAGTTATGAAGAACGCCTACTCACTCCTCTGCGAGACTGGAAAAACCATCCCGTCGTACAACACACCGGCCTTAGCGCTAGCGAAATCGCCCAAGCACAAATGCGAATCGAAGATGCAACGAATGTATTCAAGGCAGAAGTTGACCAAATCATCGCAGAAAATCGATCGGAAAAAGAGAGCGCGATTGCTTTGCGAATCAGCGTCTCCAAATGGGCAAGTGCAACAGGCCTGGAATCTTTATTCTCAAACTTCAGAGCCCGAATCGAAAATCAGGAAAAATCGTCTCCATAGAACGCGCCATCAGCTTGAGACGGCATTTTTGTGTTCCGGAGCTATACGGCTTTTTGTCTGCGTTGTTACAAGTTGGCAATATCGAGAAATAAAATAGAAAGCTGTGAAAAGACACAGTAGAGGTACTACCGTGCCATCGTGGCCCGGGGGATTTGTGAAAACACTTAAACATTATTTGTACGCACTAGCATTAGCGGCGCCATTAATGTTCTCCGCTCAAGCATCAGCAGATACAATTGAATTGCGTTCCGATACCTGGTGTCCTTATGTATGCGACAACAAGGCCGCTCCCGGTTATATGATTGAAGCCTTCGTGCGCATTTTCGAAAAGCACGGTCACAAAGTAAATGTTGAAATTGTTAACTGGGCTCGCGCGGTCAACGAAACCCGTCAAAACAAAGCCCATGTTATTGTAGGTGCGATGGTGAATGATTCGCCGGATTTCGTTTTCCCAGAAAAGTCTTTCGGCACAGGCGATGACTATTTCTATGTTCCTCACGACTCCACCTGGAGTTACACCGGCGAAGCATCTTTGAAAGGCAAAAAAGTCGGCGTGATCAACGGCTATGCTTACGGGGGCTTAGTCGACGACATCATCCGCAAACGCAAAGACGTGTTCATTTCGATTTCTGGCGAACGCCCTTTGGATCAGCTTTTCCGTATGATCGACAGCAAGCGTTTGGATGCCTTTATCGAAAACGATGCGGTCTTTCGTTATACTCTCAGAGAAAAGAAGTTAAATCCAAATGACTACAAACGTGTCAGTGAAAACGTCGCTGATGATCCAAGATTGTGGGCAGCATTTTCTCCCAAAAACAAAAAATCCGTGGCTTACGGTAAAATATTTTCGAAGGGCATCGTGGAGCTTCGCCAGAGCGGCGAGCTGGCGAAGATACTTGCGAAGTACGGTCTGACTGACTGGGAAGCACCGCCTTCTCGTCGCTAAGGCAAGACATACAGAATTCAGTATACTATTTAACCGTACACTAAATTCTGAATTCTAGGGACTAAAGAGGATCGCGGTCTAAAGGACTACTGGATTCACAACTAAAGCGTACACTTTGCTCTGTATTGCGTTTCACTGTGATCACAGTCCGGCGAACCGAGTTAAAGACTGAAATAATATCTGATCCTGCCAAAGAACTTGAAAAGCCTGTCGACTCATCGGTCACATCCATACTTATCGGACTGCCGTCAATCACTGAAGTCGTGAGTTTCAAAAGGTACCCATCCACTGTTAATTGAGTCGTTTCTCCTGGCACCACCTCAACCCAGGGATATGATGTTTGGCCATTCAAAACCACGGCACAATTCAGTCGCACATTGAAAAGAGCCGGACCATTATCGAAACCAAAGATCCCAGGACGTGAACGGGGTTTGGCTTTGAACACTTCGTCAATCCCACCACGCAAAGGATCATCTTTCATCCCCGCGTAAACGAGGCCCATGATCTGACGAGTGCGATAGGAACTCTCATCCCCAAAGGACTGTCTTAAAGCGTAATAGATTTCTTCATGCAATAAGATCGCGGCTTTTTGGAAGTTTGAAAATTGTGGCAAGCCCCATACACGGCTAGAGTAAATCACCTGTCCATCCATGTTGGTGTCGGCTAACTGCACGTAAGACACGACTCCCCCCGGGCAACTGGAAACCGGTGGCTTATAGCGAAGCTCGGCATCGGGTACGAAGTTCAAGGCATCCGGAACGGGGCGCAATTTTTCGCGAATATTCAAAGGGTATTTTTCTAAAATCGCATCCAGCTTTGGCAAAACTCGTTTGATATAGGCCCGTTGTTCAGCCAGCAGATCCCACTGGTCGCCTTCTTTTTCCACCAGCTTGCCGGGTTGAATGAATTCAACCTTGGTCAAATCAGCAGCCTTCACCCAGACGACGTCACCACTGTCGATTTTACGACAAACCCAACCACCGCCTCCGCTATTCACGCGCGGAGCTGCAAAGACCGCAGAGGTACTCAAAAGAACGATCAGGAAAGAGACGTATCTCATAGAAGATCCTTTTCAGAATTTTTTGAAAGCATATAGAATTGCAAATTAACCTGGAACACTTCCTCGCCGGGATTTTTTTCCAGATCGCGGATGAAAGCATCCATAAACAGTCGCAGACGTTTTTTTGCTTTAGGAATATCGGCCTTATTCATCGGAATCGAAGCATTTTGGAATTCCAACTGTTCAGGTGGCAATGAAGTCAACGCCAATCCTGCCAAGTGTAAGTGTTGACGGTGATTTTCGCGCACCGCTTGGGAGGCCACATCGTGCGGAGTCTCAATATCCCCGTCATTCATCGCCACATACTTGCCATTTTCTTTACGAATAAAACCAAGCTTAACCAAACGCTCGAAAGACTCCTTGGCGATCTCATGGGGAATCCCTAAGCGCTCCCCGATCCAGCGACCGGTGCCGCGAAATTCTTTGGTATTTAATAATGCTAGAATCGCAAAGTGATGCCACTCCGCTACAGCTTTAAAATTATCCAACGTCACTTTATTTTGAGGCGAACGTTTGGTTTTTAAAATACGGGCGCGCAATTGCTGACCACTGCGGGAGTTTTCCGCCAATTGATCGCGGGCCACCAAGCGCATCAAGTGTGCTTCTTCTTCAGGAGTCATATCCAGGATCTGACTGATCTTGCTGGCCGAGGCAATCGACAAAGTCTTTTGACTGTTCATCACGCGCGATAAATAGGAATGACTGATTCCCGCGATACGTGCGAAACCACGCAGGCTCATGTTACGTTGTGACACCTTACTGGAAAAAAGGTCTTGCAAAAATGTTTGATAGTCTTGGTATTCGAGAGGTGAAATCATGGCGCTGGTATATGCAGCTTTGACGCAATTGTCCAGCTCGATGGTGTCCACTGGGCACCATTATAAATCAGACCTAAATCACGTGTAAAATTCACCTATTTCAGGAAGAGGAAATAGGTCACGATGGGAGCCAATTGCCACGAAACCAAGTTCGCCGTGAGTGAGGCCTTCCAAGTTGTTTTCAGAGGTAATTTACCGAAATAAGCATGCAGGAAGGTCTCTGCCACAAAGGCAAATCCCTCGGCCAGCAAGATCGCCTCCAGATAGCTTAAGCGCGATGCCATGATGACAAAAAATACAATGGGATGAGTGACGGTGTTGGCCAGAGTGGTCAACACAAAAGTAAATCCAAAGGATTTGCCTTCGCTCCAATTTCGTTGGCGCAACAGGCCTCTGTAAAACAGAAAGTAAACTAAGACCTCGATCGTACTCGATTGCAGAAAGATATAGACGTAACTAAGTTTTTCCATAGGTCTTTCGCAGTCTGATCAATAAATATAAAGCCACACCAAGAAATCCCGCCCATCCCAAGGTAAACCATGGATCGGAGAAAATACTTTCGCGTGCTTGCGTCGCTTGAAAGAGATACGGATACAGATAGTGATTATCTGCACTCAGGATATGCAGCAACCCGAGGGGGGTTAACATCGTCGCGATTTCAAAATTCACATCGCCTACGGAGCCCATCACTGTAAAGCCGCTAAATACAGACAGGGCCAGGAGACTCAGTCCCCACAGCCCTGCAAATAGAAAGATTACTTTCTGCTTTGGCACGAATTTGGTTCCCAAACGTGAGAGTCACCAGTGTCATTTTCTGGATCGTAAGCTTGACCCACGGCGATTGTACACTCCGTCGTAGAAGGGATTGTTTCAATTGGGTATGGACCGTTGCCATTTTGATTTTTGTTTTTAGCTTTTTGATTGCAATAGATGCTCACGGAACCTTCAGGACCTGTGATAATTACGCTGCGATCTGTAAACCAAGGGGCACCAGATCCGCTCAATCCCAAAGCGTCATAAATTTTGTAAGCGTCGCCACCTTTAAAGGAAACTTCACCGTTAACAGATTTAACAGTTTTCACTTTGATATATGGAATGGAAGAATCGTTTGCAGAAGCTGTTGCTGCAGAGACCAAGATAGCTAGACCTAAAATAAGACGCATAAAATCTCCTAAATAGAGGGTTGTTGTTGCAGAGACTTCTATGCGCAGAAGCCCAAAGGTACAATATGTCCACCCCGGAAACTGGTTCCCGCTGGTCACCACGAGATATTTTCTACATTTTGCCCGCGCCACACCTCCCTCTAACTCCGTGAAACCCATGCCCTTTATGGTTTTCCCGTAATTTAAGTCCCTTTTTTTTGCATTTTTTTATTTTCCCACTAACCCCTGTCAGGGGGCAGATCGTCTTAATTACAACAGAGCATGGACGCTCTGAGAGGGGGATGAAGGCCACGGAAGGCCAGCTGACACCCTCACAAAGGAAAACGATCTTTAGAAGGAGGTACGAATTATGGAATTAAGAGAAGTTGCACTGTTCTGCCTCTTCTACTCAGGGGTTGTCATGTACACCCTGTGGCTCACGGTGGCCCGCCGGCCCGAACGAGTGAGATCTTCGCGGAAGTAAATTTGTTTTGTGGATCATGAGGGTTTGGTGGTTCCCCTCAAGATTCAGGGGGAGCAGGTGCTCCCCCATTTTTTGTCTTCACGCAACCACTCACTGCTTTACCTTCAACGATTCCCTCCTTAAGCTTAAGACATGCTTGAACAACTCGTCCTTCGCCAAAAAGCTTTCGCTCAACATGCCCGCACTGAATCATGGCACCAAAGATTCGAATACCTGGAATCTTTGGAAACCATGATCACTGAAAATCAAAGTGCTCTTTGCAAGGCTTTGTACGAAGATTTTAAAAAGCCCGAACTCGAAGCCTTAGCCACCGAGATCATGCCTCTGTTAAAAGAAATCCGTTTTACTCAAAGACATCTGAAAAAATGGATGAAGCCACAAAGAGTCTGCACTCCCCTGTTACTTTTTGGATCTAAGAGTTACACGCGATTTGAAGCGTTGGGGTCCTGCCTGATTATCTCCCCATGGAATTATCCTTTGTATCTGACAATGGCGCCCCTGGTTTCAGCCCTTGCGGCTGGCAATGCGGCGGTAATTAAACCGTCGGAGTATGCTCCACACACCAGCCGTTTGATGCATGCTTTGTTATCAAAGACCTTTAAAAACGAACAGGTATCGGTCATCGAAGGGGGTCCAGAAACGACGACTGAACTTTTAAAGCTTCCGTTTGATCACGTCTTTTTCACCGGCAGCACCGAGGTGGGGCGAATCATTATGAAGGGGGCGGCGCAAAATTTGGCGCGAGTCACTTTGGAATTGGGTGGCAAGTCGCCCACGATCATTGATACCACCGCGGACTTAAAACTCGCGGCACAAAAAGTGGTTTGGGCGAAGTTTGTGAATGCGGGACAGACCTGCGTGGCCCCGGATTACCTGTTCGTGCAGGATCAGGTTCACCATGAATTCCTAAAATTACTTAAAGCACAACTTCAAGAGTCCTTCGGAAGCACTAAAGAAGACATTAAATCATCCCAGAGCTTTGCCCGCATCATCAACCGTCGTCATACGGACCGCCTTAAAGGTTTACTTGAGGATGCAATCAGCAATAGCGCCAGCCTAGTTGCCGGGGGTGAAGTAGATCTTGAACAAAATTATATTGCTCCGACCCTGCTTGATAACGTCGATCCGCACACCAAAGTGATGAATGAAGAGATCTTTGGCCCGATTTTACCGATTCTAAAATTCAAAGACATCAACGAGGTGGTTCACTTTATCAACGAACGTCCCAAGCCTTTGACGATTTATTGTTACTCCCATTCCGAGCACAATATTAAAAAACTGATGAAGGAAACAAGTTCGGGAACACTTTCAGTAAATGACTCGTTGATCTCGTTACTGAATCCGAATCTGCCGTTCGGAGGGGTGGGAGCCAGTGGTCTAGGTGCTTACCATGGATATCACGGCTTCGAAACCTTCTCGCACAAAAAGGCGATCTTTAGACAGGGCTGCTTCGGCAGGTTGATGGCCATCATCTATCCACCTTACAGTGCGACCAAGTTGGACCTGATGAAAAAACTGATCCGTTTTAAAATCTAATTTTACTTTCCCGGTTTGAACAAATCGAGATTGAAACATACCAGCTCTTCAGGTTTTGAAGGGCTGGCTTTTTTCTTAAACTCTTCGACCCATTCGATCATTCGTGATCTCAGGGCTTCCATATCCCCCTTACTAAGAGATTGTACCACAGAGTAATGCAAAGACTCTTCCTTACGTTGAGGAATATCAACCAAGGCTTGGGTGCGCCAGTTCGCGTGATGGGCGGCAATCCAGGGAGAATCCTTTGACAGATGCAAATCTCCACTTTTCCAAATCCACTTGGTACCTTTCTTTTCCACCAATTCCATTTCTTGAAGTTTGTCCAAATGGAACTTTGCCAGCTCGGGACTTATTCCCAGATACTCTACCAGATTTCCCATTTCACCATAGCGCGGAATACTGACCGCGATATGAATTGCTGCAAACAACCAGGAGGAGTAATAAAACTGTTGAGACTGCGACGGTGCGGACACCGGCAGAGATTCATTTTTTAGGCGGTTTTTAAAGTCTTTCCAGGCCGTCTGTTTCTCGGAAATTTTCTTCGCCAAATGCCGACGGTACTCCAGATTCGAGGCCCTATTATGATCCAAAACCAAAAACAAGTATTCTCTCTCGTTATCGGGCATTTCCATAAATTCGCAAATCCCAAAAAGATGATCTGGAAGCAAATGAACATCGCCATTCAAAACGGCCGAGAAATAAGAACGCTGGCAGCCGCTGGCTTCGGCCAAACGCGTGGCAAAACCGCGTTGATCTGAGAGAGCAATGCGCTTTCTTAAAAAGGACTTATAGTCGGCAAATTCGAATACAGAAACCATGTTTGGATAATACCCGAGAGTGTTCCGTTGTTAATAATTTATTACAATAAAGCTAATTATTTCATAATAAATCCATATTAATTAAAAAAGGCAGGGAGTATTTATTTCTCAAGCAAATCAGGCTTCACTTTTGCAAACCTCAACTTACGGAGTATCAAATGTCATCATTGTTCGTTAAAGCCTTGCTGGTGTCTTTACTGGCTGTAAATTATGCTCAGGCAGTCACTAAAAATGACAGCACCTCCCCTCCATCTCCAGCTCTGATATTGGACAACTCTAATTTTGACACTGCTCAACTATTGAACCCAGATGTCTCTGGCCGTGTCTTGGGACCTGGCTCTGGCGGCGGTGGCAACATCTGCGCTTTCAGCATTCAACGTGTGAATGCGGATCTTTTGCGCTATCTTCTGGCAACTCCGACAGACCGTCGCGGAAAAGAAATATCGGGTTTAATCAACGCCATTCCCGGCACAAAATATTACTTTTCAAAAAACCTGACGCTGGGACAACGTAAAGTAAACGCCATCAATTATCCCTCCCAAAAATCCATCATTGTTGACCAAGAAGCCTGCGCGGCCCTTGAACAAAATAATTTTGCTGCAAAAATGTTACTGGTCCATGAATACTTGGGGCTGGCAGGCATCGAAGACACGAACTACCAAGTGTCCACGACAGTGTCACAACAAGTTGTCCTGGTGATGAATGCACAAAGCAAATACAACTTCCTGATCTTTCCCCACACAGTGGAAGGCAGACTGGCACTGGCTTGGGGCCTTGTGGGAGAGCAATTGGACATCAATCGCGCCCTAGCTCGCGAAGAAAAATACTTAAATGAAATTGAGGATAAAGATAAAAATATTTATCTTATCGACATCACAACGGGTCAGCCAATTTCAATCGTTAAACAATCCAAAGGTATTTGGAACCACTATTCGATTGAGCTTTTGAGCGATGGCAAAACAGGTGCCTTGGTGATCGAAGGCAGCAAACTCTTTACCGATATCGTCGCCGGCTATCTAATTAACAATGATGGTTCTCTGTCAGCCCTTTCGTATGCCTTTGTTCAAAATTTGCAACTTGAGGTGAGCCACATGTCCGCCAAACTTGCGAATAAATACAAAGATCAAATCACAGATATGACCCCTCAAACTCTCTATGGCCTTTCTGCAGAAAACGGAATATTTAAACTCCAGTTTGGTTATTGGATACGCGAACGTGACTATGTCTTAGTTACAGAAGCGGAATTCGAGGTAAATCACGAATCCTATCCAGCCAAAATATTCAACATCAGAAAAGTCGTCAAAAAAGATGAGTACTAAGCAACTAACGAAGATCTAAAATGCGGGAGCGATCCCCCACGATCCACAGAAGGTCGTCGATTTGCAAAATCTCGGCAGAGTCGGGATTTAAAATGCGGCGGCCTTCGCGCTCGATGCCCACGACCAAACCGTGGGTGGTTTCTCTTAAGCCGCTGTCGCGAATGCTTTTTCCTAAAAACGCGGATCTTTCTGTTAGCAGATACTTCTCTAACGAGTATTCAGAAATTTCCGATTCCAAAGTTTGGTAATCATCTTCGGCGTCGATGAATTCTTTAAAAACTGCAAGCTGAATATCATTTCCGATCACAAAGACGATGTCTTGAGGCATGAACATCACATCACGACCCGGCGCCATGATTTTTCGGCGACCGCGCTCGATCAAAGCCACAGTCACGCCGAAACGTTCGCGAATCGAAAGCTCGGACAAAGGAATTCCCACATAGTGCGCTTCTGCGGGAACTTTGAATTCCGTCAAATGCGCATCCCACGGAGCCAGTGCCTGATTGTGCGTTCTTGGTGCAACCTTATGAACGTCTTCCGTTAAGTTTGTCAGGAAGCGATTTTCAAACCACTGATAGATCGCACGCAGGCGGGTTGAAAGCACATACCCCACAACCACGGCCATCCATGCAGTGATTCCCAAAGCCCACCCCAGCGGGACGAACTGTGCGACCATTGCCCCGATCAAACCAACCGCGACCATAATGCGGGAAACGACGAAGACATAGTTCTGTGTTCCGCGCGGATCGCCAGCAACTAGATTATCAAATTGCTTGGTGCGACCAAAAGCCAAAGCCCACAGGAACGGCGAACTTAAAATCAAAGTCGCCGTGAGAGTCAAAAATTTTGCAGAACCTTCTTCCACTTGGTGATTTAACAGATATGGCAAGGTCACTCGTGCCATCAACAAGAACACCCCAATCACAATCACGGCATTCAAGAATATTTTAAAAACATAAGAGCGGACTTGATCACGCGATTCTTTATTTGCCGTCATCGTAAACGAAAACATCGAGTAACGATCCAAGGATTCAATCAAATCCTGCGGCAGCTTTCTTTCCAATAGGCCATAAACTGAATCTGCCATGCGAATCATGAAAGGCGTCGTAAAGGCCGTGACGACGCTGACCGATACCGCCAGGGGATAAAGTTCGGGTCTGACGACTTTAAAGCCGACACCGACCGTCGCGATAATGAACGAGAACTCCCCGATCTGCGAAAGACTCATTCCCGTTTGCAAACTTGCCTTGAGTGTCTGCCCCGACAAAACAGCCCCAACCGTCACACCCAAAGTTTTTCCAATCAGGACCAAGACGGAGAGCAAAACGATCACCTGCCAGTGAGTTGAAATCACATCGGGATCAATCAACATCCCGACTGAAATAAAGAACACGGCAGAGAACAAGGTTTTAATCGGATTCACCAAGTGATGAATGCGTTCCCCTTCGATTGTCTCCGCTAAGATAGATCCGGTGATAAAAGCGCCCAAAGCCGCAGAAAATCCAACTTTCACCGCGAACACCACCATGGCTAAACACAAACCCACGGCCACGACCAAGATGGTTTCTTCGTTTAACATTTTCTGCATTCGTTTAAGAGCCGTCGGAAGCCAGAAAATTCCGACCACAAACCAAAGGGACAGATAGAATGCGAGCTTTAGGAACGAGAGCAACATATCACTGCCCGCAAATTCACGAGTCAGGGCAATAGATGTTAAGAAAACCAAAAGCAAAACCGCCACGAGGTCTTCAATAACCAGAACACCCATCACGATGCTGACGAATTTCATATTTTTGAAACCCATCTCTTCAATGGTACGCATCGCAATGGAGGTCGAAGAAATCGCCAGAATCCCTCCCAGGAACAGGCAATCCATCAAATCCCAGCCCAACAGTTTCCCCGTCGTAAAACCGATGACGGTCATAAAACCGACTTCGAATAAGGCAGTTACTCCAGCGGAACCACCCACGCGGAAAAGTTTTTTGAAACTGAACTCAAGACCCAAGGCAAACAAAAGAAAAATCACACCGATATCAGCCCACAACTGAACGCCTTCAGCGCTGCTGACCGTTCCAAACAGACCCACTTTAGGGCCAATTAAAAAACCGGCGACCAGGTACCCCAAGACCACCGGTTGATTTAATCTTTTAAAAAGAAGAGTCACGATACCTGCGGTACCAAGAATAAGAGCCAAATCGCTGATCATCGCCGGAAGACTGTGCATACATAAAGCGTACGCTCTATGTATGCATCGAGGCAACGCAGGAGCTTTTTACTTCCGCTCCGGTAACCGCATGCGTTATTAAAGATCGCTTTGGCTTTGGGCTTCGCCCAAGCGAATATCTAAACGGACCACCATGTTCGGCCGTTTTGAACGTATGTTGAACAAAATGGACCATGACGTTCATTTCGAACGATTTGCTGGCACGTTTCAAATCCACCACGACGCCTTCGAGGCCGTACCCGGAAATAAAAAAAGGCCCGCATTCCTGCGAGCCTTTTTTGAATCAACTTTTAAAAGTTAATTATTTTGCTGAAAGAGCCGCGGCTACTGCAGCCTCTGCATTCACGATGCCCGCACCGTATTGGTTCGCATCGTTTGGCCCCAAAGCTGTCGCCGTGGATTGCAAGATTTGTTTAACTTGCGCACCGTTTAGGTTTTTGTTGGCAGCTTTGATAAGAGCCGCAACACCTGCAACGTGTGGAGTTGCCATAGATGTACCGTCGAAAGCTGCGTAGTCAGTTGCAACTGTTTGAAGAGTCGCTTGAACTGCTGTTCCTGCTGCCAATGAAGTTTGGATTTTTTTACCAATTTCTTGCTCGATCATGAACACTGCTACTGGAAGAGTAGAACCGTCAGAAGTCAAAGCACCTTGGATCAAACCTGGAGCGTTGTTGTAGATAACTGCGCCAACTGCACCCGCTTTGATCGCGTTTTGAATTTTAACAGAGAAGTTGATTTCGCCGCGACCGATAAGTGCGTACTTACCTTTAACGTCTTTACCAGCGAAGTCAGCGTCTTTACCAAGACCGCAATCAACCAATGTGTTTGTTTCAGCAGTCAATACTTCACGAGCACCTTGGAAAGTTGTGGAGTTCACAGCTGCTTTTTTACCAGCAACAGTCAATTGAACAGAAGCTTCACGACCTGTCCCTTGTGGAACTGTAGAAACAACCGCTGCGCCCGGAGCAACAACAGCCAATTCTGGACCCCATTGAGAGAAATCTGTTTTCTTTAGAGTGCTGTCAACTGCACCAACTGCGATAACTGTTGGAAGAGCAGCTGGGTAAGAAACTTTACCAGTACCGTCGTTACCAGAAGCCGCTACAACAGTAAGACCTGCTTTAGCTGCTTTTGCGATAGCATCGCGCTCACCTGGAGTCGACCATGCGCCACCAAGAGACATAGAGATCACGTCAACTTTTTGAGTGATACCCCAGTTGATACCCGCTGCGATCGCTGCATTCGAGCAACCGTTTTCAGAGCACACGCGGCCCATCAAAAGTTTCGCTTGAGGAGCAACACCTGTGAAACCGTTGTTATCAAGAACACCTGCAATTGTACCAGAGCAGTGTGAACCGTGACCTACTTTATCAGAGAAATCAGAACCATCTGATTCACCAGTAAAGTCTTTACCTTGTTCGAAGTTAGCTTTCAAAGAAGGGTGATTTTGATCGATACCAGTATCTAGAACAAGAACGCGAGCGCCTTGACCTTGATTTGATTTCGCCCAAGCCTGAGGAGCTTTAACCGCCATGATACCCCATGGAGTTTTCGCACCTGGAACTGTCGGAGTGTTTTTAACTGGAGTAGACAACCAACCACGCACTGGAAGTGGAGCTGGATGGAAAACTTCCTTCTCAACGTAAGCTACTGCTGGATCGTTTTGAAGTTTAGAGATCTCATTGTCGTTTCTTGCGTTCACGATCAATGTGTTCAAGTTTTCAAGAGACTGTTCGATATCTGCATCAACTGGAGTCGAAACTGCTTTACCAGTTCTTAGTGCGCCAGAACCTTTAACTTTATAAGCCATATGAGCAGCTTGGAAAGTTTGTGAGTCTTTCATGATTACGATGACACGCTCAGCATGAGCTGACGTCGCAACCAACAGAGACAAGATAAGTGAAAACACGTTAAGTTTCATGAATAGGTCCCCCCATATTCCATGGACTTCACCCTTTGGAAGTCCGTATGGAGAGGCACTTCATTTCATGCTGAAGATTTTATCAAGTACTCTTTTGGAACCACCTTCAAATTTTTTTTGAATGCAGAAAAATGAAATTCTCTGTCATGCTGTCAACGTTTTGTTGCAGTTCCAAAATGGCACCCCAGTTCAAAAATAGAACCGTTTCGCGCGAAAGTATTAGAAACACTTATGGATGCTATGATTTCTACTGTAAGCGGTTGCTTAAAATTAAATCACCGCAAACAACGCGATGCGGTGATTTAATGCTGACATTGAACAGTTTTTGAGCAGCAAAAATCAGTGAGAATGGCCACCTGGTGCGGATTTCGGGACCGTTTTCCCCACTGGCAAAATGAAACTTAAGGGATGATTCAAGAGGCGGCGGAAGACCGCCTTGCGAATCGCACGTCTTGTCGGTGGAGTGACTCCACGGGCTTTGATCGCGACCAAAAATGCCAGCGCAAAACTGACCGTGACGTTAAAGAAACCAATGCAAAGAACACCCAT
This sequence comes from Bdellovibrio sp., assembly GCA_039594295.1. Classification (GTDB taxonomy): domain Bacteria; phylum Bdellovibrionota; class Bdellovibrionia; order Bdellovibrionales; family Bdellovibrionaceae; genus Bdellovibrio. Next base: position 48,532 of record JBCNNR010000025.1, read on the forward strand.
CACCGCGCGCCAGAATAACCACGTCTTCATGAAAGCCGCTCCCATGACGGGCATTGCGGCTCCCATGGTCCCAGAAGACAAGGTCACGTGACGTACATCCAGTGGCAGCCCAATAAAGCGCATGATCTCGGGAGTAAATCCCAACAACACACCCAACGAGGCATTCCCCAGAAGACCCGAAATGTTTTTCTCAAAGAAGTTTGCAATCCGTCGGGCACCCACACGACCAAAAATAGTTGTCAGCGTCGGACTGCGCGCCAAGGTTGTGCGCAGGGAATTTAAAGCAAACCAGTTGTCTCCCCATCCAGCGAACAGACTCGAGAACCACAAAATGACTCCCGTAAACGCGGCATAGAAAACCGCAGGTCCCAAAATATCAACCGATGTGAAGGCTTTCGTCGCTGTTGCTTCCGACATGATATGACGACCCGTCACCAAGAAATAAATCGCATCTATTAATAGAGTGGTTGGAATCACCATCAAAATATTTCCGCCCACTGCCGCCACTTGAGAACGAATGATGTGCGCAATCTGATCCACCATGCGCTCCATCCCCTCTTCGGTATCCACATCACGCATTTGCTCAGCGAGGGCTGGAGCCGTCATCGCTGGCTGCTTGGTTCCCAAGGTAAAGCCTGCAAGATGAATGACGATGAAACTGACCGCATAGTTTGTCGAAGCCAAAACTCCGACCATGAATTCAGAAACACCCAGCGCTAAAATTCCGGTCTTTAAATAGACCGTGAATGCAGTGACAAAACCACCACCGGCGGCGGCTTGAACCATGCGACGGTATTCTTCTTTGGTGCGAGTGATATAGTGCTCGCCCGTTTCAGCGGCACGTTCGACCACTTTCTTTGCCAGCAAATTGATGTTTTGCGACAGCAGCGCGCCGACACTTTGAAGCTCGTGATTTTCCTCGATCAAACCGGCCAGAAACGAGGTCACTTTTTTTGCATCAGGCACATCGGTGATCAAAATATCCACAAGACTGTCGATACGCTGCAAATAGATTCTTAATCGTGTCATCTGGAAAACCAGATTCACGCTGACTCCGTACTCATCCAGGTGTTTATACACTTGAGTCAATTCACGACGACATTCCCACACCACCAGGCGCAGGCGCGATGCTTTTTCATAAAATAGTTCCGGCCTGCCAGTTTGATGAGCTGCCAGAAAATCCTCCAAGACACGCACCAAATTAAAGAAGGCAGAATCACGGAAACTTGGTTTATCCAAGCGATGACGAATCCCTGGCGATAAACCAATCGCTCGCACCTGAATACCCAGATAAATCAACGCGTCTTCCATGTCGCGATCCAGACGGTTCCAATCGGCTTCCAACGGAGAGACATGGTAATTAAAGAGTTCAATGATTTTATCAAACAGAACGTGATCAATCGAGGCAATCCATACCGGATCTTTTGCACTCGGAAAAAGTTCCCAGAACAAATATCCCAACTCGTGATCCAAGGGAGGACTGGGCAGGATCTTCATCATCATGCGATCAAAGAACTCCCCGATCACACCGACTTCATGGGGAAGTCCGGTTTCAGTATAAAGTTCCAAACCACTGACATTTTTAATAACGGAACGAAGAATAACAGCGACGTCGCGCTTCCATTCATGATTGCGATCTAACACCATTAAAACATAGCGAAGACGCGCAATGGGCACATGGCCGGAGGAGTTATCCAAACCTTCAACGGCTGTCCCCTCGTAACGAACCCAACGCAACAGATTCACCAACCAATGAAGTTGGTCTTCCAGGTTTTTTTGGTCAGAGGCAAAGCTTAACAGGGCATCCAGATCACTGTGAACATTGCTGCGTTGTCGATGGAGTTTAAAGCGATGAAAATACTTACGAAGTTGTTCAAACATAGCAAAATTTTGCCCGAACGCCCTGGATCCTGCAAGCAAGGTGCGTCAAAATGACGGGTGCAACAATTTGCCATCTTGCCTGTAAGACCCCCTGTGTTAGAAGGATTTCATGAAACAATATCTAATTCTTTTCGCCTCCATTTTGGTGTCAGTAAATACTTGGGCCGCCAAAGAAGTTTCCTCTATTGATGGAACGAATGTGCTGGATGACAAATTCATCCATCTAGAAACAAAGTCTGCGGCAAAAGGAACTGTCGTTGTATTCATGTCAGCGAAATGCCCCTGCTCTGCCAGTCACGAGGGCTTGTTAAAAGACCTTTCCGCGCAGTTTAAAGATTTCAAATTCATCGCGGTTCATGCAAATTCGGATGAAACTTCCGCTGCAACTAAAGAGCACTTTACTGCGGCAGCTTTGCCGTTCCCTGTGATTCAAGATTCTAAATCTCGTCTGGCGAATGAATTGGGAGCTCTTAAAACTCCGCACGCCTTTATTATCAGTCCTGCGGGTGAAATTTTATATCAAGGTGGCGTAACTGACAGTCACGTGGGCCCTTCGGCGAAAAAGCAATTCTTAAAGGATGCTTTGGAAGACGTCCAAGCCGGCAAAGCCGTTCGAATGAAAGAAGGCCGTGCACTCGGTTGCTTCATTCAGCGAGAGGATGCCTAGATGAAAAAACTTTTACTGGGATTTTTATTTCTGACAGCCTGTGCGCGTCCTGACTATATTAATCCTGTCAGTAAAAAAAGTGCCCAGGGCCAAACCGACAAGTGCGCATTAAAACTTGCGAACTCCCAGCTTTGTTCTTCTATTCAGTGGACCTCGGGTCCGCAAACTCCGGCGGAGTCTGAATTCATTTTAAAATTCTGGAATGAAACTTCGGCTTCAGAAAATGGTCCTTACGTGGATCCATCCAGCACTTTGAGTGTGATTTTGTGGATGCCTTCCATGGGGCATGGCTCGTCTCCGGTGAAGATCGATAAGATTGAAACCGGTGTTTACCGTGTTCATCGCGTGTTCTTTATTATGCCTGGCGATTGGGAAGTTCGTGTCTTTTTGAAAAATGGTCCGACGATTGTTGATCAGGCAACGGAAAGTCTGCAACTGTGAAGCGATGTCTCTTTGCTTTTTTGATGATGGGTTTAAGTTCTCAATCCTTTGCAGCCAGCTGCTGTGGCGGGGGCTTTGCTTTCCCCGCTTTGATTATGGGTGATGATAAAGCCCAGATCACAAGTTCATTGAGTTATGGCCAGGTGACTGACGACGTTTTGCCCAATCAAAAATGGATCAAGCGTGATGACGACAATCACAGTCAGACTTTTAAAATAGAAGCGGCAACTTTATTGACTGATTCGATTCAAACCGGAGTGTCGATTCCCGTGGTAAGCCGCCAAATTGCGAATGAGAGCAGCACGGGCCTGGGGGATGTTTCTTTCAACCTGGGGCACGAGACTTTCCCCGAGCTCAGTTACTCTCCTTGGAAACCAAAAGGTATCTCGTTCTTGCAATTGACTCTACCAACTTCACCGTCGGTTTATAATGCTTCGAATGTTTTGGCGGCGGATTCTCGTGGTCGCGGTTTTTTCACTGTCGGTGGCGGCTTCGCTTTCATCAAAGCTTTGGGCACTTGGGACTTAAATTCCAGCATCGAACTTCATAAATCTTTTGCGCGTGAATTCACCAATGAATCTTCTGGCGGGACGATCACCGCCACACCAAATCTGGGTCACAGCTGGACTGTCGGCGGTGGCTGGAATAAGGGTGACTGGCGCGTGGGTACAAGCTTTACGGGTATGTATGAAGATCCCATCGCAATTTCTGGGGCGCAGACTTCAAGCGGAGCGATTCAACAAAATATCACCTGGGCCGCGATGTTAAACTATCTGGTGGGTCTAGAAAATGCGTGGACGCTTTCTTATGCCGATCAAACTTTGTTCGGCACACCCGAAAACTCCAGTCTTTCTAAAACTGTGACCTTAAGTTTTCAAACTCGCTGGCAGCGTTAATCAGTGACTGATATCGCGATCCCGGTTGCGGGCTTCGCGGGCTCGGATTCGGGCGACGCGTTCTTCTTCGCGTTTTCTTTCGTGTTCGGCGCGTTCTGACTCTGGAACGTCGGGTTTAAAATCTGAGATATGCGGCATGCCCCGGTCAAAGTCCGATTCAATTTCTTCGGCGCGGGATTTTTGACTGAGCATCGAGTTTCTTGCCTGACGTTTTTCCTCGCGGATTTGTCGGCGTTCTTCGCGCTCCCGATCACGAATGTCTTTATCGGTTTCTTTAGGGATTTCAGTGGATTTCACATGCTCTGCCTTCGCCTCAAATCTTGATTCAGTTTTTACCTGAGGTTTTAGGAGGGGTTTTGAATGAGCATCTTCTTCCGCCTTTATCTGCGCATGAGGATGGCGGTATTTTCGCTTAAAGAAACTAAACAGTCCTCGGCGCGGTTTTTCTGAATTCTTTTGATCCACGTTTGACTCCTTAGGCACCAAGCCCTTTGCTTTCTTTGAATCACCTTCCGATTTTTTTGCTTCTGTGGAAACTTCCTCTGAGATTTCTGGCAGATGATGTTCTTGTTTGAAATAGGCCTCTTTCTTAAGGGACAATTCCGGCCCTTGGTTTTCATCCGGCGCTTTATCTTGCAGTTGCGGTCCTTGCCCATCATTCAATACCGGAACACCGTCTGCATTAATTGAAGTCGCATCACCCACTTTAAGAAACGCTTCACGAACGTCGTGTTGTCGAGTATCACGCTTACGGAAGCGATCCGAGAGGGAGTACACCACGGGCACCACATACAAGGTTAACAACGTGGACACCAGGACCCCACCGATCAATGTGATGGCCATTGGTTTAAAGGTTTCAGAGCCCGCCCCTTGCGCCAAGGCCGAAGGCAATGCCGCAGTGATTGTCGCAACACTGGTCATAATGATCGGACGTAAACGCACCGGACAGGCTTCTTTCAATGCCGAGTCCGCAGTGACATGGCCACCTCCCCGATCACGAACGGCATTGGTAAAATCAATCAGCAGGATCGAGTTCTTTTTCACGATCCCCATCAATAGTAAAATACCAATCATGGAATACATATTGATCGATTGCCCGGTGAGATTGAGGGCAAAGAACGCCCCCGAAAAACTAAATGGCAGTGCCATCAGAATCGTCAACGGATCCAAGAAGGAATTAAACTGACTGGCCAAAACCATATAGGCCACGATAATCCCCAAGGCCAAAGCAAATATCAGACTGTTAAAGGATTCGCTGAAGGTTTTTGCCGCACCCGATTGATCGACATGATAGCCCTCGGGTAGCTCCTTGGCTTTGTTAAAAATAAATTCCAAGGCTTTTTGTTGAGAAGCGCCGGCAACTAAATTTGCGTAAATAGTGATCGCCCGTTGACGATTGACCCGGGTGACCTGTTGCAGACTGGCCCGTTGTTCGACTTCCGCGACCTGTGTAATAGGAATTAAATTATTTCGGTCATTGGCGATCAGGAGTTTTTTAAATTCATCCCGCGGATCTGGGGATTTTTGTAATTGCACATAAACGTCATAGCGATGTCCCGCCTTGGTGTATTGTCCGTTCTTAACCCCACCAATCATCGCCTGCACTGTAATCCCAATATCTTCCGCACTGACCCCGCGGCGAGCCGCCTTGTCCCGGGCCGGAGTCACTTGAATTTCTGGCATCCCCGCCAAATAATCTGAGTCGACGTCGACCATCAAACCGGATTTTCGCATGTCTTCTTTAAATTTATTATTCAACTCTTCAAGTTTGGCCCAATCAGGTCCTTGCAGGATAAACTCGATGGGATAACCTTTCCCCGTCGAAAAACCCCGGCTGGAAGGATCCATCATAAAGACCTGCACACCTTGAACATTTTTTGAAAGCTGCTCCCGAGCATAGGCCATGAATTCCTGTTGTGAACGTTCTCGTCCAAGACCGGCGACGGTGCCACGATGGCCTTTGTCTTTCATAGTGATGAACATCATCCCGGTATTCGCATCACTGCCGCCACCAGACCCCAAACCACCGACACTGGCATAGACGTGAGCAATTTCCGGTTGCGCGCGCATCCATTTTTCAATTTCCTTAGCTTTCTGATCCGAGGTGGCCAGCGAAGTTCCAATTGGTAAAAATAAACGCATGATGAAAAGGCTTTGATCCTGAATCGGGGTCATCTCGCGATTCAATGTTTTCACCGAGAAAAAGGAGGCCGTCACAAACAAAACCGAGACCGCCAGCACGGACCAACGATGTGCCAAAGTCCAATCCAAAGATTTCCCATAGAACTCTTTCCACTTAACCATGAACCACTCAAATGATTTCCCAATACGTGTCGTGCGTTCTCCGGTGTGCACAAAAGAGGAACAACGCATGGGTGTGATCGTGAGTGATTCAAGCAATGACAAAAGAACCGCCAAGGAAATCGTAATACCATATTGCAAAAAGAATTTCCCGATCACGCCCTTCATAAACGCCACCGGTAAAAAGATCGCGATGATCGCGATACTCGCAGCCAAAGCGGCGAAAGTGATTTCGCGAGCACCGATAATTGCTGATTCAATCGGCCTTAGCCCCCGTTCGTTATACCTAAAGATATTTTCCAGAACCATGATCGCATCATCGACGACGATACCGATGGCGAGTGTGAGGCCTAACAGAGTGAAGGTATTTAAGGTAAATCCAAAGAAGTACAATCCAATGAACGCCCCCATAATCGAGGTCGGAATCGCTAATAAAACATTCAATGTCGCGGTGAAACTGCCTAAAAAAATCCAACACACAATGGAAGTTAGAATCACCGCTAAGATCAAATGCTTGATCATTTCATGAATACTTTGTTCGATATACCTGGAGGCATCGAAATTAATTGCCAACCTCATGCCTTCGGGTAAATCCACCTGGATGTCTTTCATTTGCTGCTTAACCGCATTGGCCACGGCGACAGCATTTGATCCCAATTGCTTTTTTATACCCAAACCCAAAGCCATCACACCATCAAAGCGAGAAATACGAAAAACCTCTGCCAACGACTCCTTGGCAAAACCCACATCCTTTAAACGAATCGTATTAAAGGGATCTTGGATAACCATTCCGGCCCGGCGATTGATGATCATATTATCAAAACCCTTGGCGTCCTTAAACTCTCCCAGCGTTCTGACGTTAAAGGCATTTTTGGGATTTTGAATAAAACCACCCGGCACTTCGGTATGTTGGCTGGTGATGGACTGCATGACGTCGTTCACGGCGATATTGTGTTTGCGAAGTTTATCCGCATCAACCCACACCCGCATGGCGGGATCCGTGTAACCACCCAGAATGATATCTCCCACGCCAGACACCATGGTGAAGCGATCCTTTAGATAATCCTTGGCATAGGTCATTAAAAAATACGGATCATTTTTTTCATACATCAAAGCCAACCACAAAATCGGCTGATCATCGGGATTGGTTTTGGTGATGATCGGAGGATCCACGGCTGCTGGCAAAAGCCTTTGTGCTTGAGCGACTTTGGTTTGCACCTCTTGCAGGGCCACGTCGATATTACGATCGAGTTCAAATTCGATGGTGATATTCGCAATCCCCGTTTTACTGACGGAACTGATGCGCTCCACCCCTTCGACTGAAGACAGCGCATCCTCGACCGGATCGACGACTGAGGTCTCCATAATTTCCGGGGCTGCCCCTAGTAACGTGATCGAAACGTTGACCACGGGGAAGTCGACATCGGGCAACTGACTGACCCCAAGACGCATAAAAGAAATAAAGCCGAAAATAATAAATGCCGCAAACAGCATCCAGGAAAACACGGCATTACGAATGGAGACGTCAGATATACGCATGATCGACCTCCCCTCGATTGTAGAGGGAAATCTTCAGAGGCGGAATTCGTGGGCAATTTCATGACAAAGCACAGATTATTATTTGCTCACCCACAAAAAAAAGGGAGATCCAGTGGACCTCCCTTTTTAGTTTTCATACTAATTCAGTGAGCTAATTATTTTATAGCTTTAAGATCTGCCATGTTGTCAGCGATCCACTTTGCGTAAATATCTGCGCGAGTATAGATCGACATCAAGAAGCAATCCGGTGTTAGACGCGTTGGCAAAGCATCTGAACGGCTCGCAACACCCCATACTTGCAATTCACCATCAACATCGAGGTAAGCGGGGCCGCCGGAGTCACCAGAGCAAACGCCACGGCTGATAGTTTGTTGCAAAGACGTTTCCGTCGCCGTCATGTTTGGATCTGCGATCTGAAGTTCCGTCGTTCTAAGAACACCCGCGCCTGATTTAACAACCCATGAACGGTTCAAGCCGTAACCTGCTACGATTGTTGTGGTGTTTTTTTGCAGCAAGCCTGAACTTTTAAGGATTTTTGCTGGAGCATAAGGCGCTGGCATTTTACCAACGAAACGAACCAAGGCAACGTCCGCTGTGTTTTCTTTGCGTGTGGCGCTGTAGTCTTTATTTACGATTGCGGCATCAACGGTACGGATTTGTTCTGGTTTGGCTTTGCGAACGTCGTTCACAAAGAACACTCTCATTTGAGAAGCATCAGGACCCACACAGTGAGCCGCCGTCAAAACGATGTTTTCAGAGATCAATGTGCCTGAGCACAAAGCGCCCACTTTTTTATCATAAAGAGCCACCGTTGAGCGGATGATACGAGTGCCTGGCTGAACTTCAGTGCCACCAATAATTCCTTTGCTATTTTCGGCTGCAACTGTCCCGTTTTGGTTATTTGGTGCGCAAGCCGCCAACACGGTAGCTGCGATCAGACCTGATACTAAAAGATTGATAGATTTCATTCGTAAACTCCCCATTTAAGATTTGATTTCGAGTGGGGTTCTACACCCCTTCTTGGTAAACCCAAAATGAAATTTTACTAATCGGGACAGTCTTTAAAACGGGACAGTGATCTGCAATAAGCCAAGTCCACGGCCTTGTACTTTTTTTAACTTGGCGGCATCGAGTGCAATTGTTACCCTTTGTTCATGTTAGAACATCCTCATTTGCTTCAAGCTCTCGCTTTTTTAGGATCCTCGGTCATCCTGGTTCCCGTTTTTCAAAAATTAGGACTGGGCAGTATCCTGGGATACCTTGCTGCAGGGATCCTTATTGGTCCTCAAGGGGCCAAACTGATTATTGATGTGAAGGCGGTGCAGAACTTATCCGAGTTCGGTGTGGTCTTTCTTTTGTTCCTGATTGGTCTCGAACTGCAACCCAAAAAACTCTTGGCGATGAAGCGAACTTTAGTGGGCTTTGGCGGCTTACAAATCATCACCTGCAGCCTGGCCCTCGGCGCCCTGGTAAAACTCTTGGGAGCTTCGTGGCAGAGTGCCATGGTGGCGGGCTTTGCCTTAAGTCTGTCTTCGACGGCTTTCGCTCTTCAAGCCATGGCCGAGAAAAAAGTTTTAAACACCGAGTTTGGCCGGTCCTCTTTTGCGATTCTTTTGATGCAAGACGTGGCAGCGATCCCCGCCTTGGCTATCATTCCGACCTTGGGGCTTGCACAAGCCACTAGCACTCATGAGGTGAACTGGCTGGGAGTCTTAGGAATCTTCCTGGGTCTTCTTATTTTCAACTACACCTTGATGGGACCTTTTCTGCGTCAGGTGGCCGCCCTTCGTAGCCGCGAGCTTTTCACCGGCGTGACTTTAACGATTGTCATCGGTGTGGCTTATTTGATGGAGCACATGGGAATTTCCATGGCCCTGGGCGCCTTCCTGGCTGGCGTTCTTTTATCAGAATCCGAATACCGTCATGAATTGGAAGCCGACTTGGAACCTTTTAAAGGTTTGCTGATGGGGCTGTTCTTTATCTCGGTGGGGATGTCTGTGAACATCACTCTGCTGATGAAGAATCCGGTCTTTGTTGTTTTCGCGATGGTTCTTTACATGTTGCTCAAAGGCCTCCTCTTGTACGGAGTCGGTCGTGTTTTGAAACTAAATGCCCCGGCTTCGCGCAATATGGCTGCTTATCTGGCCCAAGGGGGAGAGTTCGCTTTCGTGATCTTCGGTGTGGGACAAAACTCCAATGTTCTGAGCCAAGAACTTTCCGATATGCTCACTTTGATCGTCACACTCTCCATGATTGTCAGTCCGTTTGTGATCGTCGCCAATGCGCGCTTTGAAGCCTGGATTGCCACGCACAAACCCAAGAAAGAATGGGACAGCTTTGAAGGAGTTGATAACGATATCATCATCGCTGGCTTTGGTCGCTTCGGTCAGATCTTTGGTCGTATTTTGCGCGCGCAAGATATTAAATTCACCGCCATTGATCATGACCCTGAACAAATTGAACTTCTAAGACGTTTTGGCAACAAGGTTTATTACGGAGATGCGTCTCGCCACGACATCATGGATGCGGCAGGAGCTGGCAAAGCCAAGTATTTAATTATCGCTGTCGACGATGTCGATACTTCTAAAAAGCTCGCACTCATGGCTAAAGAACATTATCCAAATCTGAAAATCTATGCCCGCGCCCGCAATCGCGCGCACGTTTTTGATCTTCTCGACATCGGCATCGACATGAATCACATCCGCAGAGAGACTTTCGAATCCAGCCTTTTGCTGACTCGCGAACTCCTTTTGGATCTGGGTTTCCCATCAGACCGCGCTCGCGCGGTGATTGAACGATTCCACCGTCACGACGAGTTGATGATGGCCGAACAATACAAAGTTCGCCACGACCAAAAGCTTTTTCTGGATGCATCCCGCCAAGGCATGCAGCAACTGTCTGAAGTTTTGCGCGAAGACCAAATCAGAACTTATATCGATGCCAATGACTTAAAAAAATCTGAAGAATCTGCCCCACCACCGGAGACCCGCGCGTGAGCCATCAAGAAAAACCACCCATGACTTTGGCCCTCCGTGAATTAGAAAAACACGGAGTCGAACTCACCTATCACCTTTTCACCTACCAGGAAAAAGGCGGCACCGCCCACTCCTCCAAGGAAATGGGCGTCGATGAACACGCCGTCATCAAAACCCTGATCATGGAAGACGACCACAAAGAACCCCTGATCGTCCTCATGCACGGAGACATGCAAGTCTCCACCAAAAACCTCGCCCGCACCCTGAACGTAAAAGCCATCAACCCCTGCAAACCCGAAGTCGCCGACCGCCACTCCGGCTATCAAGTGGGCGGCACGTCTCCCTTCGGAACCAAAAAGAAAATGCCCATCTACATGGAAGAAACCATCCTCCAGCTCCCAAAAATCTACATCAACGGCGGCAAAAGAGGCTTCCTGGTAGGAATGGACCCACAACAAGCCAAAAAAATCCTCAACCCAACACTCGTCAAAGTCGGAATCAAAGGCTAATCAAATTTAAAAAAAGAAAATTCCCCGCACGGCCGAGTGTCTCTGGCTCGGCATGGGCGGGCGCATGCCCGTAATGCAGCGACCTCCGTGGGCGCCACGATGGCGCGCACCCGCCGCAGGCGGGCCACGGCTTGAGCCATGGATGGCGTGTCGCGGAATTACGGGTGTGAGACAGACCAGGCCGAGGCAGAGGCGCTCGGCCGTGCGCTGAACTTGTTACGGTTTTAAAGGCTGATCATCCGGTAGAACGCGTGGATAGGCGCGACGATCTTGGATTTCTTTGGCTTTAGCGCCCGTGATTCTCATGTAGGGCACGGTCATATTCTTATCAGCCAGTCCAATACGATTGAATGGATTCATCTTTTCATACCAAGGAATAAATCCGGAATAGAAATCAAAACGACCACGACCATTGATCCCCGAACCTTTATCACGAATGATAAAGTAACCATCGTGCAAACTTCCATCCGGCAAAATCAAACCGATAACCGACGGAACATAAATGACTTCACCCAATTTATAAACAGATAGATCAGCCGCCACGGAGTGGAAAGGATCCAAGCAAACCGTGCGAGCACCATAACCGTATTTACATTCTTCGCGATTGATTTCAAAATAACGATTTTGGCCATTGATACGAGCCAAAATATTCAACATGCGGATCTTGCCTTTTTGCTTGATCGAGCAAGAACCTTGCAGACCACAAGCTAAAGAATTCTTTTTACAAACCCGGATCAAAGCTTTCCCACCTTGACCATGCAAAGTGACTTTCTCTGAATCCGGGCAAGATTTCTTATCTTCATCAAGGACCGGAAAAAAATAAACCGTCGGAGTCAATTTCGCCGTTCCTTGGACATCCGCTTTTTGCGGTCTGTCTTTAGCAATCTGCTCTTCAGAAACAGTTCCGTGAGTGGGTGGTAATTCCTCCTCCGGGGTTGGATTTACCGGAGCTGGAAAATCCTCAGGTTTACCGACTGTCGCGGGCTGAGTTGGAAGTGTCGAAGTCCAAGGTTCGCTCTCATTATTTAAGTCTTCTTCTTGATGTTTCTGAATACGTTGATGACTTAGAGCTGAAGTTCTATTGTTATCTGATTGCGCATTATATGAAGCAAATTGATCAGCACTTCCACAAGCGGCCAAAGCCATGGATCCCACGACTCCCAACAATGTAAAAATACGTCTCAATTGCATGCGCCCTCCAAGATTGAACCGGGCCTTACCGTAACAGACATATGTCAATTAAACGAAGCCTTTTTTATGACTGAAAACATGTGAAATGCTGTGCCGAAAAATGGTACTTTTTGGCTCTATCATGCCAGCAATTATTGACATCCACCCCCTGTTGATTTTGTGAACACTATGACTGGCATCATTGCTAATTACGCATATTTACCCGATAACGAATGCAAGCACATGTTAGGAGTCTGTTCACATGGAGCTAGATCGGCATCTCACTTGTAAATACTGTCAAAGCCCCTCAAATGGAGCTGAGTACTGTTGTGAGGCCTGTAAGGTCCTGGATACGCAAATTGGGCCCCTCAAATTGGCCCAAGACAACCCTTTTGCCCATTTAGATCAGCCGCAATTTAAATCCCTGTATAAGCAAAACGAACAAAAGGACTACGACTATCTGATTTTCGCCGAGGGCATGCACTGCTCATCTTGCGTGCATCTTTTAGAAAAACTGCCTGAATTTTGTCCCGGAATTTTGGAAGCCCGCACCAATTTTGGTCAATCGACAATTGCTGTAAAACTCAGCGAAACCGGATCCCTGGCAAAAACAATGCAAAGTATCGCGGAGCTCGGTTACACACCTAAAATCTTGAGTCCTGAGGACAACCTTCAGGAAAAATACAAAGATGAAAATCGTGTCTTTATAAAACGCATCGCCGTGGCGGGATTTTGCGCCGGCAACATCATGCTCTTTACAATTCCCATTTATGCGGGACTTGAAGGCTCCTGGGTGCAGATCTTTAATGGCCTCTCGTTGGCTTTGTTTTTACCCATCTTGCTCTATAGTGCGATCCCCTTTTATCAAGGCACGGTCAACGCCTTAAAGTTCCGCATGATGAATGTGGACTTGCCCATCACGATTGCGATGCTCAGTGGTTTTGCTTTTTCGACGTGGAATTTTATCCACCAACAAGAAGGTATTTATTATGACAGTACCGCGAGCTTTTTATTCTTAATTTTAAGTGCCCGTTATCTACTTAAAAGAGTGCAACAAAACTATCTTGCTCCCGCGCGAATGCAAACTTACTTTAAAGATCAGACCTACGAGCGCCTCACCGCCGACCACACGGATCTGATTCCGTGGAACCAGATTCGCCTGAATGACCTGTTGATAATCAAACAGAATCAAACTCTTCCCACAGATTGTGTTTTGATCAGTGAAAAAGCCACCGTGGATCTTTCGCTCTTTAACGGCGAATCCCTCCCACAGATCTATTCCTCTGGCATGGCTTTGCTGGGTGGAACAAAACTTCTCAGTGAAAACGTGAAGGTGCAAGCGACGTCCACTTTTGATCAAAGTCAAATCGGCAAGCTCTTCCATGACCTGGATCAAAAGAGTTATCAAAAAAGCAACTTTGTAAGTTTAACTGATCGCCTGGCGCAAAAACTGATTGCGATTGTCTTTAGCCTCGCTGCTTTATTTTTGATCATCTATTCTTTCGTGGATCCGATGCAGGCCTTCCAAAGATCCCTTGCTTTGATTGTCATTGCCTGCCCTTGTGCTTTGGCTTTCGGCTCGCCACTGACTCTGGGGCTTGCAGTTAAGAAAGCGCAACGCCTGGGGATCCTAATGAAAAGCGCCAACACCTTTGAAAAAATCCTGGATTTAAAAAATGTCTTTTTTGATAAAACCGGCACACTCAGCGAGGGCACACTGACTTTAGCGAATTCAGCCCCACAATCTCTTCCGGTCAGTTTGCAACAAATCGTTTTGGCTCTGGAAGCGCAATCACATCATCCCATCGCGTTTGCCTTAAGAAAAGCCTGGGCCCATCTTCCCATGGCAAAAAACGTAACCGCGGCCCAAGAAATTGTGGGCCAAGGCGTGCGCGGTTATGTTGATGGCGATCTCTATGAAATCTTTCCCTACAACACGGCACTTCCAGGCAGTCAGATTGCGGTCGAAGTTTTAAAAAATCATCGCAGCGTTTGCCAGCTCTATTTCGCCGACCGTTTGCGCGAAGACTCCCCTCGTATCGTCCATGAACTGCAAAAACGCGGGCTTCATACTTTCTTGATTTCCGGTGATAAATCTTACCGCGCAAAAGAGGCAGCGCTTCGTTGCAATATTCCATCCCAAAACGCCCATGGAGATCTGACTCCCCAAGACAAATACGAACTTATTAAAAACTATCCAAACAGCTGCATGATTGGTGATGGCGCCAACGACTCATTGTCTTTGCAACAAGCCACTGTGGGCATCGCTGTCAAAGGCAGCGTGGATTTAAGTCTGCAACACGCTGACATCTATTTCACTCGTGGTGGTTTGCAACCGCTGATGGATCTTTTTGCTTTGACCGAAAAAACTCGCAATGTGCTGGCGAGAACATTGACGGTTTCTCTGGTTTACAATTGCCTGGGTGGAGCCGCAGCACTTTTAGGATTTATCAATCCAATGATGGCAGCGATCTTAATGCCGATCAGCTCCGTATTGATTGTACTCACCTCACTTTGGGGGATGCGATGAATATTATCACTCTCATGATACCTATGGCGTTACTACTGGGTGTTGGCTTCTTGTATGCCTTTTTCTGGGCCAACAAGAAAGGTCAGTTTGATGACCTTGAAACACCCGCTCATCGAATGCTTTTAGACGAACACGAAAGGACAGAACGTGAACACACAAGGTAATGTCGTAGAAAGAATTATCTACGACGACGACATCGTTAAGAAGTTCGCGCTCGCCACAATGATTTGGGCGGTCGCTGCATTTCTTTTTGGACTTATCGCAGCTATCCAAATTCCATGGTGGCCAGCGAATTTAAATTTGGAATGGATTACATTCGGGCGCCTGCGACCGCTGCATACGAATGCGGCGATCTTTGCCTTTGGCGGCAACGCGATTTTTGCCGGAATCTATCACTCTTCGCAACGTCTGCTGAAGACACGCATGTTCTCCGACCTTTTATCGCGCATGCACTTTTGGGGCTGGCAGCTGATCATTGTGTCCGCGGCAATTACCTTGCCACTGGGATATTCCCAAGCGAAAGAATATGCCGAACTTGAATGGCCGATCGATATCGCCATTGCCGTGGTGTGGGTTATCTTTGCAGTGAACTTCTTTATGACGATTCATCGTCGTCGTGAAAAGCATCTGTACGTTGGTTTGTGGTTCTATATCTCCACAATCATCACAGTCGCCGTGCTGCACATTGTGAACTCCATCGAACTTCCCGTGACATTTATGAAGTCCTATCCCGTTTACGCCGGCATTCAGGATGCCATGGTCCAATGGTGGTATGGACATAATGCGGTGGCCTTCTTCCTCACAACACCGTTCCTGGGTTTGATGTATTACTACGTGCCCAAAGCAGCGAATCGTCCGGTCTATTCTTATCGCCTGTCGATCGTGCATTTTTGGTCGCTCGTCTTCATCTATATCTGGGCAGGACCGCATCACTTGCTTTACACTTCCATGCCAGACTGGGCGCAAACATTGGGAATGATTTTCTCGGTGATGCTCTGGGCACCTTCTTGGGGTGGTATGATCAATGGTCTGTTGACGTTGAAAGGTTCCTGGAACCTGCTGCGCACACAACCTCTATTGAAGTTCTTTGTCGCCGCCCTGACGTTCTATGGTATGTCGACATTCGAAGGGCCTTTGCTATCGATCAAATCCGTGAGTGCCCTGGGTCACTACACCGACTGGATCATCGGTCACGTTCACTCTGGAACTTTGGGTTGGAATGGTTTCCTGACTTTCGGGATGCTTTACTACATGATTCCGCGTTTGTGGAAGACTGAACTGTACTCTAAAAAACTTTTGGAAAATCACTTCTGGATGGGTTTACTTGGCGTCATCATGTACTACGTGTCGATGGTTGTCGCGGGTATCACTCAAGGTTTGATGTGGAGAGCGGTTAATAAAGACGGAACGTTGGTTTACCCTGACTTTATCGAAACTGTGGTGCGTATTATTCCGCTTTACTGGGTCCGTGCCCTGGGTGGTTTGTTGTATCTGATCGGCTTCTTCTTGATGTGCTACAACATCTATATGACGATCAAGCTCGCACCGAAAACCGCTAAAGAGGAGGCTGTTGAAGTCACTCGCACGGGTTACACGGAAGTTCCGGGCACAGGTCACCGTAAATTAGAAGGTATGGGATTTGTATTCTCGGTCTTGGCATTCCTGGCCATCGCCGTGGGATCTTTTATCGAGATTTACCCAACACTTTCTTTGCATAAATATATCACACCTTCGAATGTCACAGAGCCTTACACAACTCTTGAAATCGCCGGTCGCAGTATCTATCAAAAAGAAGGTTGTTATGTTTGCCACTCGCAACAAATTCGTCCGATTGTGTCTGAAGTGATCCGTTATGGAAATGCTTCCACCATCGAAGAGTCCATGTGGGATCACCCTTTCCAATGGGGCTCGAAACGCACAGGACCAGACTTGGCGCGTGTTGGTAAAAAATATCCAAACTTATGGCACTTCAGCCACATGATGGACCCGCGTGGGGTGACACCAGCGAGTATCATGCCGAACTATCCATGGCTGGCTGAAAAAGACACGGATTTCATGCAACTTCGCAAAGAAATTTCCGTGCTTAGAAAATTAGGTGTCCCTTACGACGACAACACAGTCGCGAACGCCGACGGTATCGCGCAAAAACAAGCTAAAGAAATCGCCGCTGATATCGAAGCCAACGGTGGTCCCAAAGGCATGGAGAAAAAAGAGATCGTCGCCTTGATCGCTTACCTTCAAGCTCTGGGTCAGAAAGGAAAAGCGCCATGAAACAAGAAGGATTGAAGTATTTCACAGATCTACACTTAACATCCATTGGTCTGATGATATTTTTCGTGTTCTTTGTGTGCGTATTGGTTTGGGTGTTTCGAAAAAACAGCAGATTCTTTTACAATGAAATGCAGAACATGCCTTTGAGAGATGAGGAGTTCACAGATGCAAGACAATAACAATCCAAATCCAGAAGGCTACAAGCAGCTCTTCCATGAGTACGATGGTATTATCGAGCACGACAATCCGCTGCCAACGTGGTGGCTGTGGACGTTCTTTTTAACGATCATCTTTGCGTTTCTTTACTTCCTTCACTATGAATTCGGCGGTGGCATCACTTTGAAAGATGAGTTGGCCGTGCACATGACCGCTTTGGAAAAGGAAAAAGCATCGCAACAAGCATCAGCTCCGGTTGAAACCGAAGATTCTCTGAAAGAGGCCTTCGACAAGCTCGATGTGAATGCAGGTGCGGCGGTTTTCACAGGCAAATGCGCTGCCTGCCATGGTCAGGAACTCCAAGGTTTGATTGGTCCCAACTTAACCGATCACTTCTGGATTCACGGCAAAGGAACACGCATGGATATCGTCAAAGTGATTCGTGAAGGCGCGGCCGATAAAGGCATGCCGCCCTGGGGTCCGGTGCTAAAACGCGAGGAGCTTTATTCTGTCGCGAAGTATATAATGTCCAAGTTAGACTCTAAACCTGCAGGAGCCAAACCTCCTCAAGGAGAAGAAGTGAAATGAGCCTAGATCCGAACCTCTTAACCTCTGTTGATGAGCACGGTGATCACATCACCATTATTCCTGCTGAAGTAAAGGGGTTCTATAAACGGCATCGCACCTGGGTGCATGCCGTTTTGTTGGTGATCTTTCTGGCACTGCCGTGGACTTCGATCCGCGGCGTGCAAACGATTCTAATCAATATTCCTGATCGTGAATTTTCTTTTTTCGGCATACTCTTCCACGCCCACGATGCTCCTCTTTTATTCTTTATTATCGGCACCCTGGTCATTGGCTTGGCCTTTGTTACCGCGGTCTGGGGGCGTGTATGGTGTGGCTGGGCCTGTCCGCAAACAGTCTTTATTGAATCTGTTTTCCGTCGTATCGAGCAATGGACGGAAGGGGGTTATATTGAACGTCGCAAATTGCGCGAAGAATCTTTGACGTTTAATAAGATAAAAAAATCCGGTGCGAAATGGATTCTCTTCGCCTTGGTGTCCTCACTGATTGCTCACAGTTTTATCGCTTACTTCGTCGGTGCCAAAGATCTTTTGCATATGATGGAACAACCTCCTGGCGAGAACTGGACCTATTTTATTTTAGTTTCCCTGGTCACGGCGGCCGTGCTTTTTGATTTTGGTTGGTTCCGCGAGCAATTCTGTGTGATCATGTGCCCTTACGGTCGCTTTCAATCCCTCTTGATCGACAACAAATCCCTGGCGGTTATTTACGACGTCAAGCGGGGCGAACCTCGCCGTGGTCAAAACAAAACCGATGAAGCGCAGGGTGATTGCATCGCCTGCAATCGCTGCGTGAATGCCTGCCCCACTGGAATCGATATTCGTAACGGTCTGCAAATGGAATGTATTGCCTGCACTGCCTGCGTCGATGCGTGCGATGAAATCATGGAGAAAGTTAAAAAACCAAAAGGTCTGATCCGTTATGACACTTTGGATTTTAGTAAAATCAAACTGACTCGCCCCCGTCCTTTGGTTTACATGGGGGCCCTGCTGATTTTAGTTTCGGGACTTTCCTATGCGATTGCCACACGCTCGCCTTTTCACTGGACACTGCTACGCGGTCAGGGCTTACCCTATTCTTATGTGCAAGATGGCGATGCAAAAGATATTATTCAAAATCAATTTAAGATCCACATCCAGAATCAAGAGCGCCAAGAAACCTCTTACACTCTTTCCATTGATCCAGAATTGATCAAAGCCGGAGCGAAGCTGACCATCGGTGAAAACCCAAAAATCCTTCAGCCTCAGGGAACTCACGAATGGTATTTCTTTGTGCGCTTGCCAGAAAGCAGCTTTAAAGGCCGTCATGGAAAAATTCTTTCGCGGGTGACTATCGAAAGCCGCCATGGGGACGAAGTGAACCGCAGTGATAAAGAACTTATTATCGTAGGACCTCAAGGATTATGAACTCAGGAATGTTGCTTGCCATTGGTATCCTCAGCACAAGCTTTTTCGGAAGCTGGCACTGTGCTGCCATGTGCGGGCCCATTTCCTGCCTGATGGGGGAAAGAAAATCGCTGCTCTCCTATCATATCGGACGTCTGATCGCTTACGTCAGCCTGGGAGTGCTTGCCGGAAGTTTGGGACAGTTCCTGTTGGACTCCCAATATGCGTGGCTAAGAACCGTCTCCGCCGTATTATTCGCGGTGGTTTTATTTAGCATGGGTTTGCGCTTGATCGCACCATCACTCACCCAAAAATTAATTCCCAAAATAGATCCCCATGGCTTAATGAGTGTCTTTCGCCAGCTAAGGAAATTTCATTTGAATCAATCCGGCTTGGTCGTGGGATTCCTGACGGGACTGCTTCCCTGTGGTTGGCTTTATACTTATGTGACCGCGGCCATCGCCATGCAAAGTCCCCTCATGGGCGGTGCCTTGATGTTTTTATTCTGGGTTGGTGGACTGCCCGCACTCAGTGTTCTTCCCGCCATGATTCAAAAAGGTTTAAGTCAGATCCCACTGCGCCAACAGCGCATTGCGGGCTCCATACTGATTGTGGCTTCTCTATACTCCGTGTGGAGTTTTATGTTCTTCACTCACTGACATATAAATATCGACAGCGCACAGATTTTATCGCTACCATAAGGACATGAGTTCTTACGTGTTTTTGACAGAAGTCACAGATTTCCCTCAGGCCCAGGTCGTAAAATCCTTTTTGGTGGCTCAGGGGTTTCATCCGCGCTTGCGTGATGAGCAAACGCGTGGTGTGGCTCCCCACTTAGAACAATTTC
>JBCNNR010000026.1:0-57090 GCA_039594295.1 Bdellovibrio sp.
GTTCAAGGAATTAGTCCGCAATATTAAAAGCGCGCCGCAGCAACCGAGTTCGCTTGTATTATTTACTCGGGCTCAGTAAGAAATTCGGATGTCAAAAAAAGTGATTTCTATTCTGCTTCTGGTTTGGAGTTGTGGGGCATCGGCGTCAGTTTTCGCGGACTTCTTTTCTAAAAAAGAGGATCGTTGGAAAGCCTATGTTTCCCGTGTCGAGGAGGTGGCCACTCGTGAGCGTGCCATTCCGAAAGAAGCCATCGAAAGAACCGTTCAATTTTTAAAGATGAACCGTTCCAGTTTAGAAAAGCAAATCAACAACCGCAGTGTTGTTATCATCAATGACTTTACGGAAGAAAGCACACGCGATCGCATGTTTGTGATCTATGTTAATTTGGGTAAGGTGGAACGTTATAAAGTTGCCCATGGAATTGGCAGCGGCGAAGGTCCTCACGTTTATAAGTGCTCAAATGCCGAGGGGTCCAAAGCGACTCCACCAGGCTTCATGTTAGTGCAGAATGAAAACCGCAACTCCTCTTTTGGCTCAGCTCTTTATATGGACAGTTTGGAGTCACGCAACAGCAACTCTCGCCAGCGAGCGGTGGTGTTTCATCCCAACAAATCAGCGGCGGAACGTGCCAAAATCCTGCGTGAGTATGGGTTCATTGACTTAAGCGAAGGCTGCACTCAGTTGACTCAAGAAGACTATTATAAGTTGAAGCCCCGAGTGCAGGGGGGAAGCCTTCTTTATAACTTCTGTCCTGAAGACGCAGACTAATTCACTGCATTCGTTTGGACATCGTCGCAAAATAAAATTATAACTAGTCCTTGTAACTCTCATAGAACAAGGACCGGTTGATGACTCCTGCTGTGCAGCCTAAGAAAATCTGGTGGAAAGAATCCGTCGTTTATCAAGTTTACCCACGCTCTTTTAAAGATTCCAATGGCGATGGAATAGGCGATTTGCAGGGGTTAATCTCCAAACTGGACTATTTGAAACATCTGGGGATCGATGTGATCTGGATTTGTCCAATGTACAAATCTCCGATGGATGACAACGGGTATGATATCAGTGATTACCAAGCGATCCACGAAGAGTTCGGGACGATGGCAGACTTCGATCAATTGATGAATGAGTGTAAGGCTCGTGGCATCCGTTTGGTGATCGATCTGGTGATCAATCATACCAGCGATGAGCATCCGTGGTTCATTGAATCGGCTTCCTCCAAAGACAGTGCAAAACGCGACTGGTACATCTGGCGAGATCCAAAAAATGGCAAAGAGCCGAACAACTGGGAGAGTATCTTTGGTGGTTCCGCTTGGAAGTTTGACGAAAAAACGGGTCAATACTTCATGCATCTTTTCTCTGCGAAACAGCCAGATTTGAACTGGGAAAATCTGGACATGAGAAAGTCTGTCTATCAAATGATCCGCTGGTGGCTTGATCGTGGTATCGATGGTTTCCGTATCGATGCATTCTCTCATGCGCGTAAAGAGCCGGGGTTGGCGGATATGCCAAATCCTAAAAACTTGGAATGGGTGCCGTCCTATGACAAGCACATGAACGTTCCAGGAATTTTGAATTACGTGGAAGATCTTTGTAAGAACACTTTTGTTCACTATGACATCATGACGGTGTGTGAAGCGAACGGTGTGAATGCAGAACATGCTGATGAATGGGTGGGCGAGGATAAGAAACGCTTCAACATGGTGATTCAGTTTGAACACGTAGGATTGTGGGATACGAACCCGGATCAACGGTTCAATATGAAGGCACTTAAGAATGTTTTCACTCGTTGGCAAAAAGGTCTGGATGGTAAAGGGTGGAATGCGTTGTTCGTCGAAAATCACGACGTCCCACGTATCAATTCCAAATGGGGCGACACGACTCAATTCTGGCGCGAAAGCAGTACGGCCATTGCCACGATGTATTTCTTGATGCAGGGGACTCCTTACATCTATCAAGGCCAGGAAATCGGCATGACGAATTCCAAATTCGATGGGCCTCAAGATTTCAACGATGTTTCTGCGAAAAATTATTTCGCGAACAAGCGCAAAGAAGGCTTTACGGATGCACAAATCACGGCGGAGTTGAATCACACGTCTCGTGACAATGCTCGTACGCCGATGCAATGGGATTCATCAGTGAATGCGGGCTTTGGATCGGGCACCCCTTGGTTGAAGGTGAATCCGAACTATAAGCAAATCAATGTGGCTGCGCAGTTGGAAGATCCAGAATCGATTTTCAATTATTACCGTCGCATGATTCGTTTGCGTAAGCAGCATCCGGGCTTTATCTATGGTAGTTTTGATTTGATCGCTCCTGATCATCAGGAAGTTTTTGCTTACACTCGTACTTATGGTTCTGAAAAGTATGCCGTGATCGCGAACTTAACCAAGAAGGCGGTGACGGTGGATTTGGGTTCTGTGCAGGTTCGTCCCGAGGGTCTTTTAATGGCCAATATGGAAGTGGCTGATAAAGCTGCCGCGAACTCATTGCATCTTCGTCCGTTCGAGGCGCGAGTTTATAAAATTTAGTTCGTTTGGAACGCGGTTTTTAGAATCGCGTTCAGTTCCTTTGGTTTTTCCAGGGGAATAAAGTGACCGGCGCCCTCAATCATGTGCAAACGCGAATGAGGGATGGCGCGATTGAAGGCTTCCATCTTTTCTTTCGGAGCAATTTGATCATCGACTCCACCGACCAGGGTGATGGGAATCTTTAAAGAGTTTAAGTTCATTTTGAGATCGCGTCTGTCCAAGGTTGCATTCATCTGATTCAAGTACATTTCAGTGTTGTTGCTGGCAGCCATTTGTAAGATGAGGTTTCTGATCTCGTCATTGTCCAGGGCATCGGGGTGTAAGTAATGTTTCAGTTGAGAACTGGCGATTCCACCGAAGGCCACTTTTTTTAGCATGTTGCGGGTTTGAATACGAATTTTGATTTCGACATCAGTGAGTGGGGATCCCGTGGTGCCGATCAGAATCATTTGGGCCACTCTGTGCGGAAACTGCGTGGCAAATACCTGAGCGACATAAGCACCCATTGAAAATCCCACCAGCGTCAGCGGTGCCGGAAAGCTGTTGTCGATGATCTCCAACATTTGATTGAGATTTGAAGCCATACGGAGATCAGCATAGGAGCAATTAACTCCGGCCAAAACTTCCTTTTGGTACGTCCACAATCGTTCATCACAAAGAAAGCCCGGGAGGCAAACCACTGCGTTTGACATATGTTAAGAGTAACAAACTCCAGATGCGAGAAGCAATCCAGCTTCGGGATATTTGACAAGGACTCCAAAAGAAATTTGCTAAGCAAAGTCTGGGTTCAGCAATATGAACTCTGAAGGAGCAACTGAAATGAACATTCGTCATGATAAAGGCGGGCAACGCTTTGTAACCAATGTCCAAGGTGGGGATGCACATATACTCTATCGTCGAGGTCCAAATAATGCCTATGACCTCTATGCGACCTACGTTCCTACGGAGTCACGTCATCAGAAAATCGCTGATCAACTTGTGCGCGAAGCCATTCGTGTTGCCAAAGAAGACAAGGTCCAGATTATCGACTCTTGCCCCTATGTTGCCGGGTGGTTTAGAAAGCATCCCGAAGAGAATAAAATTCTCTCAAAAGAATCCGGCGATTCTATCATTCAGGTGTTTTAACAAAGAAATCTTTGATGTACCCTTGATTCATGAGCAAAAGATTTCATGAGTTGATCGCGGAAGCATCTAAAGTTGTTTTGGATAAAGATACTGAAGTTCGCTTGGCGATCACCTGCTTGTTGGCAGGTGGTCACCTCTTAATCGAAGACATGCCCGGTGTTGGTAAGACAACATTGGTGCAGACTTTGGGAAAACTCACAGGATTAAAAACACAACGTATTCAGTTCACCATTGATCTTTTGCCAGCCGATGTTTTGGGCAGCCAGATTTTTAATCCTCAAGAACATAAATTTTCTTTTCACCAAGGACCTATCTTTGCGCAATTGGTGATGGCTGACGAATTAAATCGCGCCAGTCCCCGCACGCAAAGTGCCTTATTGCAGGCGATGGAAGAGGGCGAAGTTTCAGTCGATGGCATGACCTGGGAATTGCCTCGTCCGTTTTATGTTATCGCCACCCAAAATCCCCATCAGCAGACGGGAACATTTCCGTTGCCCGAGAGTCAGTTGGACCGTTTCCTGATGAGCTTGGAGTTGAACTATGCTTCCAAGGGAACCGAGGTGCGTATTCTGCAAGGTGAAGATCCGCGTGCAGTTGTGAAGCGCATGAATTCCCTGTTTGCAGACGGCGAATTTGAATCAGCCGTCAAGAATATTGAAAAAGTAAAATTGTCTGAAAATGTTGCTACTTATATCGCCAACGTTTTGGAAGGTTCACGTCGTGAAGGATTTGAGGGAGCCCCTCTGTCCACGCGTTGTGGAATTTCCCTGGCTCGCGCGGCCAAGGCTTGGGCCTTCTTGGATGATCGGGACTATGTTCGTCCCGAAGATGTGCAACATGTTTTAATTCCCGTGTTAGGTCATCGCCTGGGGGGCAATCATGGTATCAAACGTGGTCGGGAATGGGCTGCGCTTCTTAAAAAAACGACGCCAGTCCCAGTCTAAGAAGGCACGGACCTATATTTTGCCGACCGGATTTGGGATGGCCTTTGGCCTGATGAATCTGGTTTTATTTTTCATGGCCGTTGGTTATGCCAACAATCTTATTTATATATTCTTTTTCTTTCTGACGTCTGTTGCCTTTACCGGCATGGTGACTACCAATCGCAACATTCAGGCGGTGCAATTTGAACGTTTGTTGTCAGGTGAGCTTTTCGCCGCAGAACCAGGCAAGGTGCGAGTGCAGCTTGCAAGTCTTGCGGCCTCACCCAGTTATGAAGTCGAAGTGGTGATGGATCGCAAAACCAAAGATGCGCCTAAGTATACTGTCACTCCGGCTGAAGAAAATGTCGCCCTCGTGGCGTGGACGCCGCCGCAGCGAGGACTGCATCCGTTGCCGGGATTGCGTATTCAAGGAGCTTATCCATTTGGGCTTTTGCAAGCTTGGAAGGTGGTCAAAGAACCTGGCTCTGTTCTGGTTTATCCAGCTCGTCGAGGCGAATCAGAATTTCCCCTGGGCTCAGGGGCTGATTCCGTTGCGGAATCCATGGGGCTATTTTTAAATCACAAGGTTTATCAATCCGGGGATCCAGTTCGTCGTATCGATTGGAAAGCCAGCGCCCGTCGTAACGAAGTCCTTTTAAAAAAATATGAAGAGCCTGAAAAGCCTGCGCTTAATTTTTCCTGGGAGCAGACTGAGTTCTTAAGAGATTCAGAGCTGCGTTTGTCTCAATTGGCGATGTGGATTGATTTGGCTGAATCGCAGAATTATGTGTACTCGATGCGCTTGGGGGCCACACAAACTCCGGCAGCAAAGGGGCGTGAGCATTGGCGCCGTTGCCTGGAGATTCTGGCATTGGCCAAAGTTTCGGAGCTTTCGTGAGAAAAGAATTTTTCACGCAGACTTATTTCAGCCTTTCGATTGTTGTCGCCATGTTGATGGTGGCCATCGAGGTTTCTCCCTGGGTTGCATTTCTTGGGATGGGGATGCTGGTATGGAAGTGGGGGACGGAAAAATATCACTGGCAGGGATTGTCCCGACGCTTTACCGGTTTTTTAAGTATTTTGCTTTTAGGGCAGGTGCTATTTCAATATCGCACGATTGTGGGGCAGGAGCCTTCCTATACGCTGTTATTGGGTCTGTCCGGTTTGCGCGTGATGGATTATTCCAATGAGCGGGATCACAAATTCGTAGCACTCTTGGGGTTTGTCCTGATCTCCGTCAAAGCGTTATTCAGCATCGATATTTATTGGGTTTTGCCATCGGCATTCGCCTTTTGGGGGATTTGGTATTCACTTATTCCGGCACAAACTCCTGCCAAGGGCAGAACTTTGAGTAAGATTTTTTTGATGTCTGTTCCTATGGCCGTGATTTTGTTTTTCGCTTTTCCTCGTGTGGTGATTCCCTGGGCGATGTCGCGCGGAACCAGTTACGGGCAAATTGGTTTTACCGAAGACATGAATCCGGGACGGGTGGCTGAAATTGCCGGAAGCTCTCAGTTGGCATTTCGCGCGAAAATAGATCGATTGCCTTTAAAGCAATCGCGGGATTTGTATTGGCGTGGATCTGTTTTGTCTGCGTCCCGCGGCCTGGTCTGGCGGGCGATTCCGACGATGGCAAATGCGAATGAAAATATTCGCGGTCGCGGTTCGCTGCCTTATGAGGTGGCGATTGAACCGACTTCGCAAAATTATTTGTTCGCACTGGAAGGCACGCAGGTGTTAAGTGTTGAGACGGGGCGAGTGTCTGCTTTAAATCATTCGGTTTATCGTTCCAGTCGGCCGATTGTCGCCACCACCGTTTATCAAGGATGGTGGTCGCCGCATTTCCGTAACACCACGGCGCCAACCGAGATTGAACTAAAAACCCCCGAGTTCAAGGGACGGGTGTTGGAATGGGTGACCGCGACGAATAAGGTCGCACACACGCCGGAAGCAAAAATGGAGCTTTTAAGAAAGTTCTTTGTCGAAAATAAATTCGTCTATACTTTGAACCCCGGCACCTATGGCGGCAATGATCTGGAGGAGTTTCTATTTGGACGTCGTAAGGGGTTCTGTGAACATTTTGCCGGAGCTTATGCCACTTTAGCCCGCGGTCTGGGAATTCCAGCTCGAGTCGTTGTCGGTTATCAAGGCGGAAGATTTAATCCCATTGGCGATTTCTGGCGAATTTCACAAAGGGATGCCCACGCATGGACAGAAGTATTTATCGGAAATTCCTGGCAGCGGGTGGATCCGACCTCGTGGATTGCTCCGTTGCGCTTCGAAATTGGCGGCGAAGACTTTTTCGCTTTGTCAGAGTCGGATCAGGAAGTTTTCGCACGCCAGGTTGATTGGCGTCCTCCCGAGAAGAACACATCGTTGTTATGGGATCGTGCCACTTTTCTGTTGGAGGATCTGAACTATCGTTGGAGTTATTTCTTGATGGAGTTTGATCGCAGCTCTCAGGATTCATTCTTTGCCCTTTTGGGACAGTATAAACTTTTAAGTTTTGTGGGAATCAGTTTTGCTTTGGTGATTTTCTTTTTCTTGGTGCAGAACTTGTTTAAAACCCGAGTAGTGCTTTCAGAAGAGCAGGAACTTTTAAACTTTGTCCAGGAATGGGGAAGTCATCATCATTTGATTCGCCCCTCCAGTGAACCACCCCTGCATTATTTTCGACGAGTGGGAGATCGTTTTCCTCAGCTGCAAGAGGTCCTTGGTAAGATGAGCACTTATTACGACCAGAAAGTCTATGCGGGACAGAGCACAGCGGACTCCCTGAAAGTTCTTAAGAAAGAATGGAAGTCCGCAGTTCAAAAAGTCGTTAGTTAAAGTTTAGACCCGTTACTTCACTCAACCAAGGACGGTACAGTGGCATGTAAACCGCAGCCCCTGCATAATGGCAACGTTTGTCAGGATTTTCGGGATTTACGACGAATGAATTTACGCCAGCCACTTGTAATTCGGAACCAACTTCCACGAACACCGGGCCACCCGAGTCACCATTGCAAACACCGGATGTTTTTTGGTCAATGACCATCAAGTCGCTAGGTGCTTCAGCGCGACCGATTTCATCGTTTAACTTTTTATAGGTCTTACGCAGTTGCGGGAGTCCTTCGTCTTGTTCTGTGGTGCGACCGTAGCCAACCAATGTCACAGTTTTTGAAGTGATTTCGGAAGTCCCGTCATAGACTTTGCTGACTTGATAATCAGCGGGGATTGATTTTGGCAGTTTAATGATGGCAACGTCGCTCAGGACACCATCTTTGCTTTCACGGACACCTTTATAGTCTTTGTGTCTTTGCCAATTTGCGGCAAGGATCGTGTCTTCGGT
Source organism: Bdellovibrio sp. (assembly GCA_039594295.1). Classification (GTDB taxonomy): domain Bacteria; phylum Bdellovibrionota; class Bdellovibrionia; order Bdellovibrionales; family Bdellovibrionaceae; genus Bdellovibrio. Next base: position 7,909 of record JBCNNR010000026.1, read on the forward strand.
GTTCAATTCATTTCCTTCGCACAAAGCTGTTTTGAAAACAGCGCTGACCAGAACTGCATTTTCCACGCAGTGGGCTGCCGTCAAGATCACGTCGTCAGCGATCGGAGTTCCAGTGCAAGTTGAAATTTGTTTTTCCTTGTCCATCATCAATAACAGAACAACTTTTTTGGCGAGGGGGTCTTCGTTCTTGACTGATTTTCCGCCGACGATTCCGGAGGCACAAAGATTCTCGGCATCGACCTTGTTATTTGCGGCAGATTTTTTAGATGGAGCGCAGGCTGAAAGACCGATAAGGGAAGACATAATTAGAAGGGAAAGCTTGTTCATTTTATTTATCCTTAGTTAAAAAGTGAATCTGTCCGGACATAAAGCAACGGCCTTGCCAACGGATTTCGGCTGTCAGATCGATTTTACGGGTGTTTGAGGGGTTTTTCTTGGGTTGGATTCTTAAAGTCAGGATTGAATGTCCGAAATGGAAGAGGGTCAGACTTTGCTGACCCTACTTCTTACGATATCTATGTTTAGCAGGGTTTTGCCAGATTCAGATTTCTCCTTTTCAAGATTCCTCTTAGGCTGCGCTTGTCCTGAGATATCGTTTCATCTTCTATTATACATATCTAGATGCGAGTGATTTGCGGAAATGTGTAACTACACTATGAAGGGTGGAATTCTGGTCGATGATCCCCTGTCCTCCTAGCAATTTGGCAACAGATCCGAGTCTGGTCTTCAAAAAGACTCATCAATGGTTTTAGCTGAAGGGGACGCAGGAGGTTTTTATGGCCAGCATTTGGAAAGGCTCCATTAGTTTTGGATTGTTGAATATCCCTGTGACCTTGCAGGGTGCTCAATCCGAAAAAGAAATTTCGTTTTCAATGCTGGATAAAAAAGATCTGTCGCGGATTAAATATAAAAAAATAAATGCGAAAACCGGCAAAGAGGTCCCGTACGAAAATATCGTGAAGGGATATGAATACACCTCCGGACGCTATGTTCTGGTGACCGAAGACGAAATCAGAAAATCCAATGTGAAAGCTTCCCAGACGATTGATATTGAAGACATTGTGTCCCTGGAAGAAATTGATCCGATGTACTTTGAGCGTCCTTACTATCTGGTTCCACAAAAGGGGGCAGAAAAAGGTTATTATTTATTGCGAGATGCCTTGGCGAAATCGGGGCGAGTCGCTGTCTGTAAAATAGTGATTCGTATCAAGCAGCATCTGGCGATGATTATGCCCAAAGGGGACTATTTGATGTTGGAGCTTTTGCGTTTTGGGCATGAGGTGAAAACAGAAAAGCAAGTGCACTATATGAAAGACGTTACCAAGTCCGCGAACTACAATCCTCGTGAACTGAAGATGGCAGAAGATTTGATCGATGGCATGACCAGCAAGTGGAAGCCTGAACAATATAAAGACACCTACTATCAGGAGGTCATGAAAGTGATCGATCGCAAAGTGAAAGGTGGCAAGGGTCATAGAATTGCGCCACCTCAAGAAGAGGAAGTGGAAACAACTGACAACGTTGTCGACTTGATGCCTCTGTTGCAGAAAAGTTTGGCGGCCCGTAAGACCGCCAAAAAGAAAGCTCCTTCCAAACCTCGCGCTCGCAAGACCGCTTAGTTATATCGGCTCTGCGCCCATTTCGGGAAGGATCGCACCACTGATATAGCTGGAATCCGCTTCCGAAGCCAAGAACACATATGCCGGTGCGATTTCTTCCGGCTGTCCTGGGCGACCGATGGGTTGGTCTTTACCAAATTGTTGAATCTTGCTTTTCTTAGTGCCTTCATCGGAAGGATTCAGCGGTGTCCACACGGGGCCCGGGGCCACGGCATTGACGCGAATTCCTTTTTTGATCAGCATCTGCGCCAGGGATTTCGTGAAGGTGTTGATGGCTCCCTTGGTTGAGGAGTAATCCAAAAGCTGTGCAGGGGCTCGGGTTGAAGTTTCCGAAGAAGTCGCGATGATACAAGAACCCGGCTTCATGTGTGGCACCGCTGCTTTAGCTAAATGGAAATAGGCATAGATGTTTGTTTTGAAGGTGCGATCGAATTCTTCTGTCGTAATTTCTGAGATATCATCCTTACGCATTTGGTGGGCGGCGTTGCTGACCAGGATATCGATACCACCCAATTTTTTGACGGTTTCACTGACCGCTTTTTTGCAAAAGGCTTCTTTTGTCAGATCTCCGGAAAGCAGCAGACAGGTGCCACCGAGTTCTTCGATCTCCCGTTGTGTCTCCTCGGCATCGACTCGCTCTTTTGGGAGATAGGTGATGACAACTGATGCTCCCTCACGAGCGTACAAAAGGGCCACGGCGCGACCAATTCCCGAATCACCGCCGGTGATCAGGGCTTTTTTGCCAATCAATTTTCCAGCGGCTTTATACATGGGCGCGCGGTATTTCGGCGGTACATCCATTTTCTTTTCAATGCCCGGGGATTTTTGCTGATGCTCTTTGAATGGAGGGTGTGGTTTTCTTTTGCTATGCATATTGGTCATAAGAACTCCTTGGTTAGAAAATAAATGGAAGACTGACTTGAGAAAATGATTTGCGATGCAGACGACAGGGGCCATTTTCTTTAAGAGCTTTAATGTGCGAAGCCGTGGCATAGCCAGCATTGTGATCCCAGCCATAGATCGGATATTCCTTGGCAAGTTCTGCCATCAGTTCATCGCGAGTGACCTTGGCCACGATTGATGCCGCCGAAACCGGGGCAAAGAGCAGGTCTCCTTTCACCACGGGGGTTTGTAGAAAGGCCTTATCGAGAGTGGGGATGCGCATACGCCCGTCCACCAGAACATGGCCCTTTTTCAGGTGCAATCCTGAGATGGCGCGTTTCATGGCGAGCAGTGATGCATAAACGATATTGAGCATGGCGATTTCTTCGACTGTTGCGATGCCGATGGCAACACGATGCTCGTCACAGATTTCGCGAAAGACCTCGATACGCTGTTTGCGGGAAAGCAATTTTGAATCTTTCAAAAACTTGGGAAGTCGCTCATGTTTCAGCACGACGGCGGCGGCAAAGACCGGGCCGGCCAGACTGCCCCGTCCCACTTCGTCCACTCCTATCACGGGTTTAGGGCGGTACTGATTCCACGTCTTCATAAGTGCGCTTGAGACCTGGTGGAGGATTTTTTAGTGGTGGCTTTCTCAAGCAGTGAAATGCGCTGTTGCAACTTTAGATATCCTTGCCACGGATCGCTGCGACGTCTTTGCAGATGCGAAAGAGCTTTCTTCAGATCATAATAATCGCCGCTGGGAATCTTTTTAAGTTCATTCCAAGTAAGGGGCATAGCGACCGCACTGATAGAACGTGCCCGCAATGAATAGGGGGCAACAGCCGTGGCACCCTGAGAATTTCGCAGGTAATCCACAAAGATCCGACCTTCGCGAATTTTTTTAGACATCTTTGATACAAAAAGATCAGGATCTTGTTGTTCCATTTGTAAAGCCAAAGCATGGGTAAAACTATTGATTTGATCAAAAGTGTAAAGGGGAGCCACCGGGACATGCACATGAACACCCTTGCCACCGCTGAGTTTGACAAAACTTTTCAGACCTAATCCGTCGAGGACTTTTTTAAGAGTGAAAGCGGAATCAACGACGGTCTTCCAATCCACTCCTGGGCCTGGATCGAAATCCATCACGAATTGATCTGGAACGTCGGTTTCTGGATGGCGTGAGTTAGAGCAGTGAATTTCAAAGGCATTCATTTGCACCAGGGCTGCAAGTCCGGCCTCATCATGGATACTCATATAGGTTCCATAACCGCCGTGTTCCTTCATTTTTACCGGCATCATGGCTTCGGGAATCTTTGTCTGATGCTTTTGAAAGAAGCACTGCTGGCTGGTCCCATTGGGACAGCGGACCAGCGATAGGGGGCGATCGGTGATTAATGGAATGATGTGCTTTGCCACTTTGGAATAAAAATTTGCGACCTCGCGCTTGGTGATTTTCTCTTTGGCAAAAAGAATTTTGTCAGGACTTGAGATCGACCATTCTTCGCTGGGTTTAAGCATGACGGGCGTCTCCTTTTTAATTTGCTTGGTCGGCTTGTCTTCGCGCAATCCGTTGAAAACCGGAACTCGCAATATTTCGTCGTGAGTCCAGTTCGAGAAAGTGATCTCGGCGCTGTATTTGGGTTTAATCCAGTGGATATCGCGACCTTTGGGGGATTTGATGTCGAAGGGTGATTGCTCTGTTTCCAGAGGTTTTAAAGTTTTAAAGACCTCACGCAAAGATTGCTGAGTGAATCCTGTTCCGACTTTGCCGACGTATTGCAGTTTGTCTTTCTTGTAAACTCCCAGCAGCAAGGCGCCAAAATGGTCGCGACTGCCTTTGCCCAAGGTATATCCGCCAATCACAAATTCTTGTTGTTCACTACATTTTATTTTAAGCCAATTCGAGTTTCGTTCGGAGCGATAGGGGCTGTCGCGTTTTTTAGAAATAATTCCTTCTAATCCATGCTTTTTCGCAAGCGCCAAGAGGCTTTTACCCGTGCCTTGATACTCGTTGCTGTAACGAATACGTGATGCTGATTTCTTGAATACCTTTTGTAATTCATCACGTCTCTGTTCCAGGGGAAGTGTGCGCAAGTCTTTGCCTTGAATAGCAAGAAGGTCGAATACATAGAAATACATCGCTTTGGAATTTCCACTCTTGAGGGCGTTCTGCAAAAGTTGAAAGTCACTGCGTCCAGCCTCATCCAAGATGACGATCTCGCCGTCAATGACCGCGCCTTCCAGATCGAGCTTTTGCAAATCGGTCTCAATCAAAGGAAACTTGGCTGTCCAATTCTGCCCAGAGCGGGTAAACAGTTGCACCTCGTTGCCATTCACATGCGCTTGAATGCGATAGCCGTCGAATTTTAGCTCATGCAGCCACTCGTCCCCGGTGGGTGGCTTGTCGACCAGCAGTGCGAGCTCCGGAGCTACGAAGGGAAGTTTGCGAATTTTTGCTGATTTTGCCGGGACTTTTTTTTTAACAGTCCTGGCAGGGACAGTTCTGTGGTGAGAAGGTTTTGATTTTGCGACGGGCTTAATGTCGGGAATTTCCTCGGCATAGGCATCATCTTTTTTCATTAAAAGCCATTGGTTGTTACGACCTTGTCCACGCGTGCGCACCAGATGAAAGACGCCTTTGAGTTTTTTTCCTTTTAAAGAAAAAACCAGGTGGCCTTTTTTAAAGCCCTTGGCTGCGTCTTCGAGGGGCTCCCAGGTTCCTTTATCCCAGATGTAGACTTCACCTGCGCCGTATTGGTGTTCCGGAATGGTTCCATGAAACGATCCATAGGACAGAGGATGATCTTCGACCTCAACCGCCAGGCGTTTGGTATGGGGATCCATGCTGGGGCCTTTAGGCACGGCCCAACTTTTTAAAACGCCTTCCCACTCCAAGCGAAAGTCCCAATGCAAGTGACTCGCGTGGTGCTCTTGCACGACGAAAGAAAGCGACTTCTTGCGCGTCGGTTTTTTAGTGCCTTTGGGTTCTTTAGTTATTTTGAAGTCACGCTTCTGATTGTATTTGGATAATGTCATCAGGACCCCGCAGGAAAGTTAGTACATGGAAGGAGTTTGGCGACTGCGTGGAGACTCAATGGACTCATCATAGGGAATATCCGCTGATGTTTCCTGATCCCAATTGCGTTGTTGGCGTTTGTTGGATTCTTTAGAGGGCTTTGCCGGTGACTTTTGCGAGATCGTTTTATTCTTTTTATTAGCTTTCTGTGCCATGGTCTCCTCCTTAAGACATTATTTTCTGCCCCTTTTGTGAATACGTAAACGTCCTATGTCATCGATCAATAAGCAGGCTGCCTTGACTGCGCTAAAGGGGGTCGAGATGATTGTCTTATGAAGGTGTTCACAACTATTCAACAAGCTGAAGAGTATATCGTCGCTCGGGCCGGCAAAGAAATGCGCTTTGCCATACCACTGGGATTAGGCAAACCCAACCAACTGGTGAATGCTTTGTATGAGCGGGCGAAAAAACAAAGTGATTTGAAGCTGACGGTCTTTACCGCATTGTCGTTGGATATTCCCCAGCCAAAGACGGATTTAGAGGCGCGATTTACCGGACCGTTTTATTCCCGTCACTTTGGTGATGACTATCCTCGCTTGAGTTATGTGAAAGACCTGCATAAAAATCAGGTCCCAGATAATATCTCTTTGCACGAGTTTTATTTTCAGGCGGGAACGGCGCTGGGTCATCTGCATGCGCAAAGCAATTACATCAGTTTGAACTATACCCATGTGGCGCAAAATATTTTAGACATGAAACTGGATGGCGTGATTCAGTTGATTGCCAAATCCAAAGACGGTCGCTACAGCTTAAGTTGCAATCCTGATCTGACATTGGATGTGGTGGAGCTTTATAAATCCCAAGGGAAGCCCTTCATGGTCATGGGCGTGGTTCATCCTGATTTGCCATTTCTGGGAGGCGACGCCGAGGTTGGTGCTGAGTTCTTTGAAGGGATTGTGGAATCCCCGGAAGTCCATCATCAGCTTTTTGCGACACCCAAGAATGCGATTGCTCCGGTTGAACATATGATCGGTCTGCATGCCAGTCGCTTGCTGAAGGACGACGGGACTTTACAGATCGGTATTGGATCCTTGTCGGATGCCTTAACTTCTTCAGCATTGCTTCGTCATCAAAACAATTCTCTTTATAAAGAGTTGGTGGTGGAGTTGGATCGAAAATTTGCTCGTCCGAATTCTTCAGACCTTTATACCGAACCTTTTTCCAAAGGACTCTATGGTACCAGCGAGATGATCATGGATGGTTTCATGCATCTGCGCAAGGCGGGAATTTTGAATCGCTCCATTCAGGATCATGAAGAAAATGCTCTTCGTTATTTGCATGGGGCTTTCTTTTTAGGTTCTAAAGCATTTTACAAATGGTTGCGGGAGCTATCTGAAACAGACTTCAAGGGTCTTTCCATGACTCGCGTATCAAAAGTAAATGACCTCTATGATCCGCACGAGCTTGCTTTGCGCAAGCAGCGAAAGAATGCACGTTTCTTTAATACCTGCATGCAGATGAGTTTGCTGGGTGGGGCGGCTTCAGAAACTTTGCTGAATGGAAATGTCGTAAGTGGTGTGGGTGGCCAGTATAACTTTGTGGCGATGTCACACGAATTGCCGGATTCCTATTCCGTTTTGATGATGAAGAGCACGCGCGAGACTCCAGGAAAACGTGAATCCAATATCGTTTGGAATCCTCCGCAGCTGACAATCTCGCGGCATTTACGCGATGTCGTCATTACCGAGTACGGAATTGCTTTTTTAAAAGGGCAGAGTGATTCCGAATGCATTAAGCGGCTTATTATGATCGCTGATGCACAATTTCAGGATGAGCTCTTAGCGACCGCGCGAAAGAATAGGAAAATCGATCCCCGTTGGCAGATTCCTGATCGCGCGCGGGCCAACACTCCGGAAAATATTCAGGCCTTTGCAAATCTGGCAAAGGCTCGTGGGCAGTTTCAGGTATTCCCTTTCGGAAGTGACTTTACACCGGTTGAAGAAAGTCTTCAGAGCGCGTTATTGAATTTAAAAGGTAAAACCAAAGGGGCCTTGATCAAGTCATTGATAATGGGAATGGGTACGAATAAGCAGCTTTACAAAGAGGAACTGGAGCGCATGAAATTACTCATGCCCCAGTCTTTAATAGAATATCTTTATCAAAGAGTTTTATTGGGATCGCTTAAGGAGCGCTCTCGTCAAAGTCGTCTTCAATAGTTCCGGAATCTTGAGTCCCGGCTTTTTTTGATGATGCTGAGGGAGCGGTGTCCATCGTGGTTTGCGTGCCACAGCGAGCGATGATGTCATCAAGGCGTTGTTCTGTTTCTTCGTGGGTGAGTCCGGTTTTAAGGGAAACCAAATCAGTCAAAGAATTGAAATCATGATCAATGCGATCGATATCAGCTTTATTCAGATGAGCCCATTTCTTGCGGACTTCCTGAGTGACCTGGTTCCAATTCTGCTCTGATAAATGATGATCGTTGGATTGTTGTGCCATACCATCCTCCTTACGAAAAATAAAAAAGGGCGGATTGCCTCCGCCCATTTTTTTAGTGACGACGACGCGCGATCATACCCGCCACGAAGCCCACGGCGCAGGCGCCAAGGACAGTTGCGATAGGATGATCTTTTACGAAGTCTTCTGAAGTTTCCCAAGCATCCTGTGCTCTGTGTTTAATTGTCTCATAGCGTTCGCCCCACTCTTTTCTGAGTTCGGACTTTGCATCGTTAATCTGAGACTTCACGTCAGATTTAACGTCACCATACAGACTTTTTCCTGTATCAACAGCTTGTCTGCCAGTGGATTTTAGATCGTTCATAAGTTCTCTTGGTGATTCAGCCATAGCACCCTCCTTGGTAGTCAATTAGGCCTTGCAGTTATGATTATCACTTTTTACTTCAAGAGCCAGGAAACGTTGGCGTTACTGTTATGGTTCATAAACTCGACTGATACATCGACCAGTGTCGATCGACGCTAGTCCAAAACAGGATTCCATTTTTCCAATTCTTTCGGAGGATCGCCAACCAGCGCGAAAGTCGTTCCTGCTTTGGCTTTCGGGCCTGCATTGGTGGGAGTCGCGAACTCAATTCCACCACGCAACAAGGCATCGACCGAATTCATTTTCACGAAAGAGTTAAAGAGGCCTAACTTGGCTTGAAACCCGGCCTTACGCCAAAAGACGGTGTTGGTGCGCACCAGACGCGCGTATTCCCAAGGGATGCGAATTTGAACATTTATAGTCTGACCTGTTTTCGAAAGCGTTACCTTGGTCACAGAGCCTACATTCATACCGCGATAAAAAATGGTATCTCCGTCGCTGACAGAATCCAGAGTGCGCGTTTCAAGCTTAAACAGTGCTGTTTCTTCAAGGGGGTTTTTCAAATCGGTTCCGGTGCGACCGACGAAGTGTTTGGTTTTCCCTCCGGTGCCGGGAACAGCCGAGATATAACTACCCTCTACCAGAGTATCCAGTCCCCGGATTTCTTCAAAGCTGATGCGAGGAGTTTCCAGCCAATACTTGGTGCCTTCGTTGGCAAAGTCTTTGGCGAACTTTTCCAGTCTGGCATGGACCTCGACACTTTTTTGATCATCGGAAATTCTTAAACTCTTAACCACGCCAATGCGCACGCCGCGAAAGCGGATTTCCGTTTTGTCAGGACGGATGCGTGATCCTTCCTCGAAGTTGATAGTAATTTCGGGACCACGATGTTGAATATATTCAAATAAAAGATAGCCCGCCAAAATCACAGCAAAGAAGGGAAACAGCCAAATAAACCAGGTCGCTTTAAGATTTTTCATCATTTGAATTTTTCCATATAGTTGAAGGATCAAAAGAGGCCGATGAAATCATGGTAAAGATCACCACCAGGGCGAAGATCCATGAACCAAGTTCTGGTTCGGCATGGGCCCACGGACCCATTTTCATAATAGCGACCAGAACGGCCATCAAAAAAATGTCCAGCATAGACCAGCGGCCGATAGCCTCCACAGCGTTATACAGACGCGTTTTGAATTTTCTTTGAGAAGAGTTTTTTGCAGTAAGCCCCAAATAAAACAGAATAATAAGTTTGACCAAGGGAATGACGATGCTGGCAATAAAGATAATGATCGCGATTCCCCACGAGCCGGAATCAGCGAGCGTGACGATTCCTTCCCAAATTGTGGAAGTGTTTTTATTGCCGTAGATCTCCAAGGTCATAAACGGAAAGACATTCGCCGGGATATAAAGAATCAACGCTGTGAGTGCAAAAATCAAACTGACTTCTGGTGAGGAGTTTTTTGCCACACGATTGAGGGTGCCACATTTTTCGCAAACGACAAATTGCTCTTGGCCCTCGGTGGACAAAGCTGTGCCACAAATTTTACACCGTTCTTCGCTGGTGGAATTCGCCATGGGCAATTCCTTGGTTAATGAAGTTGATCAGTTTGTGGAGGTATCTCGTTATTCTGCTCTGCCGCCTGATCTCCCAACTTGGTTAAAATCGAGGGACTGATAAACGATTCAGCGTCTTTTCCTTCCATCGACGTTCGCACATCTTCGGTGGGATGAGGCAATAGCAGGTTCGCAAGCGAGCCAATATCCGCATAAATTCCCGGAAAATGAGCGTTCATTAATGACATCAGTTTGGAGGTTAAGGTGACATTGATTTCAGCCTGACCCGTTTTGGTTGCCGAGACGATGCGCTTGGCGGCGGTTTCTGCGTTGATGCTGATTAGCGGGGCCGATGCCATCAATGAAAACCATGCATGTTCTTTTTTGAATTGTCCCTTAACGCGGGCGTTGCGTGCCGATCCCGTGCGCATCAGTCCGGGGCAAACAGTCGTGACGTAAATTCCTTTTTTCATCAAGGCCACGCGCAGACTTTGTGAGTAACCACGCAGAGCATATTTGCCAGTGCAATAGGCTGCGTGATGAGGAACCGGAACCAAACCGCCGATGGATGAGATATTAACAATCCGTGCGCCACGCTGGAGGTGGGGAAGACAGGCGCGATTAATATAAAACGGCGCCCAGAAATGCGTGTCCAGTGAGTCTTCAAAATCCTTTTTTGTGGTGTTTTCAAAGGGCGAGGTCGAAATAATTCCCGCATTATTCACAACGACGTCAATCTGACCAAAAGTTCTGATGACTTCCTCAACGGCATCATCCACTTGATTGGGCTTTGTACAGTCGCATTCCAACACCAGGACTTCGGCCGTTGGAGCGGCCAGCTCCACAATTTTTTTGGCGCGCGCAAGCTCTTCCTGATCCCGCGCCAGTAAAGCGAGGGAGGCGCCTTGTTGCGCATATTCCTTGGCCATGACTAAGCCCAACCCCCGGGATCCACCGGATATCAAGACGACCAGGTTTTTCATGGAGCGATAGCGAAGTTGATCGCGCACATAGGAGTAAGCCATACCACCAAGGATTCCCAGGCCGACTCTTTTGAAGAGTGTTCGTGTGAGTGAACTCATGAGGCACCTCTCTTCCGTCTATAGAGCTATATTAGAGGATAGAGGCCGGTATCCGCAGAGCCAGTGTCACAATGCAGAAGTCCCCGCATCTGAAGATACGGGGACTGTGTCGATTATCAATTTGGTTTCGTCATTAGATTTTGGACAAGAATGAACTTAGCAAAGAGCCTACGATTGTTGTCACCACCGAAGCTGTCGGTGAAGTGGCGCCGGCAATTTTGATACCGCCCATCAGAGCCGTCAAAAGAGTTTTCGCCAAAGTGGATGAACCAGAGCCGCTGCCCACGATCGCGCTCAATCCAGAATTAGAACCTGAAGTGAAAGCGGCGATCAAGTTTTGCAAAGTTGTGGAGGCATTGTTGGAAGAACCCAATTGAGAAATCAATTGATTCAAACCAGGCAATGAACCCGAACCCAGGCTGCTTAAGATTGTTTGCAATACCGAGGAAGAGTTGCCTAATTTCCCCAGACCCAATACAGATCCTTTAGCAAGGCTTTCGATAACAGTTGCAAGGCTGCTCACATCAAAATCCTTACCGCTCAGTTTACCAATAAGCGCTTGGATAATTGTGTTCGCTGCTGTTGCCTGGCTGCCAGAAGAAACTCCCGCCAATTTAAGATTCGCAAACAATGCTGAAGTCACTGTTTGGATAAGGTTCGTGGAAACTTCATCTGGAGACAGATTCACAAGGGAGTTCAAGGTGCTGTCGCCGATCAAAGCCAAGATGTTCGACTTTTTAACCAGGTCCGCGATATTCAAAGTACCAACACCTGTTGTAGCCCCTTGAATGAGCACGGGGATGATGGCAGCAAGGTTGTTGCTTTTTCCCAGGTTGGCAGATTCTAACGCCATTTGGGCGCTGGCCAGAATAGCACTGATTTGCGTTGCGGAAAGTTTACCCGCAGATTGAGCCGTCAGTTGTTCACTCAGATCACTCAACATAGTTTGAGAAGCCATTTTAGGCTCAGAAACTGTTGGAGTGCTGTGTGATGACGATTGATCGGTAGAGGAACGTTCAGCAGGCTGGAAGTTACTGCCACAGCCTATCAAGCTAGTTGTTAGGGTCAGTGCAAGTAACGAAGTAAGTAGTTTCATTTTTCCTCCGGTTATTCGGTCCTGAAACAGAATAGTGGGGATCGCGAAAAATAAAAACGGGGGGAATATCGAAAAAAAGGTCCTGTAAAATGGGATGACAAAAACAGAATTTGTTTTTGTCTAAACTGTTCACAGTAATTTCAAGAAATGAAAAAGATGTTTTTTCTTTTTTCAGTTTGTTTCTACATTCAGTGCGTTTGTGGAAAAAAACTGAGGGATGACGACTAAAATAGTTTCCCGCTACGATACAATCTTGTCAGTGGCAGTTGCTGTTGTTGACTAAGAAAAGTGAGTCGATTCCAGATATGAAGAGAGAAGCGAAAATAAAAAAGGCACCGGGATCAGGGGTGCCTTTAAGGTTTTAGAAAGAAGCGAACCTATTTAATGCAGGCTTCAATTCGTTTTTCGCGAACGTTTGGACGTTCTTTGCGATAGTCAGAAGGCTCATAAGAATATTGAGTATAGCTATTTCCCAATTGAACTTCGCGAGACGCCTTTTTCAAGCAAACCGGATGAGCTGAATCGGTGCGGTTCCATTGCACACACACTTCTTGAGTCACCGTTAAAGAAGTCTTTACAGGAGCTTGTCCTGGCAAAGACGCCTCCACAGTATTGCTGTCCTCATCGATACAGACCTGATCACGGGTCACATAACCCTGTTGGGGAACGTAAGGGTTGGCAGAGCGATTATAAATGATTTCAGTCGCAGCAGACGCGAAGAAAGGCGCCATAAGCAATATAGACAGCAACAGCTTCATTGATAGCCCCCTTAAGAGGTGTGGGTGAGCGATAGTTTTGACACAAAAGAGGTGACCAAACAAGAGACGGTTCAGGAAAAGCTTTCACAAGGTTTGTGAAAGCCCAGCAAAATTGGCGAAGTGCTCGAATTTTAAGGTATATATAAGCCCCATATGACAAAGGCTGAAATCCTTAAATACAAAGACTACCGGCAGTTCCTTGCGGACTATAATGCCTGGAAGCTTCAAAATAAAGTAGGATGGAGTCTGACGGTGTGGACCCGTCAGTTGGGGTTGTCACATCCCTCAGCCTTGTCGATGATCTTAAACCGCAAGCGCCATATCGGTGATAAGCTTGCTGAATCCATCTCTGAATACTTTGAGTTCAATGAGAGTGAGAAAACTCACTTCTCAAACCTGGTGAAATATGAAAAATCCATCGATAGCAATCATCTGCGTATCATGGTTTTGAATGAGCTTCAGGGTGAAAAGAACAATGCGATTGCACGCTTTGTTTTAAACGAAGGTCAAAAGCTGCAAAAATTCGAAAGTCGCGAGCAATTGGTGGCGGCGTTGTCACCGATCCTGGGGATGAGCTCGGAAGACCTCTCCGCACTCGAGACGCGAACTCCTGAGGCACCAAATCCAAAGGCCATGCATCAGGAAGTGGTGAAAATTCTGGAACGCTCTTATGAGGTGGTTCCAAAGGCGAACCGCCAGTATTCAGCGACATTCTTGCGTATGAAGGCCGAGCGCATGGAAGAAGCCATCGCAAAATTGCGTGCCTTCCAAAAGGAATTCATTGCTGAATTTGACTGTGAAGATGCGAATGCACTGGTGTGTTTTCAAAACTCACTATTTTCCATGATCAACGAAGAGGGGACCGCATCCGATCCCCAGCTCCCGCATAATAAAAAGAACTAACCGCATTCGTCGCCCCAAGCTGCCTTCATTGAGCAAGTTGGATTCACGTCGGTTCCGCCAGTACCATTTTTATTGATGGTGCATTTTACCTGTTTTGCCAGTTCATGCACATGTCCTGTGGTTCCATCTGGCATCACGCCCATTTCTGAAAGAGCATCAAACAGAGCTTTTGCAGTAATAGGTCCCACTCCGGCAGGTGGAGTGCATTTATACGCCGGCATCAAGTCGGGCATCACGCCGCGGTTCGTTTGCACGCAGTGCAGTTCCGCGATGGTCCACGTTGTGTTGTCACCATCATGTGTCTTCTGGGCAATGCTGGAATTTTTTAAGATATATCCCAGGGTGACAGCTTCATCTCCTTTGAATTCTCTTTTAGAGAGGTCGCCGCAAGCCGCGTGTGCTATGTGCGCGAAAAATAAAATACCCGCCACTGTTAGAACAGATTGTTTGAACATATGGATCTCCTTTGGATACAGAATTAGTACCACCGAACGCGGAGCAAGCTCAGTCCAGTGCATAGAAAACATATTTGCCGGAATGTTAACGAGCAGACTCGGGCAGAGGGAGATTCCGCTGTCTAATTTTGAGATTTAAAGGGGCATACAGGATCATTAGGTATAGTAAAAACCAAGGTAACTTGATCAAGTGAGAGGAGTCTGCGACACTTAGAGTTCAAATAAAGATCAACCACATGGAGTCGACAGATGAGAGTGCTATTGTCTAGTATGTTTGTTCTATTGATAGGCCTTCAGGCGAAAGCGGTCGCAGTCGTTCAAGCGGCATCAAATATTCACGACGGTAAGGTGATCGTTGCGGTGGAAGACACAGACGTTGATAAACGTGTTTTCATGCAGGTGGATTCTCGCACGGGTAAAAAGGAAGCCTTGGGTTTTCCCAATGACCTGGTATCAGAAGATATCTTGGCGGTTCTGTCCACGCCGGAATATGTGGTGGTGATATCCAGATCGGGTGAGGATAAAAAGCCCCGCGTTCATGAATATGTCCGAAGCTCTAAAATTTGGATGGCTGCTGGCGATTTGAATTGCCTGTCCTTTAAACAGGTTGAAATTGAAAAGTCGGAACTGAGAGTGGATTGTTCGGATGAAGCAAAGGACGGCCGTGTGGTCGGAACTGTGAAGATGGTTTTGGATTTCACTTCTAAAGCCGTGGTCAAGCAGGTTTTGCCGGTCCAGCAGGATAAGCAGGGGAATGTCAGTTTCGCTCTTCTGGGCGGATCTGAGCGCAAATGGGAGTCCATGGAATTGTTCTCCGGTAAAAGCAAGAAAGTGCTGACCGCGAAAGATCTGTCCCTGTCTTCAGATGCAAAGATAAAAAAGACCATCACAGTGAAAGAAACGATTGGTCCTAAAGAGTAATTTTAAAACGGAATATGAAAATAAAAAAAAGCCATCCGCAGGGATGGCTTTTTTTATTTAGAAGAACTTGTAGCCGTTGCCGAAGGCGATATTTTTATCCGAGAAAAAGGCTCTGCGCCAAACCGGAATTTTGTAAAGATCCTCTGGATAATAGAGCATTTTGGTTTCAATATCTCCGACGAAATTCGTGCCGGTCTGATTGCGGGACTTCATGCGGAAATCATAAGGCGCCAGCACATTCGAGTAGCGGTCAGAAAACAAGCCTCTGTGGTTGTCCACTGCGGATTTGGAGGCACTGCTGTAAGCCGCGATCATGCCCTTATCGAAGGGATAGATAAAGTACATGTAGCCCCATCCCTCTTTCAGGATTTCCAGATTGATTTCGACATTGTTGTAGTAAACGCGACCCAGGATGCGATTGTGTTTATCATGACCGTTTTCATCATAAACGACGGTAATGCGGCTGCCCGCAGGAACCAGGCCTGCGACAAAGTCCCGAGCCACATCAGCGGGTTCGCCTTGGGAGTTACCAAAGTAATCGACTTCAGGGGTATCAACGCCCAGGAAGCGCACCTTGAAGCGATCGCTGCCGGACTGAATGGTCAAGGTATCACCATCATGAACGTTCAGCACAGTGCCTTGCAGAGTGTAGGCGAGTGCCAGGGTCGGAAAGAATATCAGAAGGGAGAAAAGGTAACGAAGTGATTTCATAAAGGTCTTTGTATCAAGACCTGAAGGAGGAGCCTATGGGAACTCCTCCTTTGGAAAAGAATGCTTGAGTGTCAGGATTCTGGACAGTGCTAGTCGACGATATCCAAGTACACTGACTTATCCAGGAACGGGAAGACTGGTACGGAATTGAAGACCTGATCATAGGAGAACTTAAACATATTTAAGCTCATGATCGAGATCTCTGCGATCACCGTGCCGGAAACATTTCCTTCGTATCGGCTGTGAATGATCGGCGCATTCAAAAGAATTCTTTCGAATGAAACGTTACGACCTTCTGGGCGGCAGACCGCGTCCATCAGAGCCCCATTCTTCGCTTCAATCAAAGCCGCTTCAGCGACAACAGCATCACCATAGGCTTTCGGAGTGGAAGCACCTCTGACAAAGTTGCCCGGTACTGTCCAGAATGATGAATAGCGATTCACCAAAGAAGAAGTTCCGTAGCTTGCCGTGTTGGTCGCATAGCGATCAGAAGGATCACAGAAGCTGCCGTTCTTTTTCACCGTACCCAAACCCATGCTGATGGATTTGCTGCTGGTGATTTGCAAGTTTCGAGTCGTGTCGTTGTTTGAATAGTTGATAGCTCCATACATGAAGACCGAGCCCACCACATACAGACGACAGCCGGTGCGGGATTTGATTGTGACATTATCCAAAAGTAAAGGACCGCGGATCGCAACGTCACCTTCGCAAGCCAATTCACCATTGTTTTGGAAGAAAGTCCCTTGATCTTGAAGTCCGGATAATGCAACTGAGTCCGCAGCATCTTTAAAATACTTCACGCGTTCTGAGGCCGCCATTTGAAAGGCCGTGGTGATGTTGGCGTCTGTCGGTGCACCGATATAAACGCTTTTCTTTTCCATAACCTGTGCGCCCTTCGTCGTCGCATAAGGAGAGATTGCCAATTGTGATTTGATATAGGCCGCCAATGTGTCTGCTTTAGCCGCAGTTGCAATCGCCGTTGGCAGATTTGCCTTTGGTACGATCACGTTTTTATCCGCAGGCATCGAGATCGTATTGAAGCTGTTGCCGTGGTCTCCGTAAACAGAACCACTTGTCCAAGTGATATTTGAAGGGGAGCCCTGGGCCATGAAATAGCTGGAACCGTAACCGAAGTCCGTGATGATATTTGAAGCCACTTGCGCGTGACATTGAATACAACCCATCCCGCGGATCGCCAAAGCCGGTTGGAATGTTTGGAAGCTGTTGCCGACACTGACTTTGACGGTGAATTGAATCACGACGCCGTCTTTATCGGTGACGGACACGATGATATTGTCGTTGCCACGAAAACCATAGTTCGGAGTGTATTTAAATTTATATGTCGCTTTGTCGGTGACTTCGATTTTACCATTCAAAGCGGCGCCTTGATTGGCTGCGATGAAAGTGATTTTATCGGCAATCGGTGCGCGAGTTTGATCCGCTTGGAAATCAATAGCGGCATTCATTTTGGTTTCCAGAAGCATGTCGGGAATCACTTTGGCTTCGGTGTTTCCACCACCACCGCTCAGGCTGGCGTTGACCGCACTCGAGAAGTGGGCATTAGGTGCACAGTTTTGAAATGTGACGATAAGTACCGTGCTCGCGATGCCTAAACCAAGAAGTCTCATTTTCATACAGTGTTCCCCCGCAACGTCTGAATACCGCTAACCCACACATGTCATTTGCAATATTGTTACCAGCTTAAAACGAATAGGGCTTCCACGGCGTTTAGTTTATTCGACAGTGTCTGTCAGGTAGTCAATTTCTAGACCACGGACTGGGGACTTCTGACTTCACCGGGGCCATTTCAGGTCTTATTATTTCCGCGGGAAGGAACAATATGAAAGGCAAAGGAGTTCCCTATGGAAAAAGCAATGCTCACAACCATTTCTGTTTTCATGATCACTTTTGCTTCTTATTCAACGGCACTGGCAACGGGCGGAGATGAAATTTCGCCGATGTTGAATTGTACGAATAAAGTTATTAACGATGTCTATATTCCGAAACTTCGCGAAGTGGTGGATTGGCCGGATGATCAAATTCGTCCCTATGCCATTCAAATGTGCAAATTAGAAAAACAGCGTGGGGAGTTGCAACTTTCCATAAAAAATCGCGCTATTCAAATGCGCAACACCAACTGGCGTATTTGTAAGGAAGTCATTCCAGGAAATCCCAATCCCACACCCGCACAATGTAAGGCAGCTCATGGCCAATTGATTAATGATCTGATTGATCATTGTATCGAAGTCGTGAATATCGGGCACAATCCACACAATGTTCAGCTCTTCATCGATCCATTGATGGTGGAGGTGGCGTGCTTAAAAGGAGTGGATACGTCTTTAAAGTGATAGCAGCTGATGCCTGTTATTGACCCGGGATCGAGACGACTTCCATTTTGATATGGTCGGTGCCTTTTTTGATAAAACCCAGTTGTTGAGCCGCGGCTTGCGAGACATCCAAAATGCGCCCTTTGCTGAAAGGGCCGCGGTCATTGATTCGCACAGTGACGGATTTGCCAGTGCTTAAACTTGTGACCTTGACCATGGATCCCATGGGTAAGGTGCGGTGGGCTGCCGTCATTTTATTTAAATCAAATTTTTCACCGCTGGCGGTGCGGTTGCCTTGATGGCTTTCGCCATACCACGAAGCTTTCCCCTTGGCGACGCTGCCTGTGTGCAGGGCACTGGCACAGCTTGGCAGGCCAATTCCAAGGGCAATAAGCAGCAGTCCATAGAGGGGTGAGTTTCGTTGCATACCTTCTCCTCGGCTTCCCCGGCGTTCTACTTGATTCTCGCTCTGGGGATCAAGCTCGACAGCATGTATCTTGGGGCTGGACGTCCTGGACCTAGGAGAAGGAAGCTCTTCTCGCAATTGGCTCTCAAAATGTCATTTGTGTTGTCTATAAGCACCACTCGTGTGGAGAAAGCTACAGATCGGAAGACGCGCAACGCGCAGCCCTTGATTGCACTATTTAAAATCTTATCGGAAAATAATCTGCATAAGACGTTAATTTAACCTTGAATGAGAGAGAGCTTATGAGCATTCAACAAGTTCCGTTTATTACTTTGAACCGTTTTGAACCTGGTTTCCGCGATGAGTTTTTGGCAGGAGTTGCTAATCTTTTTGATAAAACTCAATTCGTGGGCGGTCCAATTGTTGGCGAGATGGAAGCGAATCTTGCAGCTTACACAAAATCAAAACATGCGATCGGTTGTGCTAATGGAACTGATGCGATTCAAATCGCACTTCGTGCCGTCGGCGTTGAAAAGAACGATAAAGTTTTAGTTCCTGACATGACTTTCTGGGCCACTTTCGAAGCGGTGGTGAACGTGGGTGCGAACCCGGTGACAGTGGATGTGAACAAAGATTTCTGCCACTGGGATTTGGCGACTTTCAAAAAAGCAGTTGAGCAATTCAAACCTAAAGCTGCCGTGATGGTTCACCTTTACGGTTGGGTGACTCCGGAAACTTTGGAAATCAGAAAATTTGCTAAAGACAATGGTGTGACGTTGATCGAAGACGGTGCTCAATGTTTTGGTACGGAAATTTCTGGTCAATCTGTTTTGGGAACGGCAGAAATCGCGACAACTAGCTTCTACCCAGCAAAAGTTTTGGGTGCATCTGGTGATGCGGGAGCGATCTTCACAGCAAATGATACGTTCGCTAAAAACTGCCGCACATTGATCAACCACGGCCGTACAGATCACTACTCTCACGGTATGATCGGTTGGAATTCTCGTATCGGTGCTTATGAGTCTTTGTTCTTGAATATGTCCCTGAAACATATCGACGCGCGTATTAAATCTCGTATGAACGCGGTGAAATTCTATGAGGAGTCTTTGAAAGGTCTTCCGTTGAAGCCCGTTCGTGCAGCTTCCACCGTAACAGAAAACGGTTACTGTGCAGTTGCGATGATCGATCCTAAACTTCGTCCTGCTTTGATTGAAAATTTGAAAAAAGCAAACGTGGGTTACGGCACAATCTATCCAGGTGCGATGAGCATGCAATCCGGCGCCCAAGGTCACTTGGCGGGTAAGATTGACAACGGAAACGCTCACTATATTTCTCAAGCAGTCTTGAATCTTCCTTGCTTCGCCTATATCACGGCAGAAGAACTTCAATACGTTGTCGACGTTGTTAAGAAAAGCTTCTAGTTTCCTGTAAAGAATTCAGTTCGAAGCCCCGTTATCGCAAAGGTATACGGGGCTTTTTTAATCCATCTAAAATTCGCATTGTAACCGTCGAAACGTTCTAATTTACGAAGGACGGGTTGTTTTCTATAAGACCTTCATAACAAACTTTAAGGAGTATTTTATGAAAAAGGTTTTGATGGCAATCGCAATGGTTTTAGGTTTCACGGCTACGGCTCACGCTGCAAATTTCGCAGAAAAGTCCTATCCCGCTTCAGTCGGTTACGAGCAAGCTCTGAAAGACCTGTTTTCTCAAGAAATGAATAAAACAGGCTCTCCCTTAAATAAATTCGTTACGAATCTTAAGAAAGAAAATCCGGACTACTTTGTTGCTGATAAAATCGAGCTGGAAGATATTTTCACGATTGAATCAGGAGCAGATTGTTGTCAATTTTATGTGAGCTATTTGTTGGTTGTTCGTGGTGGCTATAAAAGCAACTCATTCCCCATGGCGTACTTGAAAGCTTCTATCGAAGCTCCGATGGACGATGAAGGTCCTTTTCAAGCTATTATTATTGAACCAGCCCAGGTTTCAGTTAACTAGTAAAAGTTGTTAAATAGACGATGCTCGCGAGGAGCTATGAAAAGCCGGGTTTAATCCCGGTTTTTTTGTGGAAACGGTGGGTTATTGCGCTGCGCATGTGATGTTTCCGTTGTGACTTCAAAGTCTAATGGATAGGCTTTTGACCCGGGGGGAACCACATGAAACTTATTATTTCTTTATTAGCTGTCATGACAGTAGCGGCAACAGCCCATGCATTGCCACTTCCGAATTCACATCAAACGGTTACATTGCCTGAAAACTTCACGGCTCAATACAACTTCGAGGGGATTGTTGGATTGGACAACTGCTCAGGCTCGTTGATTCGCTTGGAAAATTCACGCGACACAGACAAGGCTTTGATTTTGACCAACGGTCACTGTTTGGAAACGGGTTTTCCAAATCCAGGGACGTATGTTTACGGTAAACCAAGCCGTCGTGCTTTCAGATTGTTCAACGCAGGGATGGAAGCTGTGGGTCGCTTGAATGCCACAACCATCGTTTATTCCACAATGACTAAAACAGATATGACGATTTATAAATTGGCTGAAACCTATGCCGAAATTAAATCGAAATATGCGGTGAATCCTTTGACGCTTTCTTCGCAACGTCCGGTTGAAAGAACGCCCATCGAAGTGATCTCTGGTTACTGGAAGCGTGGCTACTCTTGTGAAATCGAAGCTTTCATTCCACATTTGGAAGAAGCCGGATTTACTTGGGAAGACTCCATTCGTTACTCTCGCCCAGGTTGCCAAGTGATCGGTGGAACTTCTGGTTCTCCAATCATTCAAAAAGACACTCGCACTGTGATTGGTGTTAACAACACAGGCAGTGATTCAGGTGAAATGTGCACAATGAACAATCCGTGCGAAATCGACAAAAATGGTAAGAAAACCGCTTACCGTGGTTATACCTACGGCGAACAAACCTACATGGTGTACACTTGCTTGAATCAGTACAATGAGTTGGACCTATCTGTACCAGGCTGCCAATTGCTTCACTAGCGGTCGCCGCTAAAGGCTCAGCTACTGCGTTGTCGGATCCTCACTTGCTCTCCGGCGTACTTTAAGTACGCCTACGTGGCAGCGAGAATCCTCCGCCTTGTATCTGAACCTTTATCGCCAACCTTTAGGCAGTGTGGTCTGGTTTGGGTGGGCGGAGATCTTCTACTTTTACGTTATTTTTTCGCGGAGCACGTTTGTGCTCCGTTTTTTTTGGTCGATCGAATTCATCTTCGCCGCGCAGGCGGCTGATCATTAACTCATCCATCTCTTTTATAAATTCATAGTACTTCAAAATAGTTTCTTTGATTGTCGTTAGAAACTGCATGGATGTTGGTTCTCCCGGGAATAAGGGTTTGAGATTTTATTGTAGAATAGCAGGGGAAAGCTTTGTGGATTTTAATGCTTAGCTGGCCCTTCAGTGGGGGAAATCGGAGGATATTCTGATTTCACTCACGGTATTCAGGGAATCTTACTTTGTTCGGATCTTCACAGATATTATCGTTTTCGTTCCCGACCTTTGGAGGAGTGTTCTTGTCAGATATACGGGGGTCTTTCATAATATATGTTCAGCGGAGATTTTAATGTCAGGGATGATATTGCAAATCTGCTTATCGACATCGTGGGGTGGCCAAGAAATGGTAGCCCTCGAGACAGCGGAGATGCTTCTTAAGAATAATCTAAAATGTGTGACAGTTGTTGTCGCGGGAAGTCCCCTGGCTCAGAGACTGGCTAAAAACGATTGCGAAGTCATGGAATGGCAATCGGGTTTGTTTAATACCTCCAAAAATATTCAGCAGCTCAGACATTTTTTTAAAGCTCATCCAAGCACGACGATCCTGGTGCAACAACTTCGTGATTTATTTTATGTTCGCTTAGCTGTTGTCGGTTTTCCCGAAATTGAAGTTATTGGGATCTCTCACACCTTTGTGGGGATTTCCAAAAAAGATCTTTATCACACGTGGACTTATTCCCGTGTGCAAAGTTTGATTGCCTTGACGGAAGTTCATCGCACCAATCTGATTGAGCATCTTCCGATCTCTGCTGATAAAATAGTTGTCATTCCCAATTCTGTCGATACCAATTGGTTCAGCCCCGTTCGCAAAAACCTGTCATTCCGTCAGGAGCTGGGATGTGACGATCAGACGCTTCTGATCGGTTTGATTGGACGCTTGGATAAAGCCAAAGGGCAGAGTTTGTTATTAAAAGCAGCAGCTCTATTTAAACATGACATTCCGGATTTCAAGATTGTCCTGGTCGGCGAGGAAACGCTCAACGAGCCGGGCGCATTGAATGACCTAAAAGCCCAATCCAAGGAACTGGGTTTAGAGAGCCATGTGGTCTTCACCGGTTTCCGAAGTGATATCCCTCAGATTGCAGCGTCACTTGATATTTTAGTGATGAGCTCTGATGCGGAAACTTTTGGCCGTGTGATCATCGAAGGCATGGCCTCCGCCGTGGCAGTTGTCGCTTCCAAAGCGGGCGGTGTTGTGGACATCGTCGATGATGGTGATACAGGCTTCATGTTTGAACCTGGCAATCATGTTGAGTTGGCTGATAAAATTTTTACTCTTTATAAAAACAGAGATCTTCGCAAAAGAATTGCACAAAATGGTCGTATAAAAGCATTGAGTGAATACGATCAAGCCAAGGTCAGCCAGCGCTTGCTTCGCACTCTCAACAGCGAACACAATCCTGTTGAACTAAAAAGGCGCAGCTCTTAACTGCGCCTTTCTTTTATTTCGAAATCAAAGTTTCAAAGTGGTTGATCTTAGCCTTCACCACATCAATCGATTTTTGCCAGAATGCGGGTTGAGTGATGTCTTCACCCAAATGCTTCATGATCAGGTCCTCGGCGGACATTCTGCCAGTGTCGCGCAGGATGGCTTTATACTTCGGCATAAAGTCGGCACCCAATTCTTTGCGACGGGCATAGATGCTCAGCGAGAACAGGTAACCGAACGTGTAAGGGAAGTTATAGAAGCTCAACCCCGCAATATGGAAGTGCAGCTTGTGCGCCCAGAAAAGCTCATCAGCTTTTTCAGTGCTGTCACCGTACCATTCTTTCCACACGCTGCCCATCAAGCTGCGCAGTTCATCGGCACTCAAAGTGCGTTCTTGGCGGGCCTCATAGAATTTACGTTCGAACTCATAACGAACCGGGATGTTGATCAAAAAGGCCATAGCACTTTCAAGATCACCCCAGGCGTTTTCAATTTTTTCTTCCAGCGATTGGGATTGAGTCATCAATGCATCGCCCAAAACCGTTTCAGCAAATACACTCGCTGTTTCCGCCAAAGTCATCGGGTAACCCATTTCCCCCAAGCTCATATCGCGCATCACCCACGAATGGAAGCCATGGCCCAATTCATGCGCCAAGGTTCCGATGTCGCTGTTCGACCCCATGTAAGTCATATACACACGCGGTTCGCGTTTTGCCAGAAAGCCTGTGCAATAGGCGCCAGTGCGCTTGTTTGGAAGAACACGTCCCTCGATCCAGTTGTTATCGACCATCATTTGCACAAAGTCCGCCATTTCAGGAGAGACATTGGCAAAAGAGTCTTTCACCATTTTCGCACCTTGCTCAAAAGGAATGGCGGCAGCTGACGCTGCAATCGGGCTTGGAGCCATCAGATCCCAAAGCTCGAGCTTGTCCTTTTTCATAACCTTAGCCATCAACAGACCAGCTTTTTGAATGTCTTTGGCATTGGTGCGACAAGCACTGATCATCGCATCCAAAGTTTTTTGTGTGATGCGATTGTCAGTCAGTGGATTGTTCATGAAGGTCATTGGTTTCGTATGAGAACGCTTTTGGGCATCCTCGATGCGCCAGCCTGCCAGAGCATTCACGATGGCAGCAGCACTGTGCTGATGTTCAGCCCAGGCCTCTTGAATGCCCACCCAGGCAGCCTTGCGATCCGCCTCGCTCGCAGTTTTGGTCAGAGCGCTGGCTTTAGCCAAGCCCACTGTTTCCGTGCGATCCGGGTATTTCAGTTGCACGCGCATGTTGCCGCTTAATTCGTCGTAAAGATTGCCCCAAGCGGTGTGACCAGAAACTTCCAGACTGGTCATCAAAAGTTCTTCAGGTTCGGATAAGGCGTGTGCCACTTTCTTGCGCTGTTCTTCGTAGGAAAAGCGGTAAGATTTCAAGTGATCATGGTTTAAGATTTTATTGAAAGTCGCTTCATCACATTTTTGAATCATCAGTTTCACAGGTATGATGGCTTGAGAAAATTTGGAAAAGAAAATCTGAATTTCAGATTCTTTGGTTTTGGCGTCGGTGTTGGTTGAATCCACAGAGAGGTTGCAGTTCACGTAAGTCGACATGGTCGCAGCCACGATCGCGCAAGCCTCATACTTCAACAAAATTTTTTGAATTTGGGTGATAGTTTTATCCGAAGGCTTTTGTAAGTCGGTTTTGATCTCCGCGATATCTTTTTGCAAGGATTCCAGTTCACCCACGACATGATTCCAGTCTTTCTGGAATTCCGCAGAGGTAAGGGATGGATAAACTGATTCAATATTCCAAGTAGGTCCGTTCATTAGTTATTCTCTTTCGTCATAAGGTTGACGTAGCTTTGAACCAAGCGTTCGAAGTCATTAAATTTTAAAACATTTAAAAGTGCAGATGCGCCGGCTTGTTGTCCGTGCCAACGGCCCAGGCGATTTGCGATATATAAAGAAATTTGCTGTCCGTCCTGAAGGGCGTTGCTGTCATCGGAATTGTCAGGATCAAAATCCAAAAAAGCATCGAAGCGGGCACGCATCAGGAATTGGCCTCCCGCCGTCGTCACGATCTTGTAGGGACCATAGACCACTTGAGCAGGGCGATAAACTTGCGCGACAAAAGGGAAGCGTTGTTCAGGCTCTCCCTGATAAGAATAAAAGGAAGTCGCCGCCTGAGCTTCGAATTTAAATTCGATGATATATCGATCCTGATTTTTCTGAATCAAATACCAAAAGCGTGGAAGTCCCTGACTGCCACCGCTGAGTTTGGTTTTATATCCAGTATCCAAAACTTGATAACCAACCAATGCTGCCTGAAAAGCAGCTTGAGATTTTTGAAACAAATCTTGCACAGAAGCCGGGGCTTGATTCACCGGCGTCAGCTTGGCTTTGGCGGAAAAGTGATTCTGCTCGGTCATTTTATTCAAGTACTTGCTTTGACGTTTAAAGTAATCCGCATCCGGATGGGCCAACGCAGTTTGCAGCACGGCAGGCTCGCTCATGGTTTGACCCTGCAGCCCCGCCATGTAGGCGTTGAAAATATCTGTCAAAGAAATCGCAAACGGAGAGACTTGGTTGCCAGCCGCATACCGAACCAAATCCCCAGCCAGGGGAGCATTGCTGCCGCCATCGTCGATATCGATCAAGGTGTATTCGCGACCACCGCTGGCCAACTGCACGTCACCAAAATTTTGAATATGGGGATCCCCCACCACAACACCGTTGACAGAAAGCATCGGTGAATTTTGCGTCCTTAGCCAATTCCAATAATGGGGTGCGTTCGCACGAAAGGCATTAAAGAGATTGCTTTCATGGTGCCAGTTGGCGTCCATAATTGTTGCATAATTTTCCGCAAGGGCTGAGGTGCCCGAGAATATGAAGAATGCCAATGTCAGTTGAAGTGCTTTCATTGGTGGTCAAACTAGCAAAGGCTCCAGCCGAAGGCAAGATGCCCGTTGGTTAAGACTTTGTTGAATAGCACGTTACAAGAAGTTCAATTGAAACCGGGGAAAGACTCTCGCAATAGTGATCACCTTAAAAAAAGGAGAACTGAATGAGAAATCAGGCACTATTTCTGGGGTTGGCATTGTATTCCTTTGTATTCAGCGCCAAGGCGAGCGATTTAAACGCATTTAGCACCAAGGATTTCTTTAAAAAGTCTCTGCCCACAGGCTGTCAGCCTAAGGGAGTCAAAGCCACGCCGGATGGTAAGTTCCTTTACCTGGCTGAAATGTGCGGCAAGATCGATCCCAAAACCGGGAAAAGAGTTCCCACTGCTTCCATCTATGACCTTGAAAAAATGACCCTGGCAAAGACTCTTATCACCCCCGTGGGTATCAGAAAGGGAATTTTGGCCAATACTGAAGTCGATTTTTCCTATGACGGTAAATGGGCTTTGATTGCCCGTGCTGAAGGGAATTCGGAATCGGAAATTTATAAAAATCAAGGGCTGGTGACGGTGGTTAACACTCAGACGCAAAAGATCGCCAAGTACATTCCGGTGTATGGACAGGGTGCAAAAATTATTGCGACTCGTCCGGTGATTTCGCGCATTCGCAATCCGCAGCAGATTATCTATGTCGCTAATTATTTTTCGGATGATATCAGTGTTCTGGATATCACGAATATGAAAGACGATGGGACTCTCAAAGGGGATGCGCATTTTGTTAAAAAGATTGCGCTCAATTCTCATTTCAAACCGCCGGTCCATCATGGCTATGAAATTGCTCCCAGGGGAGTGGCGTTTTCTCCGGATGGAAAGTATGCGTTGGTGTTAGCAACAGAAACGGGAAGTCTGTTTATCGTGGATTCTATCGAGCATAAACAAGTTGCGGAGCTCGCGCCGATCAGCAAGGACACTGTTGGCAGAGATTTGAATTTACGCCATATTGTGGTTTCTCGTGATGGTAATCTGGCTTACTTAAGTCACATGCGTGGCAATGCGGTTTCGCGAATTAATTTGCGCAAGCTGATTCAAGTGGTGGATGCATTACCAGAAAAAGGACCCAATGTCGTTTTGCCAGCAACGTTGTGGCAAGATTTATTTGTGCCATTCGCGACAGCGAGTGGTCCGCAAAATATTTTGATACTGGAGGACTATCCAAAGGATCATCCTAATTTTCCGAATAAAAAATGGCCTTTGGCTCATCCGAACACGATCGTTTTAGATCCGATACAGAATCGCTATTTGTATGTTTCTTCCAGAACCACAAGTGCGGAAGGTGACACTTCAGTGAATGCCGGTATCATGGGTAAGATCGACGTGATCGACACGAACAATGGTGCCACGGTATTTACTTTGGTGGGCGGAGCCCAGCCAACGGCCCTGGAAATTTCCCCCGATGGGAATACTTTGATTTCTGGTGCGTTGATTGGTGCAAAGCTTTCGTTTTTTGATGTCGGCAAGCTTATTAAGGTTTATGAAAAATAATAAACCGCAAGGTATGTTGCCTGAGTGGAAAAGTCCCGGCAGAATTTGAAGTATGGAAAAAATGAAAGCTGCCTATATTACGAAGTACGGAATGAATGAGAAGCTAACAATTGGCGAAATGAATATGCCAGTGGTTGGAGACAATGATGTGTTGGTGGAAATATACTCCGCCAGTTTGAATCCCATTGATTTCAAAGTTCGTGACGGGAAAATTAAATTCATCCGGTCTTATTCCTTTCCGTTGATTCTGGGGCATGATCTTGCAGGTTTGGTTAAGGCCGTTGGAAATAAAGTGAAGCAGTTTAAAGTGGGTGATCGAGTATTTTCCCGCCCTCGTAATGGGCGCACTGGAAGTTTGGCGCAATTTATTGCGATCGATGAAAGCGATGTTGCGTTGATGCCAAAGAACCTGTCTTTCGAGGAAGCGGCCAGCTTGCCGTTGGTTGGATTGACCAGCGTGCAGGCTTTGCTGCAAGTGGCGGGAATGAAAAGCGGTGACCGAGTTTTCATTCAAGCGGGTGCGGGTGGCGTGGGGTCCTTTGCAATTCAACTCGCAAAAAGCTTTGGTGCGCATGTAATCACGACAACTAGTAGCAAAAATATGGCATTTGTCCGAGAGCTGGGTGCGGATGAGGTTATCGATTATAAAGTTCAGAAGTTTGAAGAAGCTATTAAAAACGTGGACATCGTTTTTGACACTTTAGGTGGAGAAGATCTTTATAAATCCTTTCGGGTCGTTCGGCCGGGTGGATGGGTTGTTTCTATTTCTGGTGCTCCCGATCAGCGCACCGCTGATGATATGCAGTTGGGATTTATAAAAAAACAAGTACTTAGACTTGTGGGGCACAAAGCGAACAAACTGGCGGCTCAAGCCCAGGCTCACTATCGCTTTATTTTCATGAATGCATCGGGAGCTCATTTGGCCAAGATTGCGCGATTGGTAGAGGAAGGAAAAATTAAACCCGTCATAGATAGCCAATATTCTTTTGCGGATGTTCAGAAAGCAATGGAGCATCTGGAGCAGGGACGGAGTCGGGGAAAAGTGATCGTAAAGATTCGAGAATAGAAATGAAAAAGGTCCCGCGGGACCTTTTTCTATTTGTAGTCGTTGTAACCTTTTTCACCTGGGGTATAAAAAGTCGTGTGGTCGGGAGGAGTCAAAGGTTTACCTTCTTTCATTTTCGCCACCAAGTCAGGATTGGAGATGAAAGGTCGGCCGATGGCAACCAGGTCACCTTTTTTATCGATCAGATCTTGTTCGGCTCTTTTTTCATCATAGCCACCGGAGGTGATGTAAAGACCTTTAAAGTTTTGCTGAATCAATTTTTTAATTTCAGGACTGACGGGTGGGGCACCCATCGCGCTGTGATCAACAACGTGAATGTAGACTAAACCCAAATCTGAAAGTTTTTGAGCCAATGTCGAATAGAATTGCTCGATGCCCTCGAAGGGGCCCGTATCATTAAACACTCCATAAGGAGAAATACGAATTCCCAGGCGATCGCCACCAATTTTTTCAACAATGCCCTTGGCAATTTCTAAAACAAAGCGCATGCGGTTTTCCGCAGAGCCACCGTAGATGTCGGTGCGTTTGTTAGCTTTGGGATTTAAAAATTGCTCAATCAAATAGCCATTGGCACCGTGAAGTTCCACGCCATCAAAACCGGCTTGTATAGCAAGCTCGGCGCTTTTGATATATTCTTGAACAGCGACTTTAACTTCCTCGGTCGTCATTTCATTGGGAGTTTGGTAGGCTTGTTCCTGCTTGGTGTCGGTCCAAATTTTTCCAGACAAGGCAATCGCCGAAGGAGCTATCATTTTTGCACCCTTTGGCAGATTGTCGGTATGAGAGGCGCGACCCGTATGCATCAACTGTACAAAAATATGCCCACCCTTGGCGTGAACGGCATCCGTCACTTTTTTCCAGCTGGCCGCTTGCTCTTGATTGAAAAGACCGGGAATGCGCGCGTAGCCCAAGCCATTTGGTGAAGGGGAGATACCTTCGGTGATAATCAAACCCGCCGTTGCACGGTCAGCATAATATTTAACGATCAAATCGTTCGCCAAATTGCCAATCGCACGGGAGCGAGTCATCGGCGCCATGACCACACGATTTTGCAATTTAATTCGGCCCATTTGGATAGGTTCAAAAAGAAGACGGCTCATAACTTTCCTTTCAAGCTGAAAGCATTCATAAGTAACAATAATGAGCACACTTTAAAAAAAGACAAGATGATATTTAACTAGGTCCCAGAAGGATTTTATTTGGTCGAAGTGTTTTTCTCGATACATTCCACGTGCTCGGTGGGCGCGGAAGGCTGCAAATGTTCGATGCGAATGGACTGAACTCCACCCGCTGTCGCGTATTGTTTCGTAATCAGAACTCGATACGCCCAGCTTTTGAATTCCAGATTTTCAGATGTTGCGGTGATATAGGCGCGAACGGGATCTTTGGACAGAATCAAATTATCCACGGACACCAGCCAGGTGGTTGCCTGCATAGGACGGCCGTCTGTCAGTGTACATGCCACAAAATTTCCGTCAGCATCCTGAGAGAGATCATCAAAGCCCACATCAGTTTCACCTGGAGCAGCGAATGCTTGGGAAGCGACACAGGAAAATAGGAAAGCAATTGCAAGAGATTTCATGCGGTCATCTTACAACTTTCTCTGGGTGCATTCAATGATTTCGAAAATAGACCACCTCGGATTTGGTCCTCGTGGCCTGGGGATATTTCCGCTTCACAAGAGCCAGTGTTAACTTTGTGCTCAACATGAGCACTGACAAGGTGGGTGGACGTCTTGGGCAGGCTCTGTCAAATGTGTTCGCAGCTCAAAGGGAATTAAAGCGATTTTCAGGTTGGTTCGACCATTGCTTTAGTAATGGGCATCACAAACACAAAGGAGATTTTATGAAAAAATTAGTTATGTTGTCTGCGGTTTTGGTTTCTGGTTTTACAGTATCTGCGCATGCGCTTCCTGATATCGCTCTATATTCCGTTTGCGGCTTGTTGGCAGAGTCAAAACTTCCAGCAGCTTGTAAAGCGACTTGCAAGGAGTCTGGCATGCCCGGTGGCAACACTACATACAAGTTGAGCCTTAAAAATAAGGGTAAGTCGACTTCAGTGTCATTGAGCCCGACGGCAAGAGCTTCCCGTTCGATGGTCGACGAACAGACCTTGAAAATTGAAGGTGGCGAAAAAGGTGGCGAGTATATTTATATTTTGGTTGATCAAGACCAAAATGTAAAAGCTCTGACTTTGAACGACGTTGAATGTAAATAGTCTTGTCGAAGATCCCCGGGTGCGTGCCGGGGATCTTTATTTACTAAGAGGGAAGAGGCTGGTATTCAATTGATAAAGCCTGCGGTCTTCCAAGGTTTCCGCTTTGTATTGATGCAGAATTTCGCGATAGGCATCTTCCAACTTTTCCAGTACTTCAGCGTATTCTTTTTCGCTGAGTGGAATCAGCAAGCTTCTGAATTTACGAGTTGTGGGTGGCAAAGCAATGGCCTCGATAGAGTCCTGAAAGGCTTTGACGTAATAGTTTTTTAGCGAAGCGTTTTGAATAGCATCCGGGACTTTGAAGCGTTTCACATCCGTGGACCATCGAGGCGGATTTTCATTGGTGCATTCAATAAGTTCCAACTTCTGAAGCTGGATCAGACATTCATTGACCTGGGCAACTGATGCACCCAATATCTCTGCGATATTTTCGGAAGTCTTCAGCAGATCTTCAAATCCCAACAACGTTTGAATTTTTGGTAGCAGATGCGAAGATAGAAAGTCAGCGCTGGAAATCGGTGCGGCTTGCTGCTGGTGCTCCATCAGGATCACCATTTTTTTCCACAGCATATTTTTTTGTTCGTTGTTTTCTGCCCGGGAATAATCCGCCAGAAGATCGTAATACTTTTTTTCTTGGCTGGTGAGCTCCAATGAACTTGCAATCGTCTGCGCGAAGTTCACAGTCACCGCACGTTTTCCCGTCACCATCATACGCAACAGAGAGCGGCTTTTGATGTTCAGTTGATTGGCCCAGGATTCATAGGAAAAGCCCTTGGTCGTTCGTTTGCGAAACTTGTAGTGGGCCTCCAGGTAAGTGCCGATATCAATGTGATCAAAAATATTCGGCTTCGTGGGTGTGTCGTTCATCTTTATAATTTTCAACAAGCAGACCTCACTTGAGCAATGACAATTCTGTGCTCATTCATGAGCTCAGGACCTTATTGTAAGCGATCATACAAACCAACGCGGAGGTGTTCGCCTTTACTGGTTAACAGCGCGTCGACTTTGTAGTGAC
Source organism: Bdellovibrio sp. (assembly GCA_039594295.1). Classification (GTDB taxonomy): domain Bacteria; phylum Bdellovibrionota; class Bdellovibrionia; order Bdellovibrionales; family Bdellovibrionaceae; genus Bdellovibrio. The sequence goes on from JBCNNR010000026.1 coordinate 39,917, forward strand.
CTATCTGAACACCATTGGTTGTTCCGTCATGAACCCATTCAAAATGGATGTTAAAACTTTGCTGAAGGTTGTTTTGATATTGCTGAACGTCGTCGGTGCCGAAGGCTTCAAAAATCGTTCGATCTGTTGCATTTGCATAGACCGACAAAGTTCCATACGCCGTGTATCCGCGAATTTCGATGATGCCATAAGGACGTTGAATGCAGGTCAATTTCGATTTTCCCCAAACCAGATCAGGCGATTCAAAAATCTCGCACAGTTTGGCGATGGTAAGGGAGCTGCCTTGCGGGCTGTACTGTTTAATGAGGTTGCTGGTGGAGGTGACACTGGATGGAGCCGCATCACCAACAGAGCCGATGTCTCCGTTGCCAGCAAAGGCAAAACCTGATGTTAAAAGAATGATCGTCAAAAAATAGAAATTAAAAGTTCTCTTCACCAAAGCCCTCACGAATCGAAAGACCTTTAAGCATTTTAATTCGGGATGGCAATGCCTGGATGAGGGAAGTTGAACGATTTTTCAAGAGGACACTAAGAGATTACGACTTTCACTATGGTTCAGGGCAATGGAACCAAACTGAATTGGACCGGGAGCAGGCCCAACCTGACGCTGCCGGAAGCTGGAAGAAAAAAGGAATGATCCCGAGAACATTCGCAAACGCGATGAAGCGACAGATGAGGAAATTGAACAACTAAAAAGGGAACTAAAATGGTGATTCCGGTACGACTCGAACGTACGACCCTCTCCTTAGAAGGGAGATGCTCTATCCAGCTGAGCTACGGAACCACTTGCGATCTAATATCGCCGAAGGGGCACAAACTAGCAAATTGATTCCCAAATTCCAAGCCTATGACCGCACTTTTTTGTGTATGGCGCGATGCATAATTACGATGATTCACTGTGAGTAAGCTCGCGTGAACTTCGAAAAAGATCTTCAATTGCTCGCGATTTTCAGTGCCAAACTCAATACAAAGCCTCTCCACCTCCCCGAGGGAGTGTAAACCAGCGGTTTCCGTGGTTGAGCAAATGCACAACTTATTCTGTTGCCAGGACCAAAATTCATTGGTCAAGTCGTTGCCATGAAATTCAACGTAAGACCAAATCTTAATCGTCGTAAGTTTCTTCAATCCCTAGCTGCGCTGGCACCTGCGGCGTGGGTGGCAAAAGCACAGGCTTTGACTGGCAATCAGTCCCAGACTGAAGCGGAACCTCGCCCAACGGGCCTTGATATCGAACAACAGATGGCCGCTGGCCGACGTGTCCCGATGTTGCAAACGTGGGCAGATGAAACAAGCTCTTTGGTTGTGGTCATGGGACCTAAAGGTCTGCGCTTTGATTCTCAAAACAATCCGTCATTAACGATTCAAGTTTTGCGCACAGATGATCTGGGCAACCAGATTTCTTTGTACCGCTTGCAGCTAAATGGTCTGAGCCCGTCTGCATACAGCCAAATCGGAATCTATCATCAAAGTCGCTTAGTCGACGTCCGTTCGGTTAAAGGCCTTAATTTAAATCAAGTATCGCCAAATCTAGCGGTGGTCTCTTGTGCCAATTACCGCAAAATCGACGGTCAGGAAGATATCTACTGCCGTTTCCACCAGGCAAAAACCGATGCGATTTTCTTTATCGGCGACATCGTTTACAGCAACTCTCGTGTGGGTTCTGTTTTCCGTACACCGGAAGAACCAAGTTCGGCTTTGGCAAGATACGTCGAAACCTGGAGAACCGTGGACCTTTATCAATTGGAACCACTGATTCCGACGTTGTCTGTTTGGGATGACCATGACTATGGCATGAACAATGGCGATGCAACCAACCCGTATCGCGAGCAGATGAAAACGATCTTTAGATCTTTCTATCCAATGCCAGAGTCGCACGCGAGCTTGAGTTACGGTCCGGGTGTGGCTTTCCGCTTCAAGGCTTTTGGAATCGATTTCCACTTTATGGATGATCGCAGTTACCACGTGGCCCAATCGACTCAGTGGGGAGACCGTCAAGAGGACTGGTTCTTTAAAGATTATATCAACAGCACCAACCCTGCTTGGGTTATGAATGGTATTCAATTCCTTCAATACAGCTCCTTAGGTGAAAATGTTCAAAAGAATGCATTGCCATCTTTGCAACGCCTAAGAAACCTGACTCGTGCGAATATGAAGCCGGTCGTGTTCATGACGGGTGATGTTCATTACTCGCAGGTGCAAGTTCTTCCGAAAGAAATTTTTGGATTGGATACGTATGAGCTGACTTCCAGTGCGATTCACAGTTCTTCTGTTGGCAGCTGGATGCAAAGAACACAGGAAGACGGGCAGCTATTCTATTATGGCGAGTCGAACTTCTTTATCGTTCGACCGCGCCTTGCGACCAAAGAAATGAATTTGGATGTTTACTGCGCGACAACGGCGGGTATTTACCAGACGTTGACAGGACCGTTGAAAATCAAAGTTTAGATCAGCCACCACAAGTTCAAGCGCATGATCAAGGTATAGAATGTCGTCATTTTAGCTGCGACATAGCGCTTGATGCCCGGAAGCTTTTCATGCTTGCGAATATCGTGGAATTCAGTGCTGCCCCATTCGTGGCTGCGGGAAATCAGGTTGTCGACAGTTTTTTGCAAATCAGCCGAAATCTTTTCGCCCCTTACGATCGCGGCACCTTCAGAGTTTAGCAACAGAGAGCGGGGATCATTATTGTAGGTGCCGACGAAAGAAGTTTTCGAGCCTTTCAATAGCACAGCCTTCATATGCAGTTTTCCGTATGCTTCTGTTCCACCCAGATCTGTTGAATCCAGTTTTCCGAATTCATAAATTTTAACCTGGTCTGAAATACTGCGACGAACTTGTTTGCCGTCCTTGGGACGAAAGATCCCGCGGTCCAACATAAACTCTGGCCCCATCACGCCATCGACCATGATTTGCGCAAGCAAGTTGTCGCTGGTCATGATCGAGTTCGTGATAACGGTAAATTTACGCTTTGGATCTGTCAGGAGCCATTTTTTAATCATGCGCACCTGACGTTGTGACATCCATAAATACGGAGAGACCAAAACGATCTCCTGGTTTTCTGCCGCCAGGTGTTTTTCCAGAGCCGTTACCAGAGCTTTTGAGTTTTGCACGGCCAAGCGGCGATCACGAACGGTAATTCTTTGCGAAGCCTGTTCACGGAAAATATTGTGGAAGGTGTTGACGATCTCGACTTGGCTTTCTGAGAAACCGTCCTCTAAAAGATCTTTGCGAACAGCAGCTTCCTCTTCATTCAATTTCAAGTTTTCAGAAACGCGGGCCGCATTTTCATCCATTGACATCAATTGCTTGTCGTAACCGCGAACGAGACCCAAGATAGAACGAGTCATTCGTTTGTTACCCAAGTGGAAGTAAATCAAATCAAAGTAGTCCTGAACCTGAGTTCCCAAAGCTGCCGAATCGGATGTTTCACCACGTGGCAAACCCTTCATCATCACTTCAGTGTCGATGTAGGTGTTTTCGTCGATCTTTGGAATTCCGTAGTAGTCATTAGAGATATTACGACCACCAATAAAGGCGATAGCTTTTGATTCAAAGGCTCCATCGATCAAAAGAATTTTGTCATGCGATCGACGATTGATAGAATTCGCAAATGGCTCCAAACGCGGAAGGCCCATCCAAGATCTGACGAAGTTCTCAATGCCACGCACGAAATTACGGAAATCGGCGGTAAAGATAGAAGTCAGGGGATTGAACTCCACGATTTCCACTTTTGCTTTTTTGTCTGTGACGTTGCCTTTTAAATCACGAATATAACCGGCATTCTTAGCGGCATAATCGATCAAAGCGCGCAGTGGGGTATGCGGAGTCATTCCGACAGTTCCCAAGGAATCCACCACGAAACGCACATTGACACCTCGGCGAAGGGCATCTTTTAATTCTCCAAGGATAGCCATCCCAGTGTCATCCGAGCGAACGATGTAATAGGCAATATCAATTGTGTATTTGGCATCGCGGATCGCCATGATTTTCGCAGCCAGGGCTTCGCGCGGGTCGGAAAGAAGTTTGACCTCGGCATTAACTTGGGCCGGGCTTTCTTTAAGGCTTGGAGCCATGCGGTTGCCACGCTCAAACCACGTGCGGAACTCGCGGGCTTTATGGAATTCTGAAAGGCTGACTTCTTGAGCTTCGCCTAAGACGGGAGCTTTGGAGCCAGTTAATTTCAGGGCTAGATTTGTTTGATAGTTGCTTTCCCAGGTGGCGATGGTTTTCAGGTACGCGGGATCGATTGCGGTGACGTTTGAGTCAGCAAATACGCTCGAGCATGCCAATTGGGCATAAGCTGCCGGGCTTAAAATCAAGCCAAATATCAAAGGAATCAGAGTCTTCTTCATACGTCCAACCTGCGAGAATTTGTTCACAGGGCGCGACGTTGCTAGAACTGGTCCATGCTGGAACTTCGCTAAAATTCACCGTACGGAAGTTCCGCCGTCGAACAATCTACCTGTTGACGTAAATTGCCACTTTATTAACTAAAAGTACTCGGCTGTACTCGGGACAGGTGAAGGTGAGGCGGCCTAGGTAATATGGCGTTTTTGCAGGCTCGCACACAGTGCGACCCCACCCAAAATGACATACCAAAGGGACAGAATCCACAGGGTCAGGATCGGGATCGCAGCAAAGGAGCCATAAATTTTATTATAGTTAAAAACCCCGATAGCCAGATAAGAAAAGCCCTTGTGGACTCCAAACATCCCCGCAGCCCCCAAGAGAGAGCTGACAAAGGCCGAGCGCCAATGCACCGGTAAATCGGGTACTAACTTATAAATCAGGAAGAGGCTGCCCACGAGGACCATTCCATTGGTAAAGCCCGTCGGCAAAAGCTTACGTACGACCTGGAATTGATCCAAAGTATTAAAGCCCACATAGATCGCCAGAAAGACGGGAATTAGCAGGATCAAAACCCATTGATAGATCAGACGCTTATAAAAGGGGCGTGTGTTTTTTTGATTCCAGACACGATGGATCCCGACTTCCATATCGTGTAATAGGCGCAAAGACGTGATGAATAAAAAGACCGCGCCCGTGGTCCCGACTTTTCCGGCATTGATATTTTTTAAAAAGATGCGCAGATATTTTGTCAAATCACTGCCGGCAGCTTCGCGCAGATTCATCAATAAAAAGAATTCCACCTTTGGATAAAGCGCCTCGAAGCCGCCGATGGATTGGAAGGTTGCTGTCACCACGGCCAGGAACGGCACCATCCCCACGATGGTGGAGAAGGAGAGGGAGCCTGCGACCAATGCCAATTCACCATCCCGCATTTGTTGGACAGTGTCTTTGATAACGCCCCAAAAATTTTTAAGATTCATTTTAATCTTAGCCAGCATGGTCATCCATTCCTAAGATCACCATAACGGCTAAATCGAAAAAAGGGCATAAAAAAAGGAATGCCGGTCGGGCATTCCTTGATGAAGCTGGTTTGTTAACTGCCGTGCTTAGTTTTTGCTAGCGACGCGGCTTTTGTTAGCCTTTTTCTTTTTCTCAGCTTTGCAGAAAGCAACATCTGGTTTTTTTGCTTTTTTGCCAAGCTTAGCCACTTTTTTGCAATCTACTTTTGGTTTTTTCGCAGCCGCAGCTTTGGCTAAGGCTTTTTTCTCGGCTTTACAGAAAGCGACGTCGTTTTTCTTCGCTTTTTTGCCAGCCTTCGCTACTTTTTTGCAATCCACTTTGGGTTTCTTGGCGACTTCTTTTTTGCCTTTGGAAGCTGCCATCTTTTTCGCTGGCAATTTGCCACCCTTGCGAGGGGAGTCGAAAGAAGATGAGTTATAAACCGGTGGTTCCTCAGGAGCGACATTCGCAATCGCTGGTGTCGGATCACCTTGCCAGCTTGGAGCGGCACGATTCATCTCATCGTTAACAGTTTTTTGCGGAAGATTTTGCGAGTCACCAGCTGTGTTATCCGCAGGAGCTTGCGTTTGTGCCGCGATATCGCTGGCAGCTTCGGCAACATAAGGGTCCGAGTGATTACTTAATTCTGCGCCATCTTGTGCTGGCTCTGCAGCAGCTTGTGGTTCACCACCGGCAGCTGGAGTATTTCTGGCAGCATCCGGATCAGATAAATCCAATGGATCCGTTGGCTTTGGCTGTTCTTGGGTTGCCGGTGTTTCGCTGGAGCCCATCCAGGATTTCATCGTCGCGCAAGAAATCATAAAGGAGCTGAGTGTTGCTAGAACCAGTAAATTTCTCATGGTGTCCCTCTCGTAAATGTTATCAGCATAACAACACTATCGGCGGGATTTTTGATAAACAAAACAGTGTTCTCAAAATAGAGCGTTTCCAAATGGGGCGCTTATGGACACTGTTGGAAAAGGAATAAAAGTTAGTCAGTTACAGCCAGAATCGTTTTTGGACCGCAAAATCATGGCCATTTCTTTCGATCAAAGCGGCATCACAATAGGGATCATGTTCAAAGAAAAGATACCACTTTTTATCTGCGGCTTCGCCTAAGTACTGAGTCTTTTCTTCCATTAAAACCAGAGGCTGTAAATCATAACCCATCAGCCACGGAATTTTCACGTGAGTGCTGGTGGGAACCATATCCGCACAGTACATCAAACCCTGCTGACCATCGGTGATCTGGATGATTTGTTGAGCTTGAGTGTGACCATTGGAGATAATGCAGGAAATTCCCGGAATGAAGTTTTGTGTAGGACCATCCAAAAGTTTTAAAACACCGGCGTCGATCAAAGGCTGAAAATTCGCAGCATAGTAGCTGGCTTTTTCACGCAAGTTCGGGTGACTGGCGACTTCCAGATTTCCTTTTTGTGCCCAGTATGTGGCGTTTGGAAAAGTGGGAACTAATTTGCCACCTTTCTCTGTCACACCACCACCGGCATGATCAAAGTGAAAATGGGTGATGATGACGTGGTGGATGTCTTCAGGATTCAGACCATGAGCTTTTAAAGACTTTAGCAATGAAGGGCCGCTTTGGTCCATGCCGTACATCTCGGCAAACTTATTGCCCAGCTTATCTCCGTACTTTGCAACAAAGTCAGCACCGTTGCCGGTGTCGATCAAAACGTTGCAGCCTGGGGACTTTAAAAGCAAACCGCGGGCTTCCATTTGGATGCGGTTCTTATCGTCTGTGGGATTGGTTTTCTCCCAAAGAACTTTAGGAACGGTGCCAAACATCGCGCCGCCATCCAGACCGAAAATTCCGGTGGGAATCGGGCAGACTTCATAAGGACCGATTTTCAAATGAGCTTTTTCGACTTCGAATTTATTCTGCTGAGCTGTCATTTGCTGGGACATTGGAAATCTCCTTATTGTCACTAACGGTGACGCTTGCATCCGCTGGGAAGGCATCAGGTAAAAAGCTTATCACCCAGCTCTTATATGCAGCATACACCTCTTGAATCGGCCCCGGGGGATGGACGGGACCAACGTGCAAAACCAAGCGACCTGGTTTTGCAAAGAACTGACCTTTCGGCCATAGATCAGCGTTGCCTTCCAGATATGTGAATAGAATCGGCGTTTGAGTTTTTTCAGAGAATATAGAAACACCCCGTTTGAATTCCTGCACCTTGCCAGTTTGCGAGCGTGTGCCCTCCGGGAAGATGATCAACCACATGCGTGGCAATTCCGTCAGAAGTTTTAAGATCAGATTGACGGCCTCGCCCTTGCGATCTTTGCGATCAATCGGAATGGCACCCAAGCAGTGCTGAGAGAAAAACATGAACAGGGGATTTGAAAAGAAATAGTCCTTGGCCGCTGCGATATAAACACTCAACCAGTAACGGCGAGGGATGGACGCTGCGATAGAAACCGCATCCAAGTGACTCGCATGATTGCTGATGATGATAAGTTTTGGATGTTTTTCATAAACGGTTTTAAACGGTACGCCGGTGACTTTCAGACGAATATAGAACTTAAAGATGATGTTCTTAAGAATCAGAGACCACAAAAAACGCATGCACACACTGAAGAAATCAATGTGGCGGGTAAAAAGCGGCAAATGTTTTAAATACGTTGGCAGCTTGGTCCACTGCTCGTTTTCGTAATCCCAATCCTTCATAGCAGAACCGTCATCACATAGTAATAAATCGGAGCCACGAAAATCAAACGATCCACACGGTGTAAGAAATCACCGCGACCGATAATAAAAGGCCCCACTGTTTTCATGCCGGCATCACGACGAACAACCGTCATCACCAGATCGCCCAGGAAGCCTCCCAAAGAGGCGATCAGGCCCGATGCCAGCCAATACTTATCAGACCCATCCGGAAGCAGGAAGCGCATGCTGCCAGCCAAAAACAAGGTCAATAGGATCGAAACTGCCGTACTGCCCACCGTACGACGCGGATTGATCGACGGGAACATTCTCCAGCCACCGATGTAACGACCCACCGCTAAGTTCGTGTTGTCACAGAACTCGGTCAAAATGATCAAATACATCAGCTGATAAATTCCGTTCGGGAACTTCATGATCAAGCCCAAGTGCATGAACGACCATCCCAAAAAGATGAACGCCAAAAGTGTCAGGGACATGTATTGGATCATGCGTTTATAGGAATTGCGCACCAGCGGAACCAGGCACGCCGTTGCCAGAACGATCATCGGCATCACGTTGTAAATATCAGGGCGATCAAAATAAATACAAGCGGCCAGGCCAATGATGCCCGTATAACAAATCAAAACGAAGTAACTGCGGTGGAACATGCCCATGATTTGGAAAAAGATTTTGGCACCCAGGATGGCTAGCAAAGTTAAGAAAATCAGCGGCCAGGGGGTGGGCAGTCCCATCACAATAAACATTAAGGGCGCAACGATCAGCCAACTTTTGATGCTGGCCCAGGCTTGCACAAAGTAATAATTTTTCTTACGGAATAAAAATACAATCGCGCCCGAGGCGAAGATGATCGAAAGAACGATCATCACCGTTTGACGATAAATGTGCGACTCCCATGCAGCCGGTATGTTCAATGTGATGGGAAGTTGAAAGTCCATGAAACCTATTCCTCTTGGATGTTGTAATCGCTGATCTTTTTATAAAGATTCGATCTGGAGATCTGCAAAAGCTGTGACGCTTCTTCGATGCTCTTGGTTTGTTTCATTGCCGTGCGTATCACATGGGCCTCGAACTCATCAACTAAAGTATTCAGTCCTTTAGCAAAATCAATCACGGTGTAAGAGGGCGCCTTGGCAGGAGTGGCTGCTGGTGTTAACCACTGGTTGACATCTTCTGCACGAATAAAAGGCAATGGCGAAGTCAGGCTCAATTGTTCACACACGCGTTTGAGTTCACGCACGTTTCCTGGCCAGTTGTAGGTTTTAAGAGCCGCCAAGCCATCTTCGGTAAACTGTTTGTTGCGACGAGGTCTTTCCATCGCCAAAAAATGTTGAGCCAGTTCATCAATGTCTGCCAAGCGATCGCGCAAAGGTGGCAACTGAACTTTTTGTGAAGCCAGACGGTACAAAAGGTCTTCACGGAACTCACCCGCAGCCACCATTTTGTCGAGTGGCTTATTGGAAGCCACAATCACACGGGCTTTGACGGTGATGGATTCTTTGGCTCCGACTTTACGAACTTCGCCACTTTCCAAGAAGCGCAAAAGTTTCGCTTGTTGAGTTAAAGGCAAGGCTTCGATTTCGTCCAGGAACAAATCGCCGCCGTTGGCAGCTTCGGTTAAACCCACTTTGTTTTGATCAGCGCCGGTGAAGGCTCCCTTAACATGACCAAACATTTCTGATTCAAACAAATTATCGGGGATGCTGGCAATGTTGACGGCGATGAAAGGTCGGTCGCCTTCCTGCTCATGTAAAAGTTTGGCAACGACTTCTTTACCACAACCGGTTTCGCCTTCAATCAAAACAGGTTTGGTTTCCCCACGCAGTTCAGCCAGACGTTTTTTGATGGTTTGTGATTCCTTGCTTTGCCCGACCCAACGGGTGGAGTTGCGATCTGAGTGCGGATCCACTGTGCGCAGGTCCCACAGGGCTTCGATCTTTTCCAAAACCATTGTGATCTCTTCAGGCATCAAAGGTTTTGCTAGGAAACGTTGCGCCCCGGCCTTAAGGCAAGACTCCATCAACTCGCGGCTGAGATCGCCCGACATTGCGACGACTTCCAGCTGCGGATTGTGTTTCATAAGTTTTTCGATAACCTGCGGGCCGACCGCGGGTTTATTAGGCTCGAGGTGCATATCCACGAAGGCGGCATGATAAAAGCGTTCAAACTGAACCGCTTCCAATTTCTGCGCAGAAAAAACCTTCCAATAGGACGGTAAGCTTAGTTTAAGCGATTGGTGTATGAGTGGATCGTCATCAACAATAAGTAGGGAAAATACTCGAGTTTTTGCCATAGAGTACAGGATGGCCCGTCGAAGGTCCTTTGGCCACCCTTAATGCCCATGGTCAGTAGTGACGAGTGTCAGGTTTTAGCTCTAAAATAAGACTTTATGGAGGCTGCATGGGCGAGCTTAAGATTCTTCTGACTGAAAACATCCACACCGTCGCAAAAGAGAAACTTTCTGAAGAAGGTTTTAAGGTGGATTTGATTTCGCACTCACCCTCTGAAGAAGAGCTGTTAAAAATCCTTCCGGACTATCAAGTTCTGGGGATTCGCTCAAAAACGGAAATTACCAAGAAGGTTTTGGAAGCCAACAAACATCTTTTGACCATCGGTTGTTTTTGTATCGGGACCAATCAGGTGGATTTGCTCAATGCCAGAAAATGGGGTGTTCCTGTTTTCAATGCTCCTCATTCGAACACGCGCTCAGTTGCAGAGTTGGTTATAGCAGAAATGATTTCTTTGGCTCGTCAGTTGGGTGATCGCAACACTCAAGCGCACTTGGGTGGTTGGGTGAAGTCAGCCGAAGGCGCGCATGAAGTGCGCGGCAAAACATTGGGGATCGTGGGTTACGGTCATATCGGCAGTCAGGTGAGTGTCTTGGCAGAGTCGATGGGTCTGCGTGTGATTTTCTATGACATCGTTAAAAAACTTCCTTTGGGAAATGCAGTTGGTAAAGCAACGTTGAATGAATTGTTGGCGGAAGCAGATTTTGTGACTTTGCATGTTCCTGAAACTGCTGAAACCAAAGACATGATTTCCAAAAAAGAACTTTCGAAAATGAAAAAAGGTGCGCACTTGATCAACGCCAGCCGCGGAACCGTGGTGGTCATCGAAGATCTGGTGGCGGCCTTGAAAGAAAAGCACATTGCAGGTTGCGCGATTGACGTTTTCCCAGAAGAACCTGCGTCCAACAAAGTTAAGTTTGCTTCACCTCTGCAAGGAATTCCTAATGTGATTTTGACTCCACATATCGGGGGCAGCACAGAGGAGGCCCAGTATGCGATCGGTTTGGAAGTGGCAGAAAGCTTCCGTCGCTATTTACGCATCGGTTCTACCTCGGGTGCCGTCAACTTCCCAAATGTTGATTTGCCGGTTAAGCAGGGGACTTCACGTCTTTTGAACGTCCATCGCAATGAGCCGGGGGTTTTGGGGGAGATCAATGGTATCATCTCGAAAGCAGGGGCAAATATCGAAGGGCAATATCTGTCCACGGACCCAGAAATCGGGTATTTGGTGATGGATGTCCACGCCACTCAGGTGCAGTCTTTGGCTGAACAAATTGGCAAATTGGACCGCTCTATCCGCACGCGCGTGGTTTACTAAAGGTTACATCCGTAACATTTTTGCAAGCCGGGTTGTCCATGCCCGGCGCCCATGGTACATCGGGGACCTTGAAAATAACTCTGGGGGTCCTTTGAAATCATTAACGATTGCTCTATCTATTTTTGTCGCAATTCCAGCATTGGCTTTCCGCGTTCCTCCTTACGAAGGTGGCTCTGGAAATGAGGATGTTCACTCCGGCCCCACTGAGTATATTTCTTGGTGTGATAAAAAAAATAATTCTGTTTTGATGGTTCGCGGTGGTCAGATCGAGACTGTCGATAACTGCCAAATCAAAAGTCAGACTTGCATGACAACTACTACGACTGATGGCTTCTTTTCTCGAGTAACGGCACAATGCCGCTAGTTTCCTAAGGCAATCAGTAGACCTTTTTGGGAAAGGCTCCGCAAATACGGAGCCTTTTTTATTTCTGTGCTTGAAATACCTCAGAGCAAAAACTCAAATCTGAGCCTATTTTTATATTGGTAAAAAATCGAATAAAAAGTCTGTTTCAAAATGAGAAAATCGATACAGAGTTCGTCATAAAAAGCCGAAGAGAGGCTCATACTTTGGGGTCGTATCGGTGAATATTTTTATGCGATATTTTGTCATGGCGATTGTGTTTGTCGTGGGGCTTTCAGCCTGCACGCTCGATCTGTCGTTGACCTCAACGGGTTCTGCTTCTTCCTTCGGTCCCGAGAGCATTTCTGTTGATGGAACTTTGACAGTTTCCGGTTTGCAGGTGACTGATGTTGCAAATCCAAATCTCTCTTTGGCGGTGACTTCAATCACTCCCGCTGAAATGAAAATCACCAACAATGCAAATTGCAGCGGTGGAACGTGGGTTCCTTATGCGGCGTCAGTCACAAACTATGCGCTGACAGCATCGGATGGAGTGAAGGATATCTCGGTGCAATTCAAAGATGCGACAGGAGCGGTGACGTCCTGTGTGAGCACAGAAGTGGTTTTGGATACTTCTGCGCCAACAGCTCCCACCATATCGGTGGTGGCTGATTACACTGACGGCAGTTCTGTTAAGTTCGTCAAAAGTGCTACCCCCACTTTCAATTTGAGCGCCGTGGACGCGACCTTATATCAAATGCAGCTTTCAAACTCTGCGACGTGTGCCTCGGGGACTTACGAAGACTTTGCGGCGACAAAAGCTTGGGCATTGACGGCAAGCGATGGTTTGAAAAGCGTGTCGGTTAAATACCAGGATCGTTTTTCGCACGAGTCCTCTTGTGTCAACATGGATGTGGTTTTGGATTCCACAGCCAGCGCGGTTCCCAGCATCGCGCAAGTGGAGGGTGCCGCCGGGGCAGGTTCTGTCTCATACTCGCCCAAAGTTTTTGTGAAGAATGTCAGCGCCAACGAAAGTGCCGATGCGACACACAGCGGATTTTTGGATTACCAGGCGCGGATTGTGCGGGTGAGCGATTCTGCCGAAATTCAAACTTGGACCTCGGTGGGCTCAAGCAATCTTTTGCAATTAACCGGATTAAGTTTGGCTGACGGCACCGTTTATCGAATGGAAGTTCGTTCCCGTGATAAAGCGGGGAATACGTCTTCTGCGGTTTCGGTGACGTGGACAAGTTCCTTGGTGCCTTTTTATGTACGCTCCCTTGAAAACGCCACACCTTCGACAGAATTTACCAGCGATGATTTCACTCTGGTGGGGGGCGCTGGCGCCGTCACGGTTTCAGTGACGAATGGAGCCAAGGTTTGTATTTCTCCTTGTGCTAACTGGGCCGCTGCTGGAGCCTCTGTTGCGGCGACCGTGGGAGACACTCTGTCGATGAAAGCCTTTTCTCCAGCTTCGGGGACACTGACTTCGACGATCACCGCGGGTTCCTATACAACGACCTGGAAAATTTCAACGGGCGTTTTGTGTCCTACGAATTATATTTTGGTGCCAGGTGAAAACGGCACTCTGCAGGGTGAATTTTGTCTGGCGAAATACGAGATGAAGATTCTTGGCGATTCAGACGGTTATCAAGTTTACAACGCAAGCTTCGTCGCCGACTCCCGCGCGGACGGAACTGCTTGGCGCCGCTTGAATGTGGATCAAATGATCGCCGAGTGCCAAGCGCTGGGCAGCAGTTATGATTTAATCACCAACACCCAATGGAATACAGTGGCGCGAAACATCTCTTCCGTGGCCTCAAATTGGAGCAGTGGGGTGGTGGGCACAGGACAACTGAATCAAGGCAATCGCTCCAGCACCAATCAGCTGGAAGCTTCAACCAATGATTCCGAAGCCTGTGTGAACTTACCAACTTTTTCTTATCCAGGGTCCGCGGGCACCTGTTCAGATACGGTTTGGCATAATTATCGTCGCACTCACAAGTTAAGTAACGGCTCCGTGCTTTGGGATTTTGCCGGCGGCTCCTGGGAAGGTGTTAAAGACACCTATCCAGATACTTACTCCGGAACTGATGACTTCCTGTCGGCGATGATCGATGGAACGTTCTTTAAGATGCTATTGGGAGGTCAGGGTAAAACCTGTGCAGATCCTTCGAATGCAACAGAACGCTGTGGTTTTGGTTATGCCTACTTAAGTAATGCGCGTCCCGCGAGTGCCATTTTCAGAGGCGGTAGCGCCAGCAATGGTCGCGAAACCGGCGTGTTTGCTATCGACTTCGATTACAATCGCACATTTAACGACGGTGCCCATGGCTTCCGTTGTGTCGCGCCTCTAACCAATTAGTGAAAAGATTTCTATCACCCAATGCCGCCTGAGTTGTGTCAGATGTGTAGGGGGTTTGAATGAAAACCGCGAAATGGATTTCGCTATTCCTGTTGTTTGTAGGTTGCCACGGATGGGCGGCCCCGTATGAATCTTCAACTTATTCTGAAAAGTTGAGCGTTAAGAAAAATCCTTTGAAAGGCTTGAGCTTGGTAGTTCCGGGATTTGTGATCCACGGAGTGAAACCCTCGGAAACAGCTTCCAACTATATGCCACGAAAAATGGATGGCAATGGCAGCACCGTGATGACTCCAGGATTTGGTTTGGAATATGTGGATTCAGATGGCTTGATGCTGTTGGGAGCCGTCGTTAAAGACTGTTACGACAATCTTGCTGGTACCTTGCAGGTGGGAGAAATGTTTCAAGTTTCCGATCGCACCCAGTGGGGACTGACATTTGGTGTTTATGCACGACAGACGCCGACAAGTTGCTCGACCACTTCCAATGGCCGTCAAATCACCACAGAGTGTTATGACATCGATGGCTATCGTATGAAGTTTTTAACTTCGGTCAACGGTCACTCGGTGGATATTATTCCTACACCGTTCTTGCATTTTTCGACGGCTCTTTTTAAGTCCCGCGACTTCCGCATTGATTTTAGAGTGATGAGTAATGTCGTTTTGAATGAATTCGGATTTGCGTTCCCCTTCTAAACATAAGAACTCGAGTCCTTGGACGCATCTGTCGTTTAGCAACTTAACGCAGCAATAAGCAGAGATTTGGTCAAAAATTTGTTAGGGTAGAGGGGTGAAACTGAAAAGAGTATTTCTCCTCATTGCCTTATCCCTGGTGGGTTTGGAAGCGATCGCAAAGGATATTGATGTCCACGTCTTCTATTGGAGCTCGCGCATTGAAGCGCAAGTAGCTATGCGCCGAGGGCTGGAAGAAGAGATTAAAAAACACAATACTTCGGGTGGTCGTACCATCAATCTTATTCCTCACATTGCAGGTGAAGGACGCTTGGGGGTTTCCAATCAAATCCATCAATTGGAAAGTGCCATTGAATCTAACCCAGACGCCTTGATTGTGCAGCCAACAGATATCTCCACAGTCAGTCGCTCCATTCAGGATGCCGGTGCCAAGAAGATTCCGGTATTTACTTTCGATCAGTTTGTTTTAAATGCCAAAGTTCAATCCTATGTTGCCAGTGACAACTATCAAGCTGGCTGGAACAACGGAATTTATGTTGAGAGTCTTTTTCCGAAAGGTCAGGAAATAAAAATCGTGGTGTTCGAATACCCGCGAGTTTCTGCGGTTATCAATCGCATCGATGGATTCTTTGATGCTCTTCGCAGTCGCAATCGTAAATTTGTCGTACTGAAGCGCTATGACTCTGTGGATCCGATCAGTGCCGCGGATACTGTTGCCTCGATGCTAAAGGAATTCCCGAAAAAGCGCAGCATCGATCTTATTTTTACGGTCAACGACGGTGCCGGAAATACCGTTGTTGAAAAGCTCTGGAACAAAGGTCGAAAAGAGATTCTGCACGCGACGATCGATGGTGATCCCGTGGCGATCGGAAATATCAAAGATCACCGTTTGACGGTTATCGACTCTGCGCAATTTTGTGCCGAGATGGGGCGTGAGATCGCACGTCAATTGATCGATTACTTTTCGGCAAAGCCGGTTATTTCCAAGCTGTTGATTCCGACTTTTCCGGTGACTAAAGAAACGGTGTCACAGTTTAAAGGGTGGCTTTCTGTACCCGTGGCTCCGCCGAAATCTTTTTCAGATCCCAGAATGTCCGAGGAGCCAATACCAACAAAGGGCCTGGGGCAAGCCACGATTCGCATTGGGATGGCAGCTCACTGCCCTTATTTGTGCGATAGGGGTGCTGATCAATGGAGCGGCTATGTTTTTGATATTTTAAAAGATCTTTCCCTTAAGAATAATTTCAAATTGAAGATCGTCAATTTGCGCAATAAGGATTTGTCGACGGCATTGAAAGAAAAGACGATCGATTTTGCGGTGATGCCAAGCTATTTGGTTCGCTATCAACCAGGGTTTCATATTGCTTTGACGAAACTGGGGGTGAGTTATACCGGGGCGCTCTTTACCCCGGGAGTTCGTTTGCGTCTGGTCGACAAAAATTCTTTGGAAAACTTGCGAGTGGCCTTTGCTAATCTGGGGCAGGAAAGCGATTTCAATCTGGATCCGGAAGAGTTTAAAAAGTCGATCAAACTGGAAGGCGTGGAAGTGGCCGATAAAGTGATCAAAGTGATCGGCGAGCGCCGGGTTGACGTGGCCCTGGGAGACTATAACGTGATTCGCTATACCTTGCTTCGTCGTCAGTTGATGACTCTGGAACTTCAAGCGACCTCACTGACGGGGTTTAACACTTTGAGTTTGGTTTCTAATGCGGGAGATGTGGCTTATCCAGATCTCCCTGCACGATTGCAAAAATGGTTTGCAGAGGCGCGCAAGTCAGACCAGCTGCAAAAAATTTTGGGAAAATATAATATCAACGATTGGATCGATTTCGAATACTAGATCACTTTGCCTGGATTCATGATGTTGTCAGGATCAAAAACTTTCTTAATCCCTTTCATCAATTCAATTTCAGCCTCAGAGCGCGTGTAGTTTAAGAATGACTTCTTGGTTAAACCCACTCCGTGCTCAGCACTGATAGAACCCTGATACTTTTTAACCGCATCAAAAACCATGACGTCGACTTTACGGCATTCTTTGACGAACTCTTCTTTGCTCATGCCATCGGGGCGCAAGATATTGATATGCAAGTTGCCGTCACCAATGTGACCGAACCAAACAACTTCCCAGGTTGGGTAAGCTCCTGC
>JBCNNR010000027.1:0-56938 GCA_039594295.1 Bdellovibrio sp.
GTTCGCCGTCAGTGTTTTGCGGAAAGATATATCGCGACACAAGAAGAAACGATCAAAAAATATCCTAATTTGAAATTGGACATCTTGTTCAAAAAAGCTCCGAAAACAGCTTTGGTTTCCGTGCCCTTGTTTGAAGGGACAGAATTCGTAAATGCGGAAATCGCGAAACGTCCTTTGGCCGTTTGGAAGGATGTCGCTCTTAGAAAATCCGTCTACCCGTATCTGGATGATGGTTATACAAAGTTTTATGAACAGCGTTTTGCTTTCAACAGAAAATACTTCGGTGGACCTGAAGTTCGTCCCGAGCGCCAGGAGCGTTGCACTGAAGAGATCATGGGTAATTTCGACAAAGAACTTGATGCCGCTTTGATCGAAAAGTTGTTCCCGAACTTCGACGAGGCCAAAGTTCAGGAAATCGGAACGAAAATTCGTTCCAGCATTCTTGAAGGCTTGGAAAATAACAAATGGCTTTCCAAAGATGCCCGCAAAGAAGCGATCAAAAAAATCAAAACAGCTCGCCTGCAATTGGTAAAACCACATACAGATCGTGAATGGGATTTCACTCCCCTGCGCCATTATTCCAAAACCGATATGATGGTGAATGATCGCCTGTTGTCCGAAGCAAATTACAGCAAAATGCTTCATGAATTGACCGAGCCAAATAATAAAGACGCCTGGGGTATGGGGCCGTTGACGGTGAATGCTTATTATAGCCCAACGGAAAATAAATTCGTTTTACCAATCGGCATTCTGCAATATCCCTTCTATAACAAGGATGGCAGCATCACGGAAAACCTGGGTGCTGTCGGTGCGGTGATCGGACATGAGTTGGGTCATGGCATCGATGACAAGGGCTCAAAATATGACTCTGCCGGCGCCTTGAAAGAATGGATGAAAGACAAAGACCTGGAAGAATTCACCAAACGTGGTGAGCGCATGGTGGACCAATTTAATAAAATCGATCATGACGGAAAACTGACGTTGGGAGAAAACGTGGCAGATTTAGTCGGTCTGACTTTCGCGTACAATGCCGCCTTTCCAGGAAACAAAGGCAGTCTTGAAGATAAAAAGACTTTCTTCACTGCCTATGGTCGCTTGTGGTGCACGGTCGCTCGCCCCGACTTCGAGAAGCTGCAAAGAAAAACGGACCCACACTCTTCAGGAATCGCGCGTATTAATGAACAGGTAAAACATCAGGCTGGCTTTGCGGAGGCGTTCCAATGCAAACCAGGCGATAAAATGACCCTTCCTGAGGCCGACCGAGTTCAAATCTGGTAACCACTACCGCCCCTTGTCGAGGAAATCGTCAGATTTCCTCATATGTCAGGGGGCATCCCTTGAAGGTATCTGGCTTCGCTGTTATTGTAGTACTCTTGGCTCTGGGAGGGCTTTTACAATGACAGTGAAGGTTTACGATTTCACCTCAAAAACTAACAACCCTAATTTTGAAGATGTTCATGACATTGCTCCTAATGAACTTCATCAAAACATGTCTAAAGTAAAAATGATCGATGTCCGTCAACCTGATGAATATGTTGGCGAGCTTGGCCACGTTCCAGGTTCACAACTGTTGGTGCTGGATACTTTGCCAGATCATTTGGAAGACCTTCCTAAAGACCAAACAATCGTTTTCATCTGTCGCAGCGGAGCCCGTTCGGCTCGCGCCACTGCTTTTGCAAAGATGAATGGATTCACACACGTGTTTAATATGTTAGGCGGAATGCTTCATTGGAATGAATTGCAACTGCCTGTTGAAAGATAAGAATATGCCAGGAAAAGTATTTGTTAACAGAACCTTGAATCTTAAAAAGATTCGCTACATCGGTGTTGATATGGACCATACGTTGGTTCGCTATAACTCCGAAAACTTCGAACGACTTTCTCACACGACGATGATCGATAAATTGGTCAAACGTGGTTACCCGGAAACTCTTCGCAAGCTCACGTTTGATTATAACTTCGCGATCCGCGGACTTGTGATTGACCGTAAGATGGGAAATCTTTTGAAATTGAACCGCTACACGGCGATCCGTGCGAGCTACCATGGCTTAAAGCCACTTGATTTCAAAACTCATCAAAAACTTTATAAATCGACTTACATCGATCTTTCCAACACCGACTATTTGGCTGTCGACACTTCGTTCTCCATTTCATTGGCGAACCTAATCGGCCAGATCGTTGAATTGAAAGACACGGACACAGCCAACAAGTATCCAGAATACGTTCAGATTGCTGACGACGTTTTGGATGCTTTGGATGAAGCTCACCGCGATGGCTCTTTGAAGGATGAAGTTAAAAAGAATCTGGATCACTACATCATTAAAGATCCAGGATTGGTTGCGGGCCTTGAAAAGTTCCGTCGCCACGGCAAAAAGATCTTTGTTTTGACGAACTCTGACTTCCACTACACGAAGTTGTTGTTGGATTACGCCGTTCAACCCTTCTTGAAAGATTATAAATCATGGGCGGATCTTTTTGAGATCGTGATCACTTTTGCTTCCAAGCCTAAGTTTTTCTATGAAAATCAAAAATATCTGCGCGTGAATCCAGCGGATGGTTCCATGACCAACATGGAAGGCAAGCTGACTCCGGGCATTTACCAGGGTGGCAACGCCAAGAAGTTCACGGCGGACCTTGATTTGAATGGTGATGACATTCTTTATATCGGGGACCATATCTACGGCGACATCCTTCGTTTGAAAAAGGATTGTAACTGGAGAACGGCGATGGTGATCGAAGAACTCGACACCGAAGTTGAAAACAATAGAAAAGCCGAGCCGATCAACAACGAGATCGAAACTTTGATGCGCAAGAAAGAACCTTTCGAGGACGAGTTGACTGAAATCATGACTCGTAAAATCGAAAAGGCCGCTGACGTGAATGAATCACAAATCGAAACTCTGCAAAAAAATATTTCAGAAATCGATGGTCAGATTAGCTCCCACATCAAAAAACAACAGGCGCTCTACAACGCGAACTGGGGTCAACTGATGAGAGCCGGCAACGAGGAAAGCTATTTCGCTTACCAGTTGGATCGTTACGCTTGCGTGTATATGGAAAAATTGGCGGATCTTTTGGAGCTATCTCCAAGAACTTACTTCCGTGCTCCACGTAGACCTTTAGCCCACGAGATTTACTAGTATGAATAAAACAAATGCACTTTGGATTTTAGGTTTGATTGTCGTTGCTGTTGTCGCTTTTAGCCTGGGAAAACGTTCTGTGCACTGCCAGACAGCCCCAGCAATCGATGCAGCGGCCTGCGGAGCTCCGACAAATGCGTTCCCAACGAATTTGCCACCTCCACCACCGCCGACAGAGCCAAACAGTTCACATCAGTAATTAGTAAAGCCGGATTTTAGGATCCGGCTTTTTTTTGCGTTCAACCAGGAACTCAGATGAATCGCGCCGCAATTATTTTGATTCCGATTTTGTTCTTTCTGCGTGTGATCGCCCAGATCTATGCCTTCGTTTATCCCGAACAAACTCTGTTGCCGAATTTTGAACAGTTTCAGTCTGGTTTAATGCCGTATTTCTGGTTGCTGGTTTCGCAGATTATTATTTTGATGGCGATGGCTTTGGCCACGTACAACGGCCTGACTTTTCAGGGGCCACTTTATCCTGAACGGAATGGCGTTCGTAAATTCCTGCGTATGTTTGCGGGGACTTATATTTTGTCTCAACTGGTGCGGTTCTTTGTACAAATGCTGTTCTTTGAAAATCGCCATTGGTATGACGATCTTATTCCGATGGTGTTTCATGTGCTTCTGGGAATCTATCTTTTTTGTATTTCAATTCGTAGCAGATCACAATCTGCCCACTGACGCACGCAGCAACCGCAGCGGGTGTAAATAAAAAAAGCCCGGTCTCATCCGGGCTTTTTTTATTAATACTTTTTTGCGATTCAGTTGTTATTTGATGATCGTCAGCTCTTTCAACTTAGCTTTGATGTCTTCGATTTTTCCGTTACGGCCATGTTGCAACATATAGTCTGCGGCCTTCTCGATGTTTTCTTTATCTACTTTATCCAACAACGCATTACGTTTCTTCTCGTTCACGTCGTCCTGCTTTTTCACGCACTCAGGAAGGTCTGGATTGCCAGTCTCTTCATTGCATTTATCGACAGGCATTGGTCTGCGATTTTTGTTTGGCACCGCTGAGGCGATATCGCCATCACCACTAGAGTCTTCAGAATCAGTCACTTGTGTTTCTGTCTTCACTTTTTCTGCATCATCTGCAGATCCGTCTTGAAGCTCTTGACTTAAAGCAGTGGCAACTTCACTTGGTACTTCGTTTGAAACGATTTGTGCTTGAGCGGCATAAGCAGCCAACTGACCTTTGGTTTCAAGGCGCATGATAGTCATCAGGATTCTCATCAAAATGGAACCCTGGTCTGCCTTCAGATACGATTCATATGTGGATTTATCCAATTGAAGCTTCGTTGGTGAAACCCACGCCAGGGTTGCCATATTCGGATCATTCTTATCACTCGTCGCTTTGACTCTTGCGATGAAAAACACATCCGCGGGAGCGGTTTTATTATAAAGTGAAAGAACCGTCCATTTTCGAGCTTTAACGGCCTTTTCAAAACCAATGGAATCGTTATCGTTCACTTTTAAATTGGATACGACAGGATCAATATAGTTGCGATAAGCATCGTCATCTGTGAAGTTGAAATCGACTTCTGTAATAGCACCCTGCTCAGCAATACGCTTGGCTTCTTTGGCTGTTTTGCCATTCATGCTGCCCTTAGCAACACGTACGCCCGATTTCGAGCGTCCAGTGTCTAAACACCCTGCCGTAAATTGTAAGCAAATAAGGGCCCCAATAAGGGGTAAAGCCAATCTCTTCATTTTAAGCTCCAAGTTTTTCTATCCAACCTGGAGCTTACAAACTCTATGCCTGGCTAATAGAACCTAGGGAACTGGAACTGGCGTATTGCCGCCATCCATAAGTGGATAAAGGACATTCACTGTATTATTACGCTGAGTCACCACACACTCTTGAGAGATGATTCTGTAGCGTTCGATAGGAAAACGGTAGCCATACTCAACCCAGCCCCAGCCATTCCAATCAACGTAACGGCGATAGCCTGTACCGATTCTTTCAGTCACAGAGCGTGTCTCAAAATGATACGTCAATAGAGGGAAGCGGATTTTAACGATCCCGCCTTTTTCCATTTTCATCTCGGCTTTTTCATCAAATACACAGCCATACAATCCGTCCACGCTGCGTACGCGACCTTTCACAGTCTCGCCCACTTGCACTTCGTGATCTTTTGGCATTTTAAAATCAAAAAACCAATTCACCTGCGCGCCATTACTGTAAAAGCTTGTGGTGTTCATGGTCACAGAACCATCAAACTCGATCAAATCCGCTTCGGCAGTGCGGTTTTTATTTTCGTAAGTGCCTTCGAAAATATTTCCTGCGCGAGAAACACCCGGCAATACCAACATCATCGCTACGATCCATTTATTCACGAAGACTCCTAGTTTCGGTTAAATAAAATAATATAATCTTTAGGACCCGTTTGCTCCATCATCGTGGAGTACTTATTCACTTCAAGCTTCTTGCGGTATGTGGTGCGAGCAGCATTGCGAACGGCGCAAGCAAATGCGCTGGTTCCTGCCGGATCTACTTCACCACTATCAATGCACTTGGGCTCAAAAGCCGCTTCCTGAGCGCGAGTCACAGGAAAAGTACTAACGCTGAAACTGGTCACGTCTAATTTATAATCTGTCTTTAATTTCGCAACAGGATTCGCTTCAATCAGCTGCGAAGCATAAATATTAGGAACAACAATAGCGACACGCAGACCCTCGGCACGAGCTTTATTAACACCCTCCACCAGACGCTGCATTTCTTCTTTCATGGCAATGTAAACAGCGGGACGGAAAAGCTCCACATAAGGCAGCATGGGCTCCACGATGATCACGTCGTATTTAGAACCCTTTTCCTGATTGGCTTCAACGAAGCCCTTCACCAGCTCCATTTCTTCGATCTTATTTGGGGTCACACCCAGAAGAACGACAGGGGCTGCTTTGATCTCTTCGCGCATTTTTTCGAAAACCAATTTACCCATCTCCTCTGGAGATGAGACTTGAGTAAATTCGATTTTAGGCGTTGTTTCAGGCCCCACAGAAAAATTCATCGAAAAATAAAGACCTAAGGCGATGATTAAAAGGGCGCCAATCCAATATAAGTGCTTCATAGGACTATCGACCTATCACCGCTGACCCATCATGGCAAGGCTCGTTGTATTCTGTTAGAATTGTGCTAAGTTGCGAACATTACAGCGGACTTGATCCTAATAAGACAGGTACCTAAAAAATTATGGCGACGAAGACGAATTCACCAATCTCATTCCTTATTATTGGCTCTGGCCGTGTCGCCCGCCACATGGCTCATTATTTTCATCTGTCAAATATCAGTTATCAGTCTTGGGATCGCTCCCAGGATCCTCATGCATTGCGCGTTAAAATCGCTGCAGCCACTCATGTTTTGTTGGCAATTAGTGATGGCGCTTTGCAGGGGTTCTATCGCCAGCACCTCATGGGGCATGACGACAAGGTGGTGGTGCATTTTTCAGGTGCTCATTCCTTTGACGGCATGGTGGCGGCACATCCGTTGATGACTTTTGGAAACGACCTGTATGAATTGGAGTTTTACCAAAAAATCCATTTCACTCTGACCGGTGCATCCAGCCTGGACGAGGCTTTGCCAGGGCTCACGAACTCCTATTCCTGGCTCCCTTCGGCACAAAAAGCGCTCTATCATACCTACTGTGTGATGGGTGGAAATTTTGTGACTTTGTTGATTGCCAGAATGCTTTCCGGCTTTGCAATGATGAAGATTCCCGCAGAAGCAGCTCATCTGTACGTGCAAAAAGTTGTGGAAAACACTTTTGCAAATCCTGAGACCGCACTGACGGGCCCGTTAGTTCGCAAAGATGTTGAAACAGTAGCTGCAAATCTGAAAGCCCTGGAAAACGATCCGGCTAAAAAAATCTACGAAGCATTTCTTGAAACCTATTGGCCTGATTATCCACGAAAGTGAGGCCCAGCTATGAAATCCATTCTCGACTTCCAAGAAAAGAAAAATAACAAACAAAAGATCTCGATGATCACTTGTTATGACTATACTTTTGCTTCCATCGTAGCTGAGAGCAATATCGACTGCATCCTGATCGGTGATTCACTGGCAAATACAATGCATGGCTTTTCCACGACTCTGCCAGCGACTGTGAATATGATGGCTTTGCACACGGCGGCCGTGGCCCGTGGTGCTGGTTCTAAAAAGTTCATCACCGCCGATTTTCCATTTATGGCCAATCGCAAGGGTCTAACGGCGACAATGACTGCGGCTGCGAAGATCATGCAAGCCGGAGCACATGCTTTGAAACTGGAAGGTGGCGACGAATACACTTACAAAATCGTCCGTCACCTAGTTGATTCTGGTGTGCCGATCATGGGCCACTTGGGTTTGACTCCTCAGTCTGTAAATCAACTGGGGGGCTTTAAAGTTCAAGGTCGTGATGACAAAGCCCAGGCAAAAATCCGCGAGCAAGCTTTGCGCTTACAAGATGCCGGTGCATTCTGTGTGGTTCTTGAATGTGTTCCTTCCAAGTTGGCGACTGAAATTACTGAATCTTTGGATATTCCAACAATTGGTATCGGCGCCGGTCCTGATACCGACGGCCAGGTTTTAGTTCTGCAAGACATGTTAGGTATGAACCCGGGATTCAAACCAAAATTCGTAAAAACTTATTTCAATGGCTTTGAGGCTTTGAAAACGGCCTTCAATACTTACCACTCTGAAGTCGAAGCCGTTGACTTCCCGACAGAGAAAGAGAGCTATTCCTAATGATTCAAGTTCTGCGCACTCCCGCGGACTTCAAAGCGTGGAGAAAAAATCAGAAAGGCAGCATCGGTTTCGTGCCGACCATGGGTGCTTTACACTCTGGCCATGAAGAGCTCATGAAAAACGCGCGTCGTGAAAACGATGTGGTGGTGCTTTCAATTTTCGTGAATCCAACTCAATTCAATGATCCCAAAGATTTTGAAAAGTATCCTCTGACTTGGGATCAGGATTTAAAAATCGCCGAAAATAATAACGTCGATGCAATTTTCTATCCACGCTATCCTGATATGTATCCTGATGAGTATCGCTATAAGATCACAGAGAGCAGCTATTCCAAACTATTGGATGGTGCTCACCGCCCGGGTCACTTTGATGGGGTCCTTTCTGTGGTCATGAAGCTTTTCAATGTCGTTGCTCCCACTAAAGCGTATTTTGGCGAAAAAGATTTCCAGCAACTGACTTTGATCAAGGGCATGGTCGATGCCTTCTTTATGAATATCGAGATCGTTCCAGTTCCAACTGTTCGCGAAAACGATGGGCTGGCAAAAAGTTCCCGCAATTTATTGCTGACACCGCAGGAGCGCGAAAAAGCTCCGGTTATATATAAAACTATCACTACAGCAAAATCTGCTGATGAAGCTGCCAAGACTTTAACTGCAGCAGGATTTGATGTGGATTATGTGACAGACGTTCATGGACGCCGTTTTGTGGCGGCGCGCTTGGGCTCTGTGAGGTTGATTGACAATGTCCAAATCTAAAGTTCTCTTTATGATGACTGGCTCCATCGCATGCTACAAAGCATGTCAGGTGGTTTCTCGCCTGGTACAAGCGGGCTGTGAAGTTCAAGTGGTGATGACGCCTTCGGCTTTAAAGTTCGTTGGTAACGCCACACTGGAAGGACTGACCGGTAAACCCGTCGTCAGTGATATGTACACTCAAGGCAATGTGATGGATCACATTCACCTGATGCGCTGGGCGGATTTAGTTCTGGTAGCTCCTGCGACAGCGAACTTTATCAATAAAGCGGCGCAAGGCATTGGTGATGATCTGGTTTCCACCTTATTCTTGGCCCATGATTTTAAAAAACCATTCCTCATTGCACCGGCGATGAATACCTCCATGTACCTTCATCCGGTCACGCAAAAATCTCTGCAAACTTTAAAATCCTATGGGATTGAGATTTTGGATTCCGCCTCAGGTATCCTGGCCTGTGGTGAAGAAGGTTATGGCAAACTCCTCGATCCAGATGAAATTTTGAAAATTACTCTGACTCATCTGCATAAAAAATCTCCCGAAGCCGCCAATGGAGAACAAGCTGTTGCTCCCCGTTCTTCTGAACTTTCCAAAGTGAAAGTCCTGATCACAGCTGGCGGCACACAAGAACCCATCGATACCGTTCGCACAATTACCAATCTCAGTTCTGGTCGCACGGGAATTTCTTTAGCGGAATACTTAAGCCAAATGGGTTTTGATGTGACATTGCTTCAAGCGCATGGCACAGCCAAAGCGGAACACGTGAACCAACGTGACTACTTCACAAGCTTTGCAAGCCTGGATTCTCAACTGAAAAAGTATTTATCTGAGAACAGCTTCACCCATGTCATTCATGCGGCCGCAGTCAGTGATTACTCCGTGGACTCCATCGAAGTCGATGGCAAACATTATCGCCCGCTGGAAGTTAAAAAAGTCAGCTCTGATGCGGAAGGGATGAATATTCACCTCAAACGTAATCACAAAATCGTGGATCGTCTGAAAGAGTATTCTAAAAATAAAGATATCAAAGTTGTGGCCTTCAAACTGACCAGCCACGCGACACCCGAGCAAAAGCAGGCCGCCGTGGACAAGTTGTTCAAAGCTTCGCACGCTGATTTTGTCGTTCACAATGATTTAACCGATATTGATATTGTAAATCGCACTCACAAGTTCACTCTGTACAACCACCAAAGTTTTATCGCTTGTGAGAACCTGGATCAGCTAACCAGTGAGTTGATTCGTGTTATGTTACCAAAGGAAAACCTATGATTTTATGTCTTGATGTGGGCAACACCCAAATCTTTGCAGGACTCTTTGATAAAGACAAAATGGTGATGTCTTTCCGTAAGAACTCCAAAAGTGGAGCTTCTTCGGATGAAACCGGCATCTTTTTGCGCACAGCCATTCGTGAAAATGGTTATGACCCTGCTCAAGTAAAACAAATTGCGATCTGCTCGGTTGTGCCTGAAGTGATTTATTCCCTTCGTGGCGCTTGCATGAAGTACTTCAATATCAATCCCTTCATCCTGCAAGCAGGAGTCAAAACGGGTCTGCGTGTGAAGTATCGCAATCCTTTGGAAGTGGGCGCGGATCGTATTGCAAACTCGATCGCGGGAACTCATCTGTACCCGAATAAAAACCTGATCATCGTGGATCTGGGAACTGCGACAACGTTCTGTGCGGTTTCCAAAGAAAAAGATTATTTGGGTGGTTCTATCGTATCGGGACTTCGTCTGTGCATGGAGGCTTTGGAAAGCAAAACAGCCAAGCTGCCATCGGTTGAGATTGTTCCGATGCACGAAGCCCTGGGGCGCACCACAATTGAAAGTATTCAATCAGGTTTATACTACGGACACCTGGGCACCATGAAGGAAATCATTGGTCGTATTACTCGCGAATGCTTCCAGGATGAAAAGCCTTTCGTGATTGGCACGGGCGGGTTCTCATCCCTGTTTGAAAAAGAAAAAGTTTTCGACGTTATTATTCCAGACTTAGTTTTAAAAGGAATGCTGATCGCACTTCAGCATAATGCTTAGAGGTTATTATGAATGTATCACTACTTAGAACCAAAATTCACAGAGCCACAGTGACTGAATCTGATCTGAACTATGAAGGCTCCATCAGCATCTGCCCTGATTTGATCAAAGCCTCTGGTCTGTTGATGAATGAACGCGTGGACATATACAACTGCAATAACGGCGCGCGTTTTTCGACTTACGTGATCCTGGGTGATAAAGGCGACATTTGCTTAAACGGAGCGGCCGCTCGTCATGTGCAAAAAGGCGACTTGGTGATCATCTGTTCCTACTGCGGAATGGACATCGATGAAGCCAAAAAACACGAACCCAAAGTGGTCTTCGTGGACGAAAAAAACCGCGTCAAAGAAAAGCGCGCCGAATCCCACAAAAACAACAAAAAGAAAAAGAAATAGGTACGTCCTTACCTGTTAAAAATAAAAAGGAGGATCAAGGTCCTCCTTTTTTATTAGTCGATGGCTTCGACTTCGATCCCGGCGGCGATTAACTTTTCAGCCAGCACGCCGTTACCATCTATGGTTTTTCCGCTAAAGCTGCCATCGTAAATGCGTCCACAACCACACATCGGGGACTTAGATTTTAACATGGCTTCTTTGACGCCGTTTTTAAGCGCGATTTCCAAAGCTTTGTTGGCGCCATCCAGATACTCAGCCGTCACGTCCTTGCCATTTTTATCAATGACCTTATCACCGATACGTTCGGCAGGAGTTCGTGGCGTGGACAAACCACCCATTTCCTCAGGGCAAACAGCGATCGTCATGCCTTCTTCGTGAAGAACGGTGACTTCCTCGCGCAGCTGATGCTTTCCATCATAGCGGCACGGACGTCCAATTAGGCAGGCTGATACCAGAATTTTACCTTCACTCATAAGCAGGCACTATAACACAACATCCCGTCGAACTCGCCTCCCCTGCACATTCTGCAGGATCGTCTAAAGTTTGGACAAAGTAAGTCCGTACCTTTAAGATGGTCGGCATGGGAATTACGTTATTGCAGTTACAGGATGGACATAAGGCCTTTGGCTCTAAGATTCTTTTTGATCAGGCGACTTTCGCGATCAACGAGGGTGAGCACGTGGGTGTTATTGGTCCCAATGGAGCCGGCAAAACCACTTTGTTTAAAATCCTGGTGGACCAGGAACATTTAGATGAAGGCATTGTGACCAAGTCTCAACAATTGCGTCTGGGATACTTGGAGCAAGAGTCCGATTGGAATATTGCTGAAAAAGTTGAAGAGTATCTCGACAAGAACTGCATCACACCCCTTTGGGAATTAAAACAATTCGGCATTAAGCTGGGTCTGACTGAAAGACATTTCCAATCTCATTTGAAAGAACTGAGCGGCGGCTTCCGCATGCGTGTGAAGCTTTTGTACCTGATCGGTCAAGAACCGAATTTGTTGTTACTGGATGAGCCGACGAACTTTTTGGATCTGGAAACTTTGCTGGTTCTGGAAAGCTTTCTGCAAGAGTACAAGGGCGCATTCTTATTGATCTCCCATGACCGCGAATTCCTTCGCCGTGTGACTGATCATATTTTGGAAGTTGAATCCGGCGACATCGTAAAATTCGCTGGAAACTTGGACGACTATTTCGAACAAAAGGCGATGCTTGCTGAACTTTTGCAAAAACAAGCTCTCAGCCAGGCAGCCAAGAAAAAATCCATCATGGACTTCGTCACTCGTTTCGGTGCGAAAGCCACCAAAGCGCGCCAGGCGCAATCACGCCTGAAAGCTTTGGAAAAAATGGAGACCATCGAAATCAAAGCCGCACCAACCCACTCTCACATTCACATTCCGCCAGCAAGTGCGACAGGCAAAGTGATTTTGGAAATTGAAAATGCCGATTGCGGGTATGGCGATAAAGTGATCTTGAAAAACGTCAGTCTGCGCCTGGAACGTGGCAATCACCTGGGTATCGTGGGATTAAACGGCGCCGGTAAATCCACATTGCTAAAATCATTGGGCGAACAGATTCCGTTGCTGAAAGGTTCCATTAAATGGGGCCATCAAGTAAGCTTGTCTTACTTTGCGCAGCACACTCCTGAAGCTTTAAATCCCGAACACACCGTGATTGAAGCGATGGCGACATTGGCCCACAAAGACGTGATTCAACAAGACATCTTAAATATCGCGGGAAGCTTATTGTTTAGTGGAGATGCCATTCATAAAAAAGTGAAAGTCCTTTCCGGTGGAGAGAAGTCTCGCGTGGCCTTGGGACAAATTCTTTTGCAAAAGTCTCCGCTGCTTTTGCTGGATGAGCCGACGAATCACTTGGACTTCGATACGGTTGAAGCCTTAACGGGTGCCTTGGAAAAATATGAAGGCACAATCGTCACTGTCAGCCATGATCGCGGCTTTATCGGACGTGTTGCCAATAAAATCCTGGAAGTAAATCACGGGCAGCTCACTCTCTATCCCGGCACTTACGACGAGTACGTGTGGAGTCTCCAAAAAGGTTTTCTATCTGAGCGAGTATTCAATGATGAAGCCACTCGCAAGCCGACATCCGGACAAACTTCGGATGAAGCGCCCAAATTTAACTACAAAGAAGAACGTAAGCGCATTGAAGGCCTGATTAAGAAGGCACTGAAATTGATAGAGGATTCCGACAAACGGATCACCAGCCTGTCGACAAAACGAGACAGCTTGAACGAATCCCTTATTTCCGGTGCGGCAACCAACAGCGCTGCGACCGCCAAAGAACTGCACGAGATCAGCGGACAAATCGAGGATCTTGAAAATCAAATGTTGCAGGCCATGGAAGATCAGCACCAATACGAACAAGAATTAAAGAACCTTATAGGATAAGTATGAAAAAACTCATTGTTATCGCTTTTGTTTCCTCTGTGTTTATCGGTTGCGCAAGCCAACTTAAAAAGGACTGTGAATCCACCAACTGGTTCAAATATGGCGAGGAAGTCGCGCTTCGTGGCGATTGGTTGTCTTCCGATGCCAAACTTCTGGCGTGTCGCAAAGAAGAAGCAGAGATCAGCGAGTCACAAGCAGATCTTGGATTTAAAAGCGGTCGCCAAAAATATTGTACGGGGACCAACTCCTATTTAGTTGGAAAATCTGGAGATCCCTTCTCGAAAGATCTTTGCGATACACCCGCATTGAAATCTATTGTATCTGATTACAACAAAGGTCTGCGTGATTATTGCTCTAAGGCAAATGGCTTCAATGCCGGATCCTCTGGCAAAAAGTACAAAAATCTGTGCCCTGCAGATCTCGAAGCGGGCTTTTTGCCCGAATATAAAAAAGGCCGTTTGAAATACGTCGAAGCACAAATCAAGAATCTGGAAAACCGTCAGCGTGATTTGCAGTTAGCAATCGCCAACAAAAATACTCAAGTGGTGACGGCGCAAATGAACTTTATGTCGATGCAAAATCGTCGTAACAGTTTGGAAAGCCAAAAATCATTTGCTCAATCCACCAACAACCTGGCAGAGGTGGGGCGCTTGAATAATGAAATGCAAAACGCGGATTGGGATCTGTCTCGCGCAAGACAAGACGTCGACCGAGCCAATACAGAGAAAAGAAATTTGGAAGCTGAGATTGATCAAACCAGCAAAACCATCGCCGATTACCGCACCGAGATGGCGGGACTCTAAAAACAAGAAAGGGGCTTTTACAGCCCCTTTTTTATTTCGGATTTAGAATCTAAACCACTCAATCGCATCGACATAGGCTTTGGGTTGGTAGGCGTTTGCTGTTTGATTAAAGCGAACCTCTTGCCAACCCAAACTTCTGAAGGACGGATTATCCACATCGCGTTTCTTAATAAAGTCCTGAACATTCAAAACAGACGCAAGCTGGTCACGCTTCATCAACAAAGACGGCAAATGGAATTGTACAAAGGACATCCCTTTGTTTTCCAATGCAAACCCTTCAGCACCGGATTTCAAGTATTCGCGATATTTCACTTCCACTTGTGGCTCACAGTGCTCAACGACCAAGAGCTTTTCCGTGGTGTCAGAGTAATCCATGACATAACTAAAGCTATAACCACCACACTTTTCAACAATGGTGCGATTGGCTTTGATTTGTCCAAAGGTCTTAATTGGAATAGGAAACTTTGATGGCAGCATCCATAGGTTTTCCTGATCACGAAGCGCGATCTGAGTTTGCGGCTGCTCCTTGGCGATTTTCATCATTTCTTTAAAAGTTTTTGAGTCAGATGTTAGCTTTTGATTACTGACGTACAGCACATCAAAGCTCGCCTCCGCAAAAGCCTTTTCATAACCATGACTGCGCAGTTCATTGGCAAAATTCGCAGCAAACAGGCGATAGGTATTGGAGGTCTTGGTCAAATCTGCCGAAGCAATATATTGATTGAAGTTCTTAAGCGTGGCTGTTGCTCGCATCAAGGTGGAAGCATTGGCATCCCCAGCTACCGACAATACGGGATTGTATTCCCCGCGAATGATCAATCCCATATTTCGTGAAAACTGATAGCGCTCACCAACTGAAAGAGATTTATAAGCCTTCACCCAGCTATTTAAAAGCAAAGGACGAAGGCTCATTTCCAAGACTTCCGGTGCGATACTCGCCAGATTCTTTCCTGAAGCACAGACTTCATAGTCTTCAGACTGCTTCCACGGAGAGTCACAATAGGCTTCTGGTGACTTAATCACATACGGCCACTTCACTGGCAGAATAGCCGTCTTGACGTGTGTGGCCGGGTCACCAATATCCAAGTCACCTGCTTGCAGGTAAATCAGAAAGTCTGTGGCGACCTCTTCCATCAACTCCTGTTGCACGAACAAAGTTTCATTTCTTTCGCGGTACCAGATCTTAGCCAATGCCTTTTCCAGATGCCCTGGAGCCTCGACAAGGTTTTGACCCATATAAATCACATGTCCCTTAATGCGGAACATATTCGGGTGGTCACCCAGAATCACCAACTGCACCTTTTGATAAAACGGTTCAATGCTTTCTAAAAGCCTTTCCGTCGCACCAATGCGCAAGTTCAGATCCCTGATGTTCTCCCCAAAGTAAGTGCTATAGCGAGTCGCCTTATTGATTGCACACCGATAAACCACGTCCTCATGGCGCCCGGAGGTTCTGTCAATTTTATCGACAACCTTGGAATCGATACATAGAGGCCTTTGGTTCATTTGCAGAACAATCAGGCTAAGTATGCCAAAACAGACAAAAGAAATAGAGGTGAGCCAACGTGACAACATATCAGCGGCTAGGATTGCAAAAGGCAGACCTCCCGAGTTTGAATATTCTCCAAAAATACCGGGTCATGAGAGACCACCAACAAGGCTCCTTGATAACCCAACAACACCTCTTCCAAAACCTCCAGGCTTTGCAAATCCAGATTGTTCGTTGGCTCGTCCAGCACCAGCAAATCAGGCGTTGCATCCGCCAGAAAAACTTTCGCCAAGCAGAGCTTCAATTTTTCACCCCCGCTCAGGCTTTCCGCTTTCTGATGAACCCGATCAGCAAAAAACTGAAAAGCAGCGAGCTCGTTGCGAATCCACTCTGCACCTTTGCTACTGACGTCCATAATGGTTTCTAAAACCGTCTGTTCAGGATTCAGAATGCTATATTCCTGGTCGATCAGGCTGCAACGTAAAGCCCCTACTTTCAACTCCCCACGAATTTCTCCTGGAGGTTTTTCACCTTTGCTTAAAAGAAGCTGGATCAGCGTCGTTTTGCCAGCACCGTTTTTGCCAGTGAAAGCCCAACGCTCAGGCCCTTTCATATGCAGATTCAGATTTTCTGGCCAAAGCCAGCTCTCACTTGTCGGAAAACGGAAGTTAAAGTCGGCCAAATTAAAAATCAATTTATCTGCTGATACCTGTGCACCCAGTTCCTTGAGTCGTAAAGAGGACTGCGTTCGCATGCTTGCAAAGTGAGCTTGAAAGTTTGCACCCGCCTGCTCGGCTCGTTGGGATTCATTGGCGTTGATCGTTCCCATGGTGACTTGAGCCGCTCTTTTTAAACCACCCACAATGATGCGTGGAATGCCACCTTTATCCGCCTGTGCTTGGCCCCGGCGCATGCGCTTTTCCTGAGATTGAACTTTGCTGTGCAGCTCTCTTTCGGTTTTCTTTTTTTCGCGGCGCAATTGATCCAAGGTGGATTGTTCTTGCTCAATCTCTTGGGCTCTTTGCTCGTGATAAAAAGAATAGGCTCCGCCATAGATGCGCATTCCTTGATTTGACATCTCCATAATAGAGTCCATCGACTCCAAGAGTTCACGATCATGGCTAATAACCAAAAGATTGCCATCAAAGCTTTGAACAAACTCTGTGATGCGACGTTTGGCGTCCCGATCCAAGTTGTTGGTTGGCTCGTCCAGAATCAGCAATCCCGAATGAGTCGCCAGCGCTTTGGCAATGCGCACTCGCGTCCACTCACCACCGCTTAATTGCTGAAGTGTTCGATCAAAAGGAATATCCCCCAAGAGACTTTCTTGAGTAACAGCATCCAATTGCGAAGACTCCCAGATTTCCACCAGGTATTCCCCAACCGTTTGATCAGGTCGTTCTTCGATTTGCCGCAAATAAGTGACCGGGTGACTTGCATGAATCTCCCCTTCCGTCGCTGGGATTTCTCCCGACAGAATCTTTGCTAAGGTGGATTTACCGATACCATTGGGACCCACAAGCCCATAGCGACCCGAGCTGACCGTAAAGCTTAAAGACGAAAACAAGCGCAGCCCATTACTGAACTCAAAGCCGACCTGATGGGCGGTCATTTGAAATATTTGATTTTGCATATATGAAATATCCGTCTGCGAACCTGAACGGTTCTAATAAGAGTTATTAAAAAAGGAATAACGACGGATTTATTTTCTCATAGACGCCAAGGGCTTCCCTGGCCAAAGCAGTATAGCAAAGGCCTTTGCCTTATGCTAGTATCTGCGCCATGAAAAAGCTTTTGATCATCCAGCACGAATTGGATGGGCCTCCAGGCACAACCTTGGACTGGGCGTCTCAAAATAACTATCAGGTCGAATACTGGTTTCCCTTTCAGGGCACGCCAGCGCCAGATCGTACGGACTATCAAGGAGTCGTCATCTGCGGCGGCAGTATGGACACCTTTCAGGAAGAGACCTTCCCCTGGCTTCGTACCGAAAAAAAATTCATTCGTGATTTGATTGATAACAAAGTGAAAATCTTTGGCCTGTGCCTGGGATCGCAATTAATCGCCGACATTATGGGTGGCAAAGTCTACATTCACGAACCTGGATGGGAAGTGGGATTTGTCCCCGTGGAAACAACAGAGGGTGAAACTATTCAAGCCTTTCATTGGCATCATTGCACTTTCGATTTACCTCCAGGTGCAGAGCTGACGGCCACAAATAGCTTCTGTAAAAATCAGGCCTATAAATTAGGAAGCAATATCATGGCGACACAATTTCACCCGGAAACTACACCGGACTGGATTCGCGAGTGTGCCGAGGAAGTCGGCCCTGAACATCAAGGCCTTGTGCAGAATAAATCTGAGATGTTAAGAACCATCGGACTACAGAAACCGCTACAAGAATGGTATTTCCGACAGTTGGATAAATTATTTAAATCTTAATAAAAAAGCCCGGGATTCCGGGCTTTTTTTTGAAACTAATTTGGAAATACGTTCGAACATTGTCTTAAGAAGTTTCTTTGCTTCCCTTGCTCCACCAGCTTCAGGAATTTTTGTCCCCCTGGCAAGGCCAGCGTATAGCCTTTATTGCGATACATTCCATCAGCCCTAGGTTTGTCATTATTCACCAGCTGCACGCCGGTTTGTCTTCTGAATTCATTTTCAAATGTTTTAAAGAAATCAATGCCCCATTGGTTGTAGACCGATAATGGCAACCACGATGGTGCAACATTTCCGTGCAAAATTCCCACACTCACCGACAAGGCGAGTTTTTTTAAGTTTGATTGCTCCCAAGCTTGGGTGATGTCGGTTCTGCCCACTTTTTCAAAGAAGTCCACGGTCAAATAAGTATCACCATAATCGCGAAGAACGATCTTGCCCGTAGGACGAGACTTTTCATCTAACTCCACCAGGAAGTTTTGCGAGTGAGGAGAGTCGTATGTCATACCCGTCAAAGCATAGAATTCTGCCAAAGCGCGAGCCAAAGGCTTGTTATAATGCTCATTCCAAAACTCTGCTGGATTATTGGAGCCATTAAGTCTGGCGATCTGACGACCTTTATCTTCATGGACAATTGAAAATCCCGGAACATAGGTTTTTCCAGAATTGGTCAAAGTATCATAGGAGCGAATGATCATGCCCTGATCAATAACCACTTTGCCCTCTTTGTCGCGAGTCTCAACTCCGAACGCCAAGGGTTCATCCAACAAAACAATATGCTCAAGTACTGGCTGGTTTTTAAGTTGATCGTTCACAAAGTCAGTCATCATACGAATTTGCTTACCGTCGTCCCAATCCTGGTGTTTGTCACGCCACTGACCGCCCGTCTGATCAGTGGAGCCTTTAAATGAGAACTCCGCCTCTGTGACGGGATCAACGATGATATAACTACGGGAAGCCGTTTTATATGCTTTAAAATAGACTCTCTTAACAGGAGTCACACCATTGTCATTAAGAAAGCCCGCGATCTCTTTCCACCACTTGGTGTCTTCAGGATTCAAAATCCAACGCAGGTACTTCTCGCCGTTTCTCTCATAGACAAGGGAATTCACGAATTTCTCAGGGGCGCGCTCGGCCACATCGGCCTGAATCAAGCTTAATGGAATGTCATAGTGATAAACGTCGACCGCCTGGTCGCTCCGAGTGGCAACAGCATTGGACTTTGTTTCCAAGGTGACCAGACTTTGCAGTTCCTTACTAATCGCATGCGACAAGGACGCAAGAATCATATTGGAAATCAGGGCAAAGCTCAGGGCTAGATTAAACTTCATAACGTGCAACTCCTCGTTGATTTTAATTAAAAACTCTCTCGCAGCGCGCTGCTCGTGTCGGTTTTGCGTTTAAAGATCCAAAGCGTAGAATATAAGATCTTTTTAACTCAGTATAAACACCCGATGTATTCGGGTTATTTAACTCTTTTGAATAAAGAGCTAAGAATTTTTCATTATCAACCTTTGAAATTAGAGCCTTCAAAATTACTTCCCGACTGTCATTTTTATCTCCAACTTCCGAAAGACACTTTTCTAATGATGAAACTATGTCCACATCAGTTCTGCTTAGAAGAGTACTGATGGCCTTCTTTCGAACTACATCCTCTGAGTCACCCAGGGCTTTTTCGATCAATGACAACGATTTTAAGTCAGTTCTGCCCCCAAGGGCAGCGACGGCAGTAGCTCGAGACCAACCATTTGAGTCCCCCAGGGTCTTTTCGATCAATGACAACGATTTTGCGTCAGTTCTGCCCCCAAGAGCAACGATGGCTTGATCTCGAATGAAATCATCTGAATCTCCAAGAGCCCTCTCGATCAATGCCAAAGATTTTTCATCTGTTCTACCTCGCAGAGCAATGACGGCATTAGATCTAACTGAACTCACTGAGTCACCCAAGGCCTTTTCGATCAATGACAACGATCCCTCATCCCGTCTATCTTGAAGAGCAATGCCAGCATTAGCTCGAACTGAAAGATCCGAGTCCCCAAAGGCCTTTTTGATCAATGCCAATGATTTTTCATCTGTTCTACCTCGCAGAGCAATGACGGCATTAGATCTAACTGACCTCTCTGGGTCACCCAAGGCCTTTTCGATCAATGACAACGATTTTGCGTCGGTTCTGCCCCCAAGAGCAACGATAGCATTAGCTCGAACTGAACTTTCGGAGTCTCCCAGGGCCTTTTCAATCAAAGCAAACGATTTTGTGTCCGCTCTGCTTTGAAGGGCAATGACAGCATTAGCTCGAACAGAACTATCTAAGTCGCCCAAGGCGTTTTCGATCAATGCCAATGATTTTGTGTCCGTTCTGCCTTGAAGGGCAATGGCAGCATTAGCTCGAACTGAACTTTCGGAGTCTCCCAGGGCTTTTTCGATCAATGTCCACGATTTTTCATCTGTTCTACCCCGCAGAGCCGCGAAGGCATTAGCTCGAACAAAACGATTCGAATCCCGGATAGCGTTTTCGAGTGTGGTTAAAGTTCGATTCGTGGTGATTTCTTTTAAATGTTCTTCTCTATTGTACTTATACATAGTCTTTACAGGACTTCCATCCTTAGAGACGGAAGAACTTAAGATTCTTTTTTCCAAAAGAGATTGTAAATCAACGGCCTGAGCCCACCGTTTAATTCTCCATCGGAACTGCTTACTCAGTTCTTGATCTGATGAATACTTGCCAGACAACTGATTGCGAATCACCGTAGATGTTTCTTTAAAGAAGGTCATTGTAGCATCCTGAATTTTTCTTTTTGTGACAGGATCATAGTCAAAAATTTTGGCAAAATCATACAGAGGCAACATTCCACGTCCCACAACTTCACCCATTAGTTTTTGTACAATGGCCTTTTCTTCAGCGCTTAAAGATCGTTTAAAAAAGATCTTATTATAGCTCTCAAGTCCATCTATCAAAGTCATTGCTTGTATTTGTATATACTTCTGCTCTTGAATCAGAGTTTTAATGAACTCAGGATTCACAATGCCCGTCATGACTTTCTGGGCCATCATACCGATCATTTCCGAGCTGTTCATATAGCCACGGATTTCGAAGTCCCATGTGCCGTCAGCTAGTCTTGTCAATCTAACAGGGCCACGCACTTCAATCGTTTCAACCTCCTGGCGCGCCAAAGTCACCGTTTTTAATGCCAAGAAATGCCGTCTATTCTGTAGACGCCATGCAAAGACCGCATCAGAAATATTTGTCATCCAAGCTTTTAAAACCTCGGGATCATGCTGTGCGATCATCTCTGCAGGGATGCGCATGTGCATATGAAATCCACGAAGATCTTCACGCAATGCCGAGCGGATGGTATTCATTTGCTCGAGAACCTCTGCCAGAACTCTTTCGCCACCAATGGACCGGACTTCAATGTTTCCAGTGCCTTCTATTGAAACACGGGAATCTAAATAGGAATAATTAGATGATGGAGCCGATCGGTCTTCACTCACAACTTTGCGGGCATTTGCACCATCTTTGAATTCAGCTTCAAAACCAAAGGTAATATACTTGCCGTCTTTCTCCACGGCACGGTTCATATCTACCAACTCCACATCGAGAGTATTCGCGGCTGATTTTCTCTCGTCTTTTCTCTCTATGGATGCAAGTTTCTTGTCATCCACGAGGTCCCTAAGGAAGTCAGTTCGCAACGGCGATTTTTTTAAGACTTCAGTGCCTTGCTTCCAATCCAAGACCTTATCACCAAAGGGTGAAGTAAAGGTCTTATCCAGGTGATTCGATGTTACCAGCTTTCTCATAAAGTCCGCTTTTTCATCGACGCGCGACCCAAAATCCAAGTCACCAATACGGAATTCAATTGCAGAAATGCCTTTTGCATCGGGCGCTAAACGGAACAGCTTTCCATAATTCGCAGCACGGTATTTCCATTTGCGTACGGGATTGGATCCATCCGCATTGCGAAGAAAGTTTTCCTTCTCATCATATTTCATAAAAATATTACGAACATTGTTATAGCTGCGTTGATTTTCTGGTAGTGCTGCAAGTTCTTTTAACAGATCCTGCTGATCCAAAGCCAATGGCACAGAGAAACGATTGATAATCGTTCCGTAGCGAACAGGGTCGTAAAACCTGTAGATCTCTGCCCAATGATTTTCGATGGTTAAAATCAAATCCACCAGTTTACTGATATTATTAGGATCTTGGGTCAAATGACTGACGTCCACCGTGACATGATTCGAACTGCGCAGACCACGCATTAACAGCTTTGATTGTCGGAATGAACGCAAGATTTTACTGTAGCGTTCAAAGTCCTCTGGTGATTCCAATGCTGGAGTGACAAACTCGACTCCATCTAAACCAGAGGTATTAACCGACTCAGGATCTACACTCCAGGTACGACCCAGAGGATCTTTATAAATCATGATTTTAAGATTTTTTTCCGTATACTTGGACCAGGGAACAGTTTGGATTTCTCCCTTACCCTCAAAATGACCTTGAACAATTTCAAGCATTGTTTTGGATAAAGCCAATTGCTTTTCGCCCCATTGCGGTTCCATAAATCCGACTGTCGCAAACTCACTTTCAAAACCGACTTTCTGAGAGTACCCTATTGACGGAAGCAAAAAAAGGAAGGCAGTTGTCAAAAAGACAGACATTTTATTCGTCTTGAAAGTCATAGGGTCTCCATTAACTGATAATTACACTTAGCGCTACCCGCTCAATTGTAACTAAGCAGTAATGGTACCAATGAAACGGCTCAAAATGAGATAACGGAGCCAGGTTTCGACAATCTTTTTTTTAATTCGTTTTTACGACTTTACCCAAAGGCTTCAGCGGCCCCACCTTGCCCACCTTGGAAGGAAGCGCGTGCTGAATCTTTTCAGACATCCACGGATCAATGGCGATAAGTTTATCCAGATTCAAACCCGTCTTAATACCCATCCCATGGAACATATAAACGACATCTTCAGTCGCGACATTTCCAGTGGCACCAGGAGCATAAGGACATCCGCCCAAACCACCCAGGCTGGTATCAAAAACACGAACACCCACCTCGTAAGCCGCAAGAATATTTGCCAAGGCCTGTCCACGAGTATCATGAAAGTGTCCCGCCAATTTCTTAACCGGAACTACTTTTTTGATTTTCTTAAAAAGCGAGTGAACCTGGCCAACATTCGCTACACCGATAGTGTCACCAATGGAAAGCTCATACACGCCCAGCTTATGCATTCTTTGCGCAAGCTTCACCACGCGAGTTTCAGGAACTTTGCCTTCAAAGGGACAACCAAAGCAGGTGGAAAGATAGCCACGCACTTTGATTTTATGCTTTTTCGCCAAAGCTATCACCGGCTCGAAACGCTTAAAGCTTTCATCGATAGAGCAATTGATATTCTTCAAAGAAAAAGACTCAGAACAAGCTGCGAAAATCGCAACTTCTTTTACACCGGCGGCAATAGCGTCTTGCATCCCGCGCTCATTCGGAACCAAAACTGAAAATTCTGTTTTCTTGGGAATCTGACCGGACTTTTGCAAATCGAAGGCTTTGCTAACGACTTCTTTAGTCCCCGCCATTTGCGGAACCCATTGCGGAGAAACGAAAGCGCCGATTTCCACGCGTTTCGTTCCTGCTTCAATCAGGCGGCGAGCAAATTCAACGCGTGTGTCAGTATCCAAAACGACTTTCTCGTTTTGCAAACCATCTCGTAATCCCATTTCCACAATCGCAATTGAATTCTTAGCCATATCTTTTCTATTCGGCAGAAGGTTTAATTTTTACAAGTGCCTTACCCAAAGCGACTTGTTCACCCACAGCGCAAGAAATGTTTTCCACAGTTCCTGCGATATCACTCTTAAGAGTGTACTCCATTTTCATCGCTTCCATCACCAAAACTGCCTGGCCAGCCTTCACTTCTGCACCGGCCTGAACCAGAATTTTTGTAACTTTGCCTGGCATAGGTGACATCACAGTGTCAGAAGAACCACCCGCTCCGGCTTTCTTACGTGACTTTCGTCCCGTCCCCGCATCCATGGTGAAAGTGCGACCGTTTGCATGAACCCACAAAGTTCCCGCAAGTAATTGCGCTTGGGCTTTGTGATCAACTCCGTTGATACGTACTTTAACTTCCATTAGATACCTCTCCAGTAAGACATCCAAGGGGATGAACTTGCAGTCGCCGTGGCGCCTGCTTGTTGAGTTCCACGAGCTTGAGCCAAAGCTGCCGCGGCAATTTGCTTCTCAGCTTCAGTCAGCTCAGGCTCTTTGATTGGATCTGCAAAATAAGTTTCGATAAATCTTGTTGTCATCGTGCCCATCACAAATTCTTTGTGAGACAAGATCTCGATCAAATACGGAATATTGGTGTAAACACCGAAAACAACCGAGTCTTTCAAAACACGGATCATTTTTTGAATCGCGCGCGGACGACTTTCATCCCACACGATCACTTTGGCAATCATCGGATCATAGTACGGAGTAATCGTATCGCCAGAATCAAAACCATATTCATAACGACGCCCCGGACCCTCAGGCCATTCCACATGACCTAACAAACCTGTGCTTGGTACTCCACCCAAGAATGGATTTTCCGCATAAATACGGCATTCAATTGAATGACCACGCGGCACACGGATCATTTTTGGATCATGCACATACTCACCCTGTGCGGTCAGGATTTGCATTTTCACCAAATCGACACCCAACACTTCTTCAGTGACTGGATGTTCAACCTGCAAGCGCGTGTTCACTTCCAATAAGTAGAATTCACCATCTTGCAACAGAAACTCAACCGTCCCCGCCCCTTTGTACTTACCCAAAGTTGCAATTGCACAAGCAGCCTCGCCCATACGGCGACGAAGTTCTTCACTCAATGAAGGAGAAGTGGCTTCTTCGATAATCTTTTGGTGACGACGTTGCACCGAACACTCGCGATCAAAGAAATGCACAACATTTCCTGTCGAGTCGCCGAAGATTTGAAATTCGATATGCTTTGCGCGATCCAAATACTTTTCCAAGAAAACTTTGGGAGAACCAAACGCAGATTGAGCTTCACGTTGTGCTGATTCAATCAACTCTGCCGCTTCCGCAGAAGACTTGATCAGTTTCATACCACGACCACCACCACCGGCAGCAGCTTTGACAATCACCGGATAACCAATGCGTTCTGCTTCCGTGATCAAATTTGCGACTTGTTGGTTTTCACCTTGATAACCCGGTACCAATGGCAAACCGGCTTGTTTCGCAAGTTCTTTACAGTGAACTTTATCACCCAAAGAGCGAATGGCTTCGGCAGAAGGACCGATGAACGTTAAACCGGCTTTTCCGACAGCTTCCGCAAAGTCAGCATTTTCAGAAAGGAAACCAAAGCCAGGATGAATCGCTTGCGCACCACCCGCCAGGGCTCCATTGATGTTTGCTTCAATATTAAGATAGCTTTCCGCAGTTGCCGCAGGACCAATACAAATGGTTTTAGTCGCCATTCTGTAGGCACGAGAGTTGATGTCCGCTTCAGAATGTAAAAGAACCGTTTCGATTCCCAACTCTTCACAGGCTTTAATGATACGAACCGCGACTTCTCCGCGATTGGCAATAGCGATACGAGTGAATTTTCCAGGCATTTTCGTCATGGTGCAAAAGCTCCAATTTAAGAGCTTTATCTATATCCACGAATCCTGGTTAAAGCAACGAAAAGGCAGCGTTTTTACCGTCCACGAGCCCTAGTTAAATTTGCGCCGCAACTTTTGCAGAGCGCGATGTTAAGGAGCTTCCACACGACGCAATCATTACGCATAAAATCGCTATTAACTGAATACCCGACAGCTTTTCGCTTAAAAAAACAAACCCCATAAGCGCAGCGACCGCAGGCTCGAGACTCATCAATACGCCAAACGTTTTAGACGGAATACTTCTGAGTGCGATCATTTCCAGAGAAAATGGAATCGCGCCAGAGAGCACGGCCATCGCCAAGATCATCATCCACATCCGTCCGCTGTATTCCATCGGATGCAAATGGGAAAAAGCAGGAATCGTCACCGTCAATGCAGCCACGGTAAGACCCATTGCTGTCGCGGTTCCACCGGGGATTTTCGCTCCGACTTTTTTCGCAAGAATAATATAAAAACCCCAGAAGGCCCCTGCCACCAAAGCTAAGACAACCCCCGTGAGATCAATGCTTTTTGAAAAGTCTGAATGCGGAAGAACTAAAATAATTCCGACGGCTGCAAGCACAACCCACACGATATCCAGAGCTCGCTTCGATCCCAAGATCGCAACTGCCAAGGGCCCGGTAAATTCCAAAGCCACCGCAACCCCCAACGGAATTCGTTCAATGGAGAGATAGAAAGTCAGGTTCATGCATGCCAGGCAGATTCCGTAAATGGCCACGATACCCAAAGTACTGCGAGAATACTTCTGCATCCACGGACGATAGATCACGAGTAAAATAAGTGCCGAAATACTGGCCCGCCAGAACGTGGCAGCTTGAGGACCCAAGATTGGAAACAATTGCTTTGCGAAACTGGCGCCACCTTGAACCGAAAAGATGGCGATCAAAACACAAAGAAGCGCGACTAACTTCTCCACGAAGGTTCACGCTTTTCCAGGAAAGACTTCAAACCTTCCTGACCTTCATCGCTGGCACGACGTTCCGCAATTAAATGAGTGGTGCGATCACGTTGTTGTTCCCACGTCATGTTCGCAATATCGTTCAATAGTTTTTTGGTTTCACGAACTGCTTCGGGACCACCTTGCTTGTAGCTCGCCAGAACTTTTTGCAAAACATTATGACCTTCTCCCGCGGCACACACATCAGTCACCAGACCGGCTTGTTGTGCGACTTGAGGATTGAATACTGCTCCTGAAAGCATCAAAGGACGAACTTTACCAGGAACCGCTTTTCTTTGCACAAAGGCACTGATCACTGCCGGAGCAATTCCCAATTTCACTTCACTGAAACAAAATTGAGTGCCTTCTTCAGCAATAACTTCGTCACAGACTGCAACCAAACCCAGAGCACCCCCAAAAGCAGCGCCATGGATCAAGCCAATCACTGGCAAAGAACACTTTGCAATGGTTTCAAACATGCTGAAAAGGCGCAAAGAATCTTCACGGTTTTGATGATAAGAAAAATTCACCATCTCTCTCATCCAATTCAAGTCCGCGCCGGCACAAAAGGATTTTCCCTCCCCTTGTAAAACAATTGCACGAAGATCTGTGCGGCTTGCCAATTGATGGAAGGTCTCTGTAATTTCAGAAATCATTTCCGGATTAAAGGCATTACGCACATCGGGCCTATTCAA
The DNA here is from genome assembly GCA_039594295.1 of Bdellovibrio sp. Taxonomy (GTDB): domain Bacteria; phylum Bdellovibrionota; class Bdellovibrionia; order Bdellovibrionales; family Bdellovibrionaceae; genus Bdellovibrio. The sequence goes on from JBCNNR010000027.1 coordinate 27,481, forward strand.
TTTCACATAGGCCACTTGATCCATTTCAACAGTGTTAATAAAAGTCATGAGGCTGTCCTACATTCTGAATACGCCCTGAGATTTTTCACCCCAAGACTTGTTAAGGCTGGCAGCGATGCCCAAGCCCAAAACTTTGCGAGTATCGGCAGGATCGATGATGCCATCATCCCACAAACGAGCCGATGAATAATACGCAGAACTTTCGTGTTCATACTTTTCAAGAGTGGGACGTTTGAACTCTGCTTGCTCATCTGGACTCATGGTGTGACCCTTGGCTGCCATCTGATCGAGTTTCACTGTCAATAAGACGTTTGCAGCTTGTTCTCCACCCATCACGCTGATCTTGGCATTCGGCCACATCCACAATTGACGTGGTTGATATGCACGACCGCACATACCATAGTTTCCAGCTCCGTAAGATCCACCAATCACGACCGTGAATTTTGGAACGTGAGCATTGGAAACCGCCATCACCATTTTAGCACCATGTTTTGCGATGCCTTCGTTTTCATATTTTTTACCAACCATGAAACCTGTGATGTTTTGCAAGAAGATCAAAGGAACTTCACGTTGCTCACAAAGTTCAATAAAGTGAGCCGCTTTCATCGCGCTTTCGCTGAACAAGACACCGTTATTCGCGATGATACCGACCGGCATTCCGTAAATGTGTGCAAAGCCAGTCACTAAAGTTTTGCCATACAGAGCTTTGAACTCGTGGAATCTTGAACCATCCACGATACGCGCGATAATTTCACGAACATCAAATGGCACACGGCTGTCTTTAGGAATCACACCGTAAATTTCTTTGGCCTCAAACAAAGGTTCTTCGGAAGGCAAAATCTGCATTGTCACAGTTTTCTTGTGATTCAAATACGCGACGATTGAACGAGTGATGTCCACGGCATGTTCATCGTCTTCTGCAAAGTGATCTGTTACACCTGAATTTTCACAGTGAACATGTGCGCCACCCAATTCCTGAGCATCGACCACTTCACCAGTCGCTGCCTTAACCAACGGAGGACCACCCAAAAAGATCGTCCCGTTTTCTTTCACGATAACGGTTTCATCGCTCATCGCTGGAACGTAAGCTCCGCCTGCCGTGCAAGAACCCATGACGACGGCGATCTGTGGAATACCGGCTGCCGACATACGTGCTTGATTATAGAAAATACGACCGAAATGATCACGATCCGGGAAAACATCGGCTTGCATCGGCAAGAACGCACCACCGGAGTCGACCAGATAGATGCAAGGCAGACCATTTTCAAAAGCGATCTCTTGTGCGCGCAAATGTTTTTTCACTGTCATTGGGAAGTATGTTCCACCTTTGACAGTGGCATCATTCGCAACGATCACACATTCAGTTCCATGAATCACACCGATGCCGGTGACGACACCAGCCCCTGGCGCCTGGCCTTCGTACATATCCCACGCAGCCAATGTTGAAAACTCCAGGAAGGCTGTTCCACCGTCAACCAAAGCTTCAATACGTTCACGCGCCGTCATTTTGCCACGGGCTTTATGTTTTTTAGTGGCATCTGCACCACCGCCCTGCTTTACCAGTTCAACTCTTTCTCTCCATTCGCCGACGACTTTCAACATCGCATCGCGATTGGCTTTGAACTCAGAAGAATTTGCATCAATGTGACTATCAAGAATTTCCATAGAACCTTTACTCCGCCGAATTACCCAACGCTGGAGTGTGTTTTAACTTTAACTGCATTTGCACAGAACCCACGGCCTGATCGTTATCATCAAAGATTTGCACGTCAGCCGATGAAACAGCCTCGCGGCGATCCCTTAGATCTGCCAAGACCACTTCGCGGGTATTTTCCGCCAATTCCATTCGCAATCTGCAATCACCTGTTTGCACTTTAAAAAACTCAGATTCAATTCGCGTAACAGCAATCTCGAAATGGCCCATGGGAGCATGACGCATCCACAGGATTTTAACGGCCTCGATTGCCGCGCTTAAAATCGCTCCCTCGTGCATTTGTCCGATCTCATTCATATTGCGAGTGCGAGCCGGAATCACAACTTCGATTTGCGTATCCTTCAGACGAGAAATGCGTAAACCCATCCCCGCAGAAAAAGGTCTAACGATATCAAGCGCATAACCCAGTGCAGCATGGGAGGCTTTGGGAGAAACCTCTTCCAAAAGAGCTGCCAAATCGGCAGCGTTCAAGCGAATTCCGCGGTCCTCCAACTGAGATTTCAGACCGTCTTTAGCTTGCTGCAGCTGCTGACGCAGATTTTGCTCAAGCTCAATCCCCTTAGACATTAAGATTGTCAGCCATTGTTGGTTCATGAGATATCCTTTTCCCTACGAGTATTGAAAAATCTACGATATCATGCTCCGATAAAGACTCGAATATTTCAAAGAAGATTTCAGTTGAGAGGGTTTGAAATGAAGAAAATTGTAAGCCTCATCGTTTTCGTTGCAGCTTTGGTTTGGACTTGGAACGTGATTCACACAAATGAGGCAATCGGCTTCGAGACGCACGCTGGCATCCAAACAAAATTGGCTGAGTTGATCAAAGCAACTTTGGCAGCAAAAAAACCAAACGCTAAAGACTTGAGAATTGAAAAGCTTTGGACTGAGCCGATGAATGACAACAAAGTTCGCGCCGTGTTTGCTTACAAATTTAGTGAAACCAGCGAAAGTGGCGAATCTCTTGAACAGGCTATCGAAGGCGAAGCCATCCTTCACCGCGAACCCTCTGAAGACAAAACAGACAAATGGACTTTGCAATCCGTTAAAACAACAAACGATATCGTTGTTTTCTCTGAAGGTTCCACTGTAACTCCAGACACTGTAACTGGCGAAGGCACTCCGGCAGCAACGCCAGCGACAACGCCCGCTCCTGAACACCACTAATGGCCATTCCTAATCACTTTGTTCAAATTGATGAAGAGGGATTTTGTGTTAGCCGCGAAATGCGCATTCAAGATCCCAATTCCGGTCGAGAAATCCTGGAAAACCTAAAGCTTCATCAAGGTGGAACATTGTTGAGCACCTTCGGCGACACCCCGGTGATCGTCGAAGCGTTCGATGAACCCTTGATCGCCTTGCAAATCGATAAAAATGATTCTCATTGGTCCATTCGTTGTCCATATGACACCGAGTTTTCATTCTCCTTGGAAACTTTGTCGCTGGATGAGTGGGATCGTTTTCATGGATATACAAGAGACCACATTCCGTTTGTTATGTCCCGCAAAGCCCAAGCCGCTTTCTTTAACATGCTTGACGAGTTCGACGACGACTCAATTACGGCTGACGGCAAAACTTACGAAGTTCCTCCATATTGGAATTCAGAAACGGATGTCGAGAAAGAATCTTTCTGGTCACAGATTTACAAGCGCGAAGAAAACCCGGGTTGGAACCTGGGCGAACCCGCTGAAGCTTTGAAAGACATGTTTCAGCGTTTGAAAATTTCCCGTTCCCGCATTTTGGTTTTAGGCTGCGGCGAAGGACACGACGCTGCGTTTTTTGCACAAGCAGGTCATGTGGTCACTGCTGTCGATATCTCCCCCATCGCTCTGGAAAGAGCTAAAAAGCTTTACGGTCACATGGAAAATCTGACTTTTGTGGAGGCAGATTTATTCAACCTACCTCGCAACTTTGATGCGGCATTTGATATTGTTTTCGAACACACTTGTTATTGCGCGATCAATCCAGAGTTGCGCCAGGATCTGGTGAAAGTTTGGAATCGCGTTCTGGCCGATGGTGGGCACTTGATGGGTGTTTTCTTTGCGATGGAAAAACGCCAAGGGCCACCATTTGGTGGCAGCGAGTGGGAACTCCGCCAACGTGTTAAAAACAATTACATTCCAATCTTTTGGGGACGTTGGCAAACATCAGTTCCCAATCGCCAGGGAAAAGAATTCTTCGTTTACGCTAAAAAGAAATAGTTAAGAGGTCGTCCATGCATATCGAATTCACCCAAGCTGATGAAAGCCACGTTGAAGAATTAGTCGAGTTGATCAACTCTGCTTATCGCGGTGAGAGTTCAAAAAAAGGCTGGACGACAGAAGCAGATCTTTTGGGCGGCCAACGTGCCGACGAAGACGGTGTCTTGGAGATCATCGAGCGCGAAGGATCCGTGATGCTGATTGCGGAAGATGATGATACAGGAAAGCTCTTAGGCTGCGTGCACTTGGAAAACCACAACGGCAAATGCTATCTAGGCATGTTAACCGTCGATCCGACTTTACAAGGCAAAGGCATCGGAAAAATGCTGATGAACGAAGGTGAAGCCATCGCCCAATTCTGGGGTTGTACGCATATGTACATGACAGTGATTTCCATCCGCACAGAACTGATCAAGTTCTATGAAAAAGAAGGCTTCCGCCAAACAGGCGAAAAGAAACCGTTCCCGTACGGCGACGAACGCTTCGGAATTCCCAAAGTCGACAACCTGGAATTCGTAGTCCTCGAACGAAAAATCTCATAAGTTTCGTTCCGTCGTTCGCTCGTTGGTTCGTCAATCATTCCGTCTGCCGCCCCATCCGTACTTCAATAGGCTGATTGCGCTATGCGGAACCGCAGCGGAAATAACATTACAGGCCCACACAGCGCTTCATAAGAGTAGTTGTGCATGAATTGCATAATAACTTCTTCTCTATGTATTAAAAGTTTACCTCGTTTCGGCCTATCTTTTCAGCAAACGAGGTGTCCTATGTTCTCAAAAATTGTTGCAGCAGCGGTTTTGACTCTTTCAACGTCTTTAGCATTCGCTGATCACATGGGACCAAATGGCGACAAATTTTACGATGAGGCCGCGCACTTCACGAATGCGTGCAATCAAGGTGCTTGTAAAGCTCCGTACTCGGCTATGTTAGTTTACAGCCAGGATCCACGAATGAATAAACTGAGCCCTGAGCAAGTTGAAGTGCTTCGCAGCGTCGCACACTATCAAGCCCAAATCTGGGGTGACACTATTTTGGAAGGTGACTTCCATTCTGCCGGTCGCACACGTTTGGATTTTGCAGTGGCATACTTCAAAGGCAATCAGGTCGTGGGTTTCACTATTCGTTACTCTGAAAAAGCCTGGAATACTTCTGAGTGCGCATTTGATGGCAGCCGCGAATCTTTGAAAAACTGCAAAGAAGGTCGTATTAGCGAGGAAAGCTATGTTTCCCCTGATTTCCAAACTTTCTTTACTGACGAGAATCGCCAAGCTGGCTTCTCTTTAGGCGCGAACTAGTCTATGATCGCCGAATGGCGATAGTAATTGAAACCCAGGATCTGACCCGCACCTACAAGAGCTACCAAAAGCCCGAAGGATTCATGAATTCCTTAAAGGGCTTTTTCAATCGACAGTATCAAGAAAAAGTAGCTCTTGATAAAACCACTCTGCAAATTGAATCAGGACAAATCGTTGGTTTAGTCGGCGCAAACGGCGCCGGAAAAACAACGTTGTTAAAAATGCTTTCCGGCCTGGTGACGCCGACGGGTGGCGAAGCTCGCGTTTTGGGTTATCGCCCGTGGGAAAGAAAGAATGAATTCCTGCGCCAGATCAGTATTCTTTTAGGGCAGAAAAATCAATTGTGGTGGGATATCTCTCCGGCCGATTCCTATGCCTTGCTTGCACGTATTTATGATCTGGAACCAAATGCCGCTCGCAAACGCGTGGCCCATTTGGCAGAGATGCTTCAATGCACGCATGTCTTGCATACCCAACTTCGTCGCTTGTCTTTAGGTGAACGTATGAAGATGGAAATCATCGGTGCCCTTTTGCACGAGCCACAGATTTTATTCCTGGATGAGCCGACGATTGGATTGGACATCGTTGCTCAAGAAACCATTCGTGAATTCCTGGCGCAATATGTGAAGGAAAAAGCACCGACAATTATTCTGACCAGTCACTATATGGATGATATTGCACAACTTGCTGACAAATTGCTTCTGATCAGCAAGGGCCATATCGTCTATCAAGGCACGGTCGATGAATTCGTTGCCAAATCCAACAAAGAACAAGCTCAAAATGAAGAGGTCGATTTTGAAGAAGTCATTCGCCGTTTTTTGGAAACGGAATCTCGCGTTCGCTAAGCTCGCGATTGTTTCCAATCTCGAGTACAGGCTGAATTATTTCGTCGACGCTGTTTTGCAGCCGACGCTGACGACAGGAATTGAAATTCTGTTGTGGGTGGCCGTATTCCGTGGTGCTGCCACGACTGAAATTGCCGGCTTCTCGCGCGAGTATTACCTGTCCTATGCCTTGTGGGGCGCTTTCTTTGCGCGTATTTGCACCAGTTGGATGTATGAGTTCCGCATGATTCAGGAAATCGACACCGGCAGCATCAATGCCATCCTGACTCGTCCGATGACGTATTATGAATATTATTTCTCGCAGCTGATGGGATATAAGTTTATTACGACTGTGGTTTCCATGGTGATTCCGGTTATCGCGATTTTAGCTTTCTCATTACCGACAAAGTTCGAACGTCTGCCGATGTCGTTTGCTTTGGAATTTTACTATCTGATTTTGGTTCATTCGATTAGTTTTGTGGTGGCTTCTTGTGCCTTTCATCTGAATAAAGTTTATGCGTTTACCGGAGCTAAGAATTTGGCACTGTGGTTGTTAACGGGCGAGCTTTTTCCATTAGACCTGATGCCAGAGCCACTGAAATCCATCGTGATCGCTTTACCTTTCAGTTCGGGCGTTTATGTTCCGGTCGGCTATCTGACGGGCCGCTTGGAAATTGCCTCCGTGTATCAGTCGTTTATCTCTGTGACCATTGGTATCGTCGTGGTGAATTTAGTGGGTGCTGTCATCTGGAAGCGCGGGCTGAATGCTTACACAGGAACAGGGGCATAGCATGGCCGTTCTAAAAAAATATTGGTTTTTATATATCTCCATGTTCCGCGCAAGTTTCATTGCCGATCTTGAATACCGTGTGAATTTCTTAACCAGAATTGTGACGGATATCTTTTGGTATATTGCTCAAATCATGACTTTTGAAGTCCTCTTCCTGCACACGCCATTGATCGGAGCTTGGAATCAGGCGCAGATGCGCGTCTTCCTGGGAGTGGTTTTCGTCGTGGATGCACTTTACATGATCATTCTTTCTGAAAACCTGGATCAGTTCTCAGAAAAAGTCAGAAAGGGTGATTTGGATTTGCTCTTGGCCAAACCCGCCAACTCGCAATTCATGATCAGTCTGCAAAAGGCATCGACGCCGGCCCTGGGCAATTTGGTCATCGCTTCATCATGGTTTATCTATAGCCTGTTGCAATTGCCAGAATTCCAATGGTCTCGATTGTTCTGGTTAATTATTTTGATTCCTTGCGGATTGATCGCACTGTATGCGATGCGCTTTACAATGGCGGCCACGGCCGTGATCTTTGCCCGATCTGAAAACCTGCAATTCATTTGGTATCAGATTTACCGTCTGGGAATGCGCCCAGATTCGATTTACGTTCCATGGTTAAAATGGATTCTCTTAACGGCACTGCCTGTGGGAGTGATCGCCAGCGTACCAGCCAAAGCACTTTTGGAACCACCGCCCTACGAACTCTTCGCCTGGGTCATCGTGCTGTCTGCATTGTTAATCTATCTATCCAATAAGTTCTGGAAGTTCGCCCTCAAATCCTACTCCAGCGCCAGCTCCTAAATTCCAAGGCGTAAGACCGACAGAACCCAATTGAATACTTTCATATGTAAGGGCTTTGTCGGCGGCTCTTTGCCGGATTTTTCACTGTAGTATTCAAAGAGATTTTTAAAATATCCGTTGTACCAGCTCGACAGCAGGTGGTCTTTGTCATAGCGAGTGCTTTTGCCCGCGGTCAGGCGTTGCGGTTCCGTCACATAGACACGAAGCTTTCCGTCGACATCATGTTTGTGCATGCGCTCGTACCATTTTTCCAGGGACACCGCTTTACCAAAGAATGGATCAATAATCCACCAACCGCCTTCGGAGTTTTTCACGGCAGTGGCCACATGGAATGTCCAAACAGTATCACCCACCAGGGCTTTCATCTGTCCCACCACATAAACTTTGCGAATGGAGGTATTGTCCACTCCGCGATGCAAAGATTCCAAATGGGAATTCATCGCACGCCCAAAGCAGAAACCAAGTTGCCCACTGGGATCGTACTTTTTCACATTCAACAGGCGCGTGACGGGATTGCGAGTGACCTCTTCATAGATCTCTTTAGCTTCTTTCGCATTGATAGAATTCTTGCGACCCGTCCCCGGATTTTCAGTCGAGATGATTTGCATCTGTTTCAACACAGCCTTATTCATCGCCTCTGCTTGTTCCGGAGTGATCTTCGCCTGATCCGCATAAAGGTTTTCAGCTGCATAACGAGTTAAAGAATCATTGACGATCTTGGACCCTTGCAAAGCAATGCGCTCACCAGAAGAAAACCCCGCAAGTTCCAAAACACGATCCTTGCGAGCAATTTGATCCTGAGTATAATTATCTGAAAACGCTAAAAGATTCTCACGCAACCCAGGTTCCGTACGACCCAACCCGCGAGCAAATTGCAATGCCGTAGCTTCTTGATCAGAAACCTTGCGGTTCAAAGCGAGCTCCACTTCCCGTCTTAACAACGGATCGTGAGATGACATCACGGTCAGCAATTTTAAAAAGTATTTTTGATCAACTAAATTCAATTCCGAACGCTGGTTCACCACCCGGTCCACCAGATCCATCTGCGAATCCGTCAAAACCCGATTGAACTCATTCTCAATAAAATCACGAGTCGCCCCATAAGCCGGCGAAGCCTCCAAACCAAAAACCGCCTCACATCGACTCTGCCCAAAGGCAAAACCGCCAACAAACATAACTCCAAAACTAAAAATGAGGGCACGCCCAAAAACCATGGTTTTCTCCAACAAAGCAAACCATAGCAATTACAGGGCCCACAAAGGACCCAACCCATTAGATCTAAAAGGAAAATCAATGTTAAAACCTTAAACAAGCGCCCAAAAAAAGCGAATTGCAAGCGAGCGAGCAACAAGCCAACCCCCGAACGAAGCTGAAACGACGAATAAAAAAACGATCGAAAAAGGGTCGGTGGCAAGGCGCCAGGAGGAAGGCGTACAATCAGTACGCCGACGACGCTGCAACGAAGCCAATGGCCCTTTTGCGGTCGTTTTTTGGAAAGTGGGATTTCGGTTTTGCTTTAAGCCGGATTCTGTCCTTTTCACCTGGTCCCATGATTGTCCCGGTAAAAATGGATGATCATTCCTCTGGGAGTGCCATTACTGACACCCTCAAGCGATCTTACCCGGTGACTACGGGCTGGCCGCCCTACTAGTGTCACCCTATTTGATCTTGCTCCGCGCAGAGTTTGGCTGTTTTCACTCCGGCGGCTCCCCTGACCCTCCCGTTCCCGGTGTCAGGCTCAATGCCCCGGACATTCTCTCTGTTCCACTGTTCCTTACATTACTGTAGAGGGGCGTTACCCCTTGCGCTGCCATATGGAGTCCGGACTTTCCTCCCTAATATCAAGTATTTGAGTATTATTAGAGCGATCATCCGCAAAACCGAAGGGGATTTTTAACACCCTCCAGCAAAATTCGCAAGAGGGTTTTCTTCGCCCCATATTTATTTTACTTTCAAGTCACTGACTACAAAAGGAATTTTATATGAAGATCTTCGCATCTCTTATCGTGTTTGCTTTGACCCTGGCTGTGACTGCGCCTGTTCTTGCTAATGAAGGCCACTCTGGTCCAAATCATCACAGCAAAGAAGAGCTTGGTGAAAAAATGAATTCATTGTTTCCAGAGAAACAAATGAAAGCTGAATCTCAAACAATCCCAGCAAAACCTGAGCTTTCCAGCCCAGAGTATTTCGCGGCTGTTAAAGGGGACTCTGTTACTTTGAAATGGAAAGAAGCTAAAGATGCACAAGAATACCATGTGCAAGTTGCAACAGATCCTAACTTCAAATGGTTGGTTGTTGAAGACCACCACGTGAAAGCGACTACTTTCGATGTTACTAAACTTGAAGCTGGCAAACACTACTTCTGGCGTGTGGCATCTGTCAGACCAGACAACTGGAAAACATTCCGCAAATCATACTTTGCGACTTCTATGTTCGAAACTCCAGACGCTACTGCTGCAAAATAGCACTCTCTGACGAATCAAGTTCGTCGTCTCTATAGGCCCTCATATACTTTCGGTTATGAGGGCGCTTTACTGGTTCCGCAATGATCTCCGATTACATGATAACGAAGCACTGACGTGGCTCTGCCAAAATGCGCAGCAGGCGTTGTTCGTCTATTCTTATCCCTTGAATTTCAGTCGTGCCGGAAAATTCCGTCGCAAATTCCTTTTGGAAACCTTGGCCCATCTGCAAAAAGAACTTGAGGATCGCGGTCACAACCTCGTGATCACCTACGCCCATCCCGAGGAAGTGCTACCGCACTTGATTCACAAATATAAAATCGACACTTTGGTTTACACCGAAGAATACACCCCCGAAGAAATGCGCGAAGAAAAACTCGTTGTCTCCAGAACAGTCCTTGATCGCATCATGCCATTCGATCAAAGAACACTTTTGAAAAAATCTGTTCTGCCTTTTCCACTTTTGGATTTGCCCCAAAACTTGGCCGAGTTTCAAGTGCTCCTCAGCAATAAAGTTCCCGAAAAAATCTTGCCGATTCCCTTGGTTTGGCCCGACGCCATTCAAGCGGATGAGTTCGAGCTCGACCTCCATCGGGAACTGCGCATGTTTATCACACCTTCACGCTTCACCGGCGGAGAATTACAAGCACTGACGCGTTTGAAAGAATTCATCTGGGACAAAGATTTACTTCGCAGCTTCAAAGATCCCCATTCCGATCTTATGCACTTTGATGACAGCTCCAAATTTTCTCCCTGGCTTTCCAACGGCAGTCTTTCACCACGAGTGATTTATTGGGAAGTCAAAAGCTACGAACGCGATCGCACCGCGAATGGCTCCACCAACTGGATGATGATGGATTTATTACGCCGCGACTATTTTAAATATTATGCACTCAAGTTGGGGCCCTTTCTGTTTCAGGCCGATACCAATCCCACGCATCAACCGCTGGCGGATGATCGTCTTCAACAGGAACTTTTCAAAAGTTGGAAGGCAGGTTCCACCGGCAAAGAAAATATTGATGGGAGCATGAAAGAGCTTAATGAAACAGGCTTCATCTCCTATCGCGGCAGACAAGATGTCGCGAACTTTCTGACCGACACCTTGAGTCTGGATTGGCGCTGGGGTGCTCGGTACTTTGAAGAAATGCTGATCGACTATGATGCCGCCAGTAATTGGGGCAATTGGAACTATGTGGTGGGAGTGAGTGATGTGGACTCGCCCGCTAAACATCACGGAGGATTCTATGAGCAACCCGGAATTTGAAAGTTTTGAAAACGCAGAAATTGAACAGTTCTTTCTGTGCCCTTACTGCCGCACAGCGATCTCTATGCTCGTAGACATTTCAGAACCGGGACGCCAAACTTATATTGAAGACTGCGAAGTATGCTGCAAACCCATTCAAATCACCTATTCCGCCGATCAGGGGCGCCTGGTGGACTTCTCGGCGCACAGAACCTAAACAACCTTATTACAAAACTTTAATTCCCAGAGCCTTTTGTAATTTTATTTAACTGCATTTCTACAGATAGACTAACTACATGAACAGGTCCGCATATGAGGCTCTTGTAAATTCCCACGCTCTGATTGAGTTTGATCCTGAAGGAAAAATTCTTTGGGCCAATCGCAATTTTCTAAACCTCGTGGGATATGAGTTGTGCGAGATTCATGGAAAACATCATTCCATTTTTCTTCCCGCATATGAACTGCACGAAAAAGAATACTGCGAATTGTGGGACACCTTGCGCGCGGGGAATCCTCAGGTCGGTGAATTCAAGCGCTTGTCTAAATCTGGAAGTGAGATCTGGGTTCATTGCTCCTACACGCCCGTCAAAAATGAAGCGGGGGATGTGATCAAAATCCTGAGCATGGCCTTTGATATCACCGAGAAAAAAAATCTTGCGGAAAATCTGGAAAGAAAAAACCAGGAACTTCTATCGACCGCTGCGAAAGCACGGGCCGCGACTTACGCGAAATCAGTTTTTCTGGCCAACATGAGCCACGAAATCCGCACGCCCCTTAACTCAATTATCGGCATTACCGACACCCTGGCGGAGACTCCCCTGGATGGTCAGCAGTCTTCGTTTGTCGAAATTTTGCAACGAGCGAATTATCAGTTGATGACAATCATTAACGACGTTTTAGATTTGTCCAAAGTCGAAGCTGGTGAAATCATTTTGCATATGCTGCCGTTCAGCTTGCCAAAAATGATTGAGGATATTCTCTCGATCCTTGAGTTCCGCGCGAAGGAAAAGGGTTTGCAACTTAAAGTGACAGTCGCGCCCGATATTCAGGATTACTATATCGGTGATTCCGATCGCCTGCGCCAGGTTATTATCAACCTTTTAAATAACGCGATCAAATTCACTCACCAGGGAACGGTTGCTTTGCACATCATGCAAAACACAACTCCGCGATCAGGAAATCTATTATTTTCGGTGACTGATACCGGGATTGGCGTCTCCAAACAGAAATTCAAAGATATCTTTCGCCCGTTCACTCAGGCCGATGCGACGACAACACGTCGTTATGGCGGCACGGGCCTGGGACTTTCTATTTCCCAAAAAATCGTCAGCCTGATGGGTGGCGTGATCTGGCTTGAGAGCGAGCCCAACGTGGGCAGCACGTTCTATTTCACGGCATCCATGCCAGCAACAACAGAGCGTAAAACAAGCATGCACAATCCCCTGCAAGGTCGTTATCAATTAAATGATATCAATCATTTCATTCAGGAAGAACGCCTGCGCATTCTGGTCGTCGACGATGTTGACGACAATCGCAATCTGCTGGGAATTTACCTCCAGAAAACCATTCATCATATCACCTATGCTGAAAGTGGTTCAGAGGCTGTGGCCCTGGTTGAAAAAGATAACTACGATGTGATCTTTATGGACGTTCAAATGCCAGGAATGGACGGTCACGAAGCCACTATGCGCATTCGTGAGATTGAACGCGAACAAGGTCGCCGCCCGGCCCGCATTTTTGCCTGCACGGCGAATGCCTTTGCCGAGGATATCGAAAGAAGCATGAGCGCCGGCTGTGATCTGCATTTGTCCAAGCCCATTCGTAAAGACACTTTGATCAAAGCAATCAATTCGTGCTTTGCTTTAACGGAAGCTGTTGGTTAAGTCCCGTCAGATCCAGCACCGTCTGCGCAGACAGCCCCCCGGTCTCTTCCACTGAATAGTACACCCTGACGCTTTTAGAATCTCCTATCCAGTCATAGATCATGCCCGCGCACATCTTGCAGGGCTTATGAGTGCTGTACAAGACCGCGCCTTCGGGAATTTTATCCCCCTGCTCGCGGAAATATCTGTGGATCAAATTCACTTCTGCATGCAGCGTTTTATTTTTTGAATTCGAGTTCACTCCATAACTTAAAACCTCGCCATTCTTCGAGATTAAAAGAGCGGCAATATTCCGGTCATAGTCATGAAGTACTTCGCCACGAGGTACCTGCTGGGAAAGATCATGGGCCGCTTGCAAAAGTTTTTCATCGCTGTCAGGTCCCAATTTCTTCAACCATGCCTTCACGCTGGCCAAGGGCATTTGGTTTTCGGAATTCAAATGAGCAACGTCGCTTAAGACTCGCTCGGCCGAGTCGATTTCGATGAATTCCAAGGTCTCCGTAAATTCGGGATCTGGCTCGCCGACAATTTCTCCCGAGGCTCTTTTGGCGACGACTTTGATCATCCCTTTGCACATTTCCGACAATGGAGCTGTGGTAAAAATACGCTGGCGTAAAATAAAAAAACTGTGATCAATATGGCGGTCAAACAATCCTTGTAAGAGTTTGACAACTGCCGACGAGGGCGCGACCGCTTGTTTTGGAAAATACGAGAAATAGACTCGACCCTTAAACTCCACAAAGGCCACCTCGAAGGAGTCCTTATTGAGTAAAAATGCTAGGTGACGGGCTCTTTTTTCAGCGCTCATTCAAGAATTGGTACCATATCAGAATATTTTTGTCTAAAACCGCACTATGCAAATGATCAAAAACCGCCTTGAAAAAAACTATAAAAAACTTAAATCCTGGGCTGAGCGCGCAGGAATTCAGGCTTACCGTCTTTATGATCGCGATATTCCCGAATATCCATTCATCGTGGACATCTATGGCGATCATTTTTTGATCTATGATAAGGGCGACAGCCGCGATATCGAGAAAAATCACCTTCCCCATGTGATCGAGGCCCTACAAGTTCTATTCAAAGCGGACGAGTCAAAAATTATCGTGAAAAAACGCGAGCGCCAGGAAGGCTTGAAACAATACGAAAAATTGTCAGAGAAGGAGCAAACCTTCACCGTGAAAGAGTCCCAGGCGACCTTCAAGGTCAATCTCTACGATTACCTGGATACGGGATTGTTTTTAGATCACCGCCCTATGCGCCAAAAGGTCTTTAAAACGGCGAAGGATAAGAAGTTTTTAAATCTTTTCTGTTATACAGGCTCGGTGAGCGTTTTCGCCGCCTTGGCGGGCGCCAAAACGACGTCCGTGGATATGTCTCAGACGTATCTGGGATGGGCTCAGGAGAATTTCGAGCTCAACAACCTTTCTCCCTCTCAACACAGCTTTATCAACGCCAACGTGATTGAGTGGCTGGAAACGAACAAGGGCGTTCCGGCATTTGACATGATTTTTTTAGATCCTCCGACTTTTTCGAACTCTAAAAAAATGACCGACACTTTTGAGGTGGAACGTGACCAAGAACAGCTGGTCAACGCCTGCATGAGCATGCTGGAACCAGGTGGAGTTTTGTACTTTTCGAACAATAAACGCAAGTTCAGCCTCTCACCTGCAATTAAAGACCAGTACAAGGTTCGCGACATCACCGAAGAAAGCATCCCTCAGGATTTCCACGACAAAAAGATCCACGTCTGCTTCGAGATCCGCGTTCGCTGACACTTCGGCGTGACGGGTCCGCTTTTTTGATTTTATTCCTGGGGGTAGATTTATCTTGCCCCCCGGTCCAAAAGGACCTATTTACCCTTTAAATTTTAAGCACAATTTTAAACTTTGGAGGGCACGGAATTGAATGCTTTAGGTCGCCATATTTTGGTTGAGTTCAGCGGGTGTAACGCTGAGGTGTTAAACGACGTTTCTATCATCGAAAGAAGTATGATTGAAGCGGCACAAATCGCAGGTGCAACTGTGATCAACTCGACATTCCACCATTTCTCTCCTTGGGGAGTCAGCGGTGTGGTTGTTATCCAGGAAAGCCATTTGGCAATCCATACGTGGCCGGAATACAGATACGCAGCTGTGGATCTTTTCACATGCGGCGAAACTGTTGATCCTTGGGTTTCTTTTGAACACCTGAAAAAAGCATTCCAGGCAAATTACTCTGCGATTGAAATGAATCGTGGTTCTTTGCACGTGATCCAAAAAACAGACTTCAAACCAAAAACAATGCGCGAAAAGCCTTCTTTCGATTTGTCGAAAGGCGTGCAGATCGAACGCAACGTTTGGTTCACTGACAAAGATGAAAACCAAGCTTTGTCGTTGCGCTACACAGGCGAAGTTTTGTTTGATGAAACAAATCCGTTCCAACGCGTGCGCGTGTTGGATTCTTACTCTCACGGAAAATTCCTGGCGATCAACAACATGGTGATGTGTTCTGAGCGCGATGAATTCCATTACCACGAAATGATCACTCACCCAGTGATGCAAACTCACGGTAAAGCTAAAAACGTTCTGGTTATCGGCGGTGGTGACGGCGGAACCATTCGTGAACTTTTCAAATACGACGTTGATAAAGTGACGATGGTGGAAATCGACGAAGCGGTGGTTCGTGCTTCCAAACTTCACTTGCCAAAAATCGCTTCTGAATTCGGCAACCCGAAATTGAATCTTATTATCGGTGACGGCATTCAGTTCGTGAAGGACGCCGCTCCAAACTCTTACGATGTGATCATCGTTGATGGTTCGGACCCAGTAGGACCAGCTGAAGGCTTGTTCACTGCAGAGTTCTATGCAAACTGCAAAACGGCATTGAAAGATGGCGGCATGGTGATCACTCAAGGTGAATCTCCGATGTTCCATGAAGGCACGTTCGTTGAGCTTAACAAGTGCCTAAAAGGTATTTTCGGTGCAAGCAGCGTTCATACGATGCTGTTCCATGCAACGACTTACCCATCAGGTATGTGGAGCTTGCAAATGGGTGTGAAAGGCTCTGCGCACCCAGCGACAGACTTCAATAAAGACAATGCGCGCCAATTTGCCAAAGCAAAGGGCTTGAAATACTACAATGAGGATTTGCACTCTGCAGCGTTCTCATTGCCGACATTCGTTAAAACGATGTTGGGACAAAACTAAGATCACCAAATGTCTCTTGGGGACTCCGTCCGATTGGGCGGGGTCCTGTACAATTCTAAAAAGATAGACCCATCTCCATTTTCAATATAGTTTCATTAAGGATTCCTCCGACCCGGTCGGAGACTATAGAGAAACTCGCTTCGACAAATTGGTCGAAGCCTAACAGGAGATGTTTATGTTCAAACTTCCTACACTTCCGTATGCAAAAACAGATTTGGCTCCTTTGTTCAACGAAGAACAAATGACATATCACTATGACAAACATCACAAAGCTTATATCGACAACTTGAACAAAGCGATGGAGACAGACAACTCTTTGAAAGGTAAAACTTTGGAAGAGATCGTTCTTTCTTCTTCTGGCGGCAACTTCAATAACTCGGCTCAAGCTTGGAACCACACATTCTATTGGTTCAACATGGCTCCAGTAGGCAAAGGTGGCAAACCTTCTGCTGATCTTGAGACAGCGATCAAACGCGATTTCGGTTCAATGGATGAGTTGAAAGCGAAGTTTGTTGACGGTGGTATGAAAACTTTCGGTTCTGGCTGGATCTGGTTGTGCACAGATACTTCTGGCAAATTGAGCCTGGTATCTACTTCCAACGCAGCAGTTCCATTCACTAACAACGGCCCAGCTCCAATCATGGTTGCTGACGTTTGGGAGCACGCTTACTATGTTGATTACCGCAATCTTCGTTTGAAATACCTTGAAACTTTCTGGTCACAAGTAAACTGGGATTACGTGTCTCAATGTTTCGCTTCTAAGAAAGTTCAAGATTTGACGAAAGCGATGACTGCTTAAAACCGCCGTCGCCAAGGCTTTGGCGGTCACAGCCGCTCATGCACAACAAAAGAGGGAGCCAATGGCTCCCTTTTTTGTTTCCGAATCATCTTTTCACGAACTAGCGATCTTTATTTTCAATTGCTCTGCAGATAAAGTATCCCTTAACTTCTGTTCCAGGCGTCGTATGCAGGCGCATAAAACTCAATTCGGGGTTGTCTCTGACCCACGTGATATTTGTTGTTGTATCCAAACTGTCACCATTCCAACGTTTCAAACCAAAGACAGACATTTCGTTCTGACTATAGGAAAGAAAAACACTGAAGTTTTTAAACTGGCTTTTATCAAAGACAGAAAGCTGCCCATCATAACTTGCGGATACTCGCAATATTTTATCCATAACGTCCAGGTAGACTTCGACAGCCAGGGTTTTACCCGAGTCATTAAAACCCGAGCAGCGCACCATCACTACGGCATCTTGAGTCTCCTTATCCAATCCAAAAACTGAACCATTTTTCTCTGCGACCAATTCACGAAGAGGCTCCACGGCCGTCACGCTTATTTGGAAGTTCTTATCGACGCTGGAAATAAGACCTACGTACTCATGAAACGCCAAGACCAAACGATCATAGGGTTTAATCTGCAACCAGCGTTGACGATTCACGATGATTTTATTCTGAGAAGGAACATTGACGGCATCGACCACTCGTCCATCTATGTCTACTGAATCTCTACTCTCAACAATTGTTTTTTCGACAGCGTCGGCGAAACTCTTTTTTAGATTAAGAGGCATTCCCGGAACCAGTTTCAATTTTTTCCAATTGTCGCGAACCATTTGACCATTCGCAATGAATTCAGCTGAAACAGTGTCTCCACCATTAGCGATTTCATTACCCAAAGCCCACGCTTGAGTTTGCATTCCTAGAGCCAGAATGAAGAGAACTAACTTTTTCATTTTGCATCCTTTTCCGATAGCGGAAATAATTGTACACATAATTTATAAACTTCTTTTTTCGATCCGGTTTCCATGAACTGACAAAGTTCCCTGCGAAACTTTTTAATCAGGTCTTTGGCTTCGCCCAGCTTCTTTACGTCCACCGCCATGGTGATTTCCGAAAAGTCTCTGAGGCTGACATCGTCTTTTTCCAGCGATCTTTTTGCCAATTCCAAATTGGACAGATGACGTTTACGAACAGCCAGGTTTGCCACCCCATCCGTGGTCGTAAAACTCACTCCTGATGGTTTCAGCTTGCCTCGCCCGTCACGAACCAACATTTCCAATCTTTCCAGCCGAACCAGCGCTTGTTCGGCTTCGCGATTAGAGATGCCAAGTCTTTTTGCTATCCACTTGGGATCTTCTTTGAATCCTCTAATTTCAACTAACGACAAAACGGCGTAATAATACCAATCCGTGATGATATGATAGTGATCCATATTCATCTGGATATAATTGGCACTCACCGCCGCGCCGACAGCACTGGTTGCCGCATTTTTGACACCCAGAGAGTCCATCAATTTGTGGTACTGATCCGGAGGCACGGCAAGACGGCTTAATATCTTCTCGCCCATCTTTTTCGTGATCGGGCGATCAGATCCCAAAATCTCCGAAAGAGCCGAAGGCACGACCCCTAACGTTCGCGCAAAGGACCGCAGCGAATATTGCGGATTCTTGGTACGAATTCGAGTGAACTCCGTTTGCAGGATTTTTCTGATTTCTAATTGCGCATCCATGGGGCGGAAATTAAAGGAGCTGGGGGGCTTTTGCAATAGCCTTTAGAACAGAGTGTTCTAAAGCGTCTTAGAACAGGAAGTTCTTTCACAGAAGAGACCCGGCGCTCCCGCCTGATGTGCCTTCACACCCCTAGATATTCCAAAAGACAAGCCAGCGGTTACTTTCCTTTCATACAACAGTTCCGTACTTGTTGCTTCTCACCGTTGTTTCAGAATAGGGGCAACCGTAAGGAGGTTCTTTATGAAAACCCTGATCGCACTTATGCTGGCCAGCACATTCTCGTGGAGTGCTTATGCGGCTCCTTCTCATACTTTTATGAAAAGTCCCGTGCACGCCACTGATGAAGTCGCGATTGATTATGATTTCGGTGAAGTCACCGTGGGTAACGGAGCTTCGCAAACTTGGGAGTTCACTGCTCCAGATGATGCTGATGTCTATGTCAGCCAAATCTCGATAACCGGTGACGATTTCTGGGTGGATACAGACTGCTTAGGAAAATTGGAAGCCACCTATTCATGCTCTCTCACAATGTACTTCGTGCCTGCTAAAGAAGGCGACGCGATGGGCATCGTGAAAATCATGACCAACATGGATAACGTAACTATCACTACCAAAGGAAAAGGCATTGCAGCACCCGCTCAATAAAAAAACAGGTACCAGTTTCCTTTTTGGAATGCGCAACAATACAAAAAGGGAACTGTTACCTAAACCAAATACGGCGTGGGTTTTTCTTGTCGACTGGCCAGACCGCCCACGGGACGTTGACTGCCATCGCTGCTTTTAGATTTTCCAAAATCAGGCGAGCGTCCTCGATTTGCCAAAAGTCTTTGGCGTGAGTTGATTTCGACTTTAATGCAATATCAGATACCAACGAGTAAACCATTCCACTCATCGGTGGGATCAAGAAGCCCATAGTACTTAAAACGCCCTGTAAGCGTGATAGCACCGACTTTCCACCCACGGAATGCATCAACACCATCACCGCACAAGGCTTACCCACAAGGGCCGCCGTGCCTTCCATATCGGTGATGCCTTCCAAGAGTCTTTGCATCGGACTTCCCCATGAGTCCCAATAAGTGCCGGTGACAAAAATCACTGCATCACTAGCAGCAATTTTCTTCTTAAGAAGCGTGTTCGGTGATGTTCGGGCAAGATGAACCACGTCGAAGCTCAAAGATTTATCAAGCTTACTCATTTTTTTGATGAAGGCTGCACAGTTGCCTTTTTCTCCCGACGGACTTCCGTTCAAAATCAATACTGATCTCGTATTCTTATTATCCATTTCCCTCTCTCACTCACCGAACAAGACCAAACGTTCCACCTATATTCAGGCGCTCTTTGAAACATTCGTCGACTTCATAACCATCATTTGATGGTGAAATTTTATGTCGATACTTTACGTGCACGCAACAATCAGATCGTAGCATCGATAAATTTATTTTGAATGCATTTGGTACGCTAATTGAAAACAACGTCGTCGTGAATCATTAAAGGAGAACACATGACGAATAAAAATAGGTCTTTCAAAAATATCCTGATGAGCGCGATGCTGTTGGTAAGTTCAGCAAGCCAAGCACAAAGCTCGTATTTCAATCAGGCCCCGCATAGCACCAACGAAGATTTGGAGTGCTATCTGGATGGAGGTGTTCTTGCCAATGGAGTGTGTGTCGCCGCCACTGTCACTGGTCAGGTTGCAGCCGTATTAAACAATGATCTTCGCAAGCATGGTGGCAACGAGACGTCGATCGGCGATACGGTTATCGAAGGTGACGCAAAGGTTTCCAAAAACATTGCCAACTCTCGCATCAAACAGATCTTCATCACCGTCAGTGCGATTCCAAAAAATCAAGTTCTCGATTACAACGAGAAAGACCGCCAAAACTTTCACAATGCCAACCGCATGCGCGCCGATGGCTATGTGGATCGCCCTTGGTTCTTGGGCGCCATCGGTGCCAATATCGATATTAGCAAATCTCAAGACGTGACAATCCTGGCGGGAAGTTTCGCCGCCAGCGGCCTTGCGCCTTTGGAAGGAAAACCAAGTCGCTATTATATGACGGCTCCTTATGGAATCCAGGTTCGCTATGACCAGGGCATTCAAATGAATTATGAATTGAAAGAAGAGTTAGACCGCGTTCTGCTGGCTTCTTTCTCAGTAATTGATGGTGACGGAGTCAAGGGCGAATCGAACATCACCCCATTTGATTCGCGTGCGAACTCCTATCCTTCTGCAGCGGGCACAATGGAAATGCGAATTACCAATGCCCTTCGTAAGGTTTATGCGAAAAGCTCTCCTTACCTGAAAAATCATGACCTTTATATTGGTGTGACTGGATCACGTGGCGATACCGGCAGCTACCCAAATCAAAAACGCGTGCAGGATGATCTGACGACGTACTTGGGTTATATGTTTACTTCCAGTAAGGGTCAGGCCGAAGTACGAGTCTTTAGATCTCAGTTCGTTCGAAATCCCGAAGGAAATGGCGACGGTACTCATACCAACCTTGTTCACTCCAACGCCACTGGAGCCGAAGTTGCTTATCGCGGACTTGAAGCCGGTGCATGTACTTGGGACTTTTATTACAACCAACACGTTTTTGATTCCGAAGCCAATGATGGAGAGTTCACATCTGGAAATGTCCGTGGTCTAAAAGGTTGGACGTTAGGCTCTGCCTGCCGAAATCTTTTGGGAGTTAAAAATCTAACTGTCGGATTCGAATACGGCGAGGCAACGCCTAAGTATAAATCCGGATCCAAGGCCACAACTATGGCTTTCGGAGGCAAACAGTTCAATCTGACTTTCAGTTATAAATTCGGTTTAAAGCGCAATTACAACTAAGCTTAGAAAAAAGAAGGCGCCCGTTAGAGGGCGCCTGTTCATGGAGGGATATTGGGAAAAGGACCGCATGATTTAACTACCAATCACCATCAACCTGCCTCCTTTGCGGAAGGACCGGAACTTCCTTCGTCCCGGTATATGTTTTGAAAAAAAGGAGCTCGGCGTGGACGGTCTGTGATAACGATATTGTTAATCACATCCTGTACACCGGAGAGCTCCCAAGCCGAGCCGACTGCTAAAGCTTTTAATCTTGGTCGGAAAACTTCGCCTTCGAGGGTCACAACGCCGTCTTCAACAAAGACTTCGATGTGTTCACCACCAATCATGACAAAATCTTCCAAAGATTCCATGATCAACTTCTTTAGCTCTTCATCGGAGCGATAATAGTCAGATGGAACAACAATGCGGTCTTCTATCGACCAGACTCCTTCAAAATCGGAGACGAGTTCCAGAGCTGCCATTTTTTTATATGATGTATCGCAACTGCCTGTAACAATCACGGAACATCCGCGCACAATCACATCGAAGTCAGCGGGACTCACTCGTTTATCCCATTTCAATCGTTCGCAGATTTTTGCTCTGAGATCGGTTTCAACTGGTTTATTTTTATGAGAACCCATGGGCCAACTCCTTTCTGATTGCTCGGTTAAGTGTTTAACATTTTCTATTTATCTTTCATCCCATCGTCCAAGCTGGGGTTCACCACCCAGCTTGGTTTTCAGCCATCAACTCAGCTTCTTCCTGAGTTGGGAAGTAATTCAACATCGGATCATGTCGACGATGCATGGCTTTTTTCGAAGAACGGCGACGCAAAACAGATTTCAAAGAGTCTACGGTTTGCATCACAGCTTTTTTAAAACTGTCATTCGATTTGGAGATTTTAATCACACCTTTCGAATGGGTGGGTTTTAAAATTACTTCGCAAGTGTAACTTGGCTTGCGAGCGTGAGTGCGATGTCTTGTAGTCTCGACTCTCACGGTGAGGTGAGCAGCACTATCGTACTTGAAGAAATCTTCAATCGAGCTTTCTACTTTTTCAAGTAAGTAAGCTTCTAGGTTTTCAGTACGTGTGATGTCTCTGTAGTAGATGTCTGTTTGCATATCTACCTCCTTGTTCTTTCATTATCGCTGAGGCACAAGAATTCTTTAAATATATAATTTAAATGACATACATAAGTTAAAGTTATAGATCCAGTCTTGATACTTTGGTATTCTCTAGTGCTCTTGGACAGTTGGGCGACTCTTGTCGTGGTCCGGGTTCCAATTTGGAGCCAGATTTCGTCTCTAAAACGGGGTGGTATTTTATGTTTAATTTTAATCACTTGTACTATTTTTACGTGACGGCAAAAATTGGCGGCGTTTCAAACGCTGCTAAGTATCTTAGAATTTCCCAGCCCAGCCTTTCCTCACAATTGAAAATCTTAGAGAGCAATCTCGAGCTTAAACTCTTTGAAAAAAAAGGTCGTGTCTTAAAACTTACGTCTGATGGAGAGAAAGCATTTTCTTACACAAAGCGAATGTTTGATGTGGCGAATGAATTTTCTGATTCATTAAAATCTCCGGGCGAAAAAATGACGGAAAGATTTCACATTGGAATTTCCGAACAGGTGGAGAGACCTTTTATCGCAGATATTCTCTCTCCGGTTATTCGAGATAACAGAGGAAAAACCAATAAAATCATTTCCATCACCTCGGCGCCTGACAACGACATCCTCCAACTTTTACGCACCAAAGAAGCCGATCTGATGCTGACGAATAAACCCATTTATGCCGAAGACGTTGTTGAACTGGCGTCCATCGCAGCGCCGGTGAACTTGATGGTTTCAACCCAGCTTTTGAAATCTTTAAAAATGCGTATATCCCGCACCACCAGCGTTCAAGAATTCCTCGCCGCCTTCCCTGGAGGATTAGTTATTCCGTCGTATAAAATGAAACTCCGCCACGAAACAGATCTGTATATTGAACAGGCCAAAGTGCGAAAAAAGATTTCCTTCGAGTCAGATATCATGTCCGTCGTGGGTCGCGCCATCGTCGATGGTGCCGGCTGTGGCTTCCTGCCTCTTCCTTATGTGATGGAGGAAATCAAGTTGGGCCTTATCACGGTGATCGGACCCAAATCAGGTCTCTGGAAGCATTCATTGTATATGATCTCACATAAAGAAGATGACTACGACGCCTTGACCGAAGACATCGTGAAACGCTTTAAGCAATTGGATAAATGGAGTTAGTCGAAAGAATATTATTCGCGCTGCTTTTCTCTTTGTCGGAAAACGTGTATTTGGAGGTCTGTGAAGCCCAAAAAACTTCGGACTCATTTCGATAGTTAAATTTGACCAGATCTCTCAACAACGGCTCAACGACTCCGTAATAATCTGACTCTCCCTCCAGAGCCCCGATTCTTTCGATAAATATCTTTGCGAAGTTCAAATGTCCCAAATATAAATATACTCGAGCCGCCGTCGCCAATGCCTGAGGCACCAGAGGATATTCTTTAGAGTGCTCGTCGATACAATTTATTAGATCTATGAGGTATTCTGTCGCGGCATCAAGATTTTTCACAACTAATGCTGCATTTATCAACTCAGTCAATA
Organism: Bdellovibrio sp.; assembly: GCA_039594295.1. GTDB lineage: Bacteria > Bdellovibrionota > Bdellovibrionia > Bdellovibrionales > Bdellovibrionaceae > Bdellovibrio. The sequence continues at coordinate 51,811 of JBCNNR010000027.1, forward strand.
CAATCAAATTATGCCGATGGGGTAGCCAATCATTCATTGCATTTACGTACAAAGGAATTTTCAGAGCACAGACGGGATAATAATTCCTAAAGCGCAACTTCGTTTTTCTAAATTTATAGTAGACTTCGTCACTCCATGGGATATTCACCAGTCGAGCATGGGCTTCGAGCAATTCCTGATATTTATTTCGGATCCTATATACCCAGCCCAGTTCATAATTTACCTGGGGATCATCGGGGAATTCTTCTCTCAACTTATTCCAGCATATTTCAGAAAATTCAGGATCAAAGAACCTCGTAAAGGTTCCAGCATTTCTTAGTGCCTGCAGATTATCTCCACTTTTTCTGACAGAATCACTGAGATAGGGGAATATTCTCTGACGAGCTTCATCCTGTGACATCGTGGCAAACTGAACCATCCAAGCAAACCAGTGCCCTTCATATTCAATCGCATTCTTCACAAACCACAGGATGTGCTCCCTCGCGATTTCTTTATCTCGTTCCGAATCACAAATTAGCCAGTAATAAAGAATAATTTTTTTGCGCGACTCGAAGTCAAATTCGTTATCAGCGATTTTAGTTTCGTAGGTTATGATCGCCTTCGGATCATCAAACTCAAATCTATCATTGCGAAAATTAACGGGTTCATTGGGAATTACTTCCGTTCGCAAAAAGAATACGAACGGAATAGAAATATAAATTAGAAGAATTGAGATTGCGACTACGGCAGCTATCAGACCAATATCCACTGAGAACTCCTTAAGTTCCACCAAACAGCTTGGCGCTGATTGTTCGGCTGTTGCTGACTTCGATGACGCAGGAATAAGTCGTTGGACTTTTGGTGCGAAAGACCACGGTCATTTTACCGTTCACGAATTTGTGAAAATCTGCCGCGAGTTCCTTACCCGGTATAATAACCCAGTACTTTCCGTTTACCGCGTCCACGAAGACCCGATAAAACACCAACTCGCGAATTTTACTTAGAACTTCTGGCAGCTCTCGGTCGGCGTTAACTGATTCGCAGAAATCGCCAGCATATGCTTTCACTTGATGGGATTCGTACTCCAAGTAAGTCACGCCGATCAAACAACTGATCAGCAATACAAAGAAAAGGACACTTACAAACTTCAACGTGCGACTCACAGAAACCTCAGGCAGCTTATTTAAACATCTGAATGTTTATCATTCAAGAACGAAAAAGCCCCCGGAGTTTCCCGCGGAGGCTTCAACTGTAAATTAAATTGGAAAACTAGTACGGCTGACGAGCTGTTGAATTTGCAAGATCCATTGCAAACACAACTGCCAATCTTGAATACATCGCTGAGTGCGCCCAGTTTGTTTTGTCGTTGATGATATCTTTTGCCGTATGGATATTTGGATTATCCGCGCGCATTGTCGCCTCGAAAGGCATCAAGGTTGCGTAACCTTGTCTGAACCAAGAAGCGTGGTCGCTGCAACCATAACCGCATTGATCGTCAACAACACGAGCATGAAGATATGTTTCATTCACCGCTCTTAGGTACTCATGCAACCACTTGCTTGTAAAGTCCGTCATGTTACCAATCACGAATTCGCCCGCACCTGGATAAGAAGTCATATCCAATTGAAGAACCGCAACCACATCACGTTTTTCATTTTTATAAGTTTTCGCGATCTCTGCAGAACCCAACAAACCTGATTCTTCACCGGCATACCAGAAGAACTCGATCGAACGTTGTGGTTGGCCTTTTTGGCTGATGATGCGCAAAGTTTCTAACAAGTTGGCAGAACCCGAAGCATTGTCGTCAGCGCCGGGAGCCTGTTGACCACCGCCCCAGCTTTGATTGATGGAATCCAAGTGGCCACCCAAAACGATCACTTCATTTGGACGAGTCGAACCCGTCAAACGCACACGGATGGATTTTTGGGGAGTCGAAGAATGATCAATCAATGAAATTTCGTAAGGGATGTTGGAGCTTGCAAGCATGTTTTGCAAACGCACTTTCATCGCATCCACGTGAACATTCGGAGAACTGCCGCGGTTGTAACGAGTTGGGTAAGAAGACAACCAAGTCACCCATTCACGTAAGTTTTGCTCTTTAACTTCGTTAATAGCCGCTTCGATTTGCGGGTTTTTCTCTACAGAAACCGCTGCGAAAGGGGCTCTGTCGTAAAGGTCGTTTTTAGCTTTGATTTCAGCCAAAGAGCTCAACATTGAAGTAAAATTCAGAGCTTGGAAGTTCTTTTCCGTAGTCAAATCTTCAAAGCCACCGCATTTACCCACTTTATGGGCACGCTCTTGGATTTTTAGTTGCATTTCCGGAGTGATAACCGCATATCCGACACCTACAGATTCTTCTTTAGCCAGGACCGGAATGTCCAAAGCTTTAAGATCAGCAAGGTCAGCCAAAATCGGCTTTGTTGTGAAGGTTTCAAGGGACGCTGAGTGAGCGCCAGCTTGCGATGCGATGAGTAAAAGGGCCATCATGGCAGTTTTCATGGAATCATTCCTTTGAAAAAGATTACTTGGTTACAATGTTAACGAAGTTGTCCGCAACCAGCAAAGATAAATCTTGGGGACATAACTATTCCGACAACTTCGGAGTAAATGGCGAAAATTCGCAATGACGAGAACACGATGAAAAATGACATTCTGTTGGTCACATTGAATTCAACTTATCAGCATTCCTCTTTTGGTTTGCGCTATCTGTATGCGAATTTGAAAGAGCTCCAAGAGCGTGCATCGATCCTTGAATTCACCACGGCTAAGGATCCCCGGGACATCGCCGAACAGCTTCTAAAACTAACCCCAAAGATTATCGGACTTGGCGTATATATCTGGAATGCCAACGAAAGTTACGAACTGGTGAGTCTGATTAAACGCATCAGCCCTGAGACTATTGTGGTCCTTGGCGGCCCTGAAGTGACTCATGAAAGTGAAACTCAAGCGATCTGCAACACCGCAGATTTCACCTTCAAAGGCGAAGCTGATTTCTTGTTCTATGAGTTCTGTCACAAGTATTTTACAACCGGTGAATTGCCTCAAGACAAGTACATCAAAGGCCCCCTTCCCGAAATTAAAAATATCGCATCGCCCTATAGTTACTACTCGGACGAGGACATTAAGAATCGCGTGTTGTACGTGGAAGTCTCTCGCGGTTGCCCTTATCGCTGCGAATACTGCCTTTCATCGCTGGATAAATCGGTGCGCAACTTTGAAATCACAAACTTTCTGGCAGACATGCAAGTCTTGCTAGATCGTGGTGCGCGCCAATTTAAATTCATCGATCGCACTTTCAATTTAAGTCCCACAATCTGCACGCAGATTTTAAATTTCTTTTTAGAACGCATCGAATTGGGTCTGTTCCTGCATTTCGAAATGGTACCGGATCGCTTGCCGACAGAAATCCGTGAGCTGATTAAAAAATTCCCACATGGTTCTTTGCAATTTGAAATCGGCATTCAAACGTGGAATGTGGACGTTGCCAGACTGGTCAGTCGCAGAAATGATTTGGTTAAAGTAAAAGAAAATTTCAAATTCCTGGCCGAGGAAACAGGCATTCACTCCCACGCCGACTTGATCGTGGGCTTGCCGGGTGAAGACATTTACAGCTTTGCCAAAGGCTTTGATACCTTGGCGGAGCTTCGTCCCGATGAAATTCAGGTGGGGATCTTAAAACGCCTCAAGGGCGCACCGATCTCTCGTCATGATAAAGAGTGGGAAATGGTTTACTCTGAACATCCCCCGTTCCAAATTCTGCGCACCAAAATGATGGATTTCCAAACGATGCAAAAGATGAATCGTTTTGCGAAATACTGGGATTTGTTCGCGAACAGTGGCAACTTCAAAAATTTTGTAGCGGCGCTCAAGAGTCGTTCAGAGCTTTCTGAACAAAAATCATTCTTTTGGGAGTACTTCCAGTTTACTGAATACATGTCAGCACGCCATGCCCAGTCCTTTGGGATTTCTTTGATCAATTTGGTTGAGTCTGCCTTGGTGTACTTGACCGATCACTTGCACTGGCCCCATGAAGAAGCTCGCCAGCTGTTGATTTCCGACTATATGGCACCAGGAACACGGGAGCTGCCAAAGGTTCTTAAAGTCTATCCCGAGCCCAAACAAAAAGGACTGGCACCTGAAATGCGATCGAATTTGCCTAAAAGGCAACAGCGACATCAGGTGAAATCGGAGACTCAGTCCTCTTAGTTAGAACTGAGCCAATCAAAAACGAGAAGCCCGCAACAAGCAAAGCACAGCGCCAGTACATGAGGTTTAACCATTGCACACGGATGCTCTCCCAATCATTGGGAGGGCCTTCAAATTGCCACATATGAATGACCTTGTTCAAAGGTATATTCCCGGTCCAAGTCATGACCAGCTCGTCAGTAATACACAACAAAGCAAACAGAACCATAAAGAATTCCACTCGCTGCCAATGCTTACGCATGACAAGCAGGTGCACGACCAGCTTAAACACCACCACCAGACACAGAAGTGGCGTCCACGACAAAAATGATCTTTGCATCGATTGATGAAAGGCGATGTAGGAGGATGCTGACAGCTTTTCCATCACAGGTCCCATACCGATCACGAATGCGAACGCATTTCCCGCAAGAAGCCCGATCAAGAGCAAGCTTGTGTATTTCAAAAATTGATTGAGTCTCATATGTTGCTACTTATACGCCGGGCTTACGGAAACTCACGTTTCAATTTCTTCACATAACATCAATGGTCGCGAAATTTTTTGGCGTAACCCGCATAAGAAATAAATTTTGATTTACACCAGGTGAAGCGGAAATTCGGTCGAAGCTCCCGCTTCCACAGCAGATCCCAAGCACACTTTTGAAAAAACACCGGTCGAAATCCTCTTGTCGCTTGGATTTCCAAATCAAATTCTTCCATCCACAGTTCAAGTTCCTCGGGTCTTCGGAAGAGGTGATACTCGAAATACTTCTCGGCCGTGTGATTTAAGAACCACGTCATCACCCTTTTCATCCAAAAGTATGAAATCATCGTCTTGTTTATGGTGCGAAAAAAGAAAATACCACCAGGACGCAGCACCCGACTCATTTCCGAAATAATTTTTTCCGGGTCCGAGACATGTTCAAAAAGGTCCATGGCCACAACAACATCAAAGCTTTCTTTGGGA
>JBCNNR010000028.1:0-52267 GCA_039594295.1 Bdellovibrio sp.
TTGGAATTAGATGCCAAGTCCCAAGGTGTCACCCCGCTTGAGTTGGTGGAGAAACATCTTATTCCAGCATTGGTAAAAAGCTATGCCTTTGCCGCGCAATATGGTGTTGTGCTTGAAGCCCATCAACAAAACACTTTGCTTGAGGTGGATGGCAATGGACGATTCACAGGGCGTGTGTTTTATCGTGACTTGGACGGCGCCCGCATTGATTTTAAACTTCGCGAAAAATTAAATCTTCCGGTTAAAGACTTATTAAAGATTCAAGATAGTCAGTGGATCTTTGACTTAGAAAGTCTGCAAAAAATGCGTGAAAACACCAAAGTCCCAGCGGGTCGCCCCGCCGCGTGGTCGCCAGTGCTGGAAAGAGCCTTTCAAACTTATTTAGTGGGATCGTCTGTCTATTTGCTCAGAAAAGCCGTTCAAGATCAAAAAGGCTACTCGCCATTCCGTATTGATAAAATCATCTCGGAAGAACTTCAGAAAAGTTCCCGTACTGTAAATAGCTGTGGTTCAATATTCCGTTAGGAATGTGTGCGCCACGCGCTACTTCGGCAGTGCCGGAGTGTATATGCTACTCCGGCGGCGCCGGAGTGAGTCTAAATAAGTTGCATAAAGGCAAAGTGATCAACGGGCTTCGAGAACAAATACCCTTGACCCCATTGTGCACCCAACGTTTCAAGAACCAGGGCTTCATCTTGATGTTCGATACCTTCGGCGATGATTTCGAAATCCATTTCCCGCGCCAGATAAATAATACCACTGACCACGGCTTTGGATTTCGGATCACTTAAAACTTTCATCACGAAAGAACGATCGATCTTAAGATAAGTAATCGGCATTTGCGTTAAATACTGCAAGCTGGAAAAACCGGTCCCGAAATCATCAATGGAAATCGCATATCCATGTTGACGGCACTTATGCAATGTCTCAAGTGCTAACACACCATCCATCATCACGCGCTCTGTGACTTCCAGTTTGATGTTTTTAGTTTCCAGGTTTTGTTTCTCGCGCAGGTCTTCCAGGTTTTCCAGGAAATCTGAATGTGTGAACTGACGTCCTGAGATGTTGATACTCATCATGAATTCGTCAGCTTCTTTGTTTTTGCCTTTGGCTCTCAGGTGTTCCTGGATGATTTTTAATTCTTTTAAAGCCGCATTGATGATCCAGTGACCAATCGGAATAACCATTGAGGAGTTTTCAATCACATCGATAAAAACATTCGGGGAGATCAAGCCACGTGTCGGACTTTTCCAGCGAAGCAAGGCTTCGCAACCTTTGATCTTGCGGGATTTAAGCTCCACAATGGGTTGATAGAAAAGTTCGAACTCTTTATTTTGGAAAGCTTGAAAGATTTCATTTTCCAATTTGATTTTTTGCAAAGCATCCGCAGCACCGTCATCTGCTCCCATCATGCTTTCGATTTGCATATCGGCGATTTTCAGATGGCCACCTAAATTTATATTGGTATTGCGACGAAGTCTTTTCAGTAAAACACGCATCAAAAGCTGCACGACAGTGTCGGCCATCGATACGCGTTCTAAAAGTTGCTGCTTGGTTACAATACTCAGTCTGACATCTTCCAAAGCTCGCACCGAAGCGGAGCGATCCTGATTGTCGATCAATGACATCTCACCGAAAATTTCACCTTCTCCTAAAATCGAAACAGGAATTTCCTCCTGATCTTTGGAGAGGTAAATAAGCACGCGACCTTTTTCGATGATGTAAGCGCAATCTCCGGCGTCGCCCTCATTAAAAACGATCTGATCTTTCAAGATATCCACGGATTGAGGTAACAATGTCATATGGATACAGTTTAAGGTCTTGGATGTAACTGCGACAAGTCCAGCTGATTCATTTGATTGAATTTCCATCCAACAAATTCCGGCTTGATCAACATCGCAAAATCAAATGCGCCTAAGGGAATGATTAAGTTTCGATCCATCAGGAATTTGACTCCTGTGAGACATAATTTTTTTTGTTCAGTGGGTTTTGCCGCGTTCCCCAGATCCTCGAGGATTTTGTCGTATTCAGTGCTTTTCAATTGAATGTAGTTTTCCGGGCTGTCGCTCGCAAATGTTTCTAAAGCGGCCAGGCAAGTCGGGCGATCGGGTGCAATACCTTTTCGGAATAAGTCCGGTGTGTTGGTTTGAAGCTCATTCAGAAAGACTTTGTTTTCTTTCATCTCTAAATGCAGGCGAAGATTTGCGTTTTTCTGCCATTGTGCCTGCATCCATTCGGTGGCGCGCTTATGGTCTTCGCCGCCCAGGGATGAAAACATCAGGGTGTATGTTTTATCAGTTTTGATTTTAGGAACTTTCTTAAGGTCGAAATCATAACAGGGGGCTTTGTCAGGAAACCAAGAGTTCGGAAGCCCGGCACATCCTGGGCGGCCCTTTGAGGAGAAAAGCTTTTGCAGTTCCGGATAGTTAAGCGAATAAGTCAAAGCTTTACGAAGCTCTTCATTTTTCTGAAGTTCTGGTCCAAACCCTAAATAATCAAAACGGATGGCTGAAATCCAATAAAAATCAGACCGAGTTTTAGACTTCGGAATAAATAAAGTGGGAAGTCTGCGCAAAAGTTGCAGTTGGTTTTTTTCATAGAGTTGTAAGGCGACAGTGTCTTCTTCGATGAAAAGAAACTCCACCAGAGGTCTTTGCGGGTGTCCGCCTTGATATTTGAAGTTGGGTTCCAGTGTGATTTTTTGTCCTTGGATCCATTCCTTCAATTTATAAGGACCGGAATAAACTTTCGCGTCTTCTTTGGTGGGGGCCAGAAGAAAACTGGTCAGATTATATTCAAAGTCAGGGGCTTTTCCTTGAAATTCAAAACGCAGAGTTAGGGGATCGGGGGCGCTGACTCCCAAGGTGTCGATCTCTTTAAGTCCTTTATAGATCTCCTCAGCATTTTTGATCTTAAATAAAAGATCGGCACGGGGAGCGGCTATTTTTGGATTTAACATCTTTTTATAAGTACGTAGAAAATCGCCGGAAGTCAGAGGTGAGCCGTCACTCCATTGAAGGTCTTTCTTTAACTTACAGACCAGGGCGCCGGATTTTTCACGCGTACAAGAACCTAGATCAGGGGTCAGTCCCTTGTCGTTGTCATAGATATAAATATTGCGATACAGGTTTGCTAAAAGATAACTCGAAGCCGAAGTCTTTTGGCGGTTGGGATTCATTTGCGTCGGTTCGCCGGAAAGATGCAGGCGAAAAACAAAAGGTGCTGATTTTGAATCAGCACCTTTTGCATGGATAGAAACTAAAATTAAAAGTGCCGGAAGAATACGTTTCATCCGACCATTTTGCGTCAATGTTGCGGCGAAGTCCAGCTTTCGCGCCGGCCGGCGCTACAGCCTCCTCGGCTGCCGCCGACTATTTGTCCAATTCCATTTTAGCGATCGTTTGAAGTTGCATGTTAGTCGTACCTTCATAGATCTGACCAATTTTTGCATCTCTCCAGAACTTTTCAACTGGGTATTCTTTAGTGAATCCGTTGCCGCCGAACAAATCGATCGCTTTGGAAGTGATCTTTTCAGCTGCGCGTGAAGAGTAAAGTTTAGCCATGGCTGCTGATTCGATGAAATCAAGACCCGCGTCTTTCAAACGAGCGGCATTGTAAACCATCAAACGAGCGGCTTCCAATTCAGTACGCATTTCTGCCAATTGGAATTGAACGCCTTGGAAATGAGCGATCGGTTTGCCGAATTGCTCACGACCTTTAACATAACCCAATGCTGCTTCGTAAGCACCTTGAGCAATACCGATCATTTGTGCGCCGATACCGATACGACCTTCATTCAATGTCTCGATCGCAATTTTGTAGCCTTTGCCAACTTCGCCAAGAACGTTTTCTTTTGGTACTTCGCAGTTTTCAAACAACAATTCGCAAGTTGAAGAAGCGCGGATACCTAGTTTGTCTTCTTTTTTACCAACTTTGAAACCTTTGAAAGACTTCTCAACGATGAACGCTGTGATGCCTTTATAGCCTTTAGCGTGGTCGATATTTGCGAAACAGATGAATACGTCAGCTTCGTTACCGTTTGTGATCCAAAGTTTTGAACCATTCAAAACCCATTTGTCGCCTTTATCTTCTGCTTTCAATTTCAATGCGAAAGCATCGGAACCAGAAGAGGATTCAGACAAAGCGTAAGCGCCAACCCATTTAGAGGCCATCGCACCCAAGTATTTTTCTTTTTGGGCTTCTGTACCCCATTTAAGGAATGCGTTTGTTGTCAGAGTGTTTTGCACGTCAACAAGTACAGAGACTGAACCGTCTACGCGACCGATTTCTTCGACAGCCAAGCAAGCCATTGTGAATGTAGAGCCAGCGCCGCCGTATTTTTCTGGAGTTTCGATACCCATCAAACCCATTTCGAAAAGCTTTTTAAGGATGTCTTTGTTCATCTCAGCTTTTTCGTCCATGTGTGTCACATGGGGTTTGATTTCAGATTCAGCGAAAGCTCTGACAGCATCACGGAATGCTACTTCGTCTTCAGATAGTGTTGTCAAAGCTGGACGTGCGTTAGTTACGTCAGACATGGTTTCTCCCTCATTCGTTAATTAACAAGTCCGAAGACCATACTCAGATCGCGATTTTTATTCAAGAGCTAGGCGGGACCGGAGCTTTTCTCTTAACGGAGTGTGTTATGATGGTTGCACTTATTATGTGCAAATGACGTCTCACACTAGACAAGGGTCTAGGTTTGCCGTCTAATCTCTGAAGGTAAATATATGGATATTGCAGAAATTGGCGCCAAGATTGGCATTTATTTTATCCCGTTCCTTTTTGCACTGTGCTTTCACGAGTTCGCGCACGGTTGGGTTGCGCGTCTTCGTGGTGACAACACGGCGGAGCAAATGGGCCGTCTGTCGATGAACCCGTTGGTTCACATGGACATGATCGGTACATTTATTTTACCGCTGGTGTCCATCGTGCTGGCAACTCCGATTTTCTTTGGCTGGGCGAAACCTGTGCCGGTGAATTCCCGCAACCTTAAAAATCCCCGCGTTGATATGTTTTGGATTGCTTTGGCGGGCCCGCTTTCAAATATTTTATTGGCCGTTATTGCGGCGTTCCTAATTGGCTTTGTGGCGAAGTATTTCTCCACAGTGGTTTATGCCAAGGGAATGGTTGAAATTTTGAAAGCATTTTTGATGACAAACTTGTTCCTGGCGTTTTTCAATATGATCCCGCTTCATCCTTTGGATGGCGGCAAGGTGCTCGCAAGATTTTTGCCGGCACAATTGAATTATAAACTGGAACAAAATGAACAAATCACCAGCATGGTTTTGATGGGATTAGTTCTGACGGGGGCTTTGCGAATCTTGGCAGTCCCGGTGTTTTGGAGTGCACAAAGTTTACTGACGTTGGCTCTGGCTGGTTTCGGAATTTCTTAAACAGATATTCCAGTCATTCAGAACGTTTTAGAGGGGAACGGCTTCATGAGTATTACAGTTCAATTGCCCAAGTTTGAAGGACCACTGGGCTTATTGCTTTATCTTATCCGTAAGGAAGAGATGGATATTATGGATATCAAAATCCATGAGATCACAAAGCAATACTTGGATTATATCCGCTTGATGAAAGAATTGGATTTGGAAGTGGCAGGCGAGTTTATTGCCATGGCTTCCACATTGATCCAAATCAAATCGCGCATGCTTTTGCCTCAATACGACGAAAATGGGGAAGTCGTAGAAGCAGAAGATCCGCGTAAAGAACTAGTTCAAAAACTTCTCGAATACCAAAAATATCAAGAGGCCGCGAAACTTCTTTATGATCGCCCGTTGGTGGGTCGTGATGTCTGGTTGCGTGGAACTCGTGAAAGATTGGATGAAAAAGAAGACGAAATCATTCTTGAAGACAATGCCTTGTTTTCATTGATCACTTCTTACCGCAAAGTTTTGCGTTCTATTAAAAAGAAAGTCCATGAAGTTAAAGCGAAAGCTCAGTCTATTTCCAGTCGTGTCCTGGAGTTAAAAGACTCTCTTATCGTGGGTCGCAAGATAACGATGATGGAACTTGTGACGGCGACGGAAGATCGCGCCCGTCAGGCGTTGATCACATTCTTGTCTTTGCTGGAGCTTGGTAAAATGGGCTTCGTAGGATTGTACCAATCTGAAGTGTATTCAGACATCTGGATCGACACTAAGAAACCAATCGAAACCGACGTTTTGTCACGCGTGGAAGAGTACGACTCGATGGGTGCTGACAGAATTGCTGAGCAAATGATGGCTGACGCTAAAAAAGCGGATCCGACCGAAGATCTATTGGATGACAGCCTGGATGAAGCTCCCGCGGAACAATCAGCGCAAATGAGCTTTGTTGAAACACCTATGGATTTCACGGCAGGTATGTCGGATCTGACAGCGGAAATCGCTGGTATGGATGCGGAACTTGATTTCTTGGAACAAGAAGAGAGCGGCGCAGAGCAGGCTTCCGACGAGGAAATCCTTGCTGCCGAGGGCGAGCTTTTCAATGGTGAAACTCTTGCTGAAGAACCTCCTGTTGAGACGACTGAAGAAATCGTTGCGATGGATGCGGCGGTTGAATCTGTGACTGAAGAATCGTTGGAGTTTGTCGCTGATGCTGAAGTAACTGTTGAAGCGACGGAAGAAACGATTGTTGAAGATGAACTTGAACTTGAACTTGAACTTGAAGCAGAAGCTCAAGTTGAAATGGTCACTGACGCAGTCACATTTGAACCGGCGGAAGAAGTGGCAGTTGTGGCGGCTGAAATGGTGGCTGCATCTGATGAAATCGTGACTGAATCTGATTTAGTTTTTGAAGAATTTATTGATACTGATCCTAAGACCGAGACTGAGGCTTAAAAATGTCTAAGAAGAAAAAGAACTCCAAAAAGAATAAAGAAGTTTTAGACACAGAAGTGATGGAAACCGAAGTTGCTGTGGCAACTGAAGTTGAAACCGAGGAAGTAGCTTTCGCAGCTGCTGAAGAAACTGAAGAGATTTCCGCCGAGGAAGCTTCCGCAGAATTGAATGAACTTGATGGAATCGAAGCAGATGCTTCTATTTTCCTGCAGGAAGAGGAAGAATCTGAAGGTTTCTTGCCAGAAGCAACCGATGACGAAGCCGCTGAAATGGAAGCTTCCGAAGGGGCTGATGACGTTTCTGTTGAAGGGACCGAGCTTGACGGTTTTGAATCTGCTGATATCGAAGAAGTTGAATTTGTAGATGAAGAGCGTTTGGAAAGTATCGTTGAAAGCATCCTGTTTGCTTCCGATCGTCCTGTTTCATTGGCTTCGATCAAGCTTTTGTTTAAAGGTACAAATATTAAAGGCGATAAAATCCGCAGAGCCCTTGATCAATTGGCGGTGGAGTACGCGGGCGGCCGTCGTGGCGTCACTTTGGAAGAAGTTCCAGGTGGTTACCAACTCCGTACTAAAATCGACAATATGGACTTCCTAAAACGCACTTTGAAAGCTCGTCAATTCAAGCTTTCTGGTCCTGCCTTGGAAACTCTTTCTATCGTGGCTTACAAACAGCCTTGCGTGAAATCCGACGTGGATGAAATTCGCGGCGTAGAATCTGGTCACTTGTTGCGTGCTTTGATGGAAAAAAATCTGGTCACCTTTGAAGGTAAATCAGATCTTCCAGGTCGTCCTATGCAATACGGGACAACTCGTAAGTTCTTGGAAATCTTTGGTCTAAGATCATTGAAAGAGTTGCCAACGCTTTCACAAATTGACGAATTGTTGCCAGAAGGTATGGATGAGCAAATGGCGGAAGAAAAACCGACATTGGCTTCTATTACGGATTCTTTGGTGGCAACGGACGTAGAACACGTCAGCTACTCATCTGGTGAAGATGAATTGATGAAAATTTCCAGCCAATTGGAAGAAATCACGACGTCTTCGACTTTCTTTGAGGAAGAAAAGCGTCGCCAGGCTGAAAAACGTGATCTTGAGCGTGCGCAAAACATCCGTGAAGCGCTCGCGATGGATGAACCTGTACCAACTCGTGATGCGAACTGGTTGAAGAAATACGATGATGCTTTGGCAGCGGGAACGACTTTGGTGCAAATCAAAGCTGCAGAGAGCGCCGCTAAGATGGCTGCTTTGAAGGCGGGTAAAACTGCTGGATCTGAAGAATCTACTGAGGGTGGAGCAGAGGAATCTGTTGTCGCTGATAATGTAGAAGGTTCTGAGGAAATGTCGGCTGAAGCTGAGTTAGAAAATGAATTGACTGCGGCTGAAGAAGCTTTCGACAATGATGAAGACATCGAGATGGCTTCTGACGATCAATTGTTTGCTGATAGCGAAGAAGGGGAGTCATCTGATGAAGACGAACTACCGTTCTATGGAGAGGCGGACGAGATCGATGGCGAAGGTGAAGCCGTTACTTAAGATCCTGGCAAGTGTTTGGATCGTTTATAATATTGCTGTTTTGATGGTGATGCCCAACTTAAGTTCTTATTTTGGGCGAATCACAAGTAAATATGTCACGCCTTATGCAAATATCGTAGGGCTCAGTACGGGCTGGAGTTTCTTCTCGCCCGATCCTGTACAACCCACTCATATTAAAATTGTCGTAAATTATCCCATGGCCGCCGATGGATCTTATCCTGAGTCTGTGCGCACAGCATATCCACCGGACCAACCTGTGAATTCGCTTTTGCAGGTCCGGCAGATTTCAGCCATGCGCTTTATGATCATGGATTCGCGCCGTCTTCGTCAGATTTTTGGTCCGTGGTTGTGCAAGCAGTACCCTGGGGCTGATTCGATTGATATGGAGCATGTGGTGAATCTTTTGCCTCCATTGGATGAAGCGGTTTTAAGAAAAGACATGCGTCCGATGGAAATTTCGCGAGAAAATCACTTTGCTAAAGAGACGGTCCAATGCAATCGCATTGGGGATGAGGAGATTTTATGAGTCTTCAATCCAAACTTCAAAGAGCCTGGGTGGTGTGGGACGATTTTTGGTTTGCGCCGCAAAATCTGTTAGGGCTGGCTTTCATGCGTGCCGTTTTGTGTGGGACGCTTTTGTATGTCAGTTTTATGAGATTTTTTAATCTGTATTTCTTTACAGATGAAACGTGGGTGACTCGCGAAAAAGCCATGGCCATTATTCCGGAAATCGCTCGCCCCGCGTTTACTTGGAATTTCTGGCCAGATTCAATGAATATGACCATGAACATTGTGGTCGTCATTTTGTTTGCGCTGTTAACCCTGGGAATTGGCGGACGATTGTTGATGGCGATGGCGTGGATCATCAACATGGGATTCTTTTATCGAAATGTGTCCGTTCATTTCGGGGTGGATTTAGTCGGTTCGCTGTTTTTGTTTTATATGATTTTTACGAACTCCTGCGAGCGTCTGAGTGTCGTGAATTTGCTTCGTAAAAAGAAAAATTTTGTCCCGTCGGATTTCATTTCCAGCATGATGATTCGTATGATGCAAGTTCAGGTGATGGCGATTTATGCCTACACTGGATGGGAAAAATTAAAGGGAGCAAGTTGGTGGGATGGGACGGCCCTGTGGAGTATTATGGTGAATCCACAGATTGCCACCATGGATTTTAGTTTCCTGCGTGAAATTCCTTGGATTATTCCTGTGTTGGGGTATCTAACGATTATTTTCGAGGTTTATTTTCCGCCGATGGTGATCTGGCATAAAAGCCGTCATGTGTGGCTTTTGATGGGGTTTTTAATGCATATGGGGATCGGGCTTTTCATGGGTTTGATGCCGTTTGCGCTTGTGATGGTTTCTGCGTACTTCTTATTCCTAAGCCCCCTCTTTCTTGATCAGAAAATTGTCTCAAAACTGGACTTTTCGAGAAATTGATACAGTTCTGGTCGCTCCCTCGTTTATCCTAAAGGAACGGGGGAGTTTCTATGAAATCCGATTTATCTAAATTCGCGACCAGTTTCGCGATGATGACGCTTCTGGTGTCTTGTGCGCCGACGTCTGATAATTCACTTTTAACGGATGATCCTTCCAACCCGAACTCTCATACTTTAAATACAGATCCTACGTCGACGGAACTGCAATTGGTGGCAGATACCTATAATTTGGGTGCTATCGTAACGGCACGCTATTTGGAATTAAGTGGTGCTTGTTACGCATCGACATTTCCCACTCATCGAATCACGGTGACGGTCAATGGAGCCGCAGCCACGGCTTCAGCGGTTTATGATATGTCGAGTACGACAGCGACAGGGTATGGAACTTGTCGCAATGGTCGATATAATATTGTTTTAAAAGGCTCCGGCTTAAGAAACGGAACCAATGCGATTGTTCTTACTTTGACGGGTTATGATTCCAAGAGTGTTGCTTCAACCAGCGGGAATGCCGTTGCTCGCTATACCGTTATAAGATCAGATTAAATTCATCTCTTAAGCGCTTAGGCGCTTCCAAATTCTTGGTGTTAATCAAGATAGTGCCTTTTAATTTCAATTCACGAATATGGGTCGCTCTTCGCTGCGGTGGCAGCGCTGGAGTCGTTAATTCCTGAAGAGTGCTATTGAACGGTGTTTTAATCAGGTTTGCTTCCTGAATTGAGTTTGCGGTTAATGCCGTTAAAATTTCAATTGCCAGTTCCTTTTTATCAGAGGCCGCCGGAATTGCCGCTCCCCAGATTAAAAGGGCGCTTAAATCGTCCTGAATAGCCAGATCTGGATTGGATTCATTCAGCGGCAGTTCGCTTGCGCCATCGCGTTTATCATTTAAAACCAGACGATCTAAGGGCAAGGTCAGGATCTTTTTTTGCTGAACCAAGGACAACAAGCCCTTGTCCTGCCAGATTTGAAAATGATTTAAAAGAAGATCTTCATCGTTTAGCAGAAACAATGTCGTCGCTTTTTTATCTTTCAAAAACTCTTCAAAACTGCCGTTGCTGGCCGTTTTAAATCCTGTCTTCATCCAATAAAGTGGATAGAAATAAAGGCTGCGATTGGTGATCACCGGGTCCAAGAAATCAGGTGCAATCTTTTGTGAGAGGGAGTTTTCCGAAGTCACAAACAATAGATTCTGCTGATTCATCGTGTGAGCCCAATAGGACGGCAGCAATAAAATATCCTGAGACGGTGAGGCGATCACTTTGGCTTGAATGGAATTCCAATCACGAGTGACCGTGACTTCAAATTTAATGCGCAGATCGTTTTCAAGCTCTTCTTGAATATTCTTAGGGAAAAGAGATTCGTCTGTGACTAAGACACGAACTTTGGTGGGGCGTAAGATGTAGTCCCTAGAAATGCCTTGGGGCAGGTATCCGTGTAGGAAACCCACCCCCATGCATACTATAAATAGTAAAACCCAAAGTAAATTAGAACGCCTCATCGAAGGCTACCGCACCACTGATACCAGTTTGGTAAGCAGAAACACGTCTTTCAAAGAAGTTTGCAAGTTCTTGCATATCTTGAAGTTCCATAAAGTCGAACGGATTTTTAACGTTGTAGCGAGGAGCAATGCTCAAGCTTTCCAGGCGTTGGTCAGCGCAGTACTCGAGATACTGGCGCATGTCTTTTGGAGAAAGACCTGCCACACCCAATTGCAAAACGTCATTCGCAAATTCCATTTCGCATTCGATAGCGTCTTCAAGCATTTGCACAACCATGTCTTCCATTTGAGAATTGAAAAGATCTGGTTCTTCTTTGCGAGCTGTTTTGATCACTTCGATCGCAAAAGCCATGTGCATAGACTCGTCACGGAAAACCCAGTTTGTTCCAGACGCTAGACCTGCCAACAAACCTTTAGAACGTAGGAAGTACACATAAGCAAACGCTGCATAGAAGAACAAACCTTCAACGCAAGTTGCGAAGCAGATCAAGTTCATCAAGAAACGACGACGGTCTTCTTTCGTTTTTAGTTCTTCCAGTTCATTGATGGAATCAATCCATTTAAAGCAGAAGTCCGCTTTCTTTTTGATAGAAGGAATATTGTCGATCGCCGCAAATGCCTCTGCGCGCTCATCTGGATTTGGGATGTAATTATCCAACAAAGTCAGATAGAACTGAACGTGCAAAGCCTCTTCATAAAGTTGACGAGACAAATACATGCGACCCTCGGGAGAGTTCACGTGTTTGTACAAGTTCAACACCAAGTTGTTACCAACGATAGAATCACCTGTTGCAAAGAATGCCACCAGACGAGAAATCAAATGTTTCTCTGCCGGAGTCATTTTTTGGTTAAGGTCCACAAGGTCTGTTGAGAAATCAACTTCATCAACAGTCCAAGTGTTCTTGATACCGTTTTTGTACATTTCGTACATAGTTGGGTATTTCATTGGACGAAGAGTTAAATTAAATCCTGGATCTAAAATCATGAGTATATTCCTTTAATGAAGAGGGACCCGCCTTCGCTAAAGCTTCGGCGGGCTCGGCATGCTTACTGGCATGCCTCGCAAGCTTCTGGATTTTCCAAAGAGCAAGCGATCACTTCTGAGTCTGTGTAAGTTTTCTTAGGAGCGGCTTCTTGAGTCGTTGCTGCTGGAGCTGCATCCATTGTGTTTGCAGCAGCGGCCGTCATACCCATACCGTTGTTAGAAGCTTTCACAGTTGTTTTTGCGATTTTCGTCGCAGGACGAGAACGCAAGTAATAAGTCGTTTTCACGCCTTTCTTCCATGCATACATGTACATAGAAGAAACTTTTCCGATTGTTGGGCTTTCCATGAACAAGTTCAAAGATTGAGCTTGGTCGATGTAAGCGCCACGGTCCGCAGCCATTTCAATCAATGACTTCATTGGGATTTCCCAAACCGTACGGTAAAGTTCTTTGATTTGTGGAGGAATCATCGCGATTTCATCAATTGAACCATCGTTCAATTTGATTTCATTGCGAAGATCTTCACTCCAAAGACCCATAGCTTTAAGGTCTTGTACCAAGTATTTATTGATCTGAACGAACTCACCAGAAAGTGTTTCGCGTTTGAACAAGTTAGATACTTGTGGCTCGATAGCTTCGTAGCAACCTACGATAGAAGCGATCGTTGCTGTTGGAGCAATAGCAATCATCAAAGAGTTACGCAAACCGTGCTGTTTGATTTTCGCTTTCAAGGCATTGAAACGCTCTGGTTGAGAAGGCGTTACACCCCAAAGGTCATATTGCAACAAACCTTTAGCCGCTCTTGTTTGCTCGTAAGCACCATGCGGTCCGTATTTTTCAGCCAATTCACAAGAAGTCAAAAGAGCATTGTAGTAGATCTCTTCTTGGATTTTAGCAGACAAATCACGAGCTGCTTGAGAATCAAAAGGCAACTTCAATTGGAAGAAAGCATCTTGAAGACCCATTACACCCAAACCAACCGGACGCCATTTGTGATTGGAGTCTTTGGCAGTTTCGATAGGGTAGAAGTTGATATCCACTACGCGGTCCAAGTACTTCACAGCCGTGCGAACAGTTTTCGCCAGTTTGTCGAAGTTGAATTGACCGTTCTCAATATGACGACCCAAGTTCACAGAACCCAAGTTACAAACTGCTGTTTCAGAGTTTGAAGTCACTTCCAGGATTTCTGTGCACAAGTTAGAAAGATGGATCACATTGCCAGCTTCACCAGTTTGGTTGGCTTTCATGTTAGACGCATCTTTAAATGTCATCCAGCCGTTACCAGTCTGCGCAAGAGTTTTCATCATGCGAGAGTAAAGATCGCGAGCTTTGATTTGCTTAGCGTATTTTTTCTCAGCTTCAGCTTTTTCGTAAGCAGCTTCAAACTCTGGACCATAGATATCTACGAAGTGCGGAACTTGATTCGGGTCAAACAAAGACCACATACCATCAGCTTCAACGCGTTTCATGAACAAATCTGGAACCCAGTTTGCCAAGTTCAAGTTGTGAGTGCGTTTTGCTTCGTCACCTGTATTGTCGCGAAGTTCAAGGAACTCCTCGATATCCGCATGCCAAGTTTCCAAGTACACACAAGCAGCACCTTTACGTTTACCACCTTGGTTTACAGCGGAAACAGAAGAATCCATTGTTTTCAACCAAGGAATGATACCGTTAGAGTGACCATTTGTCCCTTTGATCAAAGAACCACGGGAGCGGATGCGAGAGTAAGCCACACCGATGCCGCCAGCGAATTTAGAAAGCAAAGCGATGTCTGTGTACTTTTTGTAGATAGCTTCCAAGTCATCTTGTGGAGAATCCAAAAGATAGCAAGAAGACATCTGAGGACGCAAAGTGCCTGAGTTGAATAATGTTGGCGTAGAAGCCATGTAATCGTGAGAAGAAATCAAACGATAGAATTCAACAGCTTCGTCCACCGATTGAGCCAAACCGCAAGCCACACGCATAAAGAAGTATTGAGGTGTTTCAATCACCTGGCGTGAAGTGGGGTTTTTCAACAAGTAACGGTCATAAACAGTTCTCAAACCGAAGTATTCAAAACGGTCTGTGCGGTAGGGCTCGATTGCCGCGCAAAGAGCTGCTTTATTAGCTTCAACGAAGTTCTTAGCTGATTCAGACAACAAACCTGCCTGGAAACCGAAGTTTACAGAGTCTGCGAAAGATTGGATTTTCTGAGAGCGAACTTCTTCATCAATATAAGTGCTCAAAAGGCGAGCCGCTAGGCGAGAGTACTCAGGTTCTTCACCGATCAACAATGAAGCCGTGGAAATACAAAGATTATCCAACTCATTCGTTGTCGCGCCATCATATAGACCGCTGATAGCTTTCGTAGCTACGCGAAGTGGATCGACTTGAGTCAAACCCTGGCAATTACGAGTCACACGTTCAACGATCTTCGTTACGTCGACTGGTTCAAGAGTTCCATCTCTCTTCTTAACTCTCATGATGTGAGCTGTTGTTTCCAACATGGTGCAAATCCCCTCTGCCCAGTTCCTTTTGGGCAAAAAAATCCCCGCTAATTCCTGCCCCTCGCAAAAATTAGTCGCGGTTAATATATAGATGTAGATTGGTTGAGACTGAGTGCTAATCCTTAGCTTTGAGTCGTTGAAACATAATGATTGCCTTGGAGCTCCCACTTTGTTTCGCAAAAACGTCTACTACCTCCCTGTGTTACCCCTATATCTAGGGGTTGGTCCCGGGTGCCTCATCAATAAGGCGGGTATCGATCTCAATTCCAACTGTGTAATTCTTTCTGGAAAGTTGCAAGAGTATTTTTTGAAATAACGCCGATTTTTTTGTGACGTTGCTCATCATTTAAGCAGATTTATTCTAGCGATTGACACGTCTGTCCTGCGAAAAAAGAGTGCAAGTAGGCACTGTTCCCCGAGTGTAAAACCAAGGTCGAGCTCTAAATGCTCGTTTCTTCGTTCCTCAGCCTGAAATTTACCTGTCGTGATCTTACAGAAACTTAAATTGTGCAGAAACTCAGCACGGGGATGCGTCCACGCGGCGAGATTTTTTTAGCAAAACCGCCTGAGCAGCGAGTTCCAATTCAGAATTCGCCTGAAAAAATTGGGACTGATAGGAGCCCTGTGCGCGCAAATGATCAATGATCGCCTGGTGTGTGCCCATTTTATTTTTCGTCCACTCCGGTGCCACCAATTCATCCCAGCGAGACGAATAAGCGGCTAATCTGTGCAAGGCAAAGCGTGGTGAGAGGTGCTGCAAAAATAATTCTACTCGGCGAGTGTACGTGAGTTGATCGATCGGCATAAACTCACCGGCGTGATACATTCCCTCAAGAGGCGTATTCTTTAGCACGTGCAGATTGTGAAGTTTCACGTTAGTAATCGGCAGAGTGTTGACGATCTCGGCAGTCTTAATAATACGCTCGTCGGTTTCGCCAGGACTTCCAAAGATCAAATGAATACCCAGATCCACTTTGGTATTGTCAGCAATTTTATGGATGGCCTCGATTGCGGCTTCCGCCGTGTGTCCTCGGCGCATGAATTCCAATTCATCATTATAGAAGCTTTGCACGCCCATTTCGACCGCCACAAAGGACTTCTCATGATACTCATTCCACAGATCCATCACGGATTTAGAAAGACAATCCGGGCGAGTCCCCAAGGTAAAGCCTTTCACCCACGGATAAGAAAGAGCGATATCAAAGTTATTACGAAGCGCTGAAACTTTAGTAAAGGTATTCGTATAGGCTTGGAAGTAGATCAGGAAGGCTTTTGCGTTGTAACGGTTGGCGATGTGAGCATGGTATTTTTCGATTTGCTCGCGAAGCTCCATAGTCATGGCTTCCGCATTCGCAGCTGAACCCCACACATCACAGAACACACAGGTCTGCATGCCCTTTAAACCCATGCGGTTCGGGCAATTATCAACCACAGTGACAGGGATCTTATAGACCTTCTCGCCAAAGAGTTGATTGTAGTGCTCACTGATAGTGTGATAGGGAAGTCCCAACCAGCCTTTTTCCATAGCCCGTTTATGGGTTTTATTTTGCGGGAAGTCAATGAATGAGCCAAAACCACTGAAATCATGGGCCGATCTGGGGTTTGAAATAGAAATTACCAAGGATCAGAGTCCGACCTTGCGTCTTTTGGAGTCTTTGGATCCATCAAAACCCTACGGCGAATCCATGCATCATTCCGGAGGGGCTAGCACCGAAACGACCCATCTTTATGGAAATGTCGCGGCCGATGTTCTGGCGAAAATTAATAATCCTCATTTTATGGTGGTCGGATTGGGGCTTGGATATATCGAAATGAATATTGCCCGCGAAGCTCTTCTTCAAAAAAAATCTGTGGGCTTGATCACAAGTTATGAAAGTATTCCTGAACTTCGTGAGTTCTTTTATCTGTGGTTGCATGATCGCACAGAAAATCTTTTACCAAATGTAACCAGTGTTTATGATGATGCTTTGATGCATGTCTTGAAGGGCACGGAGATCAGCCGTAAAGAATTAAAGTCTTTCTTGCAAAATCATTTTCCGAATCTCATGGATATTCATGGATCTCTGCACGAGGGGATTCAATTTGTTTCTCGCTATCATGGTTTCTTTTATGATGCCTTCAGTTCCAAGACTCATCCGCATTTATGGGACGAGGAATTTCTGAATCGTCTTTTGTTGGAATCTGCAGAAGAGAAAAGTGTCCTTACAACCTATGCAGTCAAAAGCAATATGAAAAGAGCTTTGCGTGCTCAAGGATTTGCGGTCATTGAACGACCAGGATTTTTCACCAAACGTGGTTCCACTTTAGGTATAAAGGGTTTTGCATAAAATTAAACTGTAAACACTATTTGTTTGCTAAATGAGTAAACTCCCATGCAATCTATCTTTGCATGAAGTTAAAATATCTCGTCCTTCCATTATTTTGTTTTTCTGGTTCAGTGGAAGCTAAGGTTGCACGCCTGGTTACTTTTCCTATTCCGTTATTTGTCGAGGGCAAAGAAAAAGGTTCTTTCCTTAAGCTGACCGAAGAAATTGCAGCGCGCAGTCAGACTAAATTTAAAGTCGATATTTTAACTTCGAATAAAGCAAAACTGGCTTTTTCCAATGGTAAAGCCGAGGGCTATTTTCCGGGAATGGATAACTCCGTACCGAAAGATGCATTGAAGAGCATCCCTTTTTACGTGCGAACCAATTTTATTTTTTATCGCGACAAAACACCTTATAAGACCTTTAAGGAGTTATACGGTAAGAATGTTGGCTTAACCTTCCGCTATCACTATCCAGCAGAGAT
The DNA here is from genome assembly GCA_039594295.1 of Bdellovibrio sp. Lineage (GTDB taxonomy): Bacteria > Bdellovibrionota > Bdellovibrionia > Bdellovibrionales > Bdellovibrionaceae > Bdellovibrio. Next base: position 17,555 of record JBCNNR010000028.1, read on the forward strand.
TCAAGAAAACAGTCAGGTAAAGTTCATCTATGCTGATGATGACGTCGCGAATATGCGACGCCTGGCTGATGGCACTATCGATGCCTTTATCGTCGAGGAGCGTTCGGGGTTAAGAGCCTTGGAGCTCAGTAAAGTGCGGGGGATCAACTACAGCCGGGAAAATCCGGTATCAAATCAAGACTGCTATTTTGCTTTTAGAAATGATGACGACGGCCGAAGTCTCTTGAAGGAATTCAATTCGGTTTTGGAGAAGATGAAAGCGGATGGAAGTTTGCAGAAGGTCCTGAAGTTATCAGAACCCTCTGTTATGAAGTCGAATCTTTAATTTGCCAAAGGCACGGGGATCAAGTCGACCGCGAAACGTGCGCCTTCTTTGTATTGGTATTTAATATTACCGGAAAGCTTCACAGAGTTGGAGCTTGGGTTGTAAGTCCAGCCACCATCAGCTTTCGCAGGAATCAACTGACCTTTGCCTTGCGCCAAAACATCTGCAGTGCCGTAACGAACACGCAACATCAACTTTCCGTCTTGTACGAATGGAATTTGGCTTAGGAAAATTTGTTTTTCCAACGTTTTAACCGTGATGGAATCACCCATGCGACCCAATTCAGTACCGAAAGTTGGCGAAACAATGCTCATGATATATTGCTCGCGGATTTGTTTCGGATTGCCAGAACCGCTGTTTGCCGCAACGATCATTTGTTCCAAACGCTCTGGACCGAAGCCAGTACATTTGCCGTTATTCTTTTGACCGACAAAGCATTCTGGATGGTATTTCGGATGAACACGTAAATCCCAGTCCTTAACGTTGTCCGGATCTTTGGCGTTAACCAAAACACCGTAAACGGAAACCTTCTCCTGGCGGCCACCTTTGAAATCGATCAAAGTTTGCGCCATCTGTTCCGGCGTAATACGAGCCGAAGCATCATCCGCGTCCGTCATGAAAATCACAACCAGTTGCGCATCTTCTCTGAAGAAACCTTCATTAGCTGCGCCATGACCGCTTTTTTCCAAAGCAGATGCCAGGGGAGAGAAGAACTCTTCAACCTCAGGGCCGCCCTCTGCATAGGGAGCAACTCCGATTTTAAGAGTTGAAGCCAAAACTCCCGCCGAGTCTTTTTTAGTTACGAAACGTTGAGTCGTTTCTGTTCCGGCGATGGTTTTTGCAAAACGCAACTCACCAATTTGGTAAGAATCCTTTTTGTTTTTTGCAAAACGCTCGGAACTATCCCAAGTTGACACCACACCGATATGGTAATCGATCATCGGATTGTTGATGATCCCATTGGTGAAGCGATTTAAGTTCTTAATCAAGTTCGCTTGAGCAGATTTCATAGAATCCGAGTTGTCAGTTACAAACAAGATATCAACGCGCGGGTTGAAATCGAGCTGACTTTGACCACCGTCTTCTGTAATCCACTGGAGCTCCTGTTTGGGAACCTCAGGATATACGGGGGGAGTTGGCTCCGCCGGTTGAACCACGTCTGGATAAACCGGGGCTTCAGTTTTTTCTTCTGGAATCGCCTTTTGGGCAATAATAGTCGCGGATTCTTCAGCGCAAGCTGAAAGCAACATAAATGCTGAAAGGTAAATGCAAAGAGCTATAAGTGGTTTCACATTTTTCTCCTAACATTTTGAGCGCAAGATTTCGTGACGACGTCATACTTGTCCAGCTCATCAATCCATGGGCGGCCGTCATCTTTAAAGACCAATTGGTCGACGTTGGCTTCCTTGAATTCATTCTTAGAATACGCAGCATCTGCAAGTTTTTGGTCGGTGTGAACGCGTTGGATCGCTTCCACTTCAACCAAATTCAATTTGCCGATCACACGTTTGTTGTCCGCTGTTTCATTGTTAGCCAATTCTTGAAGGCGCACTTTCATTTTGATGAAAGCTTCCTTGTTGATTTGGTCTAGTTGCGTTTGCAAAGTGCGTTGCGTGTTTTTCTCCGCAAGAACTTCCATGCCTTTTTGACTTAGTTTAAAGCGCAGCATTTGTTTTTGTAATTCCAGGTCTTTATAGTAAAGCACAGGAAGTTTTAACAAAGATTCACCCACTTCAGTCGCCTGCAATGGAAATTTATCAATTTTTTTCAAAACTGTTAAAAAGGCCTCATTAAAACCTTCTTTGCTCATTGCTTGAACGGAAGCGATGCGATCGCGCTGTTTTTCTTTGAACATCTGAGTCGTTTTAAATACTGATTTATAATCACAGATTTTTAGTTCAGCCAAAGACTGAAGCAAGTAAGCTTCAGAATTAACCACTTCCGCAAACTGTGGGCTCAACAAAGTTTTAGATTGCGCCAGGGCTTTTTCAGAATCATTTTGACGGAAGTAAGCCCAGCCTTTTTCTTCGACGATTTGAAACCAGTAGTCGGAACCACGGGGAACTTCATTATACAGAGCCAAAGCTTGAGAATATTTGCCAGCAGCAAATAACTCTCGAGCTTTTTGAATCTTTTGTTTGATTTTGCTATCAGAGGCAGAACCAATCACTTTGTTTTCAAGTTTTTTAAAGTCCAACAAACTCAAAGTGGTCTTGCCGCTTTTTTCAGACAAAGAGGACTCCAGGGAATTGCCCCAGTCCTTGACTGAAAAACGCTCAGCAGCCAAAGCGTTGTGAGCAACACTTAAAGCCGTGACCATTAAAAGTTGAGAGACAAAAGCCTTTTTGGAAATCATAGCATCCATCCAAGACCAAGGTTACCTGTGACAACGTTCAAGTTACGTTCACCTGTCACGGGTTTGTCGTTATAGTTCATGTAACGAATCTCAGCTCTTGCTGTCAGATGTTTGGAAATCCAAGCACCGATACCAAGACCTGCTGTGTAAACCGCCGTTGAACCGCTGGACAAAGTGATTTGACCACCACCGCCAAGCAAGTACATATCGAACTGAGTCACACCAACATCCATAAAGCTTGTTTTACCGTAAACTGGGTACCAGTTAAGAACGGCCATAACTGAACTTTCTGGGTAATCGATATCGACAGCGTAAGCACGGCCACCAGCTGCATAGTTTGCTTTGGCTTGTTCAAAAATACGTTTGCCTTCTGGAGACAAAGAATTTCCATAGTCAAAGTATCTGGCACCAATAGACCAACGGGGAGTTAAATGGAAATCTAAAGCAGCACCCATGGATTGAGTTTTCGTGTAAGCATCGCCACCGAAATTCATTCCGTAGTTCACACCCACTTCCAGGCGGTTGTGTCTGTCGACGATACGCTCTTGAACGATGCGCGAACGGCTTTCAGATTTGATATTTTGAGCCATATTCATCAGTTGTTCGTTGCCACCCAATGAATCGATATCAGCCGTGACATCGCTAGAGTCGTTAACACGAGCTGGTTGAGAGGAGCTTGTTGCTGCTTTTTTTACCGCTTTCTTGGTGGGGGCCGCGAAAGAAGCTTGAGAGCTTAGAGCGATTAACAAAACAGTTGCAGAAAGAAGTTTAAAGTTTTTCATAACTATTTTTTCTCCCCAGCTTGAGAAGCAGGTTTAGCCTGAGTCGCACACAGACCTTTGGATTTAGCCGCTTTAACAGTTTTTAAAGAGTATTCAGTCACGTGAGCGATTTGACCATTCAATGTCCCAGTCGCAGTCATCTCGATGGCGCCTTTCAAAGTTTTTGAAGTGGCGTCACATGGAACTTCCCAAGTTAAAGTACATTCTTGCTTGTTGCTACCAGAAGCCGAAGTTTCGCAGGCAACTTGTGGATTGCCTGGCAAATCGGAGTTTTTGGATTCAACCGCTACGACCGCATTTTTGCTGCTGGAAGAAGCAGAAAACTTCAAACTGATTTTTTCACCAGGAGAAACTTCCAAACCTTGTTTGCCAAGGCCGGAAACGTCAAAGCGGGGAGCTGAGATCGTTTTAGTATAGTTAATTTTGGTTTGTACCGTCGCTTGCGCTGTAGACAGACCATTTGGACTTAGAGCTTTCACATTGAAACGAACGCGTGTGCCATTCGCTTGCAACATAATCGTACCGTCTTTAGCTAACTGTGGTTGAACGGAGATATTTTTAGTATCGAAAATCAAATTGATTTTCCATTTTGAATCACCGATGTACTCAGCATCTTTTTTTGTCAAGTCGGCGATCACATAACGAGTGCCATCCATTTCCAGGAAATCATTCCCGGCAGTGATAGCGTTGCCATCATAGCTGATAAGCACGGTTGGTTTTTGTGAGGATTTACCATCGATACCTGGAACTGTTACAGTCACAGAGAATGGTGTGAGTTGGTCTTCGGAAACCTCAGCACCGATGCCAGATACCGTCAAAGCGCTCGGAGCCACCTGGTTTTTTGTTACGAAAAGTGTTTTGTCCAATTCGTTAACCAAGCCTTTAACCGCTTCAGCATTTTTGGATGTCCCAGCATTTGTCACTGTTGCTGTGAATTTCACAGGAATGGACTTCAATGCTTTACCAGCATCAACTGTGTACATAGGAGGGTTCCAAGTTAAAACATAAACGTCTTTTTCAGAAGAAGGCTTCAAAGAAGCACCTTCTGGAAGATTGGAAGCGGTTAATGCAACAGTAGCACCCGGAACTGGTAAAGAAGCGCGAACTTTATAGGAAGAAGAAACGCCTTCAGAGAAAGTCATTTCCGAGTCAGCTGACAAAAGAATCATCGAACGAGTGATGTCAGTTTCCTTAACCTTCACTTCGACTTCTTTTTCTACGATAACTGTTTTCGTGACAGTTTTTTCGACCGGTTTATCGACGTACACAGTTTTAGTAACTTCCACAGGTTTATCAGGACCCATTTCAGTGATCGTTTTCGCTTGAGTGCGCATTTCTTGAAGATCCGATGAAGGACTCTTCTGCCAGCCATCACAGGCTGCCAGAGTCATTGCTGCTGGGATTACGATCATTAAACTTTTTACCGTCTTCATATAAACCTCTTTAATACTCGTTCATTTCTTAGCGAGCCGAGACGCGCATTAATTCGAATGGGTAAAGAACATCTACGTTTACTTTTCCAACTGGTTTCGGGAACTGCCATGTTTTCATTTTAGCGATCATGCAGTTTTCAACCATCGCCGAACCCAAAGAGCTTTGGGCTACTTTTGCCGTCGTGATGCGACCATTTGGACCAATCACGAAGTCAACTGCCACACGACCACCGATAGCTGGTTGGGCTTGAAGACCTTTTTCATAGCAATAGACGATTTGACCTTTGTTGCGATTGATAACAGCGATGATTTGGTCACGATCCAAGCCGCCTTCAACAGTTGCTTCTGCATCAAGGGGAAGACTGGAGGCACTCGTACCACCAACCATATTCATTTTACCGTAACCAGCGCGACCGCCGCCAACACCACGAGTGCCATAGCCGCCAGCGCTTTCCGCGCGACCACCTTCACCTGCAGAGCCTGCGATCAAACCATTGCCTGGTAAGAAGCCTTTAACACCGCCACGACCTGCAGAACCTACGCCGCCGCCACCGTTGCCGACACCGGCAGAACGAATCGCTTTCATAGAGTTGTTATCAAGACCTTCAAAACCACGAGTGCCTTTAGGAGTTCCACCCAAAGCTGCCAAAGCACCCACGCGCTGAACGTTTGTCGCTTTGTTCGTGTTCACGGTGTATTTCTTAACTTTCAAAGGTTGTTTCTTAACTACCGGTTTATAGATTTTGTTAGATGGCTTGATTTTCTTTTCAGACATCTTCACGTGTGGAACCGGTTTGTTTTCAACAACTTTAGGAGCTTCTTTCGGAAGAACAATCGTCACCAAAGGAGCTTCATCTTTCTTCGTCAGATATTTAGCCGCGATGAAAGTGCCCATCATGATGATACCAACGATTACCAAGTGAGTAATCGCCGTGCGAGTCAGCATTGTTGTCAGCTGTTCTTCATCGTTTTCATTTTGCAAAGCGTACTGAGGGCTTGTCACGTCGTCATGGCTGGCCAGGCGAATACGGCCCAAGCCCTGAAGAGCTTCACCTTTTGCGCTCAACTTAGAAAGATCGATCTTTTTAAGAAGGCTGTATTCGATGTCATTGTCCTTTAGAACAGCTAAGTCTGCCAAGGCTTCAACACGGCGTTGATCCTTAAGATACACGATGTTCAAGGACTCTGAATCAACCGCAAACGTACGGACTTTTTGGCCCGCTATGTTTTCTAAAATGATGAGTTTTGCTGCGTTCATGTTACGTCCTAGTTTCGTTTTTGATCGTCTTGGATTCTGTCGTTAAATTCTTTTCTGCCGGCCAAGAGATCTTCCAATAATTTATCGTTTTCTACCGTGGCTTTCGTATTTAGAGAGCTTTGGTATTTCCCGCGAAGCGCACTTCCATCAAATTTAAAGGAGGTGCCCAGTTGCGGTTTGTTCCCTTCGGCCTTCTTAGCTTTATTTGCAGCGAAGGCACTTTGGGTACTCAGCTGACTTAGCAAGAAGCCCGCCAATAGAATCAGCGTTTTCATAGGCTTTTTCCTCTCTGTAATTGATTTAAACGGCCTTCCAGATACGATGCCATCAGAGGATGGCCCATTTTTGTCTCTAGAGTTTTCAGTTTTACAATCTCACCTGCGTTGTTCGGCTCAGCTGCCACTGATTTGCGTGCGGAGGCCAAATCGGAAGGGCTTGCCTGTGACGAATTTAGCGCATCGGAAACAGCTGACTTCATTTTGCCGCTGGCCTGTAACTGAGTAACCAAAGTCATCTCACGTTTTAGGATGTTTTGGATTTCAGGACGGGCTGTTCTGTAATCCTGAGCCATCTGAGCCAAGGCCGGAGAGCTGTTTAAGAGCTCTTGCTCACGTTGTTCAGCGAATTTAGCCTTCATCAAGTAGGGTTTTGATTTGGACTTTAAAATGCCGACATATTGAGCTTGTTCTTGGGGTGTTAGACCTTTCGGCATTGGTAAATTCACTAAATCGCGAACCATTCTATTGTTTTCTATAGCCACGATTTCCAAAGCCATCAATTGCGCCGTGATATCACGAGTGCGATTGGCTTCATTCAAAAGGCCATCGGCTTTAGATAAAAGCTTGATACGCTCGCTGATGTCTTTTTGCATTTGACGGTCTGATTTCGTTGAAATCATGTGAGTTGCGATCTGTCCTTTAAAGCTTGCAGTCTTGTTGTAGAAAGGCTGTTTTTGGATGAACTGAGCCGCAGAACGATTGCGGATCTCTTTCATTTCCAGAACGGCTTTCAAGTTGCTGCTAAGACCGTTACGGGCGAATACCAACAACGCCGTCTCATTCAACAGTGAAGGACTGCGACGGAGTTCAGAAGACTGAGCTTTCAATTCCGCAGCTGGAGACGGGGATAATAGCACCAGACGAGTGCGCACCACGTTTGCGCGATCACCTTTAAGACCCAGTTTTAAAGCGGCACGGTAGTGGCGTTGTGGGTTCAAGTTAGCCAAATCTGCCAGTGTGCCCAAACGCAATTCGCGATCTTTTTCAGAAACTTTCGGCATTTTCAGGCGAAGAGCGGTTTTATAAGCATTCGCGAAATCCAGTTTCTTTTCATAGTAACCCGTCAATTGCTCCAGCAAAGATTCTTTGCGGGAAGCTGGAACGTCGGAAGCGATCAATTTATTCAAAGCTTGAACATACACTTCATCTTCGCCCAGTTTTTGCGCCAGGATGCTTTCATTTGTATAGAACAAGATTTTCTCATCTGATTTTGCAGAAGCCAGGTTTGTGTTCGTAATGCGTTTTAAAACCGTGCGCATATCAGATTTGCTGGAGTTTGGATCATTCGCCAAAGCTGCCGCTTGATTCATCAAAGCTTTACGAGAAGTGGATTCAAATTCTGCTTTGTGAGCAGGGAAGATCACAGCATAATTTGCAGCCAGCTCCTGGATCTGCTCATCATTTTTAAGTTGCGCCAAGCTGTCCAAAGCTAGATCCGCTGATTTTTTACGAAGATCAGGTGTGCCTTTTTTATCCGTTGCCAGATCATTAAAGGCGACAGCAGCTTCCTTTAATTGCTTTTGTTGGTAGCTTAAGTAAGCCATTTGGTAACGAACTTCAAATGACTTGCCTTCGTCCTTACCTTTTTTAAGGAAGTTAATATAGGCTGCTTTTTGAATTGTGGTATCGTTGGATTTTTCACCCGCAGCGACCTCATTCAACAAGGCATTTTGACGTTCTTTCTCTGACAGGTTCGAGTTGTCGCTGATCGTGCGGTACAACTGAGCTGCAATCGCAGGTTTACCCATATCCATTGCGACCTGAGCACCACGTGTGGTCATCTCGGTGTCTTCCGGGAAAGTATTGGAATAGATCACATAGGAATTCAAAAGATCCTGGTCAGGTTTCAATTTTTTAGAACGGTGAAGCTCAGTCACATAGGTCTTCATCGTTTTTTTCAGCTCTTCACATTTCGTTGCGTCTTTGCAGGTGTTTTTAAAAGATGCTGCCGCTTTGGCAAAATCCTGAGTGGACTTACCAGTTTGACCGCGGTCATAGTTGATTTTTGCCAAACGTACGAAAGCTTCCAAAGTTTCTGCGTCTGTCAAACCTTCTTGATCCAGGTAACGGCTCAAAATATCAGCCGCCGCTTGTTTTTGACCAACACGGTCTGCTTCTTGAGCGAAGTTCAAAAGCAATTCTTTGCGTTTTTCTTTAGGAGATAGAACTTCATAGCGGGCGATTTCTTTTACAGAGATATTTCTGCGCGCATAGAATGTTCCAAGGTCACGCGCGATATCCGCATGGAAAACCGGGTCGTAAGCTGCGCCAGTTTCCGTGTCGCGTGTGATCTGTTCAGGTTTGGAAAGCAAACCTTCCATTGTCGAGATCGCTGACGCCAGTTTGTCGTCATTGAAATCACTCCATGCCATGTTGTATGTGGCCAAGGCACGGTTTTGAAGTTTTTTATCTTTCAGGGCGATCACATAGTGAGCTTTCGCCTCTTTGAATTTGCCTTTTTGGAAAAGCAAATCACCCAATTCTGCATGTGAACGGGAAACGATCTCAGCAGAAATGGATTTTTTCTTGGCATCTTTTACGATGCTTTCGAAAAGTTCAATGGACTTGTCGTTTTGACCGGCCATTTCGTACAGGTGGCCCAGTTGGAATAAAATGGGACCGTGTTCATTCAGCTCAATTTTCGTAAGGATGTTTTCATAGATTTCAATCGCCTTTTGGCGATCTGCTTTGGAGCCTTTGCAGCCATCACAGTTCGCTTCCACTTCCTGCATAAAGCGCGTGCGCGCTCTTTCCGCAAGGGTGTCAGCCAGACGTTGTTGTGTTGGCACCCACGATGGATCTTTGCTGTCCATCGCCTTAAGAACGCGCTCCATCTTGCCGACGACAAGATCTTGCGTGTCGGAGTTCATCTTTTCTGCACGAGCGATCTGTGTATACAGAGCACCCGCCAGAATCGGACTGATTAGGAGGAGGCGTTTTAGTGTTCTCATTGTTTTGGTACCACCGCAAATTTAAGTTTTTCAATACCTGCCAAAGAACCCGCTTTGATAATTGGATCCAGGTCAGCGTATTTCATCTCGGTGTCAGCTTGGATCATAAGCTCGATGTCTTCTTTGGAATCTTTTTTCAAAGTTTCCAATTTTGATCCCAACTGGCTGCCAGCTACACGTTCGTCATTGATAAAGTAATTGCCTTTTTCGATTCTCAAAATCGCCATTTCTTTATCAACACCTGTCGCATGTTCTGCGATGGGCAGATTCATTTGACCGCTTTTCACTTCGATACCATTGGACTGAGTACCGATTAAAAGATAGATCACGATGATAGAGAAAGCGTCGATCAATGATGTCAACGGCAATGCTAAAGCCAGATTGCGACCCATGGAGGCTTTCTTTTTGCCGCCTGGTTTTAGCGATTGTGTTTCCAGCAAAGGAGAACGTTGTTTATTGGCGTTAACGAATGAAGTTCTCATAAAATTACCCTAGTGGGGACAAGCCCACGCCTTCAAATGAGTTTTGCTTCAACTTGTCCATCACACGGATCACATCACCATAATTGGTCTGTGCGCCGGGACGAACCACGCTTGTTTTAAGATCTGGCCACTGAGCTTTGTACGCTTGCAGACGAGCTTCAAGTCGTTGCAAATCGACACCTTCCGTAGATCTTGCAATGCGCTCTTCCAGAGTTTTCGCTTTAGGAATATCACGCAAAGAAAGCTGCATACTGCCATCCGCTTCCATCGTTACCCAAAGGGAAGGAGGATTCACCGCGCCTGCAGTGGAGTTGTCGCCAATAGCCTGCTTCGTATCAAGCGTACCGATTTGCAACCAAACTGCTGTCAAAAGCAAAAAGCAGATGAGTACAGAAAGAATATCCAGAATCGGCAGGATGTTGATTTCGAAGTTTAATTTGTCGTTACCGTTACCTGATGATGCGCTCATAAAGCCCTCACAGTTAGTTGTCTAAAATACTATTTAAGTGCTTTTTCTTTTTTGTCAGAAACTGGAGCGTAGTGGTAACCAAGTTGGATGAACAAATTCAAAGCCGCTTTGTTTAAGTCTTCTGTTAAGCGAGTCGCTCTGTTTTGCAAAACTGCATACATGATCAACGCAGGAACTGCGACAACCAGACCGTAAGCTGTTGTATTCATCGCAAGTGAGATACCTTGTGACAAGATCGCCGCTTTTTCAGCTGGGTTTGCATTAGCAATACCGGCGAAAGAGTGGATCAATCCTGTGATCGTACCCAAAAGACCCAAGAGTGTTGCGACGTTGGCAAACATTGCCAGGAAGCCAATGCGTTTTTCAACACGAGTGGATTCTTCCAAAAGGATTTCGTCCATTTTAAGTTGGATTTCTTCTTTACCACCCATATCCATTGCTGCCTGGATGCCTGCAGAAGCCACAACGCCCAATGGTTGAGTCAAACCGATTTGCATGGAGCGACGTAGTGCCTGATCCAATTTACCGGCTTTAATGTCGTCTGCGATCGTTTTAGAGATATCCTTTTGATTAACCTTACGATTCATGAAAAGAGCGATAGAGCGCTCAGCAATAATAGCGACTGATACGATTTGCGCAGCCAAAATAGTCCACATCCAAATTGCATCGCCTGAAGTGAAACCACGACCAAGTGACATTAAAAATTCCATGTATATCCTCCGGGGTTAAAAGTTTTCCCGCAGGATAACGAGCAAGGTCGGTGCCATGAAAAACCATCCAGGTAACAGGTACTTGGATCATTTAGAGACGTCTAAAACGTCACTTTGTGACAAAAATTGGCGTCACTTTCAGATGCTCCATAAGATTCGGAAAGGACTGTTTTTTTGGAAAAATGGCAGGCGAAATCGTCCAAAGGAAAGGCAGTATCATATCTCATATTGATACAAAGACCGGGCCGAGTCGGGTGGTTTTGAAAATAAAAAAACCCGATCTTTGGGATCGGGTTTAATTCTGAATTTAACTGGAATGCGGACTACTCGAGGTGAGTTCTCTGCATGATGCTGCGATCACATTTACCGGTGAAAGCGTGATCTTTCGCTCGCTCTTTCGGCGCGTTTTCAAAGAAGCGACGAATACCTGGAACATTCACAGCCACCATCTGCGCCATTTGTGCTTCGGATGGAGTGTGTGTTTCACCCATTTCAAACAACAAGGACCAGATGCCATGCTTCCAGTAAGCATAGTCTTCAAAGGCACCGTCCGCCGCATAAAGCATGTCTTTAGAGTTTCCGACGTCATAACCACTTTCAACCGCCGCATCTTTGGAGAGCTGGATGAATGTGGAATCGTCCTTCGTCATGACATCACGAGTGGAAAAGCCCCAAGGATAAAGAACCGCTGGCCAGTGAGTGTGAAGAGTGGCGGAGCTCACGATGTTTTTTTCATCAATGAAAGTCGCCAGGGCTTTTGTGGCTTTGGACTTAAATGGCTGTCCAGAGATGCAAGGACCCGGATAGTCACGATTCTGATCCACTGAATTCATGCCACTCAAGCGCTCATAGCGAGAACGAGAATTAAATCCGGAAATATTCAAGACCGGTACGATATAAACCGTGTGGCCCTTGATTGGATTTTTTGCGTAGGCATCTGCGGCCCCCATAGCCACTGCTGTGGAGCCATATTCATTGCCGTGATGAGTTCCCACGATCAGATCTGCTGTGGGACCGTCGCCGATTTTAATGCCGACGATGTTTTGTCCGGAATCAGAAGGGCCCAGATCAATCAGTTGCGTGGTTGTGGGATTGGCTGCCTGGATCTGCTGCAAAGTCTGAACGACCGTTGCATAGTTATTCACAGGAGCATTCGAAGGCGACACTAAGAGAGAAAATAATAGTTCTAGCATGAGTATCACGATGAAGACTCAGGACCAGACTTGTCAAAAGACTAAGCTGGATCCAATTTGAAACTAGACCAAGAGCTTGATGATAAGCCTAGCGAATTTCTAAGAGATTGTGGCGAATTTGCGAACGTATTCAATCACCGAAGATTTAAATTCCTCTGGCAGTCCCACAAAGCGCAGTCCCGCATAGCCGTCATTACCCATGTAAACCACTTCGCAAGTGGTGGTGATCGTTTGATACAGATTGGGGCTGGTCAGTGTGGCGAAAAATTTCTGACCGATTTGCAGGCCATCCGCATCGTTAATTCCCAGGCCACCTTCACTGATCGAGATCACGCGGCATTTAATCGGCGGAGCTGTTTCGCTCGGTTCAAATTCCAACGTGCCCACGATTGGAACGCGCGGGTGAGATCGGCGGCTGATGCCCAAGTCATCAACCACTTGCTGAAGGGCGTAGACTTCTTTCCAGGTTTTTCCGCTGTCTGTGGAGATGTCGACCTGGGAGAGGTCCGTGAGCTTTTTTAAAGCGACAATCATGTCAGAATACTTTTGCGGTTCGCGATTGATCTTACCCTCGATGCGAGTCATCCAAACTTTGCTTTGATCGCCAGCAGGAGCCGTCGGGGGAAGGTCTTTGATTTTTGCGCGCCATTTGGAAGGAATATCCCATTCCACCTGACCACGCCCCCAGATCAAGGGTTCTTTGAAGGATGCAATTTGTGATTCAACTTCTTCTGGTTCAAACGGTCCAGTAACTTGTCCCTCGTTTAAGATAAACCAAATTTTCGACATTGCGAAGACACCCTTCTGAAAACTGTATTGCCTTTATTACAGCGAAAGGTATATCACTTTGTCTAGGAGATTTACGAATGAAGTACATTATAGCGGGCACTGATCGCCCAGGTTCCAACACTCTGAAGCTTGCAAACTATATCCAAGGAATCTACAAGGCCCAAGGGGAAACAGTCGAGATTATCGATTTGGTGGAAGTGAAAGAGCATCTTCACACCGGACCCCACTATGGAAAAGAGCACTCTGGACTGCAACCTTATCTGGATAAGTTGGTTGCTTCTGAAGGTTTGATTGTGATTTGCCCTGAGTACAATGGTTCTATGCCCGGAGCTTTGAAGTACTTCATCGATCACATGAAGTTTCCAGAGACGTTTGAGTATCGTCCAGTGTGCTTTGTTGGTTTGGGTTGGATGTTTGGTGGACTTCGCCCGGTGGAACACCTGCAGCAGGTGTTTGGATACAGAAACGCCTTCATTTATCCAGAGCGTATCTTTATCACCAATGCTCCAAAAGTTTTAAATGAGCAAGGCGAGCCTCAGGATGAGGGATTGAAGAAATTGTTAGTGAAACAAGCGACCGGCTTCCGAAACTTCGTTTCAGCGCTTTCAGCCTTCAATCTCGACGCAAACTCAGTTATTGCGTCAAAGAAGTAGTATTCACTGATGTGGGCTGACGGTTGTCAGCCACACTTTTCTCGGTCAAACGAGACTCAAAATAGACCAACCCGATCAAGAACAAGACTGCCAAGGCCCATTTAGAGTGAGCGACGGTCCGAAGAACAGAGTTTTTAAGATCACCAGATCGAAACATAAGTTTACTCCCTGAGCCCTTATTTTCTCCCAGGGCCTAAAAAGAAGGCAACTGACTAACGCGTAATGTGAAGTGCTGCGTTATGACATGTGGTCCAGCTGCTGACAACAGCTTCGCGATTCCATACACTTAGGACTCTTGCGTTTTAAAAATAAAATGGGAGTTGCGACATCGAACACCAGGACCATGGTCATAAGAACACCAATTTAGCAATGCTATCACTAGCTGCTTTGGGCATCGTCTTTGGGGATATCGGAACCAGCCCTTTGTACGCCCTTCGTGAATGTTTCGGTGGTGAGTACGGACTCGCAGTTTCTCCAGAAAACGTCATCGGTATTCTCTCTCTGATCGTGTGGACGATGATCTCCACTATCTGTGTGAAGTACATGGCCTATGTCATGCGTGCAGATAATAAAGGTGAGGGGGGAATTCTGTCTTTGATGGCGCTCGCAGTGCGCTCGCAACACACCAAAGACATCACTCATCGCCGCTGGATTATGACGATTCTGGGGTTATTTGGTGCGGCTCTTCTTTATGGTGACGGTGTTATTACCCCGGCGATCTCGGTTTTGTCAGCGATGGAAGGTCTCAAGATCGTCACCGATCAATTTGATCCGTACATTATTCCCATCACGATTTTCATCATCAATGCCTTGTTCTTAATGCAACGCTATGGAACCGGTCGAATTGGTGTGATCTTTGGTCCGATTCTTTTGGTGTGGTTTACAACTCTGGGTGTCCTGGGAGCGAATGCTTTGCTCGGAAATCCAGTGATCCTGGAATCTCTGTGGCCGCATCACGCGATTGAGTTCTTCTTTAGAAATGGCATTCACGGATTCTTGGTGTTGGGTTCCGTTGTCCTGGTCGTCACGGGTGGCGAAGCTTTGTATGCAGATATGGGGCACTTCGGTAAAACACCTATTCGCATGGCGTGGTTCTTTGTTGCCTTGCCCGCATTGCTTTTAAATTACTTCGGTCAAGGCGCTTTGCTTTTGTCTAATGCCGATGCGATTTCAAATCCGTTTTACCTTTTAGCACCAAAGTGGGCTGTGATCCCGATGGTCTGTTTAAGTACCATGGCGACGGTCATCGCGTCTCAAGCGTTGATCTCCGGTGTGTTCTCCATCACGCGACAGGCGATTCAGTTGGGCTTCTGTCCACGTATTAATATCGTTCATACTTCGTCTCAAGAGATCGGTCAGATTTATATTCCTGCGGTGAATTGGGCGTTGTTCGTGGGGGTCATCTGGTTGGTATTGACCTTTAAGACTTCCAGCAACTTGGCTGCGGCTTACGGTATTGCCGTCACCGGAACCATGGTTATCACCACCATTCTGGCTTACGAGGTGGCTCGTCAAAAATGGAACTGGAGTTTCTTTAAGGCCGCAGGAATCTTTGGTGTCTTTGCGATTATTGATACTGCTTTCTTCGCAGCGAACTTCCATAAAATTCCGCATGGTGGTTGGGTGCCATTGGCGATTGGCGCGGTGATTTACCTGTTGATGACGACATGGCAAAAAGGTCGTCAGGTTTTATTCCGTCGTTTGAAAGACCGCTCGATGCCGACCGAAGATTTTATGTTGAAACTTCTGCGTGAACCGCCGATTCGTGTTCCGGGGACGGCGATTTACATGTCGGGAGATCCGTGGGGTGTGCCGGCGCCGTTGTTACATAATTTAAAACACAATAAAGTTCTACATCAGCGTGTGGCGATCTTAACGATTCAAACACGCGAGGTTCCGTTTGTTTCCAAGAAAGATAATATCTCGATCCAAGAGATCGTTCCAAATTTCTATCGTATCTTGGCCTATTACGGCTTTATGGAAACTCCTAAGATGAAGCACATCCTGGAAGCTTGTCGTAATAAAGATATCAATTTCAATGTGAACGAGACGACTTTTGTGTTGGGTCGGGAAACGATTATCACATCCAAGGGACCAGCCGCTCCAGATGAATTGCACATGTCTCACTGGCGTGAACGTCTGTTTGCGGTGATGTCGAAAAATGCGCAACGTCCAACGGCGTTCTTCCGTATTCCACCGAATCAAGTGATCGAGGTGGGGATCCAAGTTGAAATTTAAGCGGGAACATACTCCCGCTTTTTCATAAATGCGAAGTGGCCATGGTGTCTTTCATCTTTTCACCACTCAGTAATTGCGTCAGTTCTTTGCGCGAGTTAAGCCCATCGTGATAGCCAATATCCATCAAGGTCTCGACATAGGATTTTTCAAACAGCAGAAAACTCGAAAGCTCTGCGGACTCTTCCAGTCCTCCCAGGCCTTTTAAAAGATACCGCACCATGCGCGGCAAATCTTGTGTATGTTGAGAGGCGATTTCAGAAAAATCCCGGGACGGGGAGATCCACAGGGCATCGATGGGTCGGACCGCCAGACTTTTTCGTTCGGAGGTGCGAATCTTCGTCAGCGCCAGATTAATGCGCTCAATTCTTTCAATATCAAATTCGATCCCGTCGCTCATAAGAGCGTGCAGCAATACACTCGCAACACGTGCCACACTCGGCATTTCCGCAGGCGCTACTTCGTGACATGAATAACAGACTTCCTCCCGGCGTCTCACTCCAATTGCAAGCAGGCGCTCGGCTCCCATGTAAATCGCGGGACCGCAGGGGCTGAAGTTCCGAATCGACCCATCCCCGAAGTACCTGGAATCCACGGCAATCGGCGGGAACAAAACCGGAATGGCGGCCGAGGCCATCACGTGATCCACGTTGATTTGCGATCTGGTTGCTTGTCGTCTGACTCTTTCCCATAGTTGTATCTCCGTAACTCCTTGTATGAAAGTCACCGTTGAGGAGGTGTGAAAGTCCAAAGCGGAAATTCCAACACCTCGGATCAGGCCACTATCAATTTTTTTTTGAATGTTTTCGAAAGGACAGTGTTTGGAAATCAGTTCGCGCAGAGGGGCGGTGTCTAAAAGAGATTTTCCAGGCGTGCTCTTCATGCCACCACTGGATAAATCCATCAACCAATGCAGGGCCACTCCCGTCAGTGATAGCGGATCCGAAGCGAAAACATCCTGGCTTTTTAAAGCGCCCCAAATCTCCCGCAAGCTTTCACAGCCCTGGGTAAAACTCCCCGGATGAGATGTTATTGCACAGGCGTTGATGGCTCCCGCACTAACGCCCGTATAGATTTCAAATGGATTCTCGATTGAGAGTTCTTTGCAAATTTCTGCCACAGCCGCTAATACGCCGACCTGATACGCACCTCGTGCGCCACCACCAGAAAGGACCAGGCCTAAGTTCGTCATAAATCAAGACTCCTTTTGGACTTGTGGAAGAGAGGGAAGCTTGAGAAACTGAACACGAAGACGAGATCGAGATAAGAATTACGATTTTTATCCGCTCTAGTGAAAGAGCATTTGATCTCGCTAAGGGAGCCAGCGGCTCCCTTCTTTTTTTGTCTAAGGCGATCGCGATTGGCGATACGCTTCTTTTTCTGCTCTTCTTTCAGCTTCTAAAATTTCCGACAAATGAGTGCGACGATTTTTCACCGTGCGGTCGATTTGATTTAAGTAAGTCGCCAAGTGATGAAATAGGTTTTCGGTTTGTGAGTCCGTTTCCAAGCGGCCTTCTTCGCCCTTAATTTCTTCAATCAGCCGATCAATTATAAAAAGAGCCGCATTAAGATTCACACCCACATCGTGCAAAAACTCCGTCTCTTTGTAGAGCTCGCGATCCACCATAGCAGTCCCCCCTCCGCTGAATTATCCGAGCGAGCCCAACAACCCTCAACATGTAGCATTACAAAAAGGTGCCTGCCGCTTTCGAGGTGTGCGTTGTGTCACATCGATTTTGACGCCTCGCATGAATTTTTTATAACCAGCAACTGGAGTCAAAATGAGCTTAGCTACAAGAAGTTCCATGAAATCAAATCTGCTCAATTTTTAAGCTTCAGCGCGTCTACTTGGCGAAAATATTAGGTTATTGTCAGGATTTGGTGTTGAAATGCGACCAAAGACCTGGCACTTTCGTTGCTTATATTCAGTTTGGATCCAGTTTGGGACCACCTGAAGCGAGCAGATGAAATCGTAGTGAATGTGAAACGACAACCATCTGTAAGCGACTTGAATAAGAAATTAGAAAACAAAATTACTTAGAAGTTTTTAAAGATTAACAACGTTTTAACAATATAAGGGGATCACACAGGTGAAAAAACAAATTCTTTCATCATTGATTTTGGCAGGGGCTTTGGTTGTTGCGGCAAACGCACAAGCTGAAGAATCGCAAAGCGCAAACACAAGCAAAGTAAAAGTAACTGACGTTCAAAAAAAGGACGAGCAAGTTTCTGGTGACATTGATAACGAGATCACAAACGCAAAAATGCGTGCGGAATCTGGTTCTAAATCTAAATGGTCCATCTCTATGGATATGACTTACAATGGCGGCAGTCTGCAAGATCCATTGGGCGAAGTTCGTCCAAACTTTGCTGGTGTCTCTTCTCAAGATGACAGCGCGTATTTTTCAACTGACGTAGCTATCGCATACCGTTTGAATAAACGTGACTCTCTTCGTTTGGGTTCTGGTTTGACTATTTTGTCTCCGCTACAAAATAACCAAGAAGAAACTATGAATCAAAACTCCAACAGAAAATCATACGTAAGTAACCCATATATTCAGTGGTCTCGTTCTTTCCGCGCTTGGAATTTGCAACAATCTATCAGTGCATCTGGTTCGTGGGAAACGCGTCCAGGTTACACAGCTAAAAATTACGTTGCTTCGAACTCTTTCGGTTGGACAATTTTGGGTGAAATTCCAAATACAAACTGGCAACCAGGTGTGATGCTTTCTTTGGATTACACACACTTCAGTGATGGCGCTTCAGCTGCTGACACTATCAGCAATAAAGATAAAGGTCGCGTTGATTACACAGTGGCTTTGTATCCGTTCCTTGAGTACGCATTCAATGATACATACTCATTCAGAACTGTATTCCGTCCGGCAGTCTTCGATCACTACCGTGATGAATCTGCAGATACACTTTATCAAAACATGTGGACTCAATCTGTGGGTCTAGGTATCGCAGTGACTCGTGATATCTACTTGTATCCAAATTTCCAATTCGCTCCTGAATACGTGCAAGCTGACACTACAAACGTTGGTGTTTCTGCAACTCTTAACGTGTTCTAATTTTAGAAATACAGTTTAAGTTAAAAAGGCAGCCCCTTAAAACGGCTGCCTTTTTTTATTTCTTCAGCAGCTTTTGTGAAGTAGCCGCGAGATTTTATTGTTGCAATTCTATTTCCGCAGCGGAAATAGAATTGCAAGTTTATAACAAATCCCCAAATAACGGTTCTACCCAATGTGCTTACGGATATCAGAAATAAAAAAAGGCCCCCTGTAGGAGCCTTTGAAGTTTTAAAGTTTTGCTGTTGAAGTCGTCGCAGTTCCAGGAAGTAGCGGAAGCGGGTCAATAGGTCCGCGGTTTTTGCGGATTTCAAAGTGCAAATGCACTCCGGTGGCGCGTCCGGTTCTGCCCATCGCACCAATCACTTCGCCTTTGCGAACTTTTTGGCCTTCGGAAACCAAGATTTTGTCGAAGTGAGCGTACAATGTCGCCCAACCGTCGCCAGACTCGATTAGAACCATTTTTCCGTACCCTTTAAACTCACGACCAGCATAGATGATGGTGCCGCCTTGGGCCGCCAATATCGGCGTTCCTTTAGGAGCAGCCAAATCAATCCCCAAATGCGGGCGACGCTTATTAGGCAAAAAACCACGAGTCATGCGCGCACTGTCCACCGGCCAATCAAAGGCCCTGTTTTCGGGTTCAATTGTCATGGGTTGGTCAGAGGCTGTCCCACGCGCTACGGTCGTCGGTGAGCCATTTATCAATTCTCGGGAAAGTGGAGTGTGAAAAGTCGTACAAGAACCCAAAGTTCCCGTCGCGATCATGCATCCTGCAATGTTTACTAGTTGTTTCCATCCTGGTGTCATGGTTCGACTATAACGTACAAGGCCTCGTATCCAAAGGTTTTTCTGCCCAAAAAGGCCATAAAAAATGACGCAAAAATAACAAATGTTAATTGCCCATTTTTCAGTCATTTCATGGGGATAAGGGCAAAAGTCGATGACAGTTTTAGAGTACTTCATCAAGCCCTAGGTCGGGCAGTTTCGTATCAATTTGAGGAGATGTTTTTCGTAAAGGAAATTGGAATCGTTGGAGGAAATTTATCAAGGCGCGAGGAAGAAGGCGTACTAAAAGTACGCCGATGACGAAGTAACGCAGAGAAATTTTCTCGAGCGGTTCAATTTTAATAGATCGGGAAGTGCTTGCACATCTCTTTCACTTCCGCGTGAACTTTGTTTTTAACATCCGCATTGTCTGCGTTGTTCAAAACCTGCGCAATCCATTGACCGATCTTCTTCATTTCTGAAGTTCCCATTCCGCGCGTCGTAAGAGCCGGTGTTCCAATACGAATACCACTTGTCACAAATGGAGAGCGTTTTTCATTCGGTACTGTGTTCTTATTCACCGTGATGCCTGCTTCATCCAAAGCGATTTCTGCCACTTTACCAGTGATCTCGCGGTCGGAAAGATCAATCAACATCAAGTGATTGTCTGTGCCACCAGTCACAAGTTTAAAGCCCTGAGAAAGAAGTTCTTCCGACAATGTTTTCGCATTCTGAATCACTTTGCCGCTGTAGTCTTTGAATTCTGGTTTAAGGGCTTCACCAAATGCCACCGCTTTACCAGCGATCACATGCTCAAGAGGTCCACCTTGGATACCCGGGAAGATGCGGGAGTTCATAGTTTTCGCTTTTTCTTCTGAATTCGTCAGAATCATACCACCGCGTGGACCACGCAAAGTTTTGTGAGTTGTCGTCGTCACATAATCCGCATATTCAGCCGGAGACGGGTGGTGGCCAGTGGCAACCAAGCCCGCAAAGTGAGCCATATCCACCAAAAGGTCTGCGCCCACTTCCACCGCAATTTCTTTAAATTTCGCAAAATCCAAAACGCGTGGGTATGCTGAGTAACCCGCGATGATCAATCTTGGTTTAACCTCTTTTGCAACAGAACGAATTGTATCGTAATTGATTCGACCTGTTTCCGGATCCAATTTGTAAGAAGCGGCTTTAAAGAGCATACCCGAGAAATTCACCGGAGACCCATGAGTCAAGTGACCACCATGGGACAAATCCATCCCAAGAATTGTATCGCCAGCCTTACAGGCCGCCAGGTAAACACCCATATTTGCTTGTGAGCCAGAGTGGGGTTGAACGTTGGCATAGTTCATTCCGAAAAGCTTTTTAGCACGTTCAATTGCCAGGGTTTCAACCGTGTCGACATTGACGCAACCGCCGTAATAACGTTTGCCCGGGTAACCTTCGGCATATTTGTTTGTCAGGATAGAGCCTTGCGCTTCCATCACCGCTTTAGAGGTGTAGTTTTCAGATGCGATCATCTCCAGACCGAATTGTTGGCGCTCCGATTCTTTTTGAATTACGGCGAAAACTTCAGGATCGACTTGGTTTAAATGTAAAGATGTCGAATTCATAATGAAAGCTCCGTTCTGGGGTATTTCGGAATTTCGATTTTTAGCAGCGTTGCTCGGGCGTCGGCATACCAGGAGTACGCCTTCCTACTCGCGCTTTGTAAAAATCAAAATTGCGAAATACGGGTGTAATAGAATTATTAACTGTGTGGCGCGAATTTAAAAGTCTCAACAACCAGTGTCGGTCGCCAATTTAGCAACGCGTTTTTGGTGACGACCACCTTCAAATTTCGTTTTTAAAAACTCTCTCACCATTTTAATGGCAAGATCAGGTGCAGTGAAACGAGCGCTCAATGCGATGATGTTCGCATTATTATGTTCACGAGAAAGGCGAGCGATGTCTTCATTCCAGCAAAGAGCGGCCCGCACGTGTTGATAACGGTTGGCTCTGATAGCCATGCCTTGTCCTGAACCGCAGATCAAAACTCCCATTGCCGGTCCAAATGCGGAATCAGTGATGCCAGACTTTTCATTCAGGATTTCGACCTTCGTCAGTTCCTTGCAAACTTTGTCAGCGTAATCCGGATAATCCACAGAATCGCCATTGTGAGTGCCTTGGTCTTTCCATTCGATATCTGGAAATGCAGCCATCACTTTAAGTTTCAAATCCAAGCCAGCATGGTCGCAGCCAATATAAACAATCATGATAAATTCCTTGAAGTCGTACAAAGTAAAAAGCCCTGATTTCCCAGGGCTTTTAATTAGTTTTTAAATTTAGAGAAGATCATACAAGCATTTGTTCCACCAAAGCCGAAGCTGTTGTTGAGAACATTGTCGATCTTCGCTTCGCGTGCTTTGTAAGGCACATAGTCCAGGTCGCAATCTTCACTTGGATTATCCAAGTTCAGAGTTGGAGGAGCAATCTGATCGCGAATCGCCATCACACAGAAAGCAGATTCAATCGCACCAGCCGCACCCAAAGCATGACCTGTCATAGATTTCGTGCTGGATACCATCACGTTTTTCGCGTGATCACCCAAAAGGTGTTTGATCGCAGCCGTTTCCAAACCATCACCCACTGGAGTCGAAGTTCCGTGTGCATTGATGTACTGGATGTCTGTCGCTTTTAGACCAGAGTCTTTAAGCGCCATCGCCATTGCCGCATAACCGCCCGCACCTTCAGGAGCTGGAGAAGTCATGTGGTAAGCATCGGAAGAAACGCCGTAACCTGTGATCTCGCAAAGAATCTTAGCGCCACGTTTTTCAGCGTGTTCCAACGATTCAATAACCAGCATCGCAGCACCTTCACCCAAGACAAAACCATCACGGTCTTTATCCCAAGGACGGCTGGCTTTTTCCGGAGCATCGTTGCGAGTGGAAAGAGCTCTCATCGCAGCGAAACCACCCACCGCCAAACGGCAGATAGTTGCTTCAGCACCACCAGCAAGCATCACATCAGACACACCATCACGGATATAGCGAACAGCATCTCCGATTGAGTGAACACCTGAAGCACAAGCCGATGTTACAGAATAATTTGGACCTTTAAGACCCAAGGAAATCGAAACCTGGCCTGCCGCCAAGTTTGTGATCACGCTTGGGATAAAGAACGGACTGACACGTCCAGGTCCTTTTTCTTTCATTTTGATGGAGGTTTCTTCCAGGTTTTGTAGCCCGCCGATACCCACACCAATAATCACTCCCGTTGTCGCTTTCTCTTTTTCAGAAAGCTCCAATTTCGCCATTTCAATCGCCATTTTTGAAGCGGCGATTGAATAGTGAATGAACTCATCCATCTTTTTCTGTTCTTTTTTCTCGATGTATTGATCAGCATTAAAG
The DNA here is from genome assembly GCA_039594295.1 of Bdellovibrio sp. Taxonomy (GTDB): domain Bacteria; phylum Bdellovibrionota; class Bdellovibrionia; order Bdellovibrionales; family Bdellovibrionaceae; genus Bdellovibrio. The sequence continues at coordinate 40,688 of JBCNNR010000028.1, forward strand.
CCTTTCACTTCACCGGCAAAAGTCACATCGAAGCCTGTTGTATCAAATTTAGTGATCGGAGCGATGCCAGACACACCATTTTTGGCGTTAGACCAGCTCTCCTCGATAGTATTACCAAGGGGAGTAACGGCACCAACACCAGTTACAACGACTCTTCTTTGTGGAATAGATGGGCGTTCAAATCGGGATGACATAAAAGCCTACGCTTTACCTTTTTTTTCTAGGTATGAAGCAACGTCTTGAACTGTTTTAAGCTTTTCAGCGTCTTCGTCTGGAATTTCAAGATCGAATTCTTCTTCCATAGCCATAACAAGTTCAACGATATCCAAGCTGTCTGCACCAAGATCGTCGATGAAAGAAGCCTCTGGCTTAACTTTATCTGGATCTACGCCAAGTTGTTCTACGATGATGTCTTTAACTTTTGGATGCAATGCCATTTAATCCTCCTAGTACATTAATCCCATTAAGTATTAATCAAATTTATCAAAAACAATTTCATAACCTCACTTCGGTCGAGCCTTAAGTGAGTTAACTCGGGTTTCTACTTAAACCCATCCGCCTTCGCTTTATGGCTTTGGCGGACTTGTCCGCCTGCCTTACTGCGCCGGGCTCGCCCGCCGTAGCTTTAGCGAAGGAGGGTTATTCCATGAACATCCCGCCGTTCACGCTCAGAGTTTGTCCCGTGATGTATTTAGATTCATCACTGAGCAAGAATCTCACAGCTTGAGCAACGTCCGCACCTTCGCCAATTTTGTTCAAAGGTACTTTTTCTAAAATCTTCGCTTTTACTTCTTCTGGCAAAACGTCTGTCATTTCAGTGGCGATATAGCCAGGAGCCACGTTATTCACGCGCACATTTCTGGAAGCAAGTTCCAAAGCCACAGATTTTGCGAAGGCCACAGTGCCAGCTTTGGAAGCGGCATAGTTGGCTTGTCCGGCATTACCAGTTTGGCCGATGACTGAAGTGATATTAACGATGGAACCTTTGCGAGCTTTCATCATGGATTTGGTGAAAGCTTTCGTAACCAAGAAAGTACCGCGCAAATTTGTCGAGACAACAGAATCAAAATCTTCTGCTTTCATTCGCAACAACAATTGGTCTTTGGTGATACCTGCATTGTTCACAACGCCATCAACCTCAGACCATTTTTCAAGAATGTGCTCGACCGCTTCATTCACAGATTGTTCGTTAGCAACGTCCATCTTGATGTAGAAGTGACCTTCACCTTTCAGAGTGTGAGCAACTTGTTGTGCGGATTCTTCGCGAGAAGAGTAAGTGAAAGCAATTTGAGCGCCTTCATCAGCAAGAAGTTTAACGATAGCAGCGCCGATTCCACGGCTGCCACCAGTGACGACAATTTTCTTACCTTGAAGTGAATTTCCGCTCATGAATCTTTCCTTAAAAGCTATTCCTGCAATGCAGGAGTTTGCCATAAAAAACTAGGGCAAAAGCTCATCGGTTTTTATGCGAGTCCACTATGTTTGAACTCGAAATAAAGCTCAAGAAATTTCAATGACTCGTAGCTTTCAAAAAATCCTCAATAGTTTTGAGATCTTCCATGCTCGTTGTGGTCATAACTTTAAAGAATTCGCCATCAATTTTCTTCAGCAACCCTTGGATAACTTTTCCAGCGCCGCATTCGATAACTTGCGCGTGTCCAGATGCCTTCAAAGTGTCCATGCTTTGCATCCAGCGCACCGGTGCTGAAACTTGGCGGATCAGATTTTCACGAAGAACAGCTCCGTCCGTTTCAAATTTCGCATGGAAATTTTGAACGATCGGGAAAGCAGCGGTTTTAAACTCCATCGCGGTCAAAACTAAACGCATGGTGTCTTCGGCAGGTTTCATCATTTCGCAGTGGAATGGTGCGGACACAACCAATGGAATCAATTTGGCGCGTTTTGGAGCCTCGGCCCAGATAGCTTCAGGTTTAAAATTATCTTTCAACCAATTGATAGCTTTCATGGAACCAGAAATAACGATCTGGCCAGGGGAGTTGAAGTTCGCTGGAGACAGCGGACCAAATCCAGAATTTTTAACTGTCCATTGGCAAAGAGTTTCAACCTGCTCGGGCTCAAGACCCAAAACCGCAACCATCCCACCTTGACCCACAGGAACTGCGGATTGCATCGCTTGTCCGCGAGTGCGAACCGCTTGCATGCCTTGTTCGAAGCGAATCACATCTGCTGCAATCAGGGCTGCATATTCACCAATCGAGTGTCCCGCCGCAGATTGAACCTTCACCCCAAATTCAGAGCGCAAAACTCTTTGAGTTGCGGTTGAAACCAACAACAATGCGGGTTGAGTGTTTTCAGTCAAAGCCAGATCAGCTTCTGTGCCTTCGAAGCACAGCTTTTTCATGTCTTGTTTTAGAGCTTCAGAACCTTCTTCGAAAGTTTCTTGAGCGATTTTGAAGTTGTCGAATAAAAAACGGCCCATGCCAGGTTGTTGGCTGCCTTGTCCGGGAAATACCAGAGTGAACATAATTTTAGTACCTCAAGAGAACGGAACCAGACGTCAAGCCCGCACCGAATGCAGTAAGCAAGATCGTTTGACCACGTTTGATTTTTCCATTTTGAACGGCCCAGTCAAAGGCCAATGGGATTGAAGCAGAGGATGTATTACCTGTTTCGTGCAAGTAAAGAATCACGCGCTCCATGGGGAACTTGAATTGATCAGCAACGGCCTCAACGATGCGCTTGTTCGCTTGATGCGGAACGATCCAGTCCACTTGATCAGCAGACATCTCGTTTGCATCCAAGGCTTCTTTACAGCAAAGAGCCATCGTGCGAACCGCGTTCTTAAAGATCTCGCGACCTTTCATCTGAACGTAGTTCAAATTGTTGTCGAGGACATATTGGGATTGAGGCATCAAACTGCCGCCACCTGGAAGTGTCAGAAGCTCTGCCAAATCGCCATCGGCATGAAGGTGAGAAGATGCGATCACATTTTTATCGCCATCTTGAGCGCGTTGGATAACCCAAGCCCCCGCACCATCACCAAAAAGGATGCAAGTTTCACGGTCTTTAAAGTTGACGAAGCGAGAAAGAACCTCGGCCCCAAGAACCAGAACGTTTTTGTACATGCCTGTGCGAATGAATTGATCAGCAATAGAAACAGAATAAAGGAAACCCGAGCAAGCCGCATTCAAGTCGAAAGCCACGATATTGCGACAGCCAAGTTTGCTTTGAACATAACAAGCTGTGGAAGGCATCTGACGGTCACCTGTTACGGTGCCGACGATGATCATATCAATGTCTTGTGCGGAAAGATTTGCGTCTGCAAGAGCTCTTTGTGCGGCACGAAGGCAAAGGTCAGAAGTACCTTCACCCTCGGCTGCGATATGGCGGCGTTCGATCCCGGTACGTTCAACGATCCATTGATTGGACGTCTCTACCATTTTCTCCAAATCGAAATTTGAAAGAATTTTTTCTGGTAGATAAGAGCCAATCCCTGCTACACGAGATCGATAAATTCCTGCCATGGATATCAACCTAACTCTAAGTTATTACTTAGCTGCGCTGATTTGTTTGCCTTTGTAGTACAAAGCGCCGTCAGCACCTTTAGTTGCGCGGTGTGGACGAACAAGTTCACCAGTTTTTTTGTTAACAGCTACAGCTGGAGCAGACAAACCGTCATGAGAGCGGCGCATATCACGTTTAGAACGGGATGTTTTCTTCTTAGGAGTTGGCATTTCAAACCTCTTTTAAATCTAACAATATGGAATCAGAAGTACGGTAATTTATATAAACTACAATAAAAATCAAGTCTTTAATTAAGCTTTAAATTCTTTAAAGCGGCGAACGGGCTTTCTGGTTTTTCTACAGGCATTTCCTCATTATAGATAAAACCGTGTTCTGGCTCAGGATTTGTGTAAATTGAGCACTCAGGATTGTCTTCTTTTGGGCAAACCGGATTAAACGGAGTCGCCAGGGCAATCACTTCATGTAGATATTCGCCCATATCGAAATGTTGGCCTTCGTATTCACAGAAATCTGTATCGCCTTCCGGCATATCGCTCAAATGATTCACCTTTGCGTATTTACCGCCACGGGGCTGATCTTGTTTAGGGATCAGGATTTCGTGGAATTTCTCGTTCATTGGCAATTTCATATCGTTGCCGCAACGAGAGCACTGGCAAGGTTGCTTTGTAACGATTTTGCCAGTCATATCAAAGTCTTTGGAGTTCAAAGGGCGGATTGTGAATTCCGTTGTATAGGGCTCTTTACCGATCAAATCGGCCATAACGGCGTTGATTTCGCCCGTTTGGTTCGTCCAAAGGTAGGTGCGGCCTTCTTCTGGGATTTCAGCAAGATTAATTTTCATATAATAGACTCCGACAAGCGCTCCTTTCTAAAAGATATGGGGCGCGTCGTCAAGCTATGAATGGGATGATGGAGTCCTTTTACTGTTTGAACAGATCTTTGGCAGACGGTGTGGACTTGATTTGTTTAAGATCCTTCATCTGTTTCACCAAAGTCTCCCAGCGCTCCGTCGTCATGGCTCCCAAAGGTTGCCCCTTGGTTTCAATCAAAGGCTTTTGAATCTCGGCCGCCTTATTAAAAGTCGTCAGATCCAGAGCTTTGTTCATTTTAGCCATGTGTTGATTGGTTTTGGCCGGGTCTTTTAGGTAAGAAGCCCAACCCTCACGAGTGGCTTCGACCATCTTTTTTGCAAGCTCTGGATTCTTTTTAAGGGTTTCTTCGCGTGCAGCCAAGACCACCACATAGGGATTGAATCCTTCATCGGAAACCAAAAAGCTTTTAACTTTTGCGCCACCTTTTTCTGCAGCCAATGGCTCTGTGGTGATGAAACCTTGCTGAGAGAATTTCTTATCACTCAAAAAATTGGAGACACCACCCAAGTAAGGCACCACATTGGCTTTCGGTTTTCCAAACTTCTGGACCAGGAATTGATGATAGGGGAGGCCGGCTTGAACAGCCAGCGTGCCTTCACTGCCGTAAACGTCCTTCAAAGATTTAAAATCATTCTCGGCATGAGACATGATGATGTAAGGAGCCGTTTGATAAACCGCAAACAAGGCCACGACTTTATTTTTTGGGTTGCGATCCTGAGAGATGACAATCTCATCAGCGCTGACGATGGCAAAATCCACTTTTCCATTGGCGAGCATCTGCACAGTGGGTGTTCCGGAACCACCTTCTTGAATCGAGATGCTGATCCCGTGCTTCAAATAGTCTCCGCGAAGAGCCGCTTCATAAAACCCACCAAACTCGGGTTCCGGTTTCCAATTTAAGGCCAAGGTGACAGCGGTTGCCGGAGCGCTTGCTGATTCAGTCGCGGAAGCACAAGCTCCCCAGAAAATAAGTGCAGTCAAAAGAAGTGTTTTCATAAATCTCCTGTGGAATACGGACGGTATTTTTGAAGAAGGCGATGGCTTAAAGTCAGGGCGCCAATCATCAAAAGCCCCATGACGGATAATAAAATCAAAGCGCCAAAAACGATATCAACCCGCTGCTGAGTTCTGGCTGCATCAATCATCGCTCCGAGGCCGCCACCCGCAACAAATTCACCCGCAATTGCTCCGATAATGGATAGACCCGCAGAAATCTTTAAGCCGGAATAAATATATGGATAAGCGGCGGGGAGTTTTAGCTTCCATAAAATCTGCCAGGGATTTGCATGATAGATTTTAAACAGGTCCAGTTGAGCTGGTTGAATGCTTTCAAGGCCCATTAATGTATTTGCGATGATGGGAAAGATCGAAACGATAAAGCTTGAAGCAATCACAGTCGGTGCACCAAAGCCAAAATAGATCACCAAAAGCGGAGCCACTGCAATGATAGGCACCGTCTGAAAAAACACTGCAAATGGCAAAATAGCGCGTTTTAAAAAGGTGGAAAGAGAAAACATCACAGCCAGCGCGGTGCCAAAGAAAATGCTTAAGATCCAACCAGCCAGAGTATTTTTTAATGTCTGCAAAAACGATGTAACATAATCAAGATTCAACTCAATCAAAGTTTTTACGACTGTTTCCGGTGATGGAATCAAACTTTCAGCAATAACATTTTGCTTTACTAAAACTTGTAAAAGGCAGGTAACTAAAAAGAAAAACCCCAGGGCTGGCCACATTCTTTTCATCGTTTCAAACCCTCAGAAAGTGTGCGGATGATTTGATTGAACTCTGTGGACGTTCTTAAATCTTCGGTGCGCTCTTTAGACAAATTTAATTTCTGATCCAGACCAATGTCACCACCAGCCGCATTCATTAAAACCACTCGCTCAGACATAAAAACCGCTTCCGATAACGAGTGCGTGACGAATAACACGGTCATGCGTTCCTGTTGCCACAGATTTCTTAATTGAATTTGCATTTGATAGCGGGTGAATTCGTCCAAGGCGGCAAAGGGTTCATCCATTAAAAGCAATTGCGGCTTTGTGACTAAGGCGCGCGCGATGGAAACCCTCATCTTCATACCCCCAGACAATTGATGGGGAAAAAGATTTTCGCTGTCATGAAGATTCACTTTGCTTAAAGCTTCCAATACGCGGGATTTGATTTCATTTTTGGAAATTGCTTTAAGTTCTGGACTGATTTCAAAGGGCAAGGCGACATTTTCAAATACGGTTTTCCATGGCAAAAGGTTTGCCTCTTGAAACACAAAACCAAAATGATTCAGCTGGGAGTTTTGCACCTTTCCAGAAGTCGCCGCTTCAAGACCAGCAATCAATCTTAGAACAGTGGATTTTCCGCAGCCCGAAGGCCCGACCAAAGAAATAAATGAACCCGCAGGAATCTCGAGATTGAAATTCTTTAGAACCTCCTTCAGGCCAAAGTTTTTCTTTAGATTTTGAAGCTGAATTCCTGCAAACTCTGACATTCTAAACCCAGTCGTAGTTAAAACTGATGCTGATGCGTTCTTTAGCGGCATCATTGGCTGGGACCTCGTGACGAAGCCAGCTTTCAAATAACACCAAATTGCCTTCCTGAGGTTCAATTGCATGATAGCGTTGATTGTGTACCTTTGCATTGTGTTTGCGCGGTGGTGACGCCATAAATGAATCCATACGGGGGTCTTCAAACTTAATTGCAGAACTGTTTTTTGGTGTTTGCAGATAATAAGTTCCACTGATTACGGACAATGGATGAAGATGCATTGTATGGTGAACCGATGTCGGCATGATATTCACCCAGCAAGAACTCATTTTGAGTTCTTTGGGATTGATATCCATTTCCAGATGCTTCACGAATTTATAGACATGTTTATTGATGGCTTTTTCCAGATCTGCAAAGGTGCTGGAAAACTGATGCAACTGAGCCATGGAACCATAAGATGTGTAACCACCCTTATAGTTTTTCTGCGACCAAAGCTGACCCTCTTCATCAATTTCTGCAATTTTATAGGCTTCTTGCTTCAGATCCTTATTAAGAGCTGCCATTTTGGCTTTCTCTTGAAGCGGGGAATAGTAAACAAACGTCGGAAAGAGGGCCTTGATCATTAATTCCTGTCCAGTTCTGTCCAATATTGAGACGAAATTCCTGTCTAATATTGGGACTTTAGGCTGAAAACGCACTCAGTGCAAGTCGCCCTGTTCATTTCTTTTTCACCCGCCGCGCGCGGAAGGTCACACCCCTGTGCCAAGTCGTTTTTAAGGATGTTCCAGTTGGCACCAGCGATGCAATAGAGACTGGTATAACCAAGGAGTGAATTATGAAGAAACAAGTAATGATCGCAATGATGACTTTGATCCCAATGACTTCTTTCGCAAAAGTGGCTGATTTCGGTTCGATGATTTCTGAAAATGCAGCGGCTCAAAAGCAACTTCACGAAACTGTTCGCGGCAATCTTCAAGAAACACGCGAAGTAGCTGATAAAGCTGAAAAGAGAGAGAAAATTGTGATCGTAGAAGCATCTGGCACTTCTTATAATTCACCAACGAACAAAGATATGTTGCGCTTTGATAAAGAAAAAATGGCAGCGAAACCTACACAAGACAAACAATTCGACCGTCTTGCGAATGAAATCCGCTCAATGGAGCAGTAGTTTTAAGACTTTTCCGACCTATTAAATACACTCCTAAAAACGCTGGTTCCCCCGCCAGCGTTTTTTCTTTTTTTGGAATGTTAAAGAATGAGCTTTCGCAGCTCCTGTTGCGAGTAAACATAGTCGGCATAGACCATCGTATTTGCGATATTTCTGTGTCCCAAAGCGACCTGCACCAGACGCAAATCCTTGGTTTTTCGATACAGTTCAATCGCAAAAGTGTGCCTTAAAGAGTGGAACTTTTTAGGGACGGGGCGATACATTTCCCAGATTTGATAAAGTCGGGGATAGGAGATCGGGAATACCTGGTGTCCACCCTGCTGTTCCGCGAAACGATGAAGTCTTTCAAAAATGGCTGAATGAATCGGGATTTCCCGGTCATTTGAGTTCTTAAGCCCCCGGATAAAGATGCTTTCATCGTAGGGGTTCAGGTCGGACCTTTGAATATTAAGAATTTCCTGGGCCCGGGCGCCGGTCTTTAAACCCACCCAAAACATCAAACAATTGCGCGGATCTTTGAGTTCAAAATCGGTGAGAATTTTTCGCAAACGTTCCACCTCGGGTTCGAGGAGATATTTGTTTTTATTGAGTTGATACCTAGGTGCCGGAGCCATGATTTATCATTCAAAAGTTAAATGGGGTCTGGCAATGGATATCTCATAACTCGATGCATCCAAAGTGGTGATTGGTAAATTATTTTTGTTTATAACAACTAGACTCGACGCATTATTGCGATCAGTTCAAAAACCACCATATAAAATAACCAGTAATTTCAAATACATAACACTATAGCTTATGGCTATAAGCTATAGTCTGAATTGAAAAAGGGGTCTGTAGGGGTACCCAGGGCAGATTCTTTTGTGGTTTCAAAGACTTAGCTTGACTCCCCGGCGGGACCTTTTAAAGTATACATGTATTTCACAACGTAATTAAATGTGCATCACAATATTAATATTGTGAAATACAACAGTCTGGGAGGCTTTAAATGGATATGGAGACCCAGGGTCTAGTCTTGGACCCCCATGAAAAGGACGTTTCAAACGAGGGGTATATTGAGGGTGCTTTGAACCCTTCATTCGAAATGGAGGCAGGGGAGGCCATCTACTCCGACGAAGTCGGAGCTGTAGATAGTCCCCGCTCAAAGACATCTTTAAGGATGCATTATGAAGCCCAAGTTTCAGTTCTTCGTCGTCAGATGGGGGATTTGGAATCCATTCGTTTGGGGTTAGGACTTTCTCAACGCAAAATGAGTCAGCTTTTGATGGTCGATCCCAGCAGCTGGACTCGATGGACCAAGCAAGGCGATGAAGCTCCCCCGCATGTTTGGCGCGCTCTTCAGTGGTATTCCATTTTGAATGAGAAAATTCCGGGCTTAACGCCGCAATATTTTATGAATCAAAGCCCCCAGGTCTTGCATCAAAAGGCTTTGCAGGAATTGGAATCAGAAAAAGCCGAAAGACAGGCAGAAATGTCGGTTTTATCGCGCAAACTGGACGGTTTTTCCGCAGAAAAGCAGGCTTTAAACGCCGAAGTCGCAAAGCTTAAAAAAGACCTTAAATTTCATCGAAAAATCAGTATATTCATTCTTTCTCTGTCACTCATTTGGGCTGCAGTTTTCTTAGTTTGGAAATTTATATGATTAAACACGATTCAATCCGCCTTTTAGCCACTGAAAAAATCGCCGCTGCGATTCAAAAGATGGGTCACGACCTTTCTGCAGACGAAATTTATAAGGCCCTGGTTGAGCCACCAAATTCCGACATGGGTGATTTGGCTTATGGCTGTTTTATTTTGGCGAAATCATTGAAAAAAGGCCCTCCGCAAATTTCTGGCGAATTAGCGGCTAATATGGAACTTGATTCCAACTTGATTCGTGCTCAGGCAGCGGGACCTTATTTAAATCTGACTTTTGCCCCACAAGCTTTTGGCGAAAAGGTCTTGAATCCTATTTTAACAGGTGAGCACTTCAAAAAAGCCCTTGTTGAAAAAGCACCGAAAACCATGATCGAGTACTCGCAACCAAATACGCACAAAGAACTTCACGTGGGCCACATGCGTAACTTGTGCTTGGGTGACTCTATCGTTCGTATGTTGAGATATGCAGGTCGTGAGATTGTGTCTGCAACTTTCCCAGGCGATATGGGAACTCACGTGGCGAAGTGTCTTTGGTATATGAAAAAACACAATCAAGAACCTGTTCCTGCAACTGGAAAAGGTGAATGGTTGGGCAGCATGTATTCTAAGGCGAATTTGCTTTTGGAAGATCAAAACGGAACTCCCCAGGAAGATTTAAATCGTCAGGAATTAACTGCGATTTTGAAACAACTTGAAGCTGGAAAAGGCGAATACTTTGACCTGTGGAAAGAAACTCGCGAGTGGTCCATTGAATTGATGAAGTCCGTTTACAAATGGGCTGATGTCACTTTCGACGAATGGTACTTTGAATCTGAAATGGATGCACCAAGTGCCGCATGGGTTAAAGAACTTTATGCTGAAGGTAAACTTGAAAAATCAGAAGGTGCGATCGGTAAGAATCTAGAAGCTGAAAAATTAGGCTTCTGTATGCTTTTGAAATCCGATGGCACAGGACTTTATGCTACTAAAGATTTGCTTTTGGCTCGCCACAAGTTCCAAGACGTACAAATCGAGAAGTCAGTTTATATCGTGGATATGCGCCAAGCCTTGCACTTTAAGCAAGTCTTCCGCGTTTTGGAAATGCTGGGCTTTGAGCAAGCGAAAAACTGTTTCCATCTTCAATATAATTATGTGGAACTGCCGGATGGTGCGATGAGCTCACGTAAGGGCAACATCGTTCCGTTGAATGATCTGGTTCGTAACATGGAAGAACACGTTAAAACTCAATATTTGGCTCGTTATAAAGACGAATGGTCTCAGGACGACGTCAATCTTATCGCTTCACAAGTCGCAAAAGGCGCCATTTTCTATGGAATGCTTCGCATGGATACGAACAAGAAGATCGTGTTCGATATGAATGAATGGTTGAAGCTTGATGGGGAGTCTGGACCTTTTATTCAGTACTCTTATGCACGTATTCAAAGTTTGTTGCGTAAGTTCCCACGCACACAGAAATCTGTGAACTGGGCGTTGTTAACTCACCCGGCAGAAAAACAAATGATGCAGGCATTGTCTGGATTTAACACCGCAGTGGCGCAAGCGGCAGAAAATTATAAGCCCGCTGCGATCTGTACTTATTTATATGAGACGGCGAAAAAATTTAATGTCTTCTATCATGAGTGTCCGATTGGAACGGAAAAAGACGAAGCGATTCGTGAAGCACGTTTGGCTTTGAGCGCCGCTGTGGGCGCTACTTTGAAGCAAGGTATGGCTGTTCTTGGAATGCCAGCTCCAGAGAAGATGTAGTCTATTAAAAAAAACTGAGTAGCTTGATATGTAAAAGGCGCTGATTTTTTCAGCGTCTTTTTTTTGCGGTCAGCATGGTAATTTTCATTTCCGCTGGCTGGAGTCTAAAAGCCAGTGCGACACGGCGGTTTGAAAAATAGGTCACCCTTAGGTATCACCTTAACTTCAAACCGCTAAACCTGAAGAAAAGGG
>JBCNNR010000029.1:0-48815 GCA_039594295.1 Bdellovibrio sp.
TGTCTCGATTTGTTGATTCAGAAATGAAACCTGGGACTTGGTGATCAAGGCTCCCATGTCTTTGCCAAGTTCCAAGGAACGTGCGCGCTCCACAATCTTTTGAATATGAACGTCGACATTTCCAACGGCCAGCAAGACGGCTGCGGCCATACAGCGTTGACCGGCACAACCCGTGAAGGAATCAGAAATTCCAGGACCGGCAATTTCGGGCTGAGCATCCGGCAAAAGGATGATGTGATTTTTTGCGCCACCCAACGCCAACACGCGCTTACCTAAGTTGGTGCCGCGTTGATATACTTGGCGCGCCACTGGAGTGGATCCCACAAATGCAATAGCTGAAATGTTTTTATGATCGATCAAAGCCTGCGATGTTTCAGAGCCACCTTGAAGAATTTGAAAAACACCTTCAGGAATTCCTGCCTCGGTCATAGCCTCAGCAATTTTTAAAGAAGTCAGAGGGGTTTTGTCAGAGGGTTTCCAAATATAAGCATTGCCCAAAGCCAGGGCCGTGGGAATTGTCCAGAACGGGACCATGGCGGGGAAATTAAAAGGTGTAATGCTGGCAACAACACCCAAGGCTTGACGTCGATACTCACAAGAAACTCCGCGAGACACTTCAAGCTTGCCGCCGATATCCAGGTTTTGCAGAGAAGTTGCAAATTCCAGAACTTCGATACCTTTTAAAAGGCCGGCTTTGCCTTCTTGAAAAGTTTTTCCCGATTCTGAACTTTTGAGATGCGCGATTTCATCTAAATCCCGCAGCAGAATTTGTCTTAAATTGAATAGAACCTTGCTGCGCTCTTTGATTGGTGTGGCTGCCCAGGATTTCTGTGCGACCACGGCTGCTTGCACCGCTTGGTTGACGTCCTCAAGGGTGGAGTGATGAACTTCACCGATCAAGGCGCCATTGTGAGGGGAGTGAATGCTTTGTTTGAGGCCGGATCCAGATTTAAATTTACCTGAAATGAAATTCAAAACCGGAATCGGCTGTACGGGAATCTTAACGCTCATAGGACTCTCTTGGCTTTTATTACTTAAGTTTTAAAAACCAGAATGTATTGATAAACGGTAAGATTATTCAAATTAAGAAATGTTCATGAGCAATTAGAAATGCTCACCATTTTCATAGTAGCTGTTTTTCGCAAGGGGTACGAAGACAACGGCGATGTCATCTTGTGGACTCAGCTGTTTAATTTTGTCGGTGATGATTTTCGCACTCTTGTCTTGAATTTCTTGAGAGCGTTGAAACCACAAAACTTCAACAAAGGGATAAGCTCCACCGCGTTGACCTTTGGAAAAGTACTGAGAGGCGATCCATTCGATTGAAAAATTGTCTTCTGAAGTTTCCATGGCGGGAGCGAGGTCTTGGGGTAAAGATTGGCTCAAATGGGCAACATGTTCCTCTGACATTCCGCGAACTCTTATGTGGGGCATAGGTTTCTTCCTTGTTAAGCAGCTATTCTACTCGAGGATGCTTCAAAGTGGGACAATAAAATGGGGATGATTCGGGATAGTCAGAGATATCTTCAGCTGGGGGTGGAAACATCCGAATAAGTTCGGGTTACAAAATTTGGAGGACTCATGAAAGTACGTATCTGGAAGGGTCGCAGTTATAGATTCAAGACTTTGTCTTTACTTGTTGCTGCCATCATTCCACTGTGGGCGATTGTTTTGTTTTATTTGATGCCATTGGTGCGCGAGAACATGTACGAAGACCGTCGGGTCATGTTGCGCAATACTGTGGATTTGGCCTCGAATACAATCGATCAATATTACAAACTCTTCGAAGAAAAAAAGCTGACAGAAGATGAAGCCAAGGCTCAAGCTTTGGCGGCGATTTCAAAGTTTCGCTATTCCGGCAAAGAATATTTCTGGGTGAATGATTTTCAACCGCATGTGTTGATGCATCCAATTAAACCCGAACTCAATGGCAAAGACGTGGGCGAGCTGGCAGATCCGAATGGTGTGCATTTGTTCCGTGAGTTTGCCTTGATGGCGCAAACGCCGGCGGCGGAAGGTTTCGTCAATTATATGTGGCCAAAGCCGGGATCACCAAATCCTGAACCAAAAATCAGTTTCGTGCGTCAGTTCAAGCCGTGGAAATGGGTCGTGGGGACTGGCGTGTATGTGGATGACGTGGAGGCGTTGGTCAGTAACTTTAGAATGAAGGTGATGATCGGTTTTGGTGTTGCCTCTTTGATCGCTTTTGCCTTGTTTGCCATGTTCTCGAATAAATTGATGACCTTTTTATCAAGAACCGTGATCGATACCAGTGATGCAAGTAAGCAGGTTAAAGAAGCCTCCAATATGCTTTCCAGTGCGGGGCAAAATGTGGCGCAAGGTTCGGTGGAATCCGCAGCTAAAATCGAAGACACTTTGGGAGCGGTTCGCAACCTGAGTGATGTAGTGGGTGCCAATCAGGAACGCGCCAACCAAGCCGCAGGACTTGCGCAAAAATCCGAAGAGGGAGCTGCAACAGGTGCCGATGAAATTCGCCGTTTGATGGAGTCTATCCATCAAATGTCAAAGATTTCCAATGAGATCGCTTCGGCCATGGATATTATTGATGACATCGCCTTTCAAACGAATTTGTTGGCGTTGAATGCGGCGGTTGAAGCAGCCCGCGCCGGAGAGCAAGGTCGTGGCTTTGCCGTGGTGGCGGATGCGGTTCGCAGTCTTTCCTTGAAATCTGCGGAAGCTGCCAAAGAAGTCAAAACAGTTGTCACGAATAACGTCAATCAGACCAAAATTTCCATGGATCTGGCAGAGAAAAGCGATCAGGTTTTAAATCTTATCGTGTCCTCTGTTAAAAAGGTGAATGTTTTGAATCAGGAGATTGCGGCAACAACGCGTGATCAGACCGAAGGTATTCAGTCGATTTATAAATCGATGGAAGTCCTTGAACGTCAAACTCAGGCATTCTCTGCCGCCGCAGAAGAAACAGCGGCGACTTCGGAAGAGATGTCGGCTCAGGCTAGCAACCTCGAATTGATGGTGAGTAATATCGCCGTCGAGGTCGTCGGTAAAAAAGCCGCCTAGAAGCTGGATCCAGGCATTTTAAGAAATTCTAATTCCTCGCGAGTCGATTCCCTTCCCAAGATCTCATTGCGGTAAGGGTATCGACCAAAGCGGTCGATAATGCTTTTGTGCGCTAATTCAAATTCTAAATTACTCTCGAGGCCTTGTTGTGAAAACAAGCGCATCGCTTCCTGGTGAATCACTTCCGATTCACTGTGCATATACGGTAAATAAACAAAGGCACGCTCTTGAGGTTTCAATTTTTGATCGTCACCAGAGGCCACCGCCTCTTGCGCCAACGCCAGGGCCAAAGTGTCGTTCTTAAAAGCGCCAGGGGTGTCGCGGAACATATTGCGGGAAAACTGATCTAAAATAATGATTTCCGCTAAGCGGCCTCGGGGATTTTTTCTCCATAAGAAAAGCTCGCAGTTCTCTGCTTTGCTATAGACCTCGGAGAAACGCTTGCGGATCAAATCGTCAAATTCATCATCCTTGGAAAACCACAGGCGGGGATTCGTCTCTTCAAACCAAAATTTTAAAACTTCTAAGGCTGTTGTATCCATGTCTTAAATATACAAAATCGAGGTGGAATTGACACCAATCCTGTCAATTCTCATCAAAATGTTGCAATCAGACTTAACGTGGTCGTCCCTTGATAGCGAGAGCCCTGGTAGGGACTCTCCATATAACGCATCAAATAGGCCGTTCGCAGGGCCAAGGTGGAATTCAGGATGCTGGTCAATGCGAACTCATAGCTCATTAAATCCTCGTTCGCGTGGGTCAGGTTATAGAGGTATTCAAATTCTCCTGCAAGATACCAAACTTTATCAAAGCGCCACGAGGCTCCCGAGGCAAAACGACCTTTATTTTCAAAGTCTTTCCCTTGACGGACGATATTGGTATCACTGTGCAAGTAACCGAGTTCGGCCCACCAGTAAACGGTCGCATCTTTGTGAATCGCGTATTGGTAACCGAGCCCCTCATTGTTGCGCTGAACATAGCCAATAAAAGGATCGGCTTCAGAATAATAGTCCAGATAAACTCGGGACGCGGGAATGAATTCGTTTTCGTACCTTGCCCCGGCAGTCCAATGCAAAGCCGAGTCCACACTTTCAGTCGAGGTTTTCAAATAGTCGCCAAAAACTTTCAAAGTGTTGCGACTGAAATCATATTGAGCATCTAAATTGGTATTGAAACTTTGCGTGTTGTTTTTTCCACTGACGGCCAAAACTCCCGCATCCAATTCGATATGCAAGGGCAGCGGTGGCGGATTGGGAGTCGCATTGTGCATACCGATTAAAGAGGCAATAGCGATTAATAACAAGACCATGGCGCTCCCTAAAATCGATAGGCGAAATTGAAAGTGGTGGTATCACGATTTGGACTGTGACCGATCTCCATGACGATGGACCAAAACTCGCTCAGCTCCCAGTTAACGCCACCGACCGCATTCCAATTGTCCAAGGGAGTTTCTTTAAGAGAATAGCGCACCGGAACATCTCGGCCGATGGAAGTACCAGAAAGAGGTAAAGTGTAGGTCCCACTTAAAGTGACATCGGAATTAAAGTAGTTCACTCCCAAGTAAACTCCGAATTTTCCGTGTTTTTCAGTTTTAATATTATAACCGATGCGGGGAGTGATATTGATCGCCCGAGGGTTGGTGTCGGAAACATTGACGTCGCTTTCAACATAAGTGGCTGGCATCGCAAAAAACCAGTCTTTGTATCCTCCGGCCAAAATAATTCCCAGGCCCACGCTGTAACCATGAAAGTTGATGGGGGCCACGGCATTGATATAGCCCTGACAGAAGGCCGGCGGGCTGGCGACGCTGCATGGATTGCCGGGGAGTACCATATTGTAAATGTCTTTATAGGCGATATTCAAAGGCACAGAGCCATCGCCATGAATGTAACCCAAAATCCCAAATAGATTTAAAAATGGAAACAGCCAGGCATCGAGCTTCAGTTGCCAAGTGGTATTATTAACTTGCGTGTTATTGAAATTGATAAAGTCGACGGGGGTTAAATTGGATGAGCCGTCAAAGGCCACCTTTAAGTTTTCAATATCAAACCCTTGCGAAAGTTGACCATAAATCAAACTGAATCCATAGGGCCTTGGAAGATTAAATCCTTTATCAATCACTCGCTGTGCAAAGATGGGCAGACTCCATTCCCATTCACGGTGCGGAGCCTCGGGTTCTTTTTCTTTTTTTGTGAAATTAGGATAAGGTTTTCCTTCAAGATGACTGTCGTAGCCTAAAACCTGTTCTTCAGCAGGACCTGCGAAGGCGGCTACAAAACCTGAAAGCAAAACAAAAATAAAGACATGTTTAATGTATTTCACATACTGAGTTCATGGAAAACGACGAAAACCGTCAATAGGTCTTGCGTGAATACATACACTCCCTTGATTGTCATTTCCTGGGGAAACGGGCAGTTTGAAGTCATGCGAAGTCTTAAGGCGATTGCGATATTTGAAGCTGCAAAGGGATTTGCTGTTGTTCTTTTGGGAATCGGCGTCGCCAATATTCATCACGTCGCACATCACCTGGGTTTGAAACACAGCTCCCATTACACCGCAATATTTATAAAAGCATTCAATGATTTGAACGACAAAGATATCTGGGAACTTGCGCTGTTGGCGGCCTGTTACAGCGCCATTCGTTTTACTGAAGCCTATGGCTTGTGGCGCGAGCGCACCTGGGCAGAGTGGCTGGCGATTCTTTCTGGTGGTATCTATCTGCCCTTTGAAATTATCAAAATAGTTGAAAAATTTGAGTGGTGGAAAGTGCTGATCACCGCGTTCAATCTATTTATTGTTGCCTATCTTGTTTGGATTCGCACAAAGAAATCACGCTCACAGCAATGATTCGCAAATCATCAGTTCGGTTTTTGTTTCACCTTGGCCTAATGGCAACTGGAGTTCGGCTTGAAGAGGATGTTGATCTTTCGTTGATGCAGAATCCTGGATCGCCAGTTTAATTCCTGAACCTTCAAAAATGACGGGTTGGTATTCGCCATTTTTTTCGATTCGTTCAGTCACCTCGAAATAGGCGCGACGAACGCCGCCTATCCAGGATTGTTCGATTTCGATATGATTCATACCCGAAACTTTATCCTGTAAAACAATCACCGCGATATGGTTGTCCGCGATAAAGTCTTTGGATTGGCAGCGATAATTGGGTTTCAGAATGTTCAGTTCAATGGCTTGAGAGAAAGATGAAAAGAAAAGAACTGCGAAGAAGATTTTAAAAACAGTAGCTTTCATGGAATGCTCCGGAATCTCGTAAGGTTTTTTAAGATGAGATCGGAGTATATGGAGATTGTAAGGTTCAGGGCAAATTTCAGATAGGAAAGGTTGTTATCAATCAGACACGGCCGACCCGGTGAAGGGTCAGCCAAAGTTTTTAGGTGAGGGAAACCCGCTGACTTTGTTCGTGTCAGCTAAGTCTTAGTTGTACCATTGACCTTGGTAGCCTTGTGGATAGCATGCCCATTGACCGTATGAGTTTACACGGTAGCCATAGTATGCCACGCCGTTTTGGCCGCGGTATTGAGTGCAACCTTGTTCTGGTAAGCAAGTACCATTTACTGATACATAGCCTGACATACCGTTACAAGTCGGTGTGCCTGTCGTTGTTGAATTGCCATAAGAATAAGTCCCTTGGATACATTGGTTTGTAGCAGCATTATAACCGTAGTCAGCGCTCAAACCGTTTTGAGTACAATAAGCTGTCGGCAAGCAAGAGTTCGTTTGTGTAACCCAAACAGAACCTGCAGAGCAAGAGCCAGCAGCCGTTGTGGATGAACCGGAGCTATTGCTTTTAGAGCAGTTCGCTAGAAATAAGGTCATCCCGGTCAGGAGAATCGTCAGTAAGTATTTCGTTTTCATATATCCCTCTTTCGTTAAATTGGTGTCTCACATAGGTACTACTCAAGGTTCGTGCCATCCCGTGCCAGGGGTCCGCTGCGTTAAAATCGTTTAAAACGTATCAACATGGGGCATCGAATCAAAAGGACGTAAAACGTTAGACAGTCGTCAGTGTGTCCAATTCCACATTTTTGCAACATTTGGGTAATAAAGTTTCTGTAACTAACCCACGTGGGGAGAGAAGAACATGTCTGAAGAAATGCAGTTACACTTATTATTCAGTAAATTAACGATCGATTTTGAGACAGCCTTGGAAGAGTTTTTCCAGGAGTATAAATTGACCACGACACGCTTCGTGATCTTGAATCTTCTATATAATAGTCCAGACGGTATGACTCCAACGGAGACGGCGAAGGCCGTGGGTGTTACCAATGCGACGATTTCTGCGATCATCTCAAATCTTAAGCAAGCGGGTTGGATTCAGTCTCAACAAAATGCGGGGGACAGTCGTTCGTATCGCATCGTTTTATCAGACACAGGTCTGGAGCTTATGAAAAAGGTCCTGCCAGTTTATAATGAAAACATCAGTCGCTTGTGGTCCCAATTTAATAGCGATGAGAAACGCAATTTAGGCAACCTTATGACTCGAATGAGCCAGCTGGTCGGGGTCATGAGTAAGAATATTTAGTGATGTAATCTGAGAAAAATGCCGATAAGTCCACTATGAAAAAGGGCCTTATCATCATCGGTATTGCAGTTTTAGCGGCCTTCCTGTTTCGGGAGGGTCAGCGTGAAGGCATCAGCACTTTGGCGAAATCCACGGTGAAGGCGACCGATGCTCAATCCGAGCGCATGTCTGATATGGATAAGAATGTGAGTGCGGCGACGGCCACAAACTCGCAGCCTGTTATGGTGCCATCTCAGACGCCCATTGCAGCCACTCCGGAACCGCCACGACAAATGCAAGCCC
This sequence comes from Bdellovibrio sp., assembly GCA_039594295.1. Classification (GTDB taxonomy): domain Bacteria; phylum Bdellovibrionota; class Bdellovibrionia; order Bdellovibrionales; family Bdellovibrionaceae; genus Bdellovibrio. The sequence goes on from JBCNNR010000029.1 coordinate 7,859, forward strand.
GCGAAAGAGTGTCGCGTGGAGAAGGTCAAGCGGAGCGCCCAGCTCCTTTGCGTCCTGATGCGGGAGTGTTGAAAGAAAATCTTTTGTTTAGATCGAACACCACAAATTGGAAAGTTTGGACGGGAGTCCGAGCGGTTCCTTCGTCAGAATATGCTGGCTATGAAGGGGACGTGGTGGGGCGTTACGGTGGTTATATCATCGTGAAAGACAGTCAAATGGACGGCGACGACAGCAATTTTCAAACGAAAAATCCCCTGGTGCTTTTTGATGAGCGCATGGGCCATGTCGGTATTGTTCCGGGGCGTGTGATGCTAACCTTAAAGAACATTTCGACCTTGGCGAAAATCCAAAAAGAGTACGGTCTGAAAATCATGGATCGCTTCGATCATTTGAAATTGTATTTTGTAACGGCCTCCACACCCAACTTTGATTTGGGAAAATTCGTCAACGTCCTTAAAAGAGATCCGCGTATTGCCAATGCGGAGCTGGAAATCGTGAGTCGCAACTATGTTAAAAACTAAAAAGTTTTTATCAGTATTGTTGCTTTCACTGGGGGGCGTGGCCCTGACCACGTTGCTGGTCAATTGCAATGGCAGTGGTTTTGAGTTGGCGGATTCCTGTTTCAATGATGGGGGAGATCCGCTGTTTGGTTATGCTTGGTTTTTATCAAACTGTGGGCAGCAGGGTGTTTCAAAAACTGGGGGGACGTCGGGCGTTGATTTAAATCTGCGTGCGACGTGGTCTGCGGGGTATTTGGGCGAAGGCATTAAGGTTCGGGTATCCGATACCGGTATTGAAAATACTCATGAAGATCTTAAAGGAAACTTTCAAACTTCAGTGGCCCGGTCGCGAGATTATTACTTAGGTTCTTCGGGGAGTTCTTATACGACGACCTCGGCACCTCCGGCGGATGATACGACGACTGATCCTTCAAAACCTTGTTATGACAACCATGGCACCGCAGTGGCGGGGATAGTCGGAGCCGTTGGAGGCAACGGGCTTGGTTCCCGTGGTGTGGCGCCTAAAGTTTCCTTGAGTGCCGCCAATATATTGTCATGTAAGACCAGCCAGGACACAGCGAAAGTCATCAATCAAGCCACAGGAACGGACTTTGATATTTTGAATATGAGTTGGGGTTATGATCAGAACTTGATCACGAAACCGACTTCACAGTACGAAGATCAATTGAAAGTCGCAGTTACGACCTATCGTAGTAACAAGGGTGCTATTCTGGTGAAAGCCGCCGGAAATGAATTTGAAACCTATTGCAATGGTCAAGGTACAAACAGCACTTGTATTGGTAATTCCAATTTTGACGGTGACAACACCAATCCTTACCAAATTATGGTGGCCTCTTTGAATGCCAAGGGTGTGTCTTCAAGTTATTCTTCGCCGGGCTCTGATTTGTGGATTTCTGGCTTTGGTGGGGAATATGGTTATGCCGCTCCTGCGATTGTTACAACGGACCGCTCGGGGTGCTCGGCTGGTTATTCGAAATCAAGTATCTCCACCTATGTGCCTTTTGAAAAAGGTGGCGCTCCGAATACGCAATGTAATTATACGGCGACATTCAACGGAACTTCTTCAGCGACACCGACGGTTTCCGGTGCGGTGGCTTTAATGTTGTCGGCCAATCCAAATCTGACGTGGCGAGATGTTAAATACATTTTAGCGAAAACAGCTTTGCCCATGGACTATGTGACGACGGGGACTATTCCCCATCCATTGGGTACGGCAGTTCCTTCCGGGTATTCCTGGGAGCAGCCGTGGCGAACAAACAGCGCAGGCTTTAAATTCCATAACTGGTACGGGTTTGGAAAAGTGGATGTGGATGCGGCCGTATCGATGGCGAAAAACTATACGAGCTCCTTTGGATCTTACACAGAGCCAGGCTATGTTTCCACGGGGACGATCAGCATTCCCATCGGTGATGGCAGTTTGGCTGGAGCCGCTTATTCCCAGATCAGTATCGCCAATGGCAGTGGTTTAAAAATTGAAAGTGTTCGAGTCAAGGTCAGCATCACTCATAATGATATTTCGCAGCTAGCGCTTGAGTTGACGTCCCCTTCGGGGATGAGAAGTATTTTGGTGAACATGCACAATGCTTTAACGAACGTTCATGACTATACCGGTGACGTCTTCCTCTCCAATGCCTTTTATCAGGAGCGAAGCGAAGGTATCTGGACTCTTAAAGTCATAGACGGTAGGGCGGATTCCGTCAGCGGAACGCTGACGTCCTGGTCTATCAACTTTACTGGCGCACCGTAATGCGCAAAAAAAGAACCAACCGATGAGGTTGGCTCTTGAAGCTAGGAAGATACTTATAATTTTTTAGGGCCATTTTATTACGAAACACCTCCGTTTGGTTGCGGAGGTCTTTCTCCGCGGGGCCCACCGTCAGGGCGGCCAAAGTGTGTTGGCGCTTCAAATCCTTTTGATTTCATGCAGGCATCCAAGGAACTTTTTTGTTCTTCGGTCGGTGCTGTGGGTCTTTTGCCTGGTTCTGGTTTTTCCATACCAACGGATTCCGCGCAGGCTCTGAAGGCTTCACGCTGTTCCTGGCTTGGACCTCCTTCAGCAAAGGCGATGGAGGCCGTGTGCAATGAAATAATCGAGATCGCCGTCATCAGAAATTTTTTAGATACTTTCATTTGGTACTCCTTTTTTAGTATTTGAAAAGCCGGGACTGGTCGAGTCCCTCAACTCGAGGCCCCATGAGATCATCCTAGGTGGGGAATGTTGAAGGACCATGGAGACGAAGTTTTTTTATAATTGGTCTGGCAAAGAGTCTCAAGATGAGACGCTATTTTCGAGGACACTCCTGGAAACACAGGAGTTAGTTGCTGAAATGTCTCGTGAATTGACTCTTTTTAGTAAGGATTTTCCCAAAATTAGCCGATGCAGTAATTGCGGCACGGGGGAATTATTATGAAGTCGACAATTAAAAAAGCATTGATCGCAGGCGGCACAGTTGTCGCTTTGGCGCTGGTCACGGTGAGCTTTCAAAACTGCTCTCAAGGCAATACTGAAGATGGCTCCAGCACAGTGTCTGCTGATGGTTATTCTGGTGATATTTATTATCCCTCGAATGGCAATCCGATCATCTTGACTGCCGGACAGAACATCACTTTGAAAATTTCCAAACCCACTAACGTCAGCGATCTATCAGATTACTATTGGGTTTTGTATGATAAAACAGTGACAGCTTCTTACGTGGGTTACATCACACAGAGTGGTTCTTACTTCTATGTATCGTTGCAAGTTCGCGGTGATTTGACGACACAAAAAGATTTACGCATCTATTTGTTCAATTATAAAACTTCCACTTACCTGGATGGCAACGGCATCAAAGTCAGTTTCCGTCCTGCCGTCAGCAATCCTTACTCATCTGACTACGTGACTGAAGTTTGTAACTTGGAACAAAAATCTGCTCCGACATTCACTTTGAATAAAGCATCTGCTTCTTCCAGTGCCTTGTATATCTTCGATAATGGGGCAGGGGTGGGAAGTCTTACTTGCAGCATTGGTGGCGTGAACTATAACTGTTTGATCGCTTCTGCTTGGCCAAGCAACTGGGCGTCGGCGACATTCTCTGTGACGGCCTACAACCGTTGCGGTGTGGCTCGTACCCAAAGCTTCTAGTTTATAGTGAAATTTAATTTTTCCTTTTGAAACCCACATTTATATCCAAATGTGGGTTTTTCTTTTTGTTTTGCCAGTGCTCACTTTATGAGGCTGCTGGAGTTTTGTCAGCAAGCGCTTGTTTTTCCTTCTCAAGGCGTTCTTTTTCCATTCTCTCAAGGACATGGGCGGGAGGTCCTTGCTTCTCTGGAACTTTATAAGTGTCCGGGCTTGCCGTCGCATGCTTTGCTCGGGTTTCTTCAGGGAGTTGCTCAAGCATGGTGAAGTACTTATTCAATAAACTATCTGACACGCGTGGCTTTTGCGGGTTGATAGCATCAATTTCGGCACTGTGTTGAGTGTAGAATTCAGAGTTCCAGTTTTTGGTGTCGATGATGTGCCCGATCACTTCATTATCACGTTGCATAGTCACGTAACGACTATAATTGTTAAGCACGCGACGAGAGTTAACGAGGTCGCCCTGAGCCATCATTGTTAACAAGGACTGTTGCCCGCCGGGTTGACTTGCATCTATCCAGGCTTTGAAGAACGGATCGCGAGCGTATTTGCGGACGACTTCAACGGGCTCTGGCATAGGGCCGAAGTTTGAAGTGGCTTTCAATTCTTTTTCGTTGAACAAGGATTGATTGTTCATCTCCAGCATGGAGCGGATGATGACATCATGGCCGTTCTTGTCTAAATGTTCAAAGATATAGTGGCCAACGCCTGGCTCGACAGTGACTTCAGCGCCGCGAAGAACATCATGGATCGCTTGGGTCATATCGTAAGTTCGTGGTGTCTTTGTCGGCAGACCACGGGCATCAAGTTCACCCGGGACGTACTCTTCAAATTCTCCGGTAACAACTTTGACCTTCACTTTGGGATTTACAAGCGTGGGATCTGGGCTTTGTGGAGTACCTGGATTTCGCCATTTATGCCCAGAGGACAACAGACCCGCCCAAGCCGCGCCATCGTCATTTGTAACCATATCGCCCCAAAGCGCTGTCATGTGGGCGGTTTTGTTCATGAACCAATCTTCAAGAACTTTATTGAAGCCTCCGGGAGAAATCATAAGCACGCCCGACAACACTTCATCATGGGGATAGCGTTTAAAGTATTCTGCGGCGACATCAGGACCGAAGGAGTGACCAGCTAAATAGACTGGCATGCCTTCATGATGATATTTGTGAATGAGGTTGTGAAGCATTGCATAGAACTGGACAGGATCCGTCATTTTTCGCGAGCGAGATCCTTCTGAGTGAAAAGGTAAATCGATAGCGATTGTCGAGTAACCCAACGCCGCCATTTTATTCATTTTATAGGCAAAATTCACACCGCTGGCTTTGTTGGTGCCGGAGCCGTGGAAGTAAAAGAACAAGCCACGAGAATTAGGATCGACCACGGGAATTTCGCCGTGGGCATTAGGTGCACCTGTTGCCGTATAATAGATACGAGTGTCAAATTCCTTCGAAAAGAACGAGCGTACGGCTCCTAGTTTTTCAAGATTGCGTTTCTCTTTAATATATTCGTAGTCGCTGAGGTAATTTAATTTCTTTTCTGTGAATGTGCGGGTGTCCTTCTTAAAGTACCAACGATAGAGGTTGGTGAAAAGGCGCACTAATAAAGGCTTTGGCGCAAGGGGACTTTTGCGATTCTCTAGGTCGACGGGATTCGTTTCAGTTTTTTCGGTGGCAACGACCGGCTTTTTGTTAATGGTTTCAGAGGGGGCCGTTTCGAAAACCCGCGTGCATTTGTCTCCGTCACCGGCATGGGCCAAGGGCGCGGAAAGCTGAAAAGACGTCGTCAGAAGACAAGATAATAGGATTAATTTTGCAGTTGTTTTCATCACACAGCACTTCGGTTCGATTGCAGAATGATTTCTAAAATCTTGCGAACTCCTTTGCCGTGTTCGTTGCGATCAGCGTACCAAGGCAAAAACTGCGTAAATTTTATCTGAGTGTCTAAAAGGTGTATAGCTATTGAAACAAGAGCGGAAATTGGCGCTCACGTTTTCAAAAAGTGTGCGATATGGGCCGGAGGACCCACGTCATTTGCGACGTGGGATAGGAGAAATAGAGGCTAACGTTATTATCTGCCCGTTCCTGAAATGATCGAGCCACTTGTGGTGGTAGTGCCAGAGGTGGTGTTGAACATGGGCACGACCCCCGGGATTGTTGTACTTGAACCCGTGCTGACATAGGGAGATGTGTACACGTTACCGTAAGTGGAGCCCATGATGACACCACCGGGCATCGTGGTTGTCGTATTTGTTAAACCTGTCGGGGAAATATAGCTTCCGGTGCCGTAACCATATCCATAGCTTCCATATCCTGAACCGTAACTACCAGTCATCGATTGCATCGCACTTAATTGGTAGCTCATTTGCGCAAGCTGCTGTTGCAGAGTGTTCATCGAGGCATAGGGAGAGTATGCACCGTAGGCATTCGCTCCGTACACGGTATTAAGATTGCCAGATCCATATCCCGTCATTCCATACGCGGAGTACGGGTTCAGAGAGTTGCTATACATAGAATTGTTATACATGGAGTTGTTATACATCGGATTGGAATAGCCGAGATAAATTCCGCCACTCATGCTGGCCATGCTATTCATCATATTAGATGGGTAGCCAAAGACACTGCTTCCCATGTTGCCCATCATATTATACATGCCATTCTGACCCATCATTCCACCAGTCATTTGACCACCGCAACCAAAGCCACCTTGGCCTGAGGAATTATTGCCCATCAAACCATAAAGACTTTGGGCAATGTAAGGATAACCGTAACTCATTACAGAGGGAGTTTGTGTGGGATAACCCAAATTCGCATTGCTATCCGTGATCATTTGATTGGTTTTGTAACCAGCGTACATAGCACCAGCACCCATGAGTACACCTGTTGCCAGATTTGCCAGGTTGGAAGAGGGTTGTTCATAGTTATAGGAGTTGCTCTTAGCCATACACTCCAAACAAACCGTGCCTTCTGAATCAGGATTTTGACGGGCCTCTTTCAGGTCCTCTTGTGCTCGCTCTAATTTTCTTTGGAGGAGATCGATTTCTCCTTGAAGCTTGTTGGCCTGTTGAGCATTGGTGCGAAGCGTGCCGATCGCAGATTTACACGAAGACGCGTTGCTGCCCGTGCCGCTGGTGCGGAATTTTCCATTGTCACAGACCGCGGTGAAGACCGAACCATTGGTGCGCGCATCACAATAGCTTTGCCATTCTTGCAAGGAGAAAGCTTGGACCTCTAACATATTCGAATTTGCACCACCAGATCGCGATGGACGTGCATCACCCGTAGGGGGGGCACCATCAAATCCTTCCGGTGGAGGGCCGTCTGGAGGTCTTTGCCGAGAGATCACTTCGCCGTCATCTCCTTGATTGAAGTTAATATACTCGGAACAGCTCCGAGCACTTTCCATGTGAGTAATCATAAATTCGGCATAATCTTCAGAGATGCTCTTTTTCAGATCCGATTTAGCGTATTTAACTTTACGGTCATAATCTTTCTTTTCGGAGGTTTTCTCTTTGATCTCTTGCTTGAGTTCAGCAATTTCTTCTTTGGCGTCACGAACCTCATCGGATTCGGTGCTCACGGCCTGAGCGGGACGTTGTTGATAGGCACAGTTTTGATTGCCACCCCAGTAGCCAGTTCCGGCAAGGGAGGAGTTCATCATCTGTGCTCCTGATGGTAGAGCTATGAAAGTGATTGCTGTTGCGATCAGTAACCTTGAAAACATATTGCCCGCCTTTTCTATATCTAGAAGATAGCGGGCAATAGTTTAAGGACTGTGGACTAAGCTTTGGGGAACCAAAATGAGACACGTCCACCAAGAATGGAGTGATTCGAACTATCGGTGATGATGTTTTCTGCTTTTAATTCACCACCATGAAGTTGCAGAATCTCCCTCATAATGACCGAGCCGATTCCAACGGAGATACGTTTGCCTGACGAACCATCTGTCAGACTGCGACTGGCTTTTTTGTGTCCGAATTCCTTCAAGGCGTTTTCACTGAAGCCGGGACCATCATCGCTGATGGAAAGTTGCAATTTGGGTCCCCCATTGGAAATGCTCACCTGAATTTTTGACTTCGCAAAGGAAGACGAATTTTCAAATGCATTTCTTAGCAGGCGATCAATAAGTTTCGACGACCCCATGAACTGAGCTTTCGAAGCATCTATCGTACAGTCGACATTGAAGGACAAATTGGGATAACGATTTTTAAAGACAGTCACTTGATCCTGAACACGTTCCAGGAGGTTGATTTCCTCCGTACCGGCAGAGTACTTAGGCTCCGTGATTTGCGCCAGGAACAAAAGATCTTCGACCAACTTGCCAAAGTATTCCACTTCCGAAAAGCACAAAGAGACAATCTCTTGGCGTTTCTCAGCGGACAGACGTGTTTCACCCACTTGCAAAGTTTCCAGGAAAGTTTGCAGCGAAGCCAGGGGCGTGCGCAGGTCATGGGCCAGGTCTTGCAAAAGTTGACGGCGAGCCTGATCGGCTTTGCGTAAACTTTCAACCATGCTTTCAATGTCGCCCGCCATTTGGTTAAAGGCATTGACCAGAGGAGCCAGTTCTTCGAACTTTTTCGAAGGCAAACGTGCTGCCAAATTGCCATGACGAAGTTCACCTAAAACATGAACGGCTTCTTCGGCACGTTCACGATAGCGAGAGAATTGGTAAATCAATGCGATACCAACGGAGACCAAGGTGAAGATAATCAGGAATCCCACGGTGATAAACAGGGGATTGCGACGATCAACGAAGGAGCCCATAGGTCCACCAGGGGGAGGTCCCATTTTATCCGGAGGCCCCCCAGGTCCACAAGGATGTGGTCCACACATCGGGCCACCGGGAGGAGGTGGGGGAGGCATGCCGGGACCACCACCAAACTGCACGGGATTAAACCTGTGAACAAAATAGACGCCGGCAAACTTGGTTTTAGAAACTTCGATCTTCGGAGGACCAAACTCCATCTCACCAAAACGCACAACTTTGTCCTGAACCAGGGAGCTGATTTCAACCTCGGAAAGGGCGCGAGGCAAAACCGGAGCGCCATCAATCAGACTTTTGCCATTGGCATCGATCAATTCAAAGCGCATGAAATTATCCGAGGTGTTGCTGGCTTGGAATTTTTGAAAAGCGACAATGGGATCACTGTCCAATTGTTCATATAAATTTCTGAAAAGGTAATTCGGCGGTTTTACATAGCGAACTTGGGCCGGCCGGTCTAAATAGGAAACCAGCCACGCAGAGCCGAAGGCCATAAAGATGAAAACGATGATAATTGAAACAAAGATGAAATAGTTTCGGCGGAATAAAGAACGTACGATCATGACGTTTTCTCCAGTCTATAACCCTGTCCGTAAACGGAGTTAATTTTGACATTGGTGACGCCGTTTTTACTTAGTTTAGAGCGAACGTGACTGATATGAGAGTCGACGGTTCTATCGAATAGTTCTTCCCCGGCAGAAAGACTCGAGATGAGTTTTTCACGGGAAATGATGGTTTCCGGATTTTCAAAGAAGACCCTTAAGATTTCGAACTCACGACGATTCAAGGTGACCAGGCTGGTTTCGGTTTTTAGAACCTGTTGATTTTTAATCAGGGTCAGGCCGGCAAAACGCAGGAGATCCAAAGTCGGTTTGCGATCATTCAGTTGGTTTTTGATGCGTGCGAGGATTTCTTTTTGACCAAAGGGTTTTCGAATATAGTCATTGGCACCGTGTTCAAAGCCACGCACCACACTTTCTTCGTCGGTTCGGGCCGTTAGAAACATGATAGGAGTATTGATGCCTTCGTTACGAAGCCATTCACAGAATTCATAGCCGTTGCCATCGGGTAAATTGACGTCCAACAAGAATAAATCTATGCGGGGATGAGTTTTGAATATTTCGCGACCCGCTGCCAAGGTTTTTGCCCAGTGAACCTGAAACTGTTCCAGTTCCAGTTGCATCTGAATTGCCTTGCCTAATATGGGATCGTCTTCGAGGAGAAATATTTGTGTCGCCATAACCCTTAAGGTATCAAATGAGAACCTTATCCTTAAGTTTCATTTTCAAACAAAAATGTGGAGTGATTATGGAGCTAGGCAAAAGTCTTGTTTTGAGACACGGGGGGCGAAAGAGCAAAGGCTTTCCGGTTAGAAAAGCCCTTTGCAATAGGTTGGATTTTTCGGTTCAGACTATTTCAAGTCTTCCAAACAGCGCATTGCTGGATCACGTTGTTCCGGAGTAAGAATATCGAAGAATACTTGCAGATGGAAATCACCCATCAATTTTCCCAAGGCTGTTAGCTTTGCAGCTACGTTTGCCTCAGAGGCCACGGCATCTTCACGTGTAGATGTCGAGCTTGAGAAAACACGTTTCATATCTTTCATAGCCATTTTCACATCTTTGCGAAGTGGCTTCTTAGCTTTAACGAAATCAAAGTAAGCACCACGTAAAGACGTTTGTTGTTCGTCCGTGAGTTTAACTTGCTTGCATGAGTCCGGAGCGTCAGCTTTTGCGTAAACCATGGAGTCAACCATTGTAATGGTGAGTTCGGCTTGATCTGCGTGAGCAAACACTGGAGTCACGAAAGCGGCGATAACTGCGAGTTGCGTAAATCTTTTCATCATTTGAAATCTCCTCTTGTTGTTGGAGTATGATTCCAATCAACAACGACGAAAAAGAAAAGTTGAACTCGCGAAATTTGTTGAATTGAATAATAACCATCTGAGTTAAAATGTTTGGGAACATTTCGTGGAGTATCACCGAATACTTTTCACATTTAATTAGGGGAACAGTAGGACCAGAAAATATTCTGGTAGTTGCGGACAACGCAATTTGAAGCAACAATTTCTTGTGTAGTAAGTAGGAGTTTTTGTGACAGTCGAGCAACAATTGAATGAAGCACGTCAACGAATCGGATCAATTATGGCGACAGTGGTGAAAGAAATGACATCATGTACGGACAAAGTCGAAGTGACTTTTTCCTGCGGGGAGAAAACCACGATCTATAAAGTGGAATTGCCCCAAGAGTACCGCGGCAAATTGATCGGGGCCCAAGGGAAAAACATTTCTTCTTTAAGGAATATTCTGGGCGCAATGGCCGGAAATCACGGATTCCGCGCGATCATCGAGCTTGTTGTATAACTTGCTGTTACCAGATCGTTGTTAAAGTTTGAAAGACAAAAGGCACCTTCAAGGTGCCTTTTGCGTTTACAAAAGCAGCGCCACTAGGAGAGATGACTGCGAATCATCCAGGCTGCTTTTTCGTGGAAGGTGATCAAGTCCTCATACAGTGTCACAGCACTCGTCTCCTCTTCTTGTTCCGCTGTTTCCAGACGGGCTTTGTAGAGTTCTGCAAGAGTGGTGTGGTCGGCTGTTAAAATATCGATCATTTTTGTCGAACTGAGTTTTTCCTCAGTGCACTCTTCCACATCAGATAATTTTTTAAATGCTTGAAAGCTTCCAGGAGCTGGGGACTTTAAAGCGCGCAGGATTTCTGCCGAGCGATCCACGAACTCTGAAATTTCTTCGTATTGTTCTTCAAAGAGTTTATGCAAAGAAAAGAACAAAGGTCCTTCCACATTCCAGTGAAAATTTTGAGTTTTTAACTGCAAGAAATACTCATCCGCCAGAGTTTTTTTCATTTCTTCCACAGTGCCTGCTTGAGCAGCTGTTTGGGGGCTTTTCGCAGAAGCTTTATTGAAAGTATGGACTGTTGTATGGGCGGTGGATTCCTTTTGTGTTGCGTATTTCATATGTCCTCCTAGGGCAAGAAATTCTGACAAACACAGAATAGGCCCACTTCAAGGAAATGAATAATCTTCTTTTGCTATGGAATATATAGGCTATATCTATATGTTAGAGGGCATAAATCAGCTTTTATGCCCCAAAGGATTGTCGACTTTGAACTGAGTCTTAGAGCGGGACAATGGCATCTCTTTTGGGAGCGATTGCACGACTGTATCCGTGAGCGCCTTCAGAAGGGCTTTACGTTGAAAATGAGGGCCATGGAGGATACTCACTTCTCTGGTAGGAACCGGGGTCGAAAATGGTTTTAAACGCTTTTTATCACTGACATCATCTGTGGCCAACAAAGGTAACAATGTGAAACCATCACCTTGGTCCACTAACTTTTTTAAAGTTTCCAAGCTGCCACCTTCAAAAGAAAAGTTCGCAGCGCTGTTCAGAGTTTTCTTGTTTTTGCACAAACCAAGACTTTGTTCGCGAAAACAATGTCCTTCGCTCAGCAATAACATTTCATTTAATGACAGATCTGATTCGTCGACATGTTTTTTCTGTAACAATGCATGTCCTGGGGCAAAGTAAGCCACAAAGGGCTCATAGAATAATGCTTTTTGAGAAATATTAATGTCATCAATGGGGGTGACCGCAATTCCTAAATCCAAAGAGTTATTGCGGATTTTCTCGACGATGGCGTGGGTTTCTAACTCGTCAATCACCAAGTGGACATCCGCGTACTTTTTCATGAACTTGTTAAGAAAAAGAGGCAGGAGATAGGGAGCCAAGGTGGGAATGATTCCAATTCGGAGAGTCCCACTGATCGCACCTTTATTCTCGTCGACGATTTCTCTTAAGTGTTGCGAACCTTGGACGATCAGACGCGCTTGCTTTAAAACCAATTCGCCAATTTGCGTGGGACGAACAGGCTGCTTGGTTCGGTCGAACAATATGACATTGAGTTCGTCCTCAAGCTTTTGAATCTGCATGCTAAGTGTAGGTTGTGTAACGTGACACCGAAGAGCCGCTTGGCTAAAACTTCCCGTGTCTCCAACGGCCAAAATGTATTCCAGTTGTGTCAGTGTCATAAGTTAAGAGTGCCTTTGCGCCATTTATGGCGCAAGGGAAATAAGGATTTCAAGATGGAACGATATCAAGATTTACTTTTGAAAAAATCACTCCCGCTGTCTGAGCAAGTTGTGGAGGCGTACTATCGGTATCCGCGGCATTTGTTTGTTCCAGAATACACTTTGCAAGAAGCCTATGAGGATGCGCCGTTGCTGCTTTATAAAAAAGGAACTTTTGTTTCGACCATTTCGCAACCCAGTTTTGTGTTGCGAATTTTGGACATGTTGCAATTAGGTCCCGGTCAAAAAGTTTTTGAATTAGGTGCGGGGTCGGGGTGGAACACGGCTTTGATGTCTTATCTGGTGGGGTCGGAGGGACGGGTGGTCAGTTCAGAGATCATTCCAGAAGTTGCCGATCGTGCCCGTGGAATTTTAGATCAAATGCGTATTACCAACGCCAAAGTTTTTACGGGTGATGGATTTGAGGGCTATGAACAAGAAGCCCCCTATGATCGTATTATTTTTACCGCCGGTTCGAATGAAATGCCCGATAAAATTTTTGCCCAATTAAAAGAAGACGGTTTGATGGTCTTTGTGAAAAAGCAGGATAAGAAAGCGGACATGCTCCAGTTGATTAAAAAAAGTCAGGGGCAACAACAAATTTTGAATTCGATTCCATGTTCTTTTGTGGCGGTGAATCGTGAAGCGCAGTCCCGCCTTATAGACGGGACGCCTTGATTCAAGGTTTGGGCAGGACGTCGGGACGATTGCTGGGCTTTTTGGGAGAAAGTTCCATCGTGCGTTCTTCTTTGGGCTCTACCGGAGTTTGATCTTCCTCCTCCGGTTCATCATAAAGGTGATAGTGCGAGGCGATTTCTGCAAATCGCTCGCTGGCCTCTTCGATTCTCATGCCCACTTTTTTTTCCAATAAATCGACGATAGAATGAGTGTTTCCCCGAGTGCTGTCTAAATCATTCTCTGTGAGCTCATGCCATTTTTCCATGAGCTCTTTTTTTAAATCCTGCCAAGCATGTCCCGGTAGATGTGCCATAAACTACTCCTGGATTTTTGGTTCAATTACCAAGTCAATACGTCTGTTTTGGGCGCGACCTGAAGGGGTGTTGTTATTGCTGATAGGACGCTCTTCGCCCAGACCTACGGCATCAACCTGATTGGATGGAGCCCCGTTCGCGATCAGTTGTTGTTGAACTGATTTTGCACGCTGCTCAGAGATACGCATATTGGCGTCAGGGTTACCGGTGGAATCGGTGTGACCTTGCACTTCGATTTTTGCAGTCGGCACATCATTTAAAGCTGTTTCCACTTTTTGTAGAAGAGCTTTGTTTTTAGGTGTCAAATTTGATTTGCCGCTCGCAAAGTTCAGGCCTTTGAGTCGCACCATAACTTTTCCATCCTGAGTGAAGACTTCCGCTTCGTTGGGACGAAGTTCGCTGCGGAGTTTGTCAGCCGTGGAGGTCAGGGCTTGCTGTCTTGCCAGCTCAGCTTCCTGCTCTTTAGCGACTTGCAATTGTTTTTCTGCCGCAGTCAGTTCTCTGTCTTTGGCCTTCGTTTCTTTGTGCAGACTGGAGATCATTTTTTGCTGACGTTCATTTTGCAATACCAAAGCTTCTGAGTTGCCGGCATTCACTTTGTTCATAACATCAGCCAGGTGCTCGGCTTCGCGGCTGGCATCCTCGGAGATTTTGGCAATGGATGCTGTATTGCGCGGATTTTGTCCGATGAAAGTCACGGCTTGATTGTACTTGCCTTGTGCCATCGCTAAGGACTTCGGAGCTTTTTCGCTGGCCTTGTCTTTTTCAGCGGCGTCGATTGTCATTTTTGCTTGACCCAGGTATTGCTTAGCGACGGAGTCGCGTTCAATTTGGCGGTAAGCCGCTACCAGGTCCGCACCTTTTTTATCAGCCGCCGTTAGACTGCCGTTTTCCACATCTTTGGTGATGTTTTGCAATTTGCTTTCCAGTTTTTTCCATTCTTTAGGATACATCTGGGGGGCATTGGCTTTTATCGCACCGGTGCGAGCGTCGGTAATATCACCCATTGATTTTTTGGAGATATCTGCTTTGTTCTCACCTTGTTGCAACCAAGCACGAGAATAAGCGACTTGTTCCAGAACTTTGTCGGTGCTTTTTTTCTCCGCCTGATATTCTTTCGCTTTGTTCAGGGATTTTTCTGCATCTTTAAAGTTGTCAGGAGAAAGAACATTCATTTGTTTTGCGCGGGCCTCGTTCAGCATTTCTTCCGTGCGCGCAATTTCCGTTGTCGGATTGGCTGTGTTAGGGATTGAAACCACATTGGGCGGCGTGCTGGCGCAACCAATAAAACCGGCAGCAAAAGCCGATGCCAAGATGACCTTATTCAATCGGGATAGCATAAATCCTCCTATGAGTTTGAGCCTTGATAAACTGTCTTAAGGCTAAACCCGGTGTTTCAGGAGGAACAAGTAAAACGAATTTTCTCGCGGCTATGGCTGACGAGACACAAGAGACCTTACGTTCAGTCAGGTCGTATTTCTTGCGAGGTGGAAATTATTCTTCCGCCGATTTGGAAAGCAGCATATCGCGATTTTTGATCTGAATGGCGCGACCGGAAGACTGGTCAATAATTCCTTCTTTTTCGAAATTGGCTAAAGTGCGAATCACCGTTTCTGGAGTGGTGCCAGCCCATTGCGCGATTTCTTTGCGAGTCCAATTTTGTTGCGGGAAATTTTGTTGTAAAAACAAAAGAGCGTCAGCGATGCGGGCGGCCGCATCTTTGTCCATTTGCCCGGTCCATTTGGCTTCCGCCAGACGCAGATCACGGGAAAGGAATTCCAAAAACTGCATCGCGGCTTCAGGTTGGTCACGGAATAAAGCTAGAATTTCGTTTTTTGAAACGAAGGAGAGAACGGATTCTTCCACAGCAATGGCTGTAGCATAATAATTTTCACCGGCGAACAAAGCGCGATATCCCAACAAACCATCCGGGCCGATCAAGCGCAAAGTGTGAGCAGTTCCGCTGGATGACGTTGAGTCTAATTTGACCAGACCTTCGTGAACTTTATAAAGTCCTTGCGGTTCGCCGCCGGCTTCAAATATGACTTGGCCCGCTTTGAAGCGACGAAGGGTCTGTGCTTTATCCAGGAGTTCCTTAAGTTTCATACTTATTAGATTACCAAATAGTTTTCAGTTGGCGAATGATTTTTACCAAGAGCTTGATCTAAAAGCACGCTGTCGGCGGGGTGTTGGAAAAGCTCGGTGTTCAGTCGTTGTGCCGCCAGGAACTCGGCATCTGAAAAATTCCAAATGCTTAAAACTTGGCGGTAACACTCCGCAAATTGGATTTCCGCTCTTGCAGAAAGGGCTTGTTTCATATCGCCCTCATTTTGGCGCTTATAGAATCCCAAAAGAATGGCCTTTAAAGTTTTGAGAAGGTGCAATGGAACGGAGTTCATATCTGACATCAAATAATGAAACTCCTTGCGAAAGGCGTCGTCGATAAAAAGCATGTGTTGAATTACAGCTAGCTTTAAAACTTCAAGTAACTTCTGGCAGAATAAAACCTGGGCTTGAGCGCGCAGTGGATCATGAAAGAAATGATCCGCATGGATCAGGTCATGAACGATAAAGCCCAAGACGTCGCGGCCTTCTTCCACAAAGGAATGGATCTGCTCTGGTTCCAACAACATGCTCACACAGCGTCTCCCCCGGGCCTGCATCTGTAAGACATCATCAGCAGAGGGCAGGTGGGTGAGCAAATTCAAAGGATAAAGCGCGGAGTTCCAGGCGCTTAAACTTTTTTGCACGGAAAAGGGAATGGAGCGCCAGCTATGGGCACAGAAGCTGGTTAGAAAATCAGCATCCGTTTCAAGGGGACGAAGACTTTTTGCGTTTTTCAATTCATCGGGCAAAGTCTGGCGCAGGGTCGTGACTATCATGCGCCCGCTGATTCCTTTGTTCTGACTTTTAGGAAGCGGCAAGTTATGAAAGCCTCCCAGGAAATCAGTGGGTCTGCGCAGGAAAATAAACGTTAAAAGATAGGCTCCCACCATCTCCACGTCCGTGATCTTTTTATCTTTCCACAGATTCACGAAGGGCGCCAAGGAGTGCGCGGCTTGGCCGGAGTGGGATTGCAGGAATGTTTCGTCCAAGAGACGGTGGCGAAAGCGCCCGACGCGTAACATAAAGTCTTTTTCCTCAATGCAAGGGATCTGACAGAACTCTAACAATAATAATGTTGCTTTAGTACTTTGGTCCTTCTTTAATGGTTATATACGCCAAATAATACAAGACAAGGATGTCTTGTTAATAAGAGGGGCAAGAGATGAAGAAGCTTCTGGTTGGAGCGCTTGTATCGATCTGTGCGGTGAGTGTGCATGCAAGGGAAGATCTACTCTCTGATGTGAGTGGAAACAACCCGCGATTCAGTGAGTTTTACACTGTCTCCACGCAGCCATCTTTTTCCGTCTCTCCTGCTTCTCATAAATCCGCTGTTGACCCCGTCCAAACCATTCAAGAAATATTTGACGCTGCCGCTCCCAATATGGAGATTAAAGCCGCTGTTATTTCTCTTCTTCATTTCGATCATCATGATGAAGACTATGGGAATGTCGGTCAGCCTTACGATCGCAAACAGCATTTCGGCGGTTGGATTCGCCCGAGCCAAGACAACTCTTGTTTAAATACACGCGGTTTGGTTTTAGTGCGTGATTCTAAAGTTCCTGTAGAAATGAACTCTGCGGGTTGCACGGTTCGCAGCGGACAGTGGGACGAGCCTTACACGGGTGCGACTGTCACAGAAGCTTCGGAAATTCAAATCGATCATTTTGTTCCCTTGAAAAACGCCTATATCAGTGGTGCACACAAGTGGAGTTTCAAAACACGTTGCTTGTATGCCAACTACATGGGGAACAACTTCCATCTGGTTTCAACAGATGGACATGAAAACATGTCTAAGAGTGATAACACGCCTCAGGGTTACATGCCGCCGAATCGTGCTTACCGTTGCCAATACTTGCAACAATGGCTGAAAGTAAAATTGATTTGGGATTTGGGTCTGACTCCTCCGGAAAAACAAGCGGTGGAATCTTTGATTCAACAAAACGGTTGTGACCTGAATATGTTCAAATACTCCTATGGAGAACTCCAAGCGCAGCGTCAGTTTATGAATGACAATGCCAATCTCTGCCACTAGTGTGCCAAAATAAATTTTGGCGCATCAGGAGTGGAATGATTTCTTATCAAGACCGTGTTTTAGGAATGTTGTGGGGGCTGCATGCCGGGGATTCTCTGGGGGCTCCTTGGGAGTTTTTACCTCCACAACCTGCATGGAATACTCACACTGAAATTGTCGGCGGGGGCAAGTTTAATTGGGCTCCTGGCGAAGCCACGGATGACACCGATTTGATGTTGGGCGTTTTGCGCTCGCTGAAAAGTTCTCAGGAAATTTCTTTTGATATTTTGAAATCTGAGATGCTGGCGTGGTTTGCCAGCAATCCTCCTGATATTGGCACCACCACCATCAAGGGTTTGCAGAATTTAAAGGAAGGCAAAGCCTTGCGTGACTGTGGCTTTGTGAACAATGAATTTCAAGGCAACGGTTCGATCATGCGCGTGGCTCCGTTGGCGTTGTTAAATGAAAATGCGGTGGGAGTCTATGGTTCTGAAAAAACTTTGGGACTTCATGAAATAATGATCACCCAAACCAAAATGACTCACGGTCATCAACATTGTGTGGATACAGATTTGGTTTTTATTCCCACGGTGCAGGCGGCATTATCGGGAAAAACCAAACAAGAAATTTTCGCCGTGGCCTTAAATGAGGCAGAAAAAATAAGTCCGTTTATTTATCAAAAGTTAAAAGCTATTCCCCATACTCCGTGGCAGGATCTTTCCACATCGGGATTTTGTGTTGATACTTTGTGTGCAGGGCTGTGGGCTTTCATGAAGTATGAAAATCTTGAGGACGCTTTGGTCTCTGTGGTGAATCGTGGCGATGATTCTGATTCCTGTGGAGCGGTGGCTGGCGTGCTTTGTGGCGCTTTTTATGGCCCCCAAGCGATTCCCTCGCGCTGGTTAGATAAGCTCGAATTTAAAAATGAAATCCAGCAACTGGTGAGCAGTTTTTTTAGACACATTTAAGATCTTATGAGTAAACTCTACTCATGACATACACAACACTCGAACTTCTCGGCACGATCTTTTTCGCAGTTGCAGTTATTCACACTTTTATGGTGGGAAAAATTCTGCAATGGTCCCATCACTTTCCCAAAAGTTCTTTGACGGCGGGAGCGTTGCACCTGTTCGGTGAAATTGAAGCGGTGTTTGCAATCTGGGCAAGTCTTTTTATGGTGGTGTATATCGCCTTGGAGGGGTGGACTCCGGCGATCACTTATCAAAACTCCCTGGATTTTACTGAGCCGTTTTTTATTTTTGCGATCATGGTGATTTGCTCAACGCGTCCCATTTTGACAGTGGCTCGTCAGGGAATTTTGTCCTTGAGTTCGATGATCCAGAAAATTTTCAAAACACCGGCGATCTCAACGGATCTCGCTGTGGTTATGGTCATTGGTCCCTTAGCGGGAAGTTTCATCACCGAGCCGGCAGCGATGACCGTCACGGCCTTTATGCTCAATGCAATGTTGCAGAAGGAATCCAATAAACTTATCTATGCCTTGATCGCCGTTCTTTTTGTCAATGTGTCCATTGGTGGGGCCTTGACTCCGTTTGCGGCGCCACCGATTTTGATGGTGGCATCAAAGTGGGGATGGGACTTTAGTTTCGTGGCCACTCATTTGGGTTGGAAATCCGCGGTGGCAGTCGTGGTGAATGCCGTGGGTTTGGTTTTACTTTTCAGAAATGAATTTAAAAAAGGCTGTATCACTTTAAAAGAAGTGGAAACCCGATTGGCCGGATCCCAAGCGCCCATTCCTTGGCAAGTCACGTTGATTCATTTGGCATTCCTTGCGGGAATTGTGATCACAGGTCATCATCGCAATGCCTTTTTGGGAATTTTTCTGTTGTTCCTGGGGGTGGCGTCAGTGACAGTTCGCTATCAAGACACTTTGCGCTTGAAAGAAAGTCTTTTGGTTTCTTTGTTTCTGGGAGGGATCATTCAATTTGGTTCTTTCCAAAAATGGTGGTTGGCTCCGTTACTGGGAAAAATGAATGATGCTGTCTTATTTAAAGGCGCCACTTTATTGACGGCTATCACCGACAATGCCGCTTTGACATATTTGGGCTCGCAAGTGGATCTGTCTGATTCCAGTAAATACGCGTTGGTGGCAGGTGCTTTAGCCGGTGGTGGATTGACCATCATCGCCAACGCACCGAACGCCGCAGGCTACTCGGTCCTCAGTCACAAATTCCCAGGCGGCATTAAACCCCTGAAGTTGTTAATCGCAGCACTGGCTCCAACGACAGTCGCAATCATCTGCCTCTGGCTCCTATAATCTCCAAAAGGGATTTGGGCAAAAAAAAAGGAACCCGAAGGTTCCTTTTTTAACTAAGAGCTAAGCTCGAAGTACTCAAACTAGTGAGCAGCTTCTTCTTTTTTCTCTTCAGTTTTTGCAGCTTTTTTGCCGTGTTTTTTAGCAGCTTTTTTGTCAGCTTTAGCATCAGCTTTTGCAGCTGGAGCAGCTTCAGTAGTAGTTGCAGCAGCAGGAGCTGTAGTAGCAGCAGCTGGAGCAGCAGTTTCGTTAGCTTGAGCAACAACACCAGCGAATACAACAGACAATACTAGAGATACCAATTTCATAAAACCTCCAAATGGTTCATTTATGTTTTCCTTAATCGGAAACAAGATCAGCCTAGCAAAGGAAGTTAAAACCCTGATTAAAAACATATTAAATGTTTTTAATTTCAAATGAAAATATCGCGCCGTTTCCATCATGATTACTCGCACTTAGCTTGGCCTCATGAAGATTTGCGATTTTTTGTGCAATAGCTAGACCTAGACCAAACCCTTTTACGCGGTTTTCCATCGCAGCTCCGCGAGAGAAACGCTCAAAGATATACGGCAATTTGTCTTCGGGAATTCCCGGGCCATTATCTTCGACAAATAACTGACTGTATTGATCGTGCCAAACAAGAGTGATCGTTACGACTTCATTGTTCGGTGAATATTTGATCGCGTTTTCAATGATATTAAAGACCAGATTTTCCAATAAATCTTTATCTCCGCGAACACTCTTGTGGTCGACCTTGGATTCATTGTTGATGTTGAACTTTAGTTTGATACCCTTGGAGTTCGCAAGTTTTTCACAACGTGTGAGTGCTTCAAACACCAGCTCCTCTAAAGAAATTTCTTCCAGTCTTAAAGCGCCCAATCCTGCATCGGCACGCGCTAGTAATAACATTTCCTGAACGATATTGGCCAGGCTGTCCACTTCTTGCAAAGCGCTGCGAGTGTATTGATCGACATCGATTTGCTTTTGCGTTTTCAGGAGCTCAATTTCCTGGCGCATAATGGTCAGAGGAGTCAGTAGCTGGTGAGAGGCATCGGCAACAAAACGCTCTTGGGATTGGAATGCCTGTTGGATACGATCCAGCATTTCATTTAACGTCAAAGCCAGTTTCTTAATTTCATCATTGGCTGCGGGAATGGGAACGCGGCGGGAAAGCTCGCTCGCTTTAATTTCCTTGGCGATATCAATCATATGATTCACAGGAGCCAGGGCCCGCGCTGACAGGAACATTCCAGCAAAAGTCGCAATCAAAAGCACCACCGGGATACCGATTTCCAGCAATGTCAGACGTTTGCTGATTTGTGTTTCAAGCAATGTCATCGGCACTGCGATTTGCAGTAACAGTTGCGGTTTCGCGGCATTATCCAAAGGAAATGAAATCAGACGATAAGAATCGGCCTCGGCAGAGGGAATATTATTGATGTGCTCGATGGTGCGATAGGTGGCTTCTTCG
Source organism: Bdellovibrio sp. (assembly GCA_039594295.1). Classification (GTDB taxonomy): domain Bacteria; phylum Bdellovibrionota; class Bdellovibrionia; order Bdellovibrionales; family Bdellovibrionaceae; genus Bdellovibrio. Next base: position 29,198 of record JBCNNR010000029.1, read on the forward strand.
CCAGCCCAGATGCGTTCGAAATCTTTTTTATAAGGTGGATTGAACTCACCAAAATTTCCCACACGAGCCAGAACTGCACCCGAACTGTGGCGCACTTGAATCAAGGCCGTACCCAAGGGAAAGGGCAGAATTTTTCCATGATCCAGGCGCAGGGGAGGAAAGTTCAAATCACCCTTAACTCCGATTTCCACCCCTTCAGAGACGTCGACGGAATAGTTGAAAAGCGCATCATCGAAATCCTGCTGAAGATTGTCGATGGACATTTTAAAAATGAACATATTAAAGATGATCGTCGTGGCGCCAAAGAACACCACAAAGATCAAGGAGAGACGAACGCGGATGCTCAGCCGCGAAAAGAATTTACGGAGACTCTTTAAGAACATAGCCAGTTCCTACCACAGTGTGAATGAGCCTTTTATTAAAGGGAGCATCGACTTTTTTACGCAAAAGATTGATATACACGTCGATCACATTGGATTCAGAATCAAAGTGAATATCCCAAACATGCTCAGCAATCGAGACGCGCCCCAGGGGTCGTTCCGGATTGCGCATGAAGTATTCCAACAGCGCAAATTCTTTTGTGGTCAGAGAAATTTCCTGGCCGGATCTGCGCACTTTTCGTTGCAAAAGATCCAACTCCAGGTCGGCATATTTTAAAATATTAGTTATCGCAGCACCACCGTTGGCGCCGCCTTTGCGACGAAGCAACGCACGGACTCGTGCATGCAACTCATCAAAAGAATAGGGTTTCGTCAGATAGTCATCAGCTCCGGCATCCAGGCCATTCACTTTATCTTTGGTCGTGGAAAGGGCTGTTACCATCAGAATGGGGCCGGCGTATCCGTCGCGACGAAGATGTCTGGCTGTATCGATACCATTTTGATCGGGGAGCATGACATCCAAGATCACCAAGTCATAATCGCCTTGAGCCATGTAGGACTCTGCCGAAGTTCCGCTTTCCGCGATATCGACAGCATATCCCACTTCGTTCAATCCCTTTTTCAGGAAGTTGGCCATTTTAACTTGATCTTCAACGACAAGAATTCGCATGAAGGAAAAGTCTCACTTGTCATTGGGGATGGCAAGTAAGGGTAATGCTAGATGTCAGGAATTTGTCCTGGGTCATACTCACTCTTCTTGTGATAAGAAGATCCCGAACCTCCCGCGCCTTTTTCAACGCTCAAGATTCGTTTTTCTGAGTCCGCCGTGACCGATACCGGGGAGCCGCCAGGGGCTTCGGAGTTCTGTAAGGTCTTTAGCACCGTGGCATAGCCAGAAATTTTGCGTGGCAAAGTGTAAGCTCCGCGGGCTTCATCCGAGTCAAAAAACACTTCAACTTCATCTGAAATATCGCGAACGACACGAACCTTGGCGGTAAAGCTTTTCGGTTTTTCTGCTGACGGTTCTGCTTCGTAAATATTGGTGTTGAGTTTTTTAACTTTGGCTTGAGCGTGGGCCGGGTCGGAGATCAAGAACACAAAAAGCAGGCTGATCATAATGTGAGTTCCTTTGCTGTTATTGTGCCCGGAGGAGCCCTTCTGAGGCAATCAGACACCTAGAAATTCTCACGTTGAGACGAGCCCTTGACACCGAACTTTGCGAAACACGCAAAGGAAGGCAAATATGTGTATTTTCCCGAGTTTTTTCGAAGTTAACGGGCAAAATTCGTAAGAAACACTTGCTGAATTATGCATCGCGGAGCACACTTTTGTAGTGGGCTATCTAAGGCCCTAAAATCACGTAAGTTGTGGGGCTGAATTTAATGGTTCACGTGTTGTTCGTAGATGACGAAACAGCACTCCTGGATTTGTTTAAACAGGAGATGTCGCAGAATAATTCTGCGCTGAGTTTCAATTTTCATCTCGCCGCGAACGCTCAAGAATGCCTGAAACAATTGCACAGTTTTGGGAACAGTCCTGTCCTTCTTATGATTTCTAAAGTCAATGCACCCGATATGGATGAGCTTGCTTTATTAAAAGTGGTGCAGAAGAAATATCCCCACGTAAAGATTTATATCTGCACCGAAATGAGTGCGCCTTTTAGCCGCAAAGGAAACGATGATCTGGGGTCGCTCCGCTTCATCGCCAAGCCCCTGAATTTCAAAACACTCTACGGAGCTATTTCCGAAGACTTCCTCAACCCTCTTTAAGGGTCCAACTTTACATTCGCGAAAGAACGCGCGTGTCAGGACGCATCATCTGTTTGAAATTTCAATAAATCAGCGCAAGATGTGAGGTCTGTGAATAATAAACAACCTTGAATGGGGAGATAGAATGAATAAGTTAGTACTTGGAGGCCTTGTTGTTGCAATGGCTTTTTCCACTGCCTGCACTAGAAAAGTGAAATTGGACACCGACATCAAAAAAGCGTCATACGCTATCGGTCAACAAATTGGCGGTAACTTGAAACAACAAAACATCGACTTCGATGCTGACGCTTTGGCGCAAGCTTTGAAAGATGCTTCTGCTGGTAAAAACGAAATGACCAAAGAAGACATGCAAGCGGCGATGATGAAACTTCAAGAAATGGCGATGAAAAAACAGCAGGAAGCTGCTGAAACAAACTCTAAAGCTGGTAAAGATTTCCTTGAGAAAAACAAATCAGCTGCAGGTGTAAAAACAACTGCTTCTGGTCTTCAATACATCATGGAAAAAGAAGGCACAGGCGCGATGCCTAAAAAAGAAGACGTCGTAAAAGTTCACTACAAAGGGACTTTGACGAACGGTGAACAATTCGATTCTTCTTACGACCGTGGTCAACCGGCTGAATTCCCAGTTGGTGGCGTGATCCCAGGTTGGACAGAAGCTCTTCAATTGATGAAAGTTGGCTCTAAAGCAAAACTTTTCATCCCACCAGAACTTGCTTACGGTCCTTCAGGTCGTCCAGGTATCCCACCAAATTCAGTTCTAGTTTTCGAAGTTGAATTGATGGATATCGTAAAAGCTGACAAACCAGCTGCAAAAGCTAAAAAATAGTCACGATGTTTGATCTAACTATTGACCCCTATCTTCATTTTGATCGCCTCCTCAAAGAGGCGATTGAAAAACAAATCCCAGAAGCAAATGCGATGTCAGTTGCGACTGTGGATGATAGGGGCATTCCCTCTGTGAGAATTGTCTATCTGAAAGACAGAACTCCAGAGGGTTTTGTTTTTTATGGGAACTACCATAGCCATAAGGGTCTCGATATCGAGGGCAATCCCAATGTGTGCTTGAATTTCTTTTGGCCAGCAATCTGGCAACAAGTTCGCGTGACGGGGATGGCGGTTAAAGTAAACCCTGAAGAAAGCGATGCTTACTGGAAAACCCGTGCTCGTCTGAGCCAAATCGGTGGATGGGCTTCCAATCAAAGCGAAGAGATCCCAGACTACGATCATCTGACCCGTCGTGTGCAAGAGTATGAAAAACAATTCGAAGGCCAGGAAATCCCACGTCCTCCGCACTGGGGTGGCTGGTTGGTTATTCCCACGGAAATCGAATTCTGGTTCGGTCACAATGGTCGCTTGCACGAGCGCTTTATTTATCAAAGAACAGAAGAAGGCACATGGACGACGTTCATGCGGTCTCCATGAGTGAACAAGGTCCGAACAGGGAATCCGTCGCCGTCTTTATCGCGATCAAAGTCGTGGCTTAAACCCCCAGAGGATTACCTCTTATTAACGTTTGTGGAGTGAACTGTCTCAAAGCGAGAAGTCGACTGGACTCCTGCGGGGATATTTTGAAAAGTCATTCTTTCACCCTGTGAAATGGCATAAAATATCAGCGGGGGAAGACATGATCCGGACACTATCAATGTTTGCCGTTTCGATGCTGAGTCTGATGCCGCAAATGGTGTGGGCGGATGCGTTTTGTGCTCCCGAAGATCGCCTGAAAGCTCCTCATGAAATCGTTGAAAAATTTCGCAGTGGCGGAGAGTTCGGCCGAGTCACTCTTTTTGAAGAAAATTTCAAAGATCAAAATATCGAAACTTTAAAAACCGGGAACGTCAATTTCCTGCACGGCAGTTGGAATGGTTTGAATATTAAGCACAGTGAATTCTCCCGCGCTTATTTCACTGATTACCGTTTTAATGACGTCAGGCTTTCACATGTGGATTTGCGCGGATCGCACTTTAGACAATCCGTTTTAAAGGACGTGCGTTTTATCGATGTCGATGCACGGGCCATGCAAATGGATACAGTGACTTTAGAGAATGTGCACTGGGATGGTGTGAAGCTGAAAGGTGCCAGCATCATTTTTTCCAAGTTCAAGAATTGTAAGTTTGAAAATATCGATTGGAATAAAGTTGTTTTGGTCGGTACCACTTTTGAAAATTGCACCGGCGCCCCAGTGAAGCAACAATCCGGGACTTATCAGGCCAGTAAATGATTTTGAACTATCTCAACCGCCAGATCGAAGAAATTCAGCAAAGCCGGGTGTTACGGACTTATGGATTTTTTTTGGTAGTGGTTCATTTTCTGACTTTCTATTTCTGGAATCACAACGTCGCCTTTGATTTTTACATGAACACGGCTCCTTCGCCGTTGTGCTGGTCCTTTATGGAGGACTGCTCCTTTTGGAGATTTCCCAATAGAACGGCCGCCATGGTTTCTTTGTGGGCTTATCTTGGGCTCGCTGTCGTCACTTTTGTTTTGATGTGGCAAGGGCGATTGCGCGCGGCCTATTTTGGCTTGCTTGCGTTGTTTTTGGTTAAGTACGGCTTGCTGCTGATTGATTACCGCTTGATGGGTAACTATCACTATATGCCGTTTATTATCGGCGCGGTTTTTTTGTTTTTCCCTCGCAAAGAAATTTTCATCAAAGTTTTGATTGTGACCTTCTATTGTGCCGCAGGCCTACTGAAGCTGCGCAATTTGGAGTGGATGACCGGTGGGGCGATCTATGATGTCGGCAGTTGGCCCTCGTGGTTGGTGGTGATTGCCTGCTCCGCAGTTATTTATCTGGAAGTGGGTTTAAGTTGGTTTTTGTTGGGACGTCGTTCGTGGATGTCGTGGACGGTGTTTGGTTTCTTTGTTTTGTTCCATGCATCGTCCTGGTATTGGGTGGGTTACTATTATCCGACCACAATGTCGTGCTTGTTGCCCATTTTCCCCCTCAGCTGGTTGTGGGGAGAAGCTTCCGGCAAGGTCCTTGTCGAAAAACGTCAGACACATTGGGCTTTGGTGGTCGTTGTTTTGATATTCTGGGCGGCACAGTTTTATCCTTTGCTTTTAAGTAAAGATGCCGCGGTCACCGGTGAGGGCCGTGTTCTTTCATTGAACATGTATGATGCCCGGGTAGAGTGCGACCATATTCTGATCGCAGAGTACAAAGACCGCTATGAGGAGTTCGCATCAGGGTTACAGCCTTCAGCGATGCGTATTCGTTGTGAACCGTATCTGTATTTTTCCAGAGCAAAAGCCGCATGCGAATCTTTAAAGGATCAGCCGGATTTTAAGAATGTTCGATTGAGTTTGATGGTTCGTCGTCAAACTGATGCGGAATTTAAAGAAATCGTAAATATCAAAGATTTCTGCACCGGAAATTATAAATTCAATTCCTTTGGGCGAAATGAGTGGATTCAATGGTAAAGTCACGACGCGCCCTTATTCAGTGGACTCTATTTACGGCTTTCACGGTCAGCTTTGGCGCCTTTGTGCTGCTGAATCTGCCCATGCTTTCCAAACAAAGCTCCTCGATCTATCATGACGGCAGTCCTTCGCGAACCTATCACATGGTTCCCCAGTTAAGCTCCGGGGCGAGTGGTGAAGTACTGACGGATCAAGACGTGACCTGGATGTACCGTGGAAATATCTATCGTCAGGGTTTTTCAAATGAAATTTTAAAGGATTATCAAAACATCAAAGTCCAGTGGGCCTCCGAGGAAATCAATTACTCCGTCCATCGTGCCAGCAAGGCGACTCCGGCGGTGGATGATTCCGGCATTTATGTCGGTGGCGATGATGGTTGGTTTTATGCATTTGATCCCGATGGGAAAGTTCGCTGGAGATTTTTTACCTCGCGTACCGATAATGGAATTCATGGTTCTGCGATTTTGATCAAAGATCGCGTGTGTTTTGGTTCTTACAACGGATTTTTTTATTGCCTGAAAAAATCCAATGGGGAGCCGATCTGGATCCTTCGTCTGGCTGAAGCCATGGGATCGTCGCCAGCATTCTTTGAAAATGATTTCTTTGTTTCCATCGAAACCTCCAGCGTGAATGGTTACATCGCGCGCTTGAATGGAACAACGGGTGAAATCAAATGGCAAAGTCCATGGGTGGGAGAGCAGATTCACTCGAGTGTCACGTTGGATCCGGAACATCGTCGCGTTTTTGTGGGTGCCAATAACGGTCGGATGTTTGCTTTTCATATGGATACGGGAGCTCTTCTTTGGAGCGGTGATGCCGGTGGGGCGATGAAGGGGACAGCCACTATTGCAGACGGGAAATTGTTCTTTTCTTCTTGGGGTTCTCGATTTGAGGCGGTGGACTTGACAACCCTAAAGACTTCCTGGCAGGTGAAAATTCCCGGAGTGAGTCAGTCCTCTCCTGCTTTCATTCCTGGTCGATCCCTTATTGGTATTAACTATCATGGTGAAAAATCGGGCTTTGTTGTTTACAATATGAATACGGGTAAAGTCTTGTGGTCTCACGAGATTTTCGACTCTAAGGTTCTCAATCTTCAAAGTGCACTGGCCATTCGTGTTTCTGAATCCGAATGGGCATTTTTGCAAATGTGCGAGATGAATCAGTTGTGCTTGATGCGTGCCCAGGACGGCAAAGTCTTAAAAACATGGACAGTTCAAGGTTTTATGACGGGGACTCCGGTCGTTTATAAAAATAATATTTTTATAAATCTGGAGTATGGCAGTGTGATTCGCTTGTCGGCGAAATAAGTGAAGTCAATCCGGGGGGATTGTGTTCAAGAAATTGCAAATCAAAAAACTCAATAACAAGGGGATGACCCTTGTGGAGCTTATGGTGGTGTTGGGCCTCGTAAGTGTGGGTGGTTATTTGTTTGCAACTCAGATGTACCAAATGACCGAACAATTGGAAGTGGTTAAGAATCGCTCCAATTTGGAAGAGCTTAAAGGCAATGTGCGGCTGCTGGCGTTGAATCGCGTGGCGGTGAATTACAGTGCGACTCTTCCAGAAAATGCCGGCATTAAAGATTGCATCCTCGGTACTGCCAAATGTGTCAATGGTACGACAGTGGACTTTTCTTTGGCATTGCCTAACTCAAAGCCCGTGGCTTCCTCCAACACATTTTATTCCTTCAAAGGCACGCCGTGTGCTCCGTGGAGTGCGCAATGTCCTTTTAAAGTTTCCGCAGTGGCAAAAGCAGTCTGTAACCGAGGCGTGCCTCAGTGTATTTATGCCGGTGGAGTTTATCTGGTAACTAAGATTGAAATATTTCCGACGGTCGCCAATAAAGTGGCGGCTTACGGCATGCGCGAAGTGATTGAAACTTCGTTGTTGCCACTTTCCGGTTCGCAGGAAGGCAATAAGAGTCTTAAGAATCTGACGTGTCCGTCAGGGCAGTTGATGCGTGGAGTGGATTTAGTCAATAACAAGCCTATTTGTGCATAGAGAGAGTTCATGAAGTCGTTGTCAGTTTTAACCATTCTAACTGTTTTTGTGCTGTTCACATCCGTGAGCAACGCCTTGATTGTTAATGGGAAAGGCTTTCAGCAACGGGGCTTTCGCTTTCAACAAAATGGCAACACGGTCGATTTAATTCCTATGGGAAAACTATCTGAAGTTGCGGTCTTGGGTAAGAAACAAATCTTATCTATTTTAGTGCAAAATCCGTTGCGCGCCCAATTGTCAGAGCAGTTTTTAGTATCCGGAGTTCTGCGCGCGGCTCCGGCGAATTACACCGGCGCCGTTGAGCTTTACGTTATTTCTCAAGAGTTCGGGAAAAAAGCAAAATTGATCATAGCCCCCATGGCTCAGCCAATCCTGATGCCCGAGTTCTATGTTTTAAGAAGTGAGTCCCTGGGCGCGTTCGAAGTTAAGAACGGCATGATTCAGCCCTTTAAAGACGTCGGTGACGGTGAATTTATGTACCTGTTTCAACAGGGATACGATGGTTTTAAAGAAATTAACAAACATTTTTCTTTGCAAGGCCGCGTGCCGCAGAACATGGGCTCGGTCAAAGTTGAATTCCGTTTGCTGCTGACCTCAAGTTTAAGCAAGCCAGGCTGGATTGCTTTGAATTCCGCGGATGGACAGGAAGTGGTGCGCTTCTATGTGCCAATGGCGGCTAAGCCTGGGCAGGTGATTTCTGTGGTTAAAGACGTTCCCAATCTCGCCGTGGATGAGAATGTTTTGAACGTGGTCAATGCGGATGTTCCTATGAAAGATTTTAAATTTAGAATTTTAGAACTTAAAACAACGCGAAATTATTCCGCGAGGTGAGTTATGAGAAACCAGTTATCAAGTAAGGGTTTTACATTGGTAGAGGTTTTGGTCGCGACGGGATTGGTGGCACTCCTTTCCATCGTTATGACGACGCTGATGGTGAAGATGCAGAAAGATGTCTCTGTCTATACAGCGAAAAGCGGTGTTGAGTCGATGCGTAATCAAGTGCGCATGAATGCCATTAATGGGGCCGCCATTTTGAAAAGCGCGATGTTGACGGAAAATCCTTTACTGAGCACTTGTTTGAATACGAGTAACTGCTCCACGACCAAAACAGACTTTAAGTTGGTGGACGCTCTGGGAGTTCCGCTTTCAGGCAAGAATGTATTTTATGATCTGCAAGGCAAACCTTGCAAAGAGTGGAATGGGTCCTGTCCTTTAAAGATCTCGTCGCAAATGCAACTTATTTGTGGTGGAGCAACGGCGGTGGCGTCTTGTCAAAAAGCGCAGGCCATGAACGTGTTTGTGCAGATCGATTATCATACGGATTTATCTAAAGCGCGAGGCGTGGAACTTCGTCCCATCAACGACACGGTGACTGTGGCTTTGGCTAGTTACTATAACACTCAAGTGACTAATAACGTGATCAATCAAAATAACAACTCCACCATTGTTACCGGCAGCGTTTCGCAGGCCTCTGCGGATTTGCTCTGCGAAACCGGTTCTTATATGACCGGAGTTGATGCCGCCGGCAAAGTCATTTGTATGAAAGTCGCTAGCAATAGTGGTTCACCGGGTGGTTCAGATGGCAATGGTCGCGATGGCGACGGTGGCGGTGGCGGTCAAGGTAAAGACGGCGGCGGCGACGGCGGGGGCGCGGGCGGCTCTTGCAATAAGTAAGAATTAAATCAAGGAACATGGGTGGGAGTCGAATGAATCGCATAATCTTAGTGTTGGCATCTGTTTTGTGCTTCTCTGCGTGTACAAAAAAAGAGGCTCCCGCACCTGTCAGTCTTTCAGCTCAAGAAAAAAAGGCCCTGGTCGACAGTTTGGGGCCCTCCGTTTCGGGAAAGCCGGCTGCGGGCGGGGACCAAATCACAGTGATCAATTCAAATTCTTACAGTCAGCGGGGTTTAACGTTTGATCGTTACGATAAAACGACTTTGCGTCTAAAGGGCTTTGGGCTTGCGCCATCGGTGATTGTGCAGGGGCCACAAAGTTTAAGCACTCTTCCAGTCACAACTCAGTTGCGCTTGCAGTTGGGAACGGTTGGCGCCGGTGGCGTCGATAGAAATTTGGGACGCAGTTTTACCAAGGGTCTTGATATTTATGTTATTGCGAAAGCAGACGGAAGCGGTATGGCTCTGTTGGCAACTCCTACGGGAGGTTCGCCGATTCTGCCCGCGGGGTACACGCAAAAAAGTGAAATGCTTTGGTTCATCGCTGTCTTTGGTGGCGATATCATGCGTTTTCGCGACGTCGGTAATGGTGAATGCATTTATTTAAACGCACCCCTGACAGAAAAAGATTTTCGTTTTAACAAAAATGATCGCAGTACGACGTATCTGCAGATGGATCCATTGGTTCCGGTCAAGGCGTCCAAGGCGACACTTGAGATTGTTTTCTTTGCGGATTCGGATTTGCCACCGGGAAGTTCTTTAAGTTTCAGAACTCATAGAAACAACTTTGATATTTTCACCTATTATCCGTTGATAAACATTTCGCAGAAGCAGCGTCAGCAATTCCAATTTGATGTTCCGGTGGAAACATCCAACGTCACGAGTGTGGATCCAATTAACTATGCTTTTTCTGGATCACTGTTGAACTCATCCAGTGGCGCCAGCTTCACGGCTGTGGTGAAGGGCTGGCGCTTGTACAAAAATTACTAGTGACGGGGAGGCTCTTCGGCAGAGCGATTCTGTTCTGTTCTCCAGGCTTCGCGCTGTTCAAAGCGAGCGGCGCGACGAGCTTCGCGGTCAGCACGACGCTGTTCGCGTTCTGCCCAGCGGTGTTCACGTTTATTTTTACGGCTCTCTACAAAATCCATAACCAGGGCTGCTATGGCGCCCTCTATATCAGACGGACTGTGTGAACCATGGCGAGCCTGTTCTCTTTCCAGGGCTTCCTCTTGCGCTTTTTTTTGCGCGTTCACTTTTTTAATTCCCGGCCACTCGTGCATAAAGACATAGGCATAACCACCGATGGTGACAGCTGCTAAGATGACTCCCGCCCACAGAGTCGATGTCGCATAGATATGCCCGCTGCGATCATACTGGTTGGTGGCATCGATGATGGCCATAAACACACCACCACAAAAGAAGATAATCGAACAAAATCCCAGTAAGACCAGAAGGACAGGCTTTCTGGTTCGGACGGCGAGTTCGTCGAATACACTGGCTTGAATACCTTTGAAATCAATACCCGCGCCTTTGCCAAACAAGGAACCGGAACCCATAAACATAGCCGCAATGCTGGTTAGGATTTTGAACATGAAAAACGCCTCCGAGGTGAGTTTATAAATTGTTTTGTTAAGAGTTTCGAATTGTGAAATGGAACGAAGGGCTTTTCCCTGGGGTGCCGCGGAAAAGCCCTCGTTGCTGATCTACCAGCGACGTGAACGAATCAACATGCCGGCTACAAATCCTACGGCGCAGGCGCCAAGGACAGAGCTGACAGGGTGTTCGGAAACGTAATCAGAAGAGGTGTCGAGTGCTTCGCGGGCTCTTCCTTGTAGTTCTTTATAACTGCTTTGCAGTTTTGAAGCTGCATTGCTAGCAGTTGATTTCGCTTGAGAGTATGTTGCTGGTTGGGCCATAACTAACTCCTTTGTTAGAGGATCAGATCCTGCATATGATTCTGATCCTCTCAAGGAGTGACTGCCAGTGAACTTTGGGAAAGGTGTCAGCACGCAATCTTAAGAGTGACGACGGGCAGAACACCGATATGGACGAAAGGTCTTATTTATTTCGCATTTGTTGGAATTTGTACTTTATTCTGTAGTCTTCACTGGTCGCAGCGAAAACGGAGAGATTGATCCATTTCTTTTTCCAGAAAACGCGACGAACACTGAGGCCTTCTTTACGAAGTTTAATTTTTTTTGCCACTTTCAAAGAAGGTTTATTATCGGGTTCAATAAACGCTTCCACACGGTGAAGATTGAGTTCTTTAAAAGCAATTTGCATCGCAGCCTGACAGGCTTCGGTGGCATATCCCTGACCCCAGAAATTATTAAAGATACGATAGCCTAAAATACCATTTTGAAAATTTCCGCGGATGATACCATCGATGGCCACATGACCGATCAACATGCCATCGTCTTTGCGAAAGACACTGAGCTCATAGGCGGAGTCCGAGGCGCGACGTTTTAATTCTTTCTTTAATTTTTCTTTGAATTTCGCTTTGGTCAACTCACTCAGCGCCCAACTGGTTTCATCCCATTCGCTTTGTGGTGGGCGCATACTGCTGAAGGCTTGTGACCAATTTTCATAGTCATACAATTCAAGATGGCGCAGGATCAGGCGTTTTGTTTCTTTATAGATTGGTACAGTAGTCGATTTCATCGCGTACCAGTCTAAGAGGAACGCGCTCCAGGTTGCAATAGTAATAACTGAGCTTTTGTGGGGAGCGAACGGTTGCGCGCCGAGTGTGGTGACCGGTCAGGCGAACTTCAATTTCCACGTCTTCGTTTTGCGGGATTGCGACCATGCGGGGAGTGTGAAAGGCCGTTTGTTCACCGTTCACCCAAATTTCGGCACCTTCTTGTTCGGAAACAACCATGCACAGACACAGCTCTTTCTTAGGCATTTTTAGCAAGTCTCTTAATGTTTTAAATACTGCCATCGGGCCTCCTCATTTGAGTGGCTAGGGTCTAACACAGGCAGCTTTGCGTTTGCCAGAGCCGCTTTGAAAAACTAGACCTTTTTGTCAGCAGTCAGTTCGGAAAGTGAGTTCAGAAAATTAGTGGAGGGATGTGGGAGCCACCAGATAGAACTCTGGGATATCCACGGTGAAGGTTTGGCCATCTTCGGTCACCATGTGATAGCGACCTTGCATGCTGCCGGTCGTGGTGTTTAGTGGACAAGCACTGTCATATTCAAAAGTTTGACCCGGTTGAATCTTAGGCTGCATACCGATGACGCCAGGACCGCGAACTTCCTCTTTTTTACCCAAAGCATCGGTGATGATCCAATGACGGCTCATCAATTGAGCCGGGGCAGAACCTTGATTTGTGATCGCAATTTTATAAGCAAAGAAGTGATAACCCTTTTCCGCATTCGACTCGGAAGGAACGTAAACGACTTTGGCTGAAATTTTGAAATCTGGAACAATTGTTTTCTGCATACCCATAAAACTTAAGATAACTAAATCTGTGTGAAGGAGCAACCAAAACTCGGCGGGCACGCCCGCCGAAGCTTTAGCGAAGGAGGGCTAGCGCAGAATTATATTTTCGATTTCGAAGATGATGGGGTAGTGGTCGGAGGGGATGCGCATTTTTGCTTCCATGGTTTGTGGAATCCCGCGTTCGCTGCCGAATTCGTCGCGGTAACGGAACGCCTTGGCAGAACCACCTTTAAGGAGCGTTTGCATTAACGGTGACAAAAAGGCGAAGTCAATTTGGCGGCCTTCGGTGCGGGCGCTGCTTTTTACTTGATAGAATGTGGCGCGATCTTCCGCACTTAAATTTGCGACTTCAAAAACATCTTTAAGGCCCGTAGAGGTGTAAATATCCTTAAATTCTTCGTCCGTATTTAAGATTCCGGCGTTTCCATTGAAATCACCTGCGACCATAATAGGAATCTGCGGGTGCTTTTCCTCCAGCTCACGATAGATTTCTAACAGGGTGCGAAGTTCTGCCTGGCGGCGTTCAAAGCCATTGGGGTCGATGCGCTCAGGATCCAGGCGCGATTTTAAATGCGTAAGCAAGACGATCATGAACGGCTTGTCCTTGTCTTGTTTAAACAGACGCAGCTCCACCACATCACGGGAGAACTTGTGACTGGTGGTCACTTTCCCACCTTTGACCGGATAACCATTGGTGAGGCTCAGGCGCTCATGCGGGTAGAGGTAATTGATCGGGCGCGCCTTGTTGGACAGAAGATCAAAATAAAACGGCAGCCCTTTGCGGATCAGAAATCCCACGTCAATGTTGCGATCGGAGTTTCCTTCAATCAAACATGGGGAATAGGCATCGTTCATAAAGAGATGGTTGAAGTTTTTAAGGGATTCAAAACCACCGACTTCGCAGAGCATAATAATATCGGCGTCAATTTCCCGGAGACTTTTAGCGATATCTTCGCATTTTTTTAAAGACTTATTCTCATAAATGGAAATGGACTGACCTTGCCATTGACGCTCATTGTACTTGAGAACCTCGGCCGTTGGCGGCTCGTCAAAGAGCAGAAACAGATTCTCTGCATTGAGTAAGCAAAATTTAAGGTTTGTGGTCTCGGTCCACGTCATATTACTATTTTAGGGATTTTTCTGTCTTAATCACAAAGAAAAAGTGAGGAACTAGGTGGCAAAAAAGAAGGCAGCGGCTCCAAAAGCATCCGCAAAGCTGCAAATTCGTTCATGGATTGAAACATTTGATATCGGCAAGGAACTGAAAGCCAAAAATGAAATGACAGGCTTCGTCTATTTCTTGGGCGCCGATGACGCTAATAAGCTTCAGGGCTTGGTTGAAGAGCATGCTTTGGCATGGCAGATGGAATCCATCAAAAAGAACGACAAAGATTTTAACTATTTCGTCGGTCTGCAAGGCCCGGTTTGGATTTTGCGTCCTAAGGGCAAAAACTCAGTGGGTCATGATGGCCTTTTGGATGAGGCTTCTTATACTTGGGCCCGTGATCAGTTCGGCTCTTTGGTTCCGCATTTTAAAGCAAATCAGCTAAAGGCGTTGCGTATTGAGTTTTTTGGAACCGAGAAAGCTCAAGAGTTGGGCGCTTTGGTGGGTTTGGACATGGCTCCTTACAATTATCGGCAATTCGTTGACGGCAAACACCTGGCGGATATGCCAAAAGTGTCTTTGATCAAGTCTTCTGAAGATTTCGATAAATCTTTGATTAAAGAAGCTTCGATTCGCGCCCGTGCGGTGACTTTGGCTCGCCACTTGGTGAATATGCCGCCGAACGATTTGAATCCGAAAACGTTCTCTGAGATGGCGACTAAAAAACTGCCTTTCGGTAAAAACTTGAAAGTGACCGTTTGGGATGACAAGAAATTGGCTTCCGAAAAAATGGGTTTGCATCTGTCAGTAGGCATGGGTGCCGCTCATGGTCCGCGCATGGTGCATATGAAATACCGTCCAACGAAAAAATCGGGTCTAAAACCTGTCGCTTTCGTTGGTAAAGGGATTACTTTTGATACCGGCGGTTTGGATATCAAGCCATCATCAGCGATGCGCTTGATGAAAAAAGACATGGGTGGAGCAGCCAGCGTGATGGCCTTGGCTTTGTGGGCTTCTGAATCCCAATACCCAGGTCCGTTGGATTTCTATTTGGCCTTGGCCGAAAACTCTGTCGATGCCAATGCCTTCCGTCCGGGTGATATCGTGACGGCTCGTAACGGTATGAAAGTTGAAATCGACAATACCGATGCTGAAGGCCGTTTGGTATTGGCAGACGTTTTGGACGTGGCTTGCAAACAAAAGGGCTCTGATGATCCTGAATTCGTGATCGATGTGGCGACTTTAACAGGCGCTATCAAAGTCGGTTTGGGTGCCGAGATCGCAGGTCTTTTCGCTAATGATGATGACTTGGCAAATGAATTGACCAAAGCCGGTCAACGCGTGGGTGATTTGAACTGGCGCATGCCATTGTTTGATAAATACTGGGGCGACCTATCATCACCGTTCGCGGATTGCAAAAATTCCGGCGGTGGTTTCGGTGGAGCGATCACAGCAGCGTTGTTCCTACAAAAATTCGTCGGTGGCAAAAAATGGGCACACTTGGATGTCTATGCATGGGCCGATCGCGCCAGCGGCGCCATCGGCAGCAGCGGCGGCTCCGGCCAACCCGTGCAATGCCTGATCGAATTCCTGCAATCCCGCGTTTAGGTCGCGCCGAAGGTGAAGACACACTTTTGGTAGCGACATCGCGTCACTAAAATTGTAAGTTTCAACAAAAAACCACGGTCTTAAAGCCGTGGTTTTTTTTCTTCGGGAAGTGTATTGCGCCAAGTTATGAGTAACGAAGGATTAAAGGCGCTCACAATCCGCTTGTGTTTCGCATCTTGCGACACTTGTGGAGGTTGTGCATAGATTCATTGCATTCGCTGCAGCTTCAAGGCGTGATTTTGCTTTGTTCGTATAGACACCACCGAGATTCGTATCTCTCACAGAACAAACCCACCACTGCTCACCACCAGAACCTCCCCATTCTAAGCGATCCAATCGTTGAGAAAGTTGGCGAACGGTTGATTCCAATTGATAAACCCGTCGTTGCAAGTCGTCTGGTCGATGCGATTGGGCGTGGGAGGGGGCTGTCATAAACAGTGTCGCTAGAGAAATAAAAGCGGCAAATGTAGTTCTCATCATCATAAAAAAATCCCCCTGTGGTAGTTGCCCTCATCAGCGAAGGTGAGACTTGCTATAGCAAGGGGAGTGCCAGGTAATTGAGAGTCACTTTGGCACTGATCAATGAAAAATCGTTTCGCAACGGAGAATAATTTTTCCTTGATAATGCCGTGTCAGAATTTGACGGAAAATATCATCAGGAGAAAGGCCCGCACTGAGCTGTGCAGCTCGTGGCGGATGTTTCCAGGCATTTGCGGTGAAATGCATCGGTTCTGGCTTCATCTGAAGAATTTTTCCCACAAGCTTTGAGCAATAATAACCTTCGCTCTCCCAGGAATATCCGTGATCGTAAGGGCGTCCCAAATACTTCTGTAATTCTTCAGTGGTTAGTTCCGCCTGTCGTGGGATTTCGACGAAAGTTAATAAGCCCATTTTTTCGAGTGTGGCGGTGTCAATCAGCTCAACTCCATAATAGGGATGAGTGTGCAGCCATTGCCCGTGGTAGCTGATCGCAATGTGTGCGAATCTTCCACCGGGTTCCAATTGATGAAGATTTCCATTTTTGTCGCGGATTTCAATAAAGGCAACGCGAGTCTGCGCAAATGAAATTACACTCAAGAAAAGCATCGATAGCAGTGTCATCGTTCAACCTGTCTAACGATAAAGCACGCCACAAGTGTTTTAAGAAAATCCCCTGGAAGGAACGGCAAAACTCCAGTTAGCAATAAGGTATCGTGGGGCATATAAAGTGACAGCACCAAAACCCCGCAGGACAAAATCACGCAGCTTCCCAAAAAAGCGGCAAGCCAAGTGCTCCAGAACTTTTTGGTCCACCCACGATCTGCCAGGTCGCCCATTAAAAAAGACGCGATCAGCATTCCGATCAAATATCCACTGGTGGGTCCAAAGCTCATGCTGGTCACTGCAAAAAGGAGATAAATTACCACCGCCGAGAATCCCCGAGTTTTACCCCACAACAGAGATATCAAGGCCACCCCAAAAGTTTGACCCGTAATTGGAACGGGTGTGAAGGGCAGGGGAATCTTGATTTGAGCGACCGCCGCAATAATCAATGCGCCTATCAGTGTTGCTGTGATGTTGTGGCTGATTTTGTTTCCAAACTTAATAACCAGGGAAGGAACGAAAGATTTTTCGGCAGTCATAGGGCCATCCTTTTTTTTGAAAGAATAAAGGCGAGTGAGAACTAAAAAAATCGGAAAGATACAATTTTTGTTATCAATAGTTGAATAGTTAAACTAATATCGGGACATGAAGATTTCAAAATACCTTGAGCACAGCCCGGTGTTCGCCATTAACTCTGCCTATGAAGCGACAATTCCGTATTTGAATAAAAGGCTTAAGAAAGAAGACGTCAATCTGCTGCAGGGATTGGTCCTTACGGCCCTGTTTTTTGAAGGACGCTCCGATCTAAGTCCTTCGAATCTGGCTGAGCAATTTAAAACTTCACGGGGGAATATGAGTCATATCCTTTCACACCTGGAATACAAAGGCTGGGTCAAAAGAGTTTTAGATCCCAAGGATGCGCGAAAGTTTTTTATTGAGCTGAGGCCCGAAGGAAAAAAGAAAGCTCTGACCTTAATTAAGGTCTACGATCAAATTCAAAATCATTTTGAAAAAGAGTTGGGAGCAGCGGTCTGCCAAAAGACCGCTTCCATGATTCTTCGCTTAACCAATACGGGTGCGACTATCTTTTAGGACGGAGAAGAGTGACGGGGCAAATGCCGGCTTTGCAGCATAGGCGGTAAACTTCCTGGCGGGAAGTGGACTGGGATAAAATCCCGTTGATGAGACTCAGGGTTTCCATCGTAACGACAGAGATTTTGCATTCGGTTCCAGAGATAAGTTGCACTAGGCTCACGGGCACCTCCAACGGTACTAGGTTAAAAAGCTTGTGGGCAGAAGACCAAGATTTTGAAAGTCATTCTCGTTTATGAAAGCCCAATGAGAATTAAACGACAACTCAGTGAGAAAACCATCCTCCACCGGATGGAAGCCCTCAAAACTTTGGCTAGTATGCGTTTTGTGCATATTCGGATTCTTATTATGCGTTGGAGAAGTTGGGTGTTTTTATCGTATATTGGTTCAATGAAAGGAGGCGCTCATTAATGACGAAGCTATTAGAAATGATCAAAGCAAAAATGACTTTGAATCTGAACGATAAAGAAAACTCTGTATTGCTATCTTGTCTGGCAAATCTGCACTAGGCATCGACAGTGCAAATATGCACTAGACATCTCTCGCGCACGTAAACTCGCGCAAACGAACACCTGAAATAAACCATCTCAAAGACGAATAAAACCAGGTGCTTTACTCACTCCGACTCCGTCGGAGTAGGGTTAGATTCTTCGATTATTTATAGCCAAACAGTTTTTGCGATTTAATCGCAGCAACCACTTTTTCTGGAACGAACTGCTCCCAGCGGGAATCCTTGGCTTCCATCATTTTGATGACGTCGCCCGAGTGCAGGTAATCCGCTGTCTCATCGCAACCGGATACGTCCACAATCTGCTTACTTTCCACGAAGTAAGTATAGATGTGGCGTAGGTTGTTCGGTGGGAAGAAACTCTTCGTGGTCAGACACATTTGAGCGGTCTTGTGAGGATAGACGTAAACTTTGGTTTTTTGCTCCATCAGCTTACCCAAGCCCTCCAACAATCCACCTTCCAGATTTTGATAGTGAGATTCCTGAAAAAGTTTTTCCAAGTGACTCGCTCCAATGATCAAAGCCAACATATTTTGATTGTAGCGACGAATGAATCTTTTCAAGGTATAGAACAAACGGAAATTAGAAATCATCACATAGAAACCCAGGCTTGTCAGAGTTTCCACTCTTTGCAGGAAGTCGGTTTCATTGACATCGCCGTCGGTCAATAAGTTGTGCATCGTCATTTCCATGACGGGCAGGATCTCGAGATCTTTGCCTTCCATCGTTTTGACGTCGGCACGCATTTGCGCCATACCTTTTTGGATAACATCGATATGAGTCGTGGTGACCGGACGGAAAGTACCTCGTTGAATCAACAGGGACTTGCCATAGACCGCGTCGGAAACATTCAGGATCTCGTTTTTAGGAGAGAACATGATCGCTTCCGCCAAGCCACGGTGAACCAATTCCAAATTCATCAGGCGGTTGTCAAAGTGAGCAACGGCCGGGCCTTGGAATTTAATCACGTCGATAACCACCTGGCCCTCTTTCAGGTTTTCCACCAATTGCGGAATGAAGTTTTCCGTGTCGGCCAAATCATAAAAAGCACTGAAAATCAGATTAACACCCAAAATCCCCAAGGACTCTTGCTGTTGCAAGCGGTGACGATCCAGCATGCGCACATGCAGAATGATTTCATTCGCAGGACCGCCTGGCGTGGCTTGAAAGCGCACACCAATCCAGCCATGGGATTGCTTATTGGAACCCACCGAAGCCGTCGCCACCGTGGAAGCAAAAGAAAAGAAACAAGTTTTGCCACCACGGGGACCGCTTAAGCGTTCAATCAAAAGCTGATACTCGTGATCGAGCATTTTTTCTAATCGGGATTCACAGACGTAGCGACCATTGGCTTCACGGCCATAGATTTCGTCGCTGACGATCATGTCGTAAGCAGAGATTGTTTTTGCGATCGTTTGGGAAGCCATACCGGCTTGGAAAAAGTGACGGGCGACCTCTTGACCAGCGCCGATTTCTGCAAAGGCACCATAGCGAGTCAGGTCATGATTGATCTTCAGAGCTTTGCTGACTGTTGTTG
>JBCNNR010000003.1:0-206042 GCA_039594295.1 Bdellovibrio sp.
AACAAATCGAGACAGCCGTGCAAGAAGGTGCCAAAATCATATTGGACGGCAGAAAAGTGTCACCGCCACCGGGCCAAGAAAATGGCAATTGGATGGGACCAACGATTCTGGATCACGTTTCGCCCGATCAGGATATTACAAAACTTGAACTCTTTGGACCCGTGCTTTGTATCATTCGTTGCAAAGATATTTCCGAGGCCATGGCCATCGAAAACTCGTCGAAAATGGGCAATGCCTGTTCGGTCTTTACGTCTTCCGGAGCCTTGGCAGAGAAAGTCATTTCTTTGGCATCCACGGGTATGGTGGGAGTCAATGTCGGCGTTCCCGTTCCGCGGGAACCGTTTTCATTCGGTGGAATTCACGAATCAAAATTTGGTCACGGCGATATCACTGGGACTTCTTCTTTGGATTTTTGGTCAAACTTAAAAAAGGTCACCGTCAAATGGGACCAACAACACGATAATAATTGGATGTCATAAATGAACGAGTTCAAAAGATCACCTCACGTCGTTTTAACTTCGCACTCTGATCACGTCTTTAAAGAATGCCTGCCTATTCACTGGGGAGCACAAACCCCTTTGGAGCGTGGGCCCATTATCGGCTCTTTGACGGATACTAAAAAAAGAAACGCCATCGGTACTCACAGCGGCAGTTACACCGTCTATCGAGCTCTCTCGATTGCGCAGAAACGCTATTCGACTTCGCACCGACCTGATTTGCACAATACCGAAAGCCCGGTGAAAATCGGTCCGTTCCCATCCTGGCAGGACCCTGACAAAATCGTGTCGCTGGATCCCTGGGGATTTGACGTTCCGATGCACTTTAAGGAAGCCTATGACTGCGGTTATGATGTGCGCCCGACGATTGCGGTCACTCAAGCGCGTTTACAAATTCCTGAAATCAACGAAGCCTTGGACAAAGGCCGTCTGAAAATTGACGGCAAGATCATCACCGAAAACCGCGATATCAAAGTCACAAAAGTGGCGATCGAACCGGTTTGGTATTTGCCTGGTATCGCCAAGCGCCTGGGAGTCGAAGAAGGTGATCTTAGAAAAATTCTTTTCCAAGAAACGGGGGGCATGTTCCCGGAGCTGGTCACTCGTCCC
Organism: Bdellovibrio sp.; assembly: GCA_039594295.1. Lineage (GTDB taxonomy): Bacteria > Bdellovibrionota > Bdellovibrionia > Bdellovibrionales > Bdellovibrionaceae > Bdellovibrio. Next base: position 1,107 of record JBCNNR010000003.1, read on the forward strand.
GATTTAAAAGTGATGCTGCCACCGATCGGTTCGACCACAGTTTATATTTTTGGCGACACGAAAGATTTAGCAAATCCTGAAGTGGAACTTACGTGCCGCGTGCACGACGAATGCAATGGCTCGGATGTCTTCGGCTCTGATATTTGCACATGCCGCCCTTATTTAATCTATGGCATTGAAGATGCGGCTCGGACGGCACAACGTGGTGGCGTAGGCTTGATTGCCTACTATCGCAAAGAAGGCCGTGCCCTGGGTGAAGTCACAAAATTCCTGGTTTACAACGCCCGTAAACGTCAAGTCGGCGGTGACTCCGCGGCGACTTACTTCCATCGCACAGAATGTGTAGCAGGGGTCGAGGACGCACGCTTTCAGGAACTGATGCCAGACATTTTAAATTTCTTTGGCATCACGAAAATTCACAATCTGCATTCCATGAGCAATATGAAATACGATGCGATTATCAAAAGTGGCATCACGGTGGTGAATCGCATTTCTATTCCTGACTATCTGATTCCGGCTGACGCCCAGGTGGAAATGGAAGCTAAAAAAGCCGCCGGGTATTTTAATACCGGCGCACAAAAATCTTTGGAAGAACTGGCCATGGTGCAAGGGCGAGGTATCGATGAATAACATGACTGATCAAGTGGCTGACGTTGATTTTTTACTCTCCCCGCGGGCCGTCCGTCACAGTGCTGAAAAAATATTGGATCTGACGATTCAAGATCAAACTCACTTTCGCTATCATCCGGAAAAGATGCCGGCAGTCGTGAATTATGTCCTGCAAGTCATTCGTGAAAACTATCCCGAATTGAATATCCCGTTTCATTCACGCTGGGGGCATTTCCGTGCAGGCAATGTCGATCGCACGCTTTGGCTTAAAAAACGTATTCAACATTTGGATCCGTTGGAGCAGGCCCGTATCAAACTTGATCTGGTCATTCCCTCCGTTTTACTGGATGCAGGCGCCGGAAACATCTGGTCCTTTAAGGAAGAAAGCACGGGTAAGATCTTTAACCGCTCCGAAGGTTTGGGAATTGCCAGCTTCTATCTGTTCATCATTGGCTATTTGTCGGATGATTTGGATGAGCCACTTCAAGCAACCGATCTGGGACTGCAGACTTTAAGTCGCGAGGCTTTAAGCAAAATCTTTCAAGTCAGTGAACGCAATCCTTTGGTGGGCGTTGAGGGTCGTTTGCAGCTTCTGCAAAATCTGGGTCGCACTATATCCGAAAAAAGAAATATCTTCCCACTGGGACGTCCCGGCAGCCTGGTTGATTATTTAAGAGCCAAATACGGGATGAAGGTCACGGGCCCGCAACTTCTGCGCGCTGTCTTAGATGGCCTCGGTGATATCTGGCCGGGCCGTTTGCAAGTTGACGGTGTGAACCTTGGAGATACTTGGCAGTATAGCAAAATCCCCGGAGGCTTAGCTTGTTTCCATAAACTTTCGCAGTGGATGACTTACTCCTTGATGGAGCCTTTGGCCGAAGCTGGTTTCGAACTCACTGAGGTCGATCAATTGACCGGCCTCGCAGAGTATCGCAATGGCGGCCTCTTGTTGGATCGTGGCTTGATCTCTTTAAAAGATCCCAAACTGGCCGATATCGCTCACTCCCCTGATTCAGAACTCATTGTCGAGTGGCGAGGTTTAACGGTGAGCCTTTTGGATCGCATTGGTCAGGCTGTGCAAAAGGAACTTCACAAAGATCCGTCAGAATTCCCTTTGGCAAAGGTGCTTGAGGGAGGCACGTGGTGGGCGGGTCGCAAAGCCGCTCAAAGTCTTCGTCCTGATGGGTCTCCTCCTTTGAAAATTCAAAGTGATGGAACTGTTTTCTAATTTTCAATTTTAGAGGTTTTCAATGCAACTACGTACTAAAGTTATCAATCATCCCCTTCTTCGTCATAAACTGGGATATCTGCGTGACCGCAATACCTACTCGCACGAATTTCGGGAAATGATCAAAGAAGTCACAAAGATTCTGGTTTACGAGGCCATGAAAGACTGGGCTCATATGGAAAAAATCAGCATCGAAACCCCGATGGCTCAAGCCACGGCTTATCGTATCAGCAACCCACCCATTGTGGTCTCTGTGATGCGAGCTGGTAATGGCATGTTGGATGCTGCTTTAAGCATGATCCCCTTTGCCAGCACCGGTTTTATCGGTATCTACCGCGACAAATTCATCAATAACACAGTGGAGTATTATTTTAAAATGCCTCAGGACGTTTTGGGCAAAGAAGTCCTCCTCTGTGACCCTTTGATTGCCACGGCCGATACCATTATCGCCGCAATCGACCGCCTGAAAAACTATGGAGTCGGCCGAATCAAAGTTTTATCGATTCTGGCAAGCGAACAGGGCCTGGAAAAGATCCATCATTTTCATCCTGATGTTGAAGTGTTGACTCTCGATATAGAAACAGAGATGAATGACCTGGGGTACCTGATCCCGGGCCTGGGCGATGCCGGCGACAGACTCTTTCAAACCAAGTAGGTGCTCATGACTTTGCAAACGCAACGACCTCATATCATCGGAGTGGCTGGCGGCAGTGGCTCGGGCAAAACTTTTTTTGCTCGAGAGCTTCAGAACCTTTTAGGTAAAGAACATTGTTCAATTCTCTATCAAGACAATTACTATCATGATCAGTCTGCACGTTTTGATGGCGATGGTGGTTCGGTGAACTTCGATCATCCTGAAAGCTTGGACTTCCCTCTTTTGGCCGAGGGTCTTCGCACCCTCAAACAGGGTAAAACACTTTCAGTTCCTATTTATGACTTTGTCACTCACACCCGCAAAGTAGAAACTGAGTCCAAAGAGCCAACAAGAATTGTTTTAGTTGATGGCATCTTAATCCTCCACTCCCCCGAAGTGCGTGCAGAATTAGACGAAGCGATTTACTTTGATACACCGGAGTTCATTCGTTTCGAACGTCGCTTGCAACGCGATGTTGAAGAGCGTGGCCGCACCCCAGAAGGCGTGCGCAAACAGTTTGATCTTCAAGTCCGTCCTATGCACAATATGTTTGTAGAGCCCTCGAAAGAACACGCTCATCGTATCATCAAGGATCACGAGGATTACCATCGTGCCTTGGCGCAAGTGCGTTTGCATCTTGCGACGAAATTCAACATTTGAAAGGACACCTGATGAACCAAAATTCCGAAATGAACCGAACACTTGGCTTTATTCCCGTCTTGTCTTTGGTTATCGGAACGATTTTGGGCACCGGGGTCTTCCTTAAAGCCGCGATCATGTCCCAGTACCTGGGATCTTCAATATGGGTCTTGATTGCCTATGTGGTAGCGGGTTTACTGTCTTTGGCCGGGGCCCTTACTTATGCCGAGATCGGCATTCTTTTCCCGCGCGCCGGGGGCGAATATGTTTATCTCAAAGAAGCCTTTGGTGAAATGCCTGCGTACCTTTACGGCTGGCAACGTTTTTGGGTGAGTGCTCCAGGCACCATCGCCGCCTATGCCGTCGGAACAGCAACTTTCGCCGCACCTATTTTGAATTTGGATTGGATGGGAGGACAAAAAGGCTTTGCGATCATTTTGATTATCGGATTTTCGTGCTTGAACTGCCTGAACGTGCAATTGAACGGCCGCCTGGCTTCAGTTATGACGTTCCTCAAAGTCGCGATGCTGGTTTTCATTATTGGTGGCGTGATGTTTCTGTCTAAATCGGGAACTCATCAAAACCTTGTCGCTTCGGGCACGGCCTTCCCTGGCTTCAGTGCTTTTGGTGCTGCTCTTTTGGCAGCTTTGTGGGCCTACGATGGCTGGAACAATATGCCGATGGTTGCCGGTGAAATCAAAAATCCTTCGCGCAATATTCCTTGGGGATTGGGCTTAGGAGTGTTGGTGATCTTGGGCCTTTATGGTGTGATCCACTATTGCTATTTCTATGCTTTGCCATTTAATGAAGTTTTAAGCGCAAACTCCAAAGTGAACCCGAATGCTTTACCTGTGGCTGCGAAAGTGGCGCAGAGTTTTATGGGGCCTGCGGGAGTTCTATTCCTGGGCATTGCCATGATGTTCTCGGCCATTGGTGCCATGAACGCTTCGATCCTGACCAACGCGCGGGTCCCTTATGCGATGGCCAAGGATGGATTGTTCGCAAACTCTATGGCGAAACTACATCCTAAAACTGAATCACCGTATGTGGCGATTTTGGTTCAAGCGGTCTTCTCGGTGATCTTGGCGTTATCAGGGTCCTTCGATCAACTGACCGACTACGTGGTGTTCGCTTCTTGGATTTTCTATGCGTTGGTCACGGCTTCCGTTTTCAAATTCAGAAAAACAATGCCCGATGCTCCCCGCTCTTACAAAACTTGGGGTTACCCAGTGGTGCCGGTGGTGTTTTTGATTTTAGCAGTTCTTCTTTTGATCAATACGCTGTGGACAAGCCCACAGGAAAGTATGTGGGGCTTGGTCATCATTATGGCGGGCGCTCCGGTTTACTACATCCAAAAGAAATATTTTTCAGTCGTTCCCCAAAGAGCGGCTGAGTAAAGTTTATTCCTCTTTCGCGCCTGGTTCTGGCTGATTTCTCATGTGATCAGCCAGATTCAGCAGTGAGTGTAAAAGTTCACTGCGCATCGGTTCTTGAATGCCCACGTCTTCAAATGCATGAACCATGCAAAGCATCCACTGATCACGTTCAGATTTTCCGATGGCAAATGGGAAATGGCGCATGCGCAGACGAGGATGACCAAAACGTTCTTGGAATAAATTCGGTCCACCCAACCAGCCCGATAAAAACATAAAAAGTTTTTCTTCAGAGCCGCGAAGATTTTCTGGATGCATATCTCGAATGCCCTTCACTTCCGGCATCGTCTCCATGATTTCGTAAAAGCGCTGGCAGATTTTTCGCACCACCGGCTCTCCACCAATCAATTCATACATCATTTTTTCTTCAGACATAGTTCACCGCTCTTCGATTTAATTCGCGATGAACCTACTATTTAACAGGATTGTACGCAACAAACTTGAAAATATTGGCTTGATCAAAGGCGCCAGAAGGAAGGCGTACACCGTACGCCAACGACGCAGCAACGCCGAGTAAGCCCCTATTTTTAGTTCATCACTTCGATCTCGGCTGTGGCTGATACTATCTGCCCGTCGCTCGTATGCCCATAAACAGTCAAATATCCCGGTTTTGCCATTTGGCCAAACGGCACGGCGCCACATTTCATATTGCAGAATGTCTGAGCTCTCTGCCCCGGGAGGATATTTTGAGCCAATCCCAAGTCGCGCAAAACTTGGCCGGTGTATGTACAAGCATATCCCGTGTCGCCGGTTTTAAATGTCAAACGCGTGGGATAAAAGTTTTGATTCGTATTGTTTGTCACATAAAGTTCAGAAATGCTGACATGAGGAGCAGAAAGATCAAGTTCACGACCTGAATTCATCGCTGTACAGCTCGTGCCACGCGCAGGAATTGGATAAAGAGAATTATTTGTTTCCAACACGATCGAACCTGCATAAGCGTTGAGTGACGCTCCGATAGCTACTAGTAAAATCAGAATAGATTTCATACTGAATCTCCTTTTGTCTGAAGCTAACGACGTGATTGTGAATTCGCAAGAACCGATCGACGCGCCATTTTTACAATGCTGAAAGAATTAACTGTTGAAAAACAAAGCATTATGTTTCACATTGTTTTGCATGAGCAATGAAAACAAATGTCCAAAATGCGGTTCCGAAAATATTTATGAAGATGGCAATCTTTGGATTTGCCCCGAGTGCACTCATGAGTGGAGCGCGCATACCTCAGCTGCGACGGCCGAAGCTGAAGACACCGGCGTCAAAGTTTATAAAGACGCCAACGGAAATATTCTCCAGGATGGCGACACTGTTGTGGTGGTAAAAGATCTAAAAATTAAAGGATCTTCTTCCGTAGTGAAAGTCGGTACGAAAGTTAAAAACATCCGTTTGCAAGATGGTGGCGACGGTCACGATATCGCTTGTAAAATTGATGGTTTTGGTGCGATGAATTTGAAATCCGAATTCGTCAAAAAAGCCTAAGGCCAAGGTATATAAGGAACATCCTGACAAAGAATTGGCAATGCCTTCGCCTGCAGAGGTGCTGCCAGTTCATCAATCTCCGCAAAATCATTCAACAGCATGATGTGAGTTTTTAAAACGGTTCGAGACAAAAACTCACTGGAGATTTTATTTTTCGCAACTGCTTTCTGTGCATGGATGGGAGTCAAAGCGGCCATACGACGAATGGACTCCAAAATGTGTCGGAACATGCAGTTATAACGGGGCCGATGACCTAAAACCGCAATTTCATGATCGGCATACTCTGCCAGCGGTAAATAGGCTTTGGCTTTGTACAACTCCAACAAACGGGACTTTATTCCTTCGACATCGGGGCGATGGTAGTTGCTTAAAGAATCAAGACCTTCTGGATTTCTTGATTGAAACTGGGGAGTTTCAGACATCGAGATAAAGTCCTGGCACAGAATGGGGATTCCTGCTGCCTGATAGGGCGCTGCCCATGCATCTGCGAACGGAACAGCCAAAGATAACTTACGCTCCAACCAAATCAATTTATTAGAAACAGCTTCAGACTCGCCCTGGGAGAGCTTCATGTACCGAGCCTTGCGCTCTTTATTAAGGGCCATCGCCTCAAACATATGTTCAGATAAACAAGGACGAATATCTTTGACTCCCGCCCTTACCAGAGACGGAAAAACAAATAGACAGAGGCTGAACAGGATCACTGAAAAAGAGATCATAGAGCCTTTATAAGGCATCCTCAGAAACAGACCACTCCCTGGTTCCATCCCTGTAAATAAACCTCGACTGTCTATTGTTTGATCAATCCATTCATATTGAACTGACCTTTTTCATTAAATGGAATGGTAAATCCTGAAACCTTAGCACTGCCCTGAATTTGATATCCGACGTCCTCGCCGGCAAGAACCTTTGTGATTCCACCAATGGCTTTTAGAAAATTCACGGGAAGTGGCACTTCGACCATTGCCGTTTCTCCGGCGGGAATTTTAGTTTTCTTATCGGTATGGGACTTTGCAAATTCCTTTTCATCGAGCTGAATTTCGTAGGTCATTTCTTCGACATTCAGATCCATTTTGTTCGGATTTTTGACACTTAAAACAAATACCATCGTTGTTGAAAGTGCCGTGGTGTCTTGGAAATAAATTTTCGCCAGATCAATTTCAGGTTTCTGACCATAACGATTTTGCAGATAACTGCAACCGCTCATGAAAACCAGCAAAATGATAAATGCGAAATTCTTCATCGAAACCTCCGTGACCGAGAACATCATGGCAACGATCGCGAGCCCTGTCAGCTGTAAAACAACAAGTCTTGAGGCACCATCCTTTGCAGGGTCCTTCATATAAGCCAAACTGTTCCGGGAGGATTTTATGAAGTACGTATTGGCCTTAATAATGGTTTGCAGCCCCCTGTTTGCCTCGGCTCACGAAGAAGGCAGCAACGAAGCCAAGCCCGATCAAGTCGAGCCTATGGATCAATCGCAGAAAAAGATGGATGCCCAACTAGGTAAAAACAAAGTGGGTCCGACACCGACGAATAAAAAAGCGAAAAAACCTTTTTCCAGTAAAGAAGAAAAAGAAAAGGACGACAAAAAGTCGGCCTACTAAAATGCTCCGGGAGGGCCCAAGTCCTGCCATGCTGGAATTGGCCCTCCCGGCGAAACTGCTTTATTCTTCATTGATGAAGCGAACGGCGCAGTTTCGATTTTGTTACTCCGGCAGCGCCGGAGTGTATTCAGTACTCCGGCAACGCCGAAGTGTATACAGTTACTCTTCCTCGTCTTCCATCATACCGCTCCCAGATTTTCTGGAAGAGTTCAAATTGGAAGTGCCTTTACGTTGGTTCGAGCCGACATCTCGAATACTGCTTCCGGCTTTTTTATCAGAGTTAAAGGAGCTGTCGCGTGTGCTACTACTGCGACTGCTACTTGAACTGCTTGGTTGCTGTTTGGTGTTTGTGTTACGGGTTGCCATAAATGCCTCCTCGTTCCTGTGAGTTCATCATAGGCCTATTCCTGCCCTGCGGAGCATATTTCAAGACGAAGGTGCTAGCAGTTCTCCTTCTTCGCCTAGGGAAACTCCGTTCTAATTCGATAATTTTCGTATCTAATTATGAGGAAAAACAAATCTGCCCCGCTCGCAATTGGAGTAAAATTGAAAAGAGATGAGGTGACTTATGCAAAACACTTCTGTTCAAAATGAAAACTGGGAAGTCATTAAATCTATGATCCATCGCCGCTGGGAAAATATCTCCGACGAAGAACTCGACGCCACCCACGGTGATGAAAATGCCGTGATTGATCTGCTGGCTGAAAAATATCATTGGGAACACAAAGACGCCGAATCACGTTTTGAAGCCGCCCTTGCAGAAGAAGAAAATCAATTCCACGCCGTCGACGAAATCCGCCGCGCCGAAATCCGCTTCGAATCCGACGGGGGAAGAGTCGTTCCGCGCATGGAAGATATTTATGGGGATTTAAAAGAGATGAAATCGCCGTCGGAAGAACGGCATTGATTCTATTCAAAAAAAAAGGACTTCTTGCGAAGTCCTTTTTTTAACCAAATAATTTTTTACCAGAGGAACTAACTTTTAGCCCTTTTTCTTTTGCGATTTCGCGCAAAAGTTTTTCTTCTTCTTTACCCAGTTTATCTGGGAACTCCACGCTCACATGATAGTAGATGTCACCACGGCGGCTGCCACGCAATGAAGGCAAACCTTCACCCGCAAGCTTCACATTATCACCGTTCTCACAACCTCTTGGAATTTCGACCGTTGCTTTACCAGTCACTGTCGGAACTTCGACTTCACCACCCAATAGCATTTGAATATAAGGTACTGACAAATCTCCAATGAGATCTTCACCACGACGCTCAAATTTATTATGGGGCTTTACGCGAATTTCTACATAAAGGTCACCAGGTTGGCCACCCATGTAACCGCCCTCACCTTCCGTAGCCACACGAAGACGAGTGCCCGTGTCGACGCCTGGAGGGATATTTAAGCGGATTTTTTTATGAACTGAAGAGCGACCTTTGCCTTTACAAGACTTACATGGATTTTTAACGACTGTGCCCTGCCCATGACAAGTTGGGCATGTCGATGCCATTGCGAAAAATCCTTGGGAGCGAACAACTTGACCAGAGCCACCACAAGTTCCGCAAGTTTCAGGATGAGAGCCTTTTTCTGCCCCCGAACCATTGCATGTTTTGCAATTTTCATCAGTATCGAACTCGATTTCTTTTTCTAAGCCCGTCAGAACGTCCTTAAGTGAAATCTCCGTGACATAGCGAAGATCAGAACCTCGGCGCGGCTCATTGCGACTGCGACGTTGCTGACGTTGCCCACCGCCACCGAAAAGGTCTCCAAAGATATCGCCAAAGTGGGAGAAGATGTCTTCAGCATCTTGGAAGCCACCACCTCCACCACCGCGACTTGTAAAAGCATCGTGACCGAAGCGATCATACTGCGCACGTTTTTGCGCATCACTTAAAACTTCATAAGCTCCGGCAGCTTCTTTAAACTTTTCCTCAGCCTCTTTGTTCCCCGGGTTTTTATCCGGATGAAACTGCATCGCCAGCTTACGATAAGCCTTTTTGATAGTGTCTTGATCGGCGCCTTTTTCAACGCCTAGAATTTCGTAAAAATCTCTTCGAGCCATACCGGATCCAACTCGCAACGTTATGCGTAAAAAATTGAGTATTCAAAATATGGTGTCTAACTAGGATTCGTCAAATGCCTAATGAAAAAGAAGACGTCCTTTTTCTATTTATTTAGCTTAAGACATTTTTTTGCTGTGGCCTGAAGATCTTTATGCTTCAAACCACCAATAAACTCATAAACTTCTCGATTGCCAATAATGCCACTAGTCGCCCAATCGGCATAGATAGCCTGAGACCGTTCTGGGCTAAACTCCAGACATTGAAATATCAAAAATCTAACACGAGTGTAGTCATCCGTCATAAATTTATGCTGCTCAAAATAATCTCGCAGCGCGTCCTTATCAAACACGCCCTGGGACATTTTAAAACGAAACATATTCCATGCAATTTCAGATTTCGCGACTTCTGAAAAAATCTCTTTTTTTATGGCGACCGACTTATTAAGAGTACGTTCCATGAGATATTTTTTATCTTCGAGAGTAGTGCCAGTGCTGTCTGCAAACTCTTCAAGATGCGACATAAAAGCGAGACATCTCCCGTTATTTTGTTCCGATATCACACAGTCGTTTAAAGTAGTTTGAAAAAGAGCCTTGTAATCGGCCATTTCACTTTTACTTAAACGCCCCCAAGTCGCTTGGTTGTAGTACTCCATTAGGAACATTCCACGAAGTGACGGATCTGTAGGAGATATATTGTAGCTTTTTTTTGTTAGTTCAAAATTACTTTGCCAATTTGGCGCGTCGAGCGCATGCCCCAATGCGAAAAAAAGAAGAATCATTACTCCAAACTGAAGCGCTCGCTTTGATTGAGCCAAGTATATACTAGCCCACAACCATAAAACGAAAAACACCGGTTCAAAATATCGTATGGAATAAAAGTTTCGGTGTTTAGGATTAAATCCCGGAGTCATTGCCAAGATTCCAACAATAAGAGCACAAATCAATAACGTTATTGGGCGGCCTTTGATCAGCGCCCAACCCATCACGCTCAAAAAAATAAGGAGGGCTGCAATCCCTAAGGGTGCAAAGTTTTTATTATAGACGTACCATCCTCCCCAAGGCTCGACGTCCACAGCATTAAAATATGGAACAAAAATACCCATTATATTTCGTCCCAAAGCGGCCATCACAGATATAAAGCGAACTGAAAACAGTTCCGTCATTTGCATGTAGTTGTTCTGAGTATAATTCCAATAGTTCAGTAGCACAAACAGCATAGATAGCACACAAGCTAAGCTGGTCCACAAAATCAACTTTTTAGAAACACTATTATTTCTTGCAACTTTCCATACAAGCCACCCCGCGAATGCAAAAGGTAATAAGAGAAATCCCGCTTTACAAAGAAGACTAAGAAAAAAGAATAGACACGCCAACGGCAAATTCCAAGGCGATTGTTCTTCATTTTTATCAAAGCTTGGAAGAAGAAATAAAACTGAAGAAAGAATGAAAAACCACGACATCAAATCTTTTCGCGCGGATATCCAATTAAGAGATTCGAGATGAAATGGATGAAGTAACCATGCACATGACATCACTAAGCTAAAAAATCGATTATGCGTGATTCTTTTTAAAACCAAATAGGACAAGCCTGCAATTCCCAATAGCCATAGAAGATTCTGAATTTTAGGAACAGTGGTATTCACTTCAATATCTTTTGTAAATGACCAGTCAACCCAAACACTAATATCCCTAAGAGGATAAAAATCAGGAGAGAATCCTGGAGTCAGTAATATCTTTAAAGATTGCCAACTCCAATTATTCCGAAGAAATCCCTGAGTAAATAAGGTGCTGTCATCAATGCTAAAAATTGTTTCACCCAAACCGGGAATAAAAAACACAAGCAAAAAGGCAATTGTAGTTATAGGAATCAGAATAAGCCAGAGACGATGCTGATTCATTATTGTTTAGCCTTTATAGTCTGAATCTTTTGTTCAAGACGCTTAATCAAATACTCGTCCTGACCAGAGTCTTTCATATCTTGCAATAGTCTCTCAGCCAAATCGATATTTCCTGAATCAGAATACAAACGTCCGGCCAAGGTTCTCGTCCATGGCGGCGCACCATTCTCTGCGGCTTGTATTAACAATTCCGCGGCTCTTTTATTATCTTTCACTTCGTAAAGATAGTGATATGCGGCTCGATACAAGATTGGCCAATCTTTGGGAAATGCCTTGACTGATTTATCAAAAATTTTGGTCGCACCATCAATATCGGTAATCAATACAGTCAATGCCAGTCCCCCAGCTGCATAGGCTACGCGGAACTTCGGAGACAGATTAGTCACTGTATCAACCATTTGATAAAGCCACGAATCGTTCTTACAAGTGTTCTCAGCAATAGTTTGTTCGCAATAATCAAGATCTTGCAGCAGCCTTATCCACAAGCTATCGGCCATAATTTCATTGTAGCCAAATGTAAAGTGTTCGAACATTGGTGGGGGAGCAAGATAACTCCCTTTGGGAATAACGGGGGCTATATAGGAAAACTGAGTCACCAGAACAAGCGTAAATGCAAAAATCCCAAGTATTAAACTTGGGATTTTTGCCGTATCTAAATTGATTGCCTTAGTCGAAAATAAAGCACTCATCAACTCAACCTACTAAGGAATACCTGAAGAGTCATTTCTCAAGTATTTAGCTTCGTTGATACTCCATTGGTCCCCAGTTGCTGGACCACCAGTGTGGATAATCGCTGCAGCTCCCGCAATAAATGTATTCGCTGTAGAAATTTTACCAGTCAGAGTCAAGTTGTTCGGCTGTCCAGTGGCACCGTATAACACAGAGCAACCGTTTGTCATCGCACCGTTAAGACCGCAATATGTAGCCGTTGTTGAGAAGGCATTCGCTGGTGTTCCGTTGTAACCATTGCCGGGACCCGCATTCGTACCACTCGCAAAGCCCACATTATAACGTAGTTGACCTTCTGGCGAGTAACCAATTGCCGCAAAACGTGGATCGAAAGCAGTATACTCAGCATAGAATGCTTTTTCTGAAGTATACAATGAAGCCAAGTTTGTCTTTGCTTCTGATTGACGCGCTTTCGCGATGTATTTGTTAACTGCTGGTACTGCAATCGCAGCCAACACACCGATGATCGCCACAACGACCATCAACTCCACGAGGGAGAAACCCGCTTGGGACGTTCTAGTAGTTCTTTTCACTTAAGACCTCCATTAGTCTTTTATTTTTTTATGAAACGTTAATTCACCTATTGCTTATCGACATAAGTGTGTCAAAGCTGAAATCCAAAATCAAGAGAACTTAACTAAAGTGACTTCATCGAAACGAATATTTGTTTTCTGATTAGTACTAATGACCGAACAGAATTGAGACGCGACTTTACTCTAGCTTTTAATTTTACCCTAGACTTGCCATCAGCAAATTCGTGCCCATTGTGAGACAAGGAGTAGAATAGATCTATATGGCAAATGATAACGGAAATAAAAACGGTAACTATCCTTTTTCATCTCCCGAGGGAGAAGCTGGGGTCCAGCTCGTCCCAAAACTAGACACTCCGAAGATGTACAAGGTGATTCTATTAAACGACGACTACACCCCGATGGATTTCGTCGTCCTTGTATTGCGTCGGTTCTTCGCGAAATCAGAGGAAGAAGCGACTAAAATCATGTTAGATGTACATAAGAAAGGCGCAGGTGTCGCTGGAGTCTATAGTCTAGAAATAGCTGAGATGAAAGTGATGCAAGTAAATCAATTCGCCCAACTTAATCAGAATCCCCTTAAGAGCACACTGGAGGAGGAACCATGATGAGCCGCGAGCTTGAACGCAAGTTAGCTGAAGCCACTGAACTCGCAAAACGCAATCGCCACGAGTTCGTAACCCTCGAACACATCCTGTTGGTCCTCTCAGAGTCACCTGTTATGGTGGAGATTCTGGAAGCATGCGCAGTTAATGTGCAGCGACTTCGTCAGGATTTACGAGAGCATTTAAAGGTGGGCATCCCACAAATCACCGATGAACAACTTGGATCCTATGGAGGATTTGACTCCTGGAATCCTGAGTTCACTCTCGCCTGCCATCGCTTGATTCAACGAGCTGCTATTCAAATGAAGAGCGCAGGTCGCAATCAAATTAGCGAAGGCAGTCTTTTGATATCTTTGTTCTATGAACAAGACAGTCATGCGACTTTTGCCCTTGCTCGCCAAGGACTTACACAGTTTGATATTATTAATTATGTTTCTCACGGCATAACAAAAGATGGAAAAGATCATGATGTTCCTCCATCCGCAGCTCCGCGTTCGACAGAATACAATCAAGAAAATTTCGAAGAGGGCCGTGGCTCTCCCCTTGAAAGCTTCTGCGTAAACTTAAACGAAAAAGCCAAAGCAGGAAAATTAGATCCACTTATTGGTCGCGAAGACGTGATCGAACGCGCGATTCAAGTACTTTGTCGTCGCACTAAAAACAATCCCCTGCTGATCGGTGAACCCGGAGTCGGCAAAACGGCTGTTGCCGAGGGCCTGGCTCAAAAAATTGTGGCCGGTGAAGTCCCAGAAAAATTGAAATCTGCGGTGATTTACTCTCTGGACCTCGGTGGCTTGCTTGCTGGAACTAAATTCAGAGGAGATTTCGAAGGACGCCTTAAAGCGGTCGTAAAAGAAATTGCGAAACGTCCTCACACGATTCTGTTCATCGACGAGATCCACACAATTGTCGGAGCTGGTGCGACTAGCGGCGGCTCTATGGACGCTTCGAACCTTTTGAAACCAGCGTTGGCGAATGGTGAAATCAGCTGTATCGGCTCCACTACCCACCAGGAGTACCGTCAGTACTTTGAAAAAGACCGCGCCTTAAATCGTCGTTTCCAAAAAATCGACATCAACGAGCCAACAAACGAAGATTGCATTCGCATTTTGACGGGCCTGCGTAAGTCCTATGAAGACTTCCATCATGTGAAATACTCCGATGCGGCCCTGCGTGCGGCAGTGGAATTGTCACAAAAACATATTCACGGAAAACTTCTGCCCGACAAAGCGATCGACGTTTTGGATGAGGCGGGGGCTCACTTCCGCTTAAAAGACAATACGACTCAAGAAATCAATATTGATACGGGCGAAATCGAAGAAACCATTGCGAAAATGACGGGTCTACCGATCGCAACGATTTCTTCGACAGAAAAAACTCAGCTTCGTGATCTGGATAAGAAAATTAAAGCTCTTATCTTTGGTCAAGATGATGCGATCGACCGCCTGGTTGCGAGTATTAAGTTTGCTCGCAGCGGTTTGGGTCGTCCCAATAAACCTATCGGTAGCTTCTTGTTCACCGGCCCGACCGGCGTCGGTAAAACAGAAGTCTGCCGTCAGCTCGCGCAGATCATGGGTGTTCACTTCGAACGCTTTGATATGAGTGAGTATATGGAAAAACACGCGGTCTCTCGCTTGGTCGGAGCTCCTCCGGGATACGTGGGATATGAAGAAGGTGGCTTGTTGACTGAAGCCGTTAGCAAACATCCTTATTGTGTTCTGTTGCTCGATGAAATCGAGAAAGCCCATCCAGATATTAACAATATCTTGCTGCAAGTGATGGATGCTGGCCGCCTCACTGATAGCAATGGACGTGTTGCCGACTTTAAGAATGCGATCATCGTCATGACTTCCAATGCGGGGGCTGCGGAAACAGCTCGCGGAACTATTGGCTTGGTGGAAGAAAATCGCAGCCTTCTTTCGATGGATGCGATAAAAAAGACTTTCGCTCCAGAGTTTATCAACCGCTTGGATGCCGTGGTTTCCTTCCGCGATCTTTCTGATGAAATGGTTCTAAAAATCACTCAGAAATTTGTGGATGAATTGAAGATGGTTCTTCTGCAGAAAAAAGTGGAAATGAACGTCTCTCAAGATGTGATCAAATGGCTGATGAAAAAAGGTTTCGACAAAGTTTACGGTGCCCGTCCTCTGGCAAGAACAGTCGACGAACATCTGAAAAAAGCTTTGGTTGATGAGCTTTTATTTGGTCGCCTTGTCGACGGTGGTCGTGTCAATGTGGAACTCGACAAAGACATTTTGCGGTTCCAATTTAGCACCACACCGAGTGGCGGCGCGGGGCAAAAAAATCAAAAACAGCCAGTTACAACCTAGTCGTTTTAGCACCCCCTATCTGCACTCCGGCGTCTCGCCGGAGTAAGTCTTAACAGATTTGAAGAGGCGCGCATATTGACAATTCCTGGAGAGATATCAAAATTAAGGTATCTCTTAAAGGAGTTAAAAAAATGTCTTTTTTGAAAAGAATCGGATTATTCATTCTGACCAACGTGATGGTAATGGTGACCATCGGTATCGTCTGGTCGATCATCAGCAGCGTCTTTGGTTTGAATAAACTGAACAACTACATCCCTTACATGATGGTTTTCTGTGCTGTTTGGGGTATGGGTGGCGCATTTATATCTTTGATGATGTCCAAATGGATGGCGAAGATGTTCCATGGCGTTCAAGTCATCGAACCCAATAACCAAAACCCACAGCTTCGTCACTTGGTAAATACCGTTCATGATATCGCTCGTCGTGCACAACTTCCAAAAATGCCTGAAGTCGGGATTTACGAATCTGCAGATATCAACGCCTTTGCGACAGGTCCTTCTAAATCAAGTTCTTTAGTGGCTGTTTCCACAGGTCTTCTACAAAGAATGAATGAAAAGGAACTGGAAGGCGTTCTTGCCCATGAAGTGGCGCATATCGCGAATGGCGACATGGTGACTATGACTTTGATCCAAGGTATCGTGAATGCGTTCGCGATGTTCTTCTCTCGTATCCTTGCGAACATCGTGGCTTCAAATGTGGACGAAAAGCTTCGCGGCATTGTTCACTTTGCCGTGGTGATTCTTGGTGATATCGCCTTTACCTTGCTCGGCTCATTCGTTGTGAACTATTTCTCTCGCAGAAGAGAGTTCCGTGCGGACGCTGGTGGAGCAAAATACTCTTCACGCGATAACATGATCGCTGCGCTTGAAAAACTACGTTCTGTCTATGACCTACCAATTCCTCCAGAAGAAGGTCAGACGGCCACATTGATGATTTCTAATCGCGACAAAGGCGGTTTGGCTGGACTTATGATGACTCACCCACCACTTGAAGTTCGCATCGAAGTGCTTCAACGCGGCGGTCGTCTGTAATTTTCAATTTCTTTGCTTACGAGGCATGAACGGGCTTAAGCTTATTTCATGCCTCGTTTATTTATTGCCCTCTCATTTTTATCAGTTCTTATGGGTTGCGCGACCACTTCGCGCCAAGACACTCGCCTTGAAAAACGATTGATACCGCAAGACAACCCGGACTGGGTTCGTCTGTATCTAGAGGCCTCAGATAAAAAAACTTCCGCGCCGAAAATCTCCTGTGCAAACTACAAACAGCTTTCGAGCCTTCAAGAGTTCCCCATCAAGGACTTGGCTTTACTGCGAGCTTACGAAGTCTGCCCGGCGAACGAAAAACTAAATACTCTTCCCGACAGTATCAACCCTTGGTATGCGGATCTTTTTGCTGATATCAAACTTAAAGAATCTGCAGAGACTCCGGACTTGAAAGATGATTTGGAAGCTTATTTGGCAAAAGCTTTGGTCGAGAATAACAAAAAAAAGAAGGAAGACTATCTTCAAAAGGCTCTGTCCGCAGCTAAAAAGCTCGAGTCTCAAGAATACATCGCAGAAGTTCAAGCTCAGCTTTATAAGACATCTCCCCGTTTAAATCCCGCACCTCCGTTTAAGGATTTAAGCGCGGTTGCCATGGATTTTAGATTCAACCGTAATTTTGATGAAGCTCTTAGCATTTATAAAAAGATTTTGTCTTCTAAAGAAGCGTCCACAGAAGATAAATTCCAGGCCACCAAAAATGTGCGTATGACCTACAAGGTGGCGCAACGTCGCCAGGAATACATCAATGCGACTTCCGATCTGGTCAATACAACGAAAAAACAATACCAGGACAATAAAAAAGATCGCCGTGCTTTGGCACGCTATCACGACGCCCTGGTATTGCTGGCGCGCACGCTTTGGACAGAAGATCAAACATCCATGGCTGTGAAAACTTTGACAGATGCGAATCGTCAGCTGCGTGGACTTTATCCAATGGACGAAGTTTACTTTATTCAAGGTCGTATTGAAGAAGAAAAAGGTCACTTTGAAAAAGCCTTGGAGTTCTATGAAGAGAGCTATAAGCAGCCCATCAGTCAAGCCGGGCTTCGTGATAAGCTTTCCTGGCTGAAGTCTTGGAACTATTATAAACTGCAACGCTATGAAGAGGCCGCAGCAAGCCTTCAGCAGATGCGCGACACTGTAAAAGATCCTTCTGACAAAATGCGCGCAAAGTTCTGGCTGGGCCGGGCTTTAAAAAATTCCAATAAAATAGCTGAGTCGAATGCGGAACTTGAAAGCCTGATCAAAGAAGATCCATTGGGTTATTATGGTATGATGGCCTATCGCGAATTGAACCGTGAATACCCAGCTATCAAAGGCAACGCTCAGGAATCTGCCAGCGCGACAATTTTAAGTGTCGACGAGCTAGAGGGTCGACTTCGCTTACAAATCGAATGGCTCATCGCCGTGAACGAAAAGCCATTTGCCGAGAAAGCTTTAAACCGCGCATCTGATGATTTGAAAAAGGCCAACATCACTTCTGAAAAAACGTGGTTAACAATGTTCTCGGCTTATGCCCGGGCAGGTCTTTACATGCCACTGTTTTCGACTTTGGGAACACTCCAACCTGAGGTAAAAGATCGTTTGCTTAATGATCACCCTGATCTTTTGTTTCCGCAGCCCTATCGTGATATCGTCGCAGGTGCTTCTCAAAAAAGTGGAATTCCGCAGGAATTTATCTATGCAATCATTCGCCAGGAGTCCGCTTTCGATCCTGAAGCCCGCAGTCCCGTTGATGCCTTTGGTTTGATGCAATTGTTACCAAGTGTTTCCAAAAATTTGGCTAGCACTTATAAACTTGAATACAAAGAAGCATTGGATCTTTACAAGCCTGAGATCAATATTCCTCTGGGTGCATTTGAGCTCAAAACGCTTATGAAGAAGTACAACAATCAGTATATCCTGGCGGTTTCTGGCTACAACGCCAACGACTCCGCGATTCGCGGGTGGATTAAGACACGCTTCCGTGATGATGCTGTTGAATTTATCGAAGAAGTTCCTTATGAGGAAACACGCGCTTATATTAAGCTTACGATGAGAAATTATGTTTTCTATGATCGCATGCTTCATTCACCGCAGACGATCAGGTTTCCGGAAGAATTATTAACTCTTAAAAGATAGCTTAAGGCCAATCACAATCCGTTGAAGTTCCTGCAGAACTCACGTCAGGGACTTCGATCGGAGCGATATCTTGATTCGTCAAATCCGTCACTGTTGAATCGCCTGAAGTTAACTGCAAACGCAAGGTCGTTGAATCCATTTGGCGCAGAGGAAAACGAACTGTTTTCGGCGAAACCGTCCCACCGGTCACGGTCGCTACCAATTCGTTTTCTTGAGAGGTCGTTTCATCGCCGCCTTCAGCAATCCAAGTTCCCGTCATTTCACATTTTGTTGGAACACCATCGATAATTTGCACAGATTGATAAGTGAACTGACTGCCGTCGGCTTTTAAAAAGATCTTATTATATATAGACAGGGATTTTCCATCCAAGGTCACTAGACCATCCTGACGGTCGTGGTAGGTCACATCACTGCTCAAACTACCAAAGTCAGCCGAACCGCTGCCCCCACCGGGTTGGTAATTACAGGCCCCCATAAAACCACAAAGCATCAACAATAATGAGTATTTCATATTCACCTCATCGGTCGAGCTGGACTCACCTTTAATTGTCTCACTTTGAGGCGGCGCTTTCTACTACACCTCGACTGAAAACTGCCGATAAGCCCAATGGAGAAAGGGGAATCTTCATGTTTTCTCGCAAGTGGTTGTTAGCATCAGGGGCTGTCGGCGTGATCTTCTTTGGCGGTCTGGGTGCATACCTATATTTTTCTGATGTCTCCTCTCCTTCCCGCACGCAAAGCTCCAGCAAGGCGAATAAAGAGGGACGCCTTTTCGAAAACTCCAAGATCACTTCGCAAACAGATAAAGTGGAAGATGAACCCAGTGCCTTATTCAATGACCCTGCCATCAGTCAGGCTTGGGGTTTGAAAAAATCCGATGCCGCTCGCGCCTGGTCAGTCACTCATGGCAGTAAAGACATCGTCGTTGCTGTTATTGATACCGGTATTGATGAACATCACGAAGACTTGGATAAAAATCTTTGGTTGAATCCCGGCGAGACCGGCAAAGATGCTCAAGGCCGCAATAAAGCAACCAATGGTGTTGATGACGATGGCAATGGTTTCGTGGATGACGTTCATGGTTGGAACTTTGTTTCTAATAACAACAAACTGGACGACAATCACGGTCACGGAACGCATATCGCAGGCATCATCGGCGCCGAAGCTGGCAATGGCAAAGGCATCACGGGGATCGCACCAGAAGTCAGCATCATGGTTCTTAAATACTATGATCCAAAAGTTCCAAACACGGATAACTTAAAAAACACCGTTGCAGCGATCAAATACGCGGTAAAAATGGGTGCCAAGATTATTAACTATTCTGGTGGTGGTACGGAGTTCTCTCAAGAAGAGCACGATGCCGTTCAAGAAGCTGAAAAAGCAGGTATCCTGTTCGTTGCAGCCGCTGGTAATGAACGCTCCAACTCGGATCAACATCACTACTACCCTGCCGACTATAAGCTTAGCAATATCATCTCCGTGACAGCGATTGATCCTTCAATCCAAGTTTTGAATTCTTCAAACTATGGCGTGGAGACTGTAGATATCGCGGCCCCGGGCCAAAATATCCTGTCTTGCCTGCCTGGCAACTCTTACGGGTATATGACTGGAACTTCGCAAGCGACAGCTTTCGTAACTGGAGCTGCGGTTCTGGTGATGGCAAATAAGCAAGGCGCCTCGACTGCCGTCGAAGTTAAAAAGTATATCCTGGCAACAGGTGATGCACAAACGCAATTGGCTTCTAAAACTCGCACATCTCGTCAGTTGAATCTTTATAAAGCTCTAACAATCCTCGATCAGGGCGTTTCAGCTTCTGGTATCGTTACAGTCAATGTGGATAGTATGAAAAAGCTCGGTGAAGATCCCAACGATGCTCCCGCTGGCGCCGCAGTCAATGACGTGAGCCGCTTTGGTCGCTCCTTGCTGAATGCGATCGGCAATAAACCAAAGCCTAATCGCATCGGCACGAAAACCGGCGATGGCGAAAACTTCTAAAACAAAAGGCAGTCACCCGACTGCCTTTTTTATTTAATCCATAAAATCAGAAAGGGACAGACGTCCGCGGATCATGACGATCAGGCCGACTGCCATGCAGGACAGCGCCACACCGACACCGACCAGATTGCGGTGGCCAAGGCTTAGCATGCCCCACAGAATTAACAAACCACTCAGGGCAAAAGGGCCGATGTAAACCCACTTCATCCATTTTGGACGATTCGCGTGAGCTGGATTTGTAACTTTCATCGTCGATTTTTGCGACATTCCCACGATCATCATGCTGTTGATACGGGCGATCATTTGATCACAAAGGGCATCGCCACCTTGCGCGGCTTTGATCTCTTCGTATTTCATCATCGCAAAACGGAAAGCATCAAGCTCGCCGCAGCTCTTAATGAACGATTCATGCAAATTGATATCTTCAAAATTTTCTAAAACATTTTTCCATTTGCGCACCAAACTTGGTTGAGCACGCAAACTTGCGTCTTGAGGAAGCCCTTCCAAACGCTCAAACAGCACGTGACAAGAATAGCACTCCTGCGCCCGACGACCATTCAACGCCCCACATTTTGGACAAGATTTCATTTCCTGGCTTTGCACCTGCTCTGCCGTCGGCTCCACAGCGGCACTCACCGTCTCTTCCTTGAAGGAAGCCAACAGCTCTTCGGCCGTCACTCTTTGGTTTTGCTGCGCGTTGGAGTGATCTTTACCCGGAGTATCCACTGCAAACGTCAGCACGTTGCTCGCGTCGACAGGTGGATAGTCGAAACCAAAACGATTGTCACAAGAGATGCACTGAAATACCGGAGTTTCCGAGTGAATATCTTCACTCGCAACTTCGTACAACTTAGCGCATGATGGGCATCGAACTTTCAATTTCACGTGGACTCACTCACTCTTTGTGTTACTAATACCATGATGAAGAAAGCGGTTCAATTATTCAAGCACAAAGCCTTCGATTTACGTTGGGCATTACTCTCGGGAATTTTGGTTGGCACAAGCTACATTCCCTTTCCTCCTTGGGCTTTGCTTTTCTGCTATGTCCCCCTCTGGATTTCTGTCACTGGCGACAGCTCTCTTCCTCTGAAGCGCACTTTCTGGAGTGGCTGGCTGACACAATTTGTGCTTTCTGCCATTGGTTTTCACTGGATCGCACACACAGCCCATGAATTCGGAGCCATGCCTTGGATCATTTCCGTCACAGCATTGCTACTTTTTTGTGCTTTCATGCATCTCTACATCCCTGCGGCAGTGGTCGCCGGAGTGTGGTTGCAGAGAAAGTTTCAGCTTTCCAAAACCCAAGCCCTCTTCTCCATCGCCTTGCTCCATGCGCTTTTGGAACGAGTTTGGCCGGTCATCTTTGATTGGCACTTAGGGTACACTTTGCTCGGTGCCCACATACCCGCCTACCAATGGGCCGATGTGATTGGCTTTGCGGGACTTTCAGCAATCATTTTGCTTATCAACGCCTGGATCGCGTCAATCTGGCTTGATTTCCGCGAATCCCGCAAAGGTGTCGTCCAAGTCTCCATCCTGGTGGTGATTTTGGTTTTCCTGGTTGCCGGGGGACACTTTCACAAAGCACGTTGGGATGAGTTTGATCGTGAATTCAAGACCACGCTGATTCAGGCCAACATCGGGAACTCTGACAAAATTCAGGCCGAACAAGGCCGAGGCGCCCAAGAATTCATCACTCGCAAATTCACATCCATGACCATGGAAGCTTTGGCGAAATTTCCTGATACCGATCTTTTCGTATGGCCGGAAACAGCCTTCCCGGATTATTTGGATCAACGACTGCTAAGCCGCAAGCACACTCAAATTCTTGCAAGCACCCTGATCGGCTTGGAGCGTCCTATTTTAACCGGCGCGTACTCCCGCAGTCCTGTTTTGGATCCGCATCGCGATGAAGCGACCTTCAATGCCTTGTTTTTGATCGATGCCAAAGGTAACAACCTCGACTCTCCTTATCTGAAAACAAATCTTTTAGCTTTCGGTGAGTATCTTCCCTTCAGCGAAAAATTTCCGATTTTACTAAAATGGCTGCCGTTCATTTCAAATTTCGGCCGAGGTTCTGGTCCACGCGCCCTTAATTGGAATCACAAAGATGAGAGTATTCATCTTGGTGGTCAAATTTGTTATGAAGGTTTGGATGCAAAGTTCTCGCGCGGTCTGGCCGAAGAAAACTCCGATATCTTGGTAAACGTCACCAACGATTCGTGGTTCGGGAAAACCTTTGAACCTTTGCAACATATGTACATGACATTGGCTCGAGGAATCGAAACTCGCAGACCCCTGATTCGTTCAACCAATACGGGAATCAGCACGGTCATGTGGGCAAACGGTGACCTTCAACAAACTTCCCCACTTCATCAAGAATGGTCGGGGCAATTTACTGTAAAATACCGCAAAGACGCTCCGATGACGGCCTATGTGAAATGGGGCCACTTTGATTGGATCATTCTTTTGCTTGCACTTGCGAGCATTGTGCTAACTGGAGTCCTTCATGCAAGATCTCGTCGTCCTTGATTGGACAGAAATTTTAGAAAAAATTAAATCTCACGCGACCAGCGATGTCGGTCGTGAAGCCGTCTTAGACATGAAACCCCTAAGCACAGCTGATGAAGCCTATGCAAGTTTTCAAGAAATCGCTGATGCGACAGAAGTTTTAAATCAAGGCCTGCGCCCCTACATGCAAAGTTTGGATTTGTACTCGGCCTGGATTGCTCGCTTAAAAAAGAAAGCGGTTCTAAAGACTTTGGAAATCAAAGACGTGCGTAACTTCTGCATGGAGGCCTTGGCACTCAAAGAAGCTTTACAACCGATTGAAAACAATTGGGCAAAAAGGCTTCATGATAGTTTGATGGATGCAGAGGAGCCCTTGTCGGCGATCGATCAGATCTTAACTCCCGGTGGAGAGATCCGTTCCGATGCCAGCGAGAAGCTTTACAACCTGTTCAAAGAAAAAGAACGCTTGGCTCGTGAAGTTCAAAGCACTTTGGACCGCCTGGTTAAAGATCACCAGATGGAAACGGTCATTCAGGATAAATTCGTTACCACCCGTGAAGGCCGCTGGGTTCTTCCGGTGCGCGCGGGAATGCAAAGCAAACTTCCGGGAGTGATCCACGGATCTTCACAAAGCAAGCAAACAGTTTTCGTTGAGCCCGAAAAGGTCATCCCAACCAACAATCGTCTGCGCCAAGTGGAAGCAGAAATCGAAGACGAAATCGAAAGACTTCTAACGGAACTTTCCCATTACTTGTCATCTCAAGCGACAGATATTGAAAGCACTCGTGTGTTGATGGAAGAGGGCGACATTCGCTTCTCGCAAGCGCAATTCACCAATCAAATCAATGGACACGCCATCGAATTTTCGACCGACACGATGGAACTGATCGAAGTCCGCCACCCGCTTTTACAGTTGAGTGGCAAAAATGTCGTTTCCAATAGCGTCCTTCTGGATGGTAAAAAAAGTATTCTGCTTTTAAGTGGACCCAATGCCGGTGGTAAAACTGTTTTGCTAAAATCCATCGGCCTGGCCGCGCAAATGGCAAGATGTGGTTTACCAATTTGCGCAAGCGAGACCTCGCGCATTCCATTCTTTAAAGACGTTTTGATAGGTATCGGCGACAGTCAAAGTGTTGACGAAGAACTTTCAACATTTGCGGCCCATTTGAAAATTTTAGGCAAGGCTGCTTCCGTCAAAGGTCATCAAAATCTGATCTTGATCGATGAAATCTGCGGCTCCACCGATCCTGAAGAAGGCAGTGCCCTGGCGCGCGCCTTTATTGAAGAATTCTCTGCAAATAATGTTTTCGCTGTGGTCACTTCGCATTTAGGGCCTTTGAAATCTGGCTGGGATGAAGAAAGCCGCGTTCTGAACGGAAGCATGGAGTACGATCCGAAAACTGGCAGACCAACTTATGGATTCTTAGCTGGTATCCCGGGTGATTCGCTGGCGATCCAAACGGCAAAACGCGTGGGTGTCGCTCAATCCATCGTACAAAGAGCCATGGATGTTTTAGCTCCTGCGACTCGTGCACGTTTGGAAGGTTTGGAACAAATCGAGCAATTAAAGAGCGATATCGCAATACTGCAAGAGCATTTACGCAAAGAAACCAAAAAAGCCGTCGAGACCAAGAATAAATACGAAGGCCTGTTGAATCAATTCAACAAAGACAAAGACGAATGGCTTCAGCGCACCGTTAAAAAAGCGGAGCGCAAAGTGGAAGAAGCCATCGCTCAGGCGAAAGTTGCTGAAACTTTCAAACGACATGCAGCTTTGCAAGAGATCAAGTATCAATTACCTGAAATTGTTAAGGCAAAGCCGGTGATTCAAGCCGGTGCCCCACAAACTGCCGAGGAGTTTGCAAAAAAATTCCCACCGGGATCAAAAGTCTTTGTTCCAACCTTGAATCAAGATGGAATCGTGCAAAGTGCCCCCAACAACAAAGGTGATTTGATGATCCTTTCTGGTTCGGTGCGCTTGCAGGTGAATTGGCAAAATCTTCGCCTGCCAGGAAAACCACAAAATCCGACTTCGCAGTTGGTTCGCAAAAGCTCAGGCGGCTTCTCCGTTTCCATGGCCGATGACGATCGCACCTTGGATTTAAGAGGAAAAACCGTCGAAGAGGCCTTGCAAGAACTTGAAGTCGCTTTGGATAAAGCTGCCACCACACGTGAAGATCGCTTAAAGATCATCCATGGTCATGGCACAGAAGCTTTAAAGAAAGCAGTGAGAACTTATTTGTCTCGTTCGGTTTATGTCAAAAAATGGAAAGCCGGCTCTCCTGAAAATGGTGGCGACGGCATCACCTGGGCTGAGATCGGCGAATCGTAATTTTCAGAGGAGGGTCTTTTGAATCACTACCTTATTGCAAGTTGGGTGGTTAGTAAGGCCCTCGCGCTGACTTATTTCGTCGCGTTTCTTTCTTTGTCCGTCCAAGTCCTCGGTCTTTACGGTTCACGCGGCATCCTGTCCATTGATCATCTTTTAAATATTCTTGATAAAGAACTGGGTGCGTCCCGCTTTCGTCATTTTCCCTCGATATTTTGGTTTGCCTCCGGTGATTTCATTCTGAAAGCAGCGTGCATGATTGGCATGCTGGCATCCACTCTTGCGTTTTTAGGTTTCAGTCAAACATGGATGCTCTTGTTATGTTGGGTGATGTATCTATCCTTTTGCAGCTGTGGACAGGTGTTTTTATCGTATCAATGGGACAATCTGCTTTTAGAGACAGGCTTCATCGGACTCTTCTTTGCACCGTTCTCGTTTGAATGGAAACCCTTTGCCAGCTATGAAATTCATCCGATGGTGATGGGATTGGTGTGGTTGCTCCTATTTAAACTGATGTTCTCTTCGGGAGTGGTTAAGCTTACCAACAAAGATCCTGATTGGAAAAACCTCTCCGCGCTGCGTTTTCACTATTGGACTCAGCCCCTCCCCAATCCGGTGGCATGGTTTTTAGCCAAAGCTCCCTTGGGATTTCAAAAATTCAGTTGTGCCTTGTTATTTTTTATCGAGTTGATCGTTCCCATTTTTATTTTTATCCCTGGCATCGTCAGTTTTATCGCCGCCCTCTTTTTAATTTTGCTGCAAGCCCTTATTATCCTGACCGGAAATTTTGCATTTTTTAATTTGCTCACTTTGGGACTTTGCTTTTCCGTTATCGCGGACCAGTTTTGGGTATTTACCAGCACGGAGTGGATTTTACCAATCGGCGTTTCCACTGAGGTGGCCGTGGTCGTCTTGGTCGTTCTGCTGCCGGGAAATCTTTTTTGGATCTATAAGACACTTTTTGAGAAAAGTAAGTCCTTGGATTTCATGCTGCCGTGGATGCGTTTTCTTTTCCCCTTTAGAATCACCAATCCCTATGGTCTATTTGCAGTGATGACAAAGTCCCGCCCCGAAATTGTTTTAGAAGGCAGCAACGATGGACATACATGGCTGGAGTACGAATTCAAACATAAGCCGACGAAACTCACGCAGCGCCCACCTATCATCGCGCCTTTTCAACCTCGTCTGGATTGGCAGATGTGGTTTGCAGCCCTTGAAGGCTTTAATGAAAATATGTGGCTACAAAATTTGGTGACGCGTCTGTTTGATGAAAGCACCGAAGTCCAAGAGCTCTTAGCTCATGATCCCTTCGATGGAAAATCACCGAAACTGCTGCGCTTCGTGCGCTACAACTATGAATTCAGCTCCTGGGAGAGCCTAAAATCCAAAGGTCAGTGGTGGAAACGCAGCCTGCCCACTCCGTATTCACCGACTTTTGAGAGGGATGAAGAGTCCTAAGTACTTTAAAGCACATCGGAAATGGTGACTATGAAAATGACAGCTGTCAAATCCGTCACACGCTATCTTCGCTCTCACAATTCATGACCTCTAGAAAATCAAGTGGTCGTATCAAGAAAAAACGGACGAAAAAATAAATTGGAGATTTTTCCTGGAAACTCGCAAAATGGTTTTTAGGGGAAATTCTAACCAAAGGCTAGGTAGTCATGCACAACTATCGGGACTTTATCTTACGCGAACTCGAAAGACGTCAAAAAAAGAATCCGTCTTATTCGCTCAGAGCATTTGCCAGAGATCTGGAAATGCCCAGCTCGCGACTCAGTGAAATACTGAATCGTAAAATGGGACTTTCAGAGGCTCGGGCGATCAATCTGGCGGAGAGACTGAATCTTTCACAACCGGAGAAAGAGTATTTTATCGACTTAGCACTCTCTGAACACGCACGCAGTGCCGTGATGAAAGAGATGGCTCTACGTCGAGTCAAGGCTCGATCCGAATTGATGGGAGCAATTGAAACTCGAGACCTCAGTGGTCTCTCTGAAGGCGCCCATATAGCGATTCAGATCAAACGCGAACAGTATGCTCACGCTCTGGAAAAGATTAAAACCTTTCAAGAGCAGTTAGCAAAGGACCTCGAAGCTCCATCAGAGAGCGATTCGGTCTACAATTTAACTGTTCGACTGATCGAACCCGCCACCACAAACGAGTAAATAACTGGACCCCCTCAAAGCTTTTTGAGGGGGATTTCTGCTCGAAAATCGTTCAAAATGTTCTGATATGACTCCAAATACAGGATTTGAACGTGAGTAAAGCAAAGTACACAGTTGCCAGTATTGGCGTGGCCCTTTTCATTGGCTATTTTTCAGGGAAAAAATATTCTGACTTCTCTCCGCGAAAAACGCAGTCAGAAGATCTAGCGAGTTCCAGCAGAACTGAATTCGAAACTCTCAAATTAAAAGCTTTTCCAAGTGCCGACAAACTTGAGAAAAAACCATTTAAGACTCTCAAAGAGGCGATGGATTATGTAGCGCCTTTTCACGAGCGCCAGGATTTCCGCTGGCACCCTGGGTATTCGGTTACTGCACCCAGCTTTGATGCAAAAAATCGTCCTTATTTCCGCTATAACGATCGCGAACAATCGATTCCTACGACAAACGGCTTTCAAACTTTGCGCGATGGTTCTTGGACCCATTTTCCTTTTATGACAAGTCAACTTCTGCCCTTCTATGACTCTAAGGCGCAAGACTTTGTCCTGAATTCAAAACAAGATATTTTGTGGGACCCAACAATGGCGGTCTTTGATAAGTCCGATCGTATGTACACAATTCTTAGAATTAAAACGACGGTCTTCAACAAAGATACCTCGTACGTGATGATGTACTCCGATGATCAGGGACTCAACTGGAAGGGCTTGCCTCTGGTTGGAACCAAAGACACGAACTGTGTTTTTAGAATTTTGGGTACTGATAACTGTCCTCTGCCCCAGCTCTATGACTTGGAACGTCCTTATAGCCGCGCTCCCCTGGCGGGTCCTCCTGCCATGCTTTATTTCTTGAGCGATGGAAAATTGCCGGGGTTTGAGAAAACTTACTCCTGGCTTGGGACTGTTGGTAAACTCTATCTTCAACCGATTTCTCAAGACTCCAAGGGTAAACTTGTCGCAGAAAAGCCCGTGCTGTTAAGCTTGAGCGCGCAAGAAATCGGTTATCGCAGCGGCTCCTCTACCAAAATCATCCGCTCGGGATCAAAGTATTTTGTAACCTGGCTTGAGGCCAATCGCGACTTCGTTCCAAAATTGGATGCCAAAGGCAATCCCATCATTCCTAAACTTGATGAAAACAACAAGCCTTACTCTGAAATCTGGGTCGCGGAGTATGACCTAAAAACAAAGAAGGTCACTAAAAAATCAATCTTGAAATCCTGGCCGGTCAACGACACCCACAATCAGCCTGGCATCGTGCGCACATGGAATGGAAACTTGATTGTCGTTTCCGGCGGACATGGCTCTCATTTCATGTCGACGTATTCCTTAAAGCCAGACTCTGTCTCGGAGTGGAGCAAGGAAGAACCGATGAACACCATCGACACCGGTTACAAATCCAACTACAACTCTCCTCTTTGGGGCGGCGGTGGCCAAACTTATATTTCCATGATGATCGGAATGGATGATACTGTTCACACCGTTTACCGTCAGTGGCATCATGATAAGAAAATTTTCGATTTCGAATACTTCGGTGCTCTGGTTTATCAAAATGGTAAGTTCGATAGAAAGTCGAAAACTTTCCGCTGGAATAAATCTCGGATCTTAGTGTATCCCAATGCTCCCGAATACACTCACTGGTATCAGGTCATGTCGATGGATAGAAAAGACAATATATATGTGGAGTATTCCAACATGCGACCGTACCCACCTTATCAGGTCAAAGATCCTCAGGGACAACCGCAGTTTATTTCTCCGTATCTTAACAACGCTCTCTTGAGTTCTGAGAACAATGGAAAGACTTGGTTCCTGGTAAGTGATGATGACCTAAAAAAAGCGCAAACAAAGTAATCAATTAATTTTAGAAAAATCTGATTGTTTACTTTTGTACGAAACAAAAAATGCGGTGCTGATTCAGTCTGAGACAGAATCCACCGCATTTTTCCTTTCTTATGTTATGCGTTCGACAGTTCCCTCTGGAATTTCCCAATGAAAACAACATCCTCGTCTCAGGCGAGAACGTTTCATTGACTCCATAAAATGAGAATTGTTGGAAATGTTAACTACTCTTTTTACAGTGTTACTCACGTATACAGCGGCGACGATTTTAAGCCCTCCTCACTTGGCACACCCGATGCAACGTAGTCCGGCATAGGGGTTAATATGAAAAAGACAAATGCAATCATCTCGATTCTCTCACTAGCTGCTTTATCCGCGTGTGCGCCACAGGACATGAGTTTCTCACAGTCCACATCCGCATCGTCTACTTCTGATGCAACGGACACGATTATCCCTTCTCGAGGTCTTTCGCAGAACTTCGATATTAAGGAGAACGCCAACATCGACATCTTATTCGTGGTGGACAACTCTCCTTCGATGCTGGAAGAACAAGCCAATATGTCATCTAAGATCAATGGTTTCATGAACCTAGTATCTGGCCTGAACTGGCAAGTCGCTTTAACGACGACAGATCCTCGCGTGAACACAGTTGATTCAAACGGTGCCAATCAGCCTTGGGGTGACGGACAATTCCGTCCCATGTTGAATCGCTCTTACCTTAAAAAAGGTGATGCGACAGACTCTGCAGCTCAAGCGGCTCTTGCTGATGCCATTAAATTGGGTGCCAATGGTAGCGGTGACGAACGCCCGATCAACAACATCTATAGAGCTATGGAGCGCTCCGAGAATGCGGCCTTCTTCCGTAAAGATTCGAATCTAGTCGTGATCATTATCTCGGACGAAGACGAATGCAGTAACGGGAACTGCCCGTCCAGCTCTGCTGATTCTAAAAAATCTCAACCAGCTAACTTGATTAGCATGGTTCAGACAAAGTTCGGTTCTGAAAAAGTGATGATGGTGGACTCTATCGTGAAAGCTCCATCCGATTCCTCCTGCTCGACGGCCTCGTATGCTCCGATCACTTCTTCACTGGCTCATATGACTGGTGGGGTATTGGGTTCAGTGTGTGCGTCGGACTATACTTCCATCTTGTCTAACGCTGGTAATGCAGCGGTGTCTTTGGCAAGATCGATTTCCTTAAGCTGTAATCCAATCGACTCCGACAACGATGGTAAAATCGACTTCGTGTTGAAAAACTCATCGGGTGCTGTGATCACGACTGGTTACTCTGTGAGCGGTAAAATTGTTACCTTCACTTCTTCTTTGCCAAACGGTACATACTCAGCCGACTACCGTTGCGCAATGTAATTGAAAACTTTTAAAAACTCGTTTTATTAATAAAACGGATTTTCCCTGGAACCCCAACCATAGTGGTTGGGGTTTTTCTTTTTTCTCCCGTGTTTAGTGCTGGTCGACCCGCAATGGGAGTGGAGTGGAACCCGTGTTCCGCGACACGCCATCCGGGCTCACCGTCGCCCGCCCTCCTCCGCTAAAGCTACGGCGGACGGGTTCGCGCATCGTGCGCCGACGGAGGTCGCTGCACACGGGTTCCACTCCACTCCCCTTGCTGGTGATCTGTATTGATACGAGTGAATTCATAAAAACCTGGTGTAGAGATCGGGCTTCGATCGAAGATTTTTTATTAACAAATCAGTTTTTCTATCTTCAATTTGCTTCACTTTGAGATGGGGGACGAGATGTGACTGCCGTTCTTGGGCATGTTGGGCGTATTGGTTTGAGAAGGGGGTTTTTGGAGGGAAAATTGAATTTTAAGTGGTTGAAATTGTTTGGGTATATTTGTTGTTTCATTTCGAAATATGGCATTCATGTTGCTCTCTAGTCTGGTGAACAGTGTGCAAGGGGGCTTTATGAATTCTATCACTTTGAAAAAATACTTAACGGTTACTTTGTTGGTTGCAGGTGCTGCGCTTATGACGGGTTGCGGTTCTTCTGGTGCACAATCGACGGATATGGCTAGTCGTGGTGTTATTTCTTCGGTTTCTGATGCGGATTCTAAGGCTCTTGCTGTTTGCAACTCGACGACAGGTACTAATTTGGCGGTTCGTCAGATGGCTTACACTGAGGGATCGACTTACCGTATGGATTTGGTTTGGATTAAGTTGACGACCCTTCCGACTGATTTTTCTTCTGGTACTTCTTATATCGCTTTTTGGAAATGGCTGGCGAATTCAAATGGTTCAACTTATTTGGATTCTTCGGCTGTGCCAGTAGCACTTTATGATTCTCAAACTAAAAAGTTTCTTACCAACTGGGGTACTTCCATCAAATGGACTGATATCTCGGCGATGGCACTTTCCATGGGTTACTCAAGCCCGACATCTTTCTTTGGTCGCGTGATTGTTCTTGCGAACTTGAAAGACACGAATGGTGACTATGACGCGTTGAAAGTCTCTGTTTACAACACTTCGACAAACAAAGCTGTGAACGAAATCAATGGTCTTTTACCACTGTTTGCGGCAAACCCAAATGCTTATGCGGTTGAATCCACAGGCGCAACTCGCGCTGGAGTTTTGCAAACACTTCACCCATTTTATACTTACAGAAACTCTGGCTATACGACTTCTCAGTTTCAAAGCATGGCCCAAAACTACTGCTTCTAATTCCGAAGCCCTTTAAATTTACCCCCAAAGACGCCAACCTGGCCCCCCCCTAGGTTGGCGTTTTCCTTTTTAGGCGATGTTAGAATCATCCTGCGGCTGATGTCGCTCAAAGAAATACTCGTAACTATTGACGAACAGGAACGACAAGAAACAATAGATCGGCCCTAAAAGCATGGCACAGGCGATCCCTTTTGTATCTGACAAATGACCCACCAATAAATGCATCCCCACCATCATCATCGAATCCGTCGCCATCATATAAGAAACAGCGGAATCTAAATCTGTCGGGAACTTAGTTGAAATCCATGTGATCGCCAGTGGGTAAAATGGAGCGACCATAAAACCCGTGATCGGCAAAAAGATCGGGTGCAAATACACGCCACCCAAAATACACACTGCGGTTCCAACCAAAGAAGCCGACAACTGCGTTCGCAAACTGAAAGGCAACTTGATCAAAGCAAACAAGGATCTTCCGACCAACATACCAATAAAGAAATAAGACACATAAAGACTGGAGTGCTCCATGTCGTAGTCCATGGTTCTTCTCATGAACAAAGCCAGGCGAGATGTGACCATTGTTTCAGCGCACACACAAAAACTCACCATGAATGCCAAAAAGATCTGAGGCTTAAAGTTCCGCGCTTTGTTGAGCTTGTGATGTTCTGGAACGAACTCGGCTTTTTTGTGCAAATTGACGTGACTGCCATGGAAGGTATAAAGCAGCAGTCCCAATGGCACCAACGTAATCACCCCAAAAGTCCAACGCCAGCTCCCCGTCAAATATTCAACGGCTGCTGCCACTAACGGCGAACAAAAGCTCGCGACTCCGTACATCGCATGCAGGCCCGACAACAGTTGCTGTTTTCTTTCTTCACTGGAACCCAGTGGAACCAAAACATTGGGAATCAAACCCACGATCCCCATGCTCATTCCGAAAGTCAGAGAAAAAAATAAAAACACATAAAAATGCGGAGCCGTCGCCAAGCCAATCAAGGAACAGATCAGGGCCATGGCGCCCCCTCGCAAAACATTCAAACGGTCATAACGACGCAGAACATGGCGGGCGAGGTAACTTGAAAGGAAACCTGAAATAGAACTCAAAGCGAACATCCATGAGCCCATGGAGTCGTTCACTGCAAATTCTTTCATGATTTCCGGAAATAAGGGTCCTCGCACATTTTCGCTCAGACCAAAGACAAACAAACTAATATAGGACAGGATAATGTAAGGCCAAATCATTGGTTAGTGCGAAGACTCCTGGCTCACTTCTTCAGCCTGTAAATTTTCACCCTGGCGATAACGGTCCACCAAAGCTTCATCATTCGTCGGGAACGAGAACAACAAGGAATGAACATTGGTTTCTTCATCTTCTTGAGTCACGGCCACATAAATCAAATCTTTGGTTTCATGATCGGGAAACTCTTTAATGAAGCTCACCAAGACATGTCCCTCAGTATCCGTTTTTCTCCAGATTTCATCCGCCGTTTCAATCGTCTCTTCGCGAAGCTCTGCAAAATCCTGGAACTTATCCTGAGGAATATCTTTATCCGTACGCACTTTCATCATCGCCTGATAAAGACCGACGGCTAACGGATCCCCCTCAAGCATGGCATCACCTTCGATGGCGCCCACGGAGGCCTCCGCGTAACCACGATCATAGACCATCTCTTGCTTTTGATACTGATGCCAAACATGGGAGTCACGAGTTGGGAAATGCATGAACACGAAAGTTGGATACTCTTCGTCTTCAGCCATGTAACCAATTGCGATGTACTTAAAGGCCGTCGCACCTTCTTCGAACTCGCGAATAAAATAATACACGGGGTAATCGTCGCTGGCGGATTGATCCATCCAAACTTCATCGGGATCATCCAATGTGGACTCCAAATAATTTTCACGGGACATTTGATCTTCATCAGTGAAGTCATCCGGAGTTCTGTAGGACTGATACTCATCCTGAAACTTTTTAATCATCGTTTCAAAGTAGCCATAGAGATCTTGTTCGGTCTCGAAAATCAGGCCGGCTTTTTCATCAACGACAATATATTCTTTTTCAGTGATAGATTTGGCTTTAACAGGACGAGTTTTTGCTTTGGCCATCGTGGCTCCTTATTGCCTATTATTGAGAGATTTCATGCCTCGCAACAACAGGAAAAAAATCTGACACGACAAGGTTTGTCATGACCTCTTTTTTTCCTCTTGCAACTCCCCGATTTCTTCCTCACCATCGGACATATGTTGAGCTGTTATGGTTTTATCAAGGCGCAAGGAGGCGATCTTGGCTAATTTAGAAGAAACTAGTCTGGAACGTATGGAAGCTCTTCTCTCTCATTCTGCTATGGGTGTTCATGTCTTGTTCGATAACACAACCATTGCGAATGTCCTCAAAGAAGTCACAGACGATAAAGACTTCTATAGCTTCGACAAAATGAAAAAGGTCCAAGATGTGATGACTGAGCTCATCGCTAAAAAGACCTATTTCGAAAAAATGGCTTACTTACAAGCTTTGGACTCGGAGTCCTATCAGATGCTTGTCAGAGCCTATTTTCACATTGTCGAAAATACGGTTCGCGCCAATCACGAGCACTCTCACTAAATCCGTTTCCTGTGAAACGGATTTTTTTTTAGCTCCGTACAACCGGAGCCGGGTGACTTTTGCTTAATGCCTTAGCAACCTTCCCCTCATCTGACACTTTTTCTCCGAAAAGTGTTTAATACCTTTCCACTTTTTCAAACATTTCTGGCGAGTTTTGAGATCTTTAGGTTTCTGTCGATTTGTTAGAGTCCTAATTCGACATCGAATTCAAAAACTAATGCAACGCAAAATTCCAGTGATATTCTAGGTTCATGAAACAGAGTACCACGAAGGCTCTTAAACAAATGTCGCCGCTCTTGCAGGATGCACGATCGGCGTACTCTCTGCGCATCGGACGCGCACCGCTCGAAATTCCCATGAAATAATGTTTTCCCACCGCAAAGCCGATAAGGGGTATTGTGAAATATCGACGTCTCTTATCGGCTTTCTTTATTTTCTTAGCTCCCGTACTGGCCCACGCTGAGTACCGGGTCTTTCTTTTGAAAATCAGCAAATCCTCTTCCGCCTCCGCCAAGGCTACGGCGGGACAGGCCACTGAAGCTTCGGCGGGCACGGCCGCTCAGACAGAGCAAAACTTTCGTCTAGTTGAGAGCACTTTGGATCACGTTCAGTATCGCTATTTCTATCCCGTCGCAGCGGACGAAGAAGTCACCTACATTGATACTTGGCGCTGTTATGGGCGCACAGGTGGGATGACTCCCCTCTGCCCCAACCCCAAAGGCCAGAATCCCACAGAATCCAGTCCAGCGCCTTAATTGAAATGCCTCTTTTTGATACACTCGTAGATATGTCATCTATCGACAATTCTACGCGCAAATCTCAACAGGCCGAACTGAATGAACTTCAGGCGGAGTTCAATCGTAAGAAAAAACAGATCTCCAAAGAAAATGAGGAGCAACTGGATGACTTACGGGGACACTATGCCGAGAAAAAAGAAAATGTGCGCGAGAGCAATGAAGCTGCGATTAATCATATCCGTGCTCGTCAAAAGGAAATGGTTGATGACTCTGTCGAGCAACGTCGCCAACTTGCAGAAAACTACAACGCCCGCACTGCGAATTTACAAAAAAGCTTCGATGAAAAAATGACCGAAACCCGTGATAAACGCCAACAACAATTGGCGACGGTTCAGGCCGATTCCAATCAAAAAATCAAAGAAACACAAGACTACGCGCAAAACCAAATTAGCAGTATTCGCGAAAAATCTGCCGCCGACGTGCAAGGTGCGAAAGAGCGCTATAACAAAGACGTCAAAGAGATTAATTCCTTTGCTGAAAAGCGCATCGCCAATCAACGCGAATTAAATGAAAAAGCGCTGAGCAACGAGGTTGAACGCGGCAAAAACGTACAGGATAACTTGCGCGCAAAACAAGAAAAAGAATATGCCGAAGTTCGCGAACGCGGTGAAAACAAAATCGCTGCACAACAGGACATCCAGGAAAAGAAACTGGCTCGCTCCGATGCTGATGCCGAAAAACGCTACGAAAAGAATCAACAGCAGTGGGACAGCAAGGAAAAGAATCTTAACAACCAGTACAGCCAACGCATAATGCAAAACAAAAAGGCGTACGAAAAAGAACTGAAAACTCAAAACGATCACTTCCAAAGCACTTATGCCAAAAACAACGCCGCAAACCGTGAGTCCTTGAGCATTCAGGATGAACTGTATGCCAAGGAACTAGCAGAGACTCGTGCTCAGTTCGTCAAAGAAGCCGGTAAATACACCGCGAAAGAAAACGATCCATTTTATAAAATTGAAAATCGTGGCAGCGTTCTACAGGAATCACCTAACTTTTATGTCTTAAGAGCCTTCGTGCCTGAACATGAAAAAGATGGTGTCCGTGTGAACATTCAAAAAGACAAAGCCATCGTTGCCGGCCAACGCGCTTTCAAAGATAAATTCGAAGACGAAACCCAGTCTAAAAGCTCCAGCAGCTTTCAGACTTTCCGTGAAGAGTTTGCCTTCGATAAGCCTGTCATCACCGAAGGCATGACCCGCGAACGCGATGGCGACTTCGTCGTCTACACCATCCCTAAAGGCTCCGTCACTGGCTTCAACCGCAAAGCTTAATCCAATTGATGGGATCCCAACGAACCAA
Organism: Bdellovibrio sp.; assembly: GCA_039594295.1. Lineage (GTDB taxonomy): Bacteria > Bdellovibrionota > Bdellovibrionia > Bdellovibrionales > Bdellovibrionaceae > Bdellovibrio. The sequence continues at coordinate 38,254 of JBCNNR010000003.1, forward strand.
TAATCACCGCTTGTTTGGCGTTGGTGTCACTTTTGTGTTCGATTTCATTTAGATAGTCGCCAATATATTTTTGAAAATCAGCTTTGTGCTTATTCAAATGCGTGATGATTTTCATCGAGTCTTTGCTTTTCTTTAAAGCCAAGCCATAACTTTCAATCACGATCGGCTTGGCATTCATCTGCAGTTTATTGCGATAGGGACGCAGCAACGGATCGCTGGCCATCAAATAGCGATAAACCAAAATATCCGAAAAAACAAAGTCCACCCGTTTGGAAATAAGCTTTAGGATGTTGCTATTCTGCGTGGCCGTGGTTTCAACTTTCAAGCGACCGCCCTCGGCCAACTCTTTCACACCAGGACGAAGCTCAACGCCTTGAACATTTCCGGCAGTGTATTTAACTAAATCTTCCGGTGTCTTCCATTTGATCGGTTTGTCCTTACGTTCAACAATCACCCAAGGGCTTTCAAAGATAAAATTAGAATAATCAAAAGTGTCTTTATCCTCGGCAATGCGGAACGGAGCATAGCCATCAATCTTGGGATCTTTCTGCGCATTCATTTTTGCTCTTGTCCACGAAGAAACAAACTGAACCTTCACCTCATATCCCAGAGGTTTTAAAACTTTTCCGAGGGCTTGGAAGACAGCTCCCCCCTCCTCCAGATTCTCTGCCATATAGGGCGGTGATTCGTGCGTAATCAAAGTGAGAGTTTGAAGTTTCGAAATTCCCTGTGCGAAAGATGTATTTGAAAATAAAACGACGAACGAAACAAAAACAGAAACGACCCAGCGATTGACCGACATCATGTACCTCAAAAGCCAAGTATGAATTTCAGAAGTGGAAGATGCAAGGAAGGCAAAAAAGAAATAAAAAAAGGGACCGGATGGTCCCTTTATGACAGTTCGAACTTAGGCACTTGGCATGGATTCAGAAGATCTTCAAGAAAGTAAGCCGCTAACTGATGACGTCCCTCTACGGCAGCTTTCTTGTATAGAATCAATGCTTGTTGTCTGACGGTGGTCTCCGATGTTCCGCGAGTTTGAGCAATAGCTCGCAGACTAAGACCCTTCAGCAGCAACAGACCGATGTCACCTTCGGTTTTCGTAAGACCCCATTTTTGGAACTGGCGTGAAACGATAGGATGAATTCCGCCAGTCGGGATACATACGTGTGCACATGTTGACTTAATCATATCCTGCATGGAGTTCTCCTCTGAAGAACATCAAATGCGAAAATTTCTTATATGTCATCTAACATGTGTTTGAATGTAATGAAAAACTTGTAAGTATTTTGCCAGGCTCAATTAAACGGAGTTTAGGCCTTCAAAAGATAACGCACTTCGCGCATAACGAAACTAAATCTTGTTTGTAAATCATAAAGCATTTCAAGATTAGCGTGCAACTGAGCAATTGCATCGACCTCTTGAACGGGTTTATCAGAAAGTTCGTGATAACTTCTTTGTGACATGGGTTCAGATGATACAAATGAGTCCAAATAGGAGGCTGTTTCTTCAACTTGCACGGTCTCATTTTTATTGATGATTCTCATCGTGAACTCCTGATTCTATGCACCTTTCGAGGCGCCGACATAAAAGTCTATTTCGAAAAAAAGACTTCTCAACTTAAATAAACTTACATAAAACTTTTACAAGCCGAGTCACTAGTACTCGCACTTCAAATCCACAGTATCTTTGGACGCCAGCTCAGTACGATCATCGCCATTTTTTAGATAAGTCTGCATCACCGAAGCGTCTGCTTTAACATCGTTATGTTTTAGACCCAAAACATGTCCCATTTCGTGAAGGATCAAAGCTTCGATATTCACAGCAGTGCTGGATTTGCCCTGATTCCAATAGAACGTAAATTTGGTATTAACGCGAATGTCGGTTTCTTTGATTTGGTCACCGTTCCATAAGACAGTTGTTCGGGCCTGTTCCGATAGTTTGTCCTGTTCCCACGTATCCATGAAATAGATCACGTTTTTTCCGTCTTGAACGGGCTTATTCGGACCTGAGATACGCGGAGAAGTGACGATATTAAAGAGTCTGCGGCCCGAACTGCGCTCCCAAGTTTGAGCGGCACTAACGATCGCGGCGACATATTGCTCGGGTACGGATTCATGTAAATACATTGTCACTGGCACATCGGCTTTCCACGACACGCGCTCACCATAGGCATTCTGCACGAATCCACAGCTATCTTGAGATTTGGGCGCACAGGCTTCTAAGGTCAAAGCCATAACAACTAGCGATGCAACGCCTATCCACTTCCACATGAGCGTGTCCTCCTAAAGTTACCTATTACAAAGACGGGACCACCCTGTTCCACCGGCGGGACACCACTAACTCACTGAAATTCCATACTTTTTAAATAATTACGTTTTTCGGCATTCGGGCCATGAGACAGTCATTTCGCTGTTAAGTGCACAGTCACGACTCCAAATCATTCATAAATAATTGATTTTACTTGTATTTTAGCTGTCTAAGTTTTGGCCACCTTGCCGCCACAAATGGCGCGTTTTAAAACCAATATATTGAGGTTTGCACTCAAACTTGATAAAAATGGGGCATTCTGAAAGGCAAACTATGATGAAACTGACTGTGATCCCTGGTGATGGTATTGGCCCCGAAATTATGACCCAAGTAATCCGCGTTCTTAAGCACGTGCATGCTCCCTTCGAATACGAAGAGCATCAAGCCGGTGAGATCGCATTGGCAAAGTTGGGTGATCTTCTTCCGCAAAACACAGTTGATTCCATCAATAAAAATCGCCTGGCTATCAAAGGCCCTACGACGACTCCTGTGGGCGGCGGTCACAAATCGATCAATGTGACGATGAGACAGAAATTTGATCTTTACGCCAATGTCAGACCCGTGCGCTCTCTTCCAGGAGTTCAATGTGTTTGCTCTGACGTGAATTTGACGATTGTGCGCGAAAACACAGAGGACCTTTACGCTGGTATCGAGCGCATGGTTGATGAAAATACGGCCGAGTCAATTAAACGCATCACTCGTCGTGGCTCTGAAAGAATCGCCCGTTACGCTTATGATCTGGCTCAAAAAACCGGGCGCAAACAGGTGGCGATCGTTCACAAAGCAAACATCATGAAAATGTCTGACGGTTTATTCTTGAAAGTCGCGCAAGAAGTCGGCTGGCAGTATCCCAATATCGCAACTAAGGACGTTATCGTCGACAATGCCTGTATGCAGTTGGTGACTCGCCCGCAACAATTTGATGTGATTGTGACTGAGAACTTGTACGGTGATATTTTGTCAGATCTTTGCGCCGGCCTTGTCGGTGGTTTGGGAGTGGTTCCTGGCGCCAACATCGGAGAGAAAGCAGCGATCTTTGAAGCCGTTCACGGCTCCGCTCCCGATATCGCAGGTCAAAATAAAGCAAACCCAACAGCACTTCTTCAATCTGCCGTGATGATGCTTCAACACGTTGGCGAACACGCCAAAGCGGATTCCATCATGAAGGCTTTGATTACAGCCTTGTCTGACATCAACGCCCGCACTGGTGACCTGGGTGGTAAAGGAACAACTCAGTCCTTCACAGACGCGATCATTCAAAAACTCTAATCGCTCCCCTTTAATCAGTTCTTAATTAAAAAGGCCTTTAAGAAAACTTAAGAGGCCTTTTCTTTTTGCTTAACTCTTGCCCTAAACAATCTTAGCATTAAGCCATGAAAAGATCGTTTTTACTTCTGTGCGTTTGCTCCCTTTCTGCCTGTGCAACAAATCAAAAAAGCCGCTTGGCAACGACCCTAGCCGGGGTCGGCGTGGGTGCCGTTATTGGTGCGACGACCGCACCAGCTGACGAGCGTGCGGAACTGCATGCGATGTATTGGGGCGGTATCGTGGGTGTTGTTGCCGCAGTCGCTGCGAATTTTTATTTCAACGATAAAAACGACATGGACATGGTCAAGCTTGAAAATGAGAAGATGAAAGCACAGCTGGATTTCTTCCAAAGTGGCACGGCAACTTTGTTAAAAGAAACCAAGGGAGCCGCTGATAAAAAGTATTTCCAAAGTGGCAAAGCTAAAATCAAACTCTATAAAATTGATCAATGGGTCGATGAAGGTCCGAACAAAAAATATCACCGCGATCAAATGATTGAAATCCTGCCACTTGAGAAGAGTGAGTAATGAAAAAACACCTTTGGCAGATCCTTTTTGCTGCAAGTTTTATCTGGGCCTCGGTGGTGAGTGTTCTTTACTGGCAGCTAAAATCAAATCCCAGGGTGATCGCCGTTACCACGGATATGTCAGGGGCTGATAAAGACCGCCCGCAAAACTTCCAATTAAGCGAGATGGAAAAAATCACCTTTCTGCGCCAGTACCTGGATCGGTACTTCACTTACGACTCCAACAACTTTTGGCAGTCACAAACTTCTTTGACATTTTTGATGTCACAAAGCCTGAGAGAAAAGCGCATCCAGGACGTGCAACGTCTGCGAGAAAAAATCCAAAGCAAATCCCTGAATCAGCGCAGTCTTTTGCTTTCCCTGACAAATCAAGGTGGCAATAGCTATCACGCTTTGCTCTCTGTCCAAATCAGTGAAGCCGCAAATAAAGTAAACCAACTTTTTGTCGCGGTTGATTTGGCCATCGAAGACACTGACAGAACTCTGGAAAATCCCTGGGGACTGCTAATCACGAAAATGGAATTCCCGCAAACATCCCCTGAGGCCGCTTTACTGTCTGGCACTTTGGCGATTCGCGAAAAATCTCCCCTGGTCATCACCTTCCCCTGCGCCATCGAAAACGTGGAAGCAATTCCAGAGTCCTCCCTTGAAACCAAAATCACGACTCTGAATGTTTCAGAAATTCAACTGACCGCTGCTAAAAAACTGGATGCGCCCGTTGCCATGACGGCCTATTGCAAAGACCGTGAATATCATTTCAATGTGGCTTTTGCTGATAAAGATTCAGACCTCTTCAGAGCCTTCACTGCTGATCTTGCGCAAGTTCGCAAAAAAGATGTAAATGCCAATGGCCAGAATAAGAAAAAAGACATTTACGACAAAACCATCGAAAATGTTTTAGGAATTAAAATCGAGAATTAGAAAGGTGCCTAAGAGATTTTATCAGTGGCTTGTGCGGTAATTTTGGGAATGACCATGATCACTTGCGTACCGACTCCCACGCGCGAGCGCAGTTGCAAGTCGCCGCCCACTGATTGCAAAGTTTTGCGGGCGTCAAATAATCCCAAGCCATTGCCATTTTCTTTACCAAAGCTTTTTCCCTCTTCCATCAGTTGCGGAAGAATGTCTTCAGGAATACCACTGCCGTTATCCATGATCTGCAATAACCAGTTTTGATCGCGATCTAAAAGTGAAATACTGATGCTCGCTTCAGATTCAGGAGCCGCCTCGACCGAGTTATTGAGGATATTACCCAAGACGCGCATCAACTTCATTTCATCCAAAGGCACGATTAATTTTTCCGCCTTGAGGTGTTGATGCCAAGTGAACTGAATATTTGGATATGAAAATTTATACTCTTTCAAAAGACGATCCGCGACCTGAATCACGTCCACGCCACCTTTAACTTCGGCCGCTGGCGTCGAAGGCTGTGTCGAGATATCATCTTTCTTCATCTCACGACCACGCTGCAAAAGATCCTCCGCAATTCCGCGAATGCGGCCCACGGCCAAGCCCAAAAGTTCTTTCTTTTCGTAGCTCATTTCGTGGGAAAGCTGAGTCAAGGTCGTCAATGCCATCAAAGGACCACGAATATCGTGCGCTACCTGGCGGGAAATCTCAGAAATCTCCTTATTGCGATCAAGCTCTGATTGCAGTTTTTGCTCATGCAAGCGATTCAGAAGCTCCCGACGAGAGCCAAAGGAAACAAAAACCAATCCCAAGAAAATACCAATCAAAAAGATCGGTGAAGAAACTGTTTTTAACGCCAAATCCGCGCTGCTATAACAAACTTGGACCTGGCCCGCTGGCAACGAGAACAAAGTGATGGGAATATCATTTTCAAAAGCACACATCCCCTCGTGCGGCTTCACAGAAACCTGGGCAACGGAGCTATGAACCTCTTTAAGCTGACCTAAGATTTTATCCAAAAGAGTGGAATCCTGTTTAACCAACAGGGATTTAGCGATGTCCTCTTCCCAGATGGCAAAATACTGGGCCACAGCGCCCTGGGCACGACGAACCTCCACCACGAAGCTCAACACAGAGATCGCCACCAGCGCAGCGAGGAACGCCGACATCCAGGGCCAAGAGCTTCGTTTAATCAGGTTTAAAGTGGGTTTCATCATACCTATAAACAAAGCAAGGACTGCTCCAACCCGCCGATCACCACCGCGAACCTGGGCGCACAAGGTGTAGACAGGTGCCATTCAACGATCTACGCTTTAAATTGAGTCACCGCAAAAGTCTTGAAATGAGACACTCACAAGGAGCATCCATGTTTCAACTATCTGTCCCCTGGTGGGAACTTGTCGTCAGAGCGTTGGTGGTATTTTCATTCATCTTGATTGCCCTGCGTCTGACCGGCAAAAGACAAATCGGCCAGATGGCGCCCTTTGATTTGGTTCTGCTTTTGATTCTTAGTAATGCCGTTCAAAACTCGATGAATGCGGGCGACAACTCTTTGCTGGGAGGTTTGATTTCCGCCGCCACCTTGTTGGGCCTGGATTATGTTCTGGGTTGGGCCGCTTTCAAAAACCAACGCATTTCAAAAGTCATCGAAGGTCATCCGGAAGTTTTGATCCATCGTGGAAAGGTCATGCACCAAGTTTTGCGCAAAGAACAAATGACCATGGCGGATTTGGAGGAAGGCTTACGCAAAGAAGGTGTCGCCTCTCCGGCAGAAGTGGAAGTCGCGATCTTAGAAAACACCGGACAAATTTCGGTGATAAAGAAAAAGGAAGCTTAACGCTTCCTTTTTTTTAGTTCATCGTTTGACGATGCAAAAGATTTTTTAATTCCTGCACTTCATCGAGTGAAACATTGTAAGGCTTCCCGCAAACTTGGCAAGTTACGTGGACTTCTTCTTTTTTATCCAACATATCTTGAAGTTCTGCTTCACCCATGGCTTCAAGCGCACGGATCACGCGGGCCTTCGTACATGGACAAGAGTATTCAATATCGTAGTTGTGATCGACTTCTTCGTAAGGAATGCCTTCCATAAACGGTGCCACCAAATCAACGCAAGTCGCACCTTCGTTCAACATTTTTGAAATGTTTGGCTTTTTAGATTCGTAGTTGGAGATGATTTTTTCAACCATGCTCTCCTCCACTCCTGGCATCACTTCAATCATAACACCACCAGCGGATTGCACTTTGCCATTTTGATCCAGGTACACACCCAAGGAGACCAAAGAACGAATTTGATGAGACTGATGCAGATAGTGAGCAATATCGTCGCCGATTTCACTGCTCACCATTTCCACAGTTCCTTGGAAAGGTTGTTTTTGAAAAGGCTGATGGCGAGCCACTGTCAAAAGTCCGATCCCCAAGGCTTTTCTCAGACTTAATCCGTCGTCATAATTTTCCGGCTGATATTGAGCATTCGGTGTGTATCCACGCACGTGGCCCTCGTAGCTGGCTTCGGCATAAACACTGCTCAAGGGACCATTCCCACGGAACAAAAGACCTACTTGTTGGCCGTCTTTCAGATGCGAGGCCATCAAAAGCGCGCCGACCATGCTGCGACCGACTGCTACAGTTGCCAAAGGATAAGTATTTTGAAGCTCCTGCATATGTCGAACAACTTCCGTTGCATTGACGGCTGCAATACGCACTGTCAGATCTTTGGAGACAAAGCGGTGAACTCGTTCTTTACCCATGACAAACTCCCAAAATAGATAGAAAATAACAGCCGAAACTAACAAAGCGTCCCTATAAATTCAAGCTTCAATAGCAGAGTCGGATTTATGAAGATTTATATCTTTCGCCACGCCCAAAAAGCCATGGATTTCTCTGGAGATCCCGACCTCACGCCGGAAGGACACGGTCAGGCCTCGACGCTATTGGATTTGGTGCTAAAAAAAGAAATGCCAACTCCCACACAGCTCTGGGTCTCCCCGCGCAAACGCACCCACAGCACATTTCGCCCTCTGTCAGAGCAATTGCAACTGCCCTTGATGGATCAAGAGGCCCTGTTGGAGCAACAAGGCGACGAGTCCCTGCAAATTTTCCGCAAACGCATTTCCAATCTTTTAGAAAAGGCCACCGAAGCAAAAAACGATGTGATTTTTATGTGCTCTCACTATGATTGGGTGATTGAAGCCATGTCGGTTATCCCCAGCGAGACGGATTTGTCTGAGGATCGCTTCAGCCACTGGACACCCTGTCAGTGCGTCGGATTTGAAATCGCCACGGATGGAATGTTTAAATTTCTCGAGTTAAAAAAGGTCTCCACATGATTCAAAATATCTGGGCCATCGGTCGTAACTATGTCGAACATGCCAAAGAATTAGGGAATGAAGTTCCCACGGAACCTTTGGTTTTCTTGAAAGCCGGCAGCTGCGCCACCGTGGCAAGCTCCGAAATTCATCTGCCCAAATGGGCCACTGACGTTCATCACGAAGTGGAAATTGCGCTGCAATTCGATGAAAACTTGCAAATCTCTTCTGCCTGCGTGGCTCTGGATCTGACCGAACGCACTTTGCAATCCAAGCTCAAATCCAAAGGTCAGCCTTGGACTTTGGCAAAAAGCTTTACCAACGCCTGCCCGATCTCCAACTTTTTTCCAGTGGGAGATTTGGATGAACTTCGCAAAATCGACATCAAACTCTTGGTCAACGGAGAGCTTCGCCAAAACGGTAACACCTCGCTGATGATTTTCTCCTATGAAGAGCAAATAGACTATGTGCGTCAGCACTTCCCCGTCGTGGCAGGCGATCTGTTACTGACAGGAACTCCCGCAGGAGTCGGACCGGTGAAACCTGGCGACGTTTTGGTGGCGGAAATTGTGGGTAAAATCACTCACAAATGGACCGTCAAATAGCGCGCCCCTGCTCCATGTAATTTGCTTGAAAATCTAAGCCTGTAGAGCGAATATTCACGCCTACACTTAGAGGGCATTATGAACGATATCCAATCGAAGATCGTCACTCGTGGCGAAGAGATCATGAAACGTATGGAAAGCCAATCCAAGGCTTCCATCTTCTCCAAGGATTTCTGGTACGGCTCCATCATGGAATGGAGTATGAAAAATGAAAAATTCAAAACCAACATGTTCCGTTTTGTGGACGTGCTTCCTTCCATCAATTCCGGCGACGAAGTCGCTCGTCACTTGAAAGAATACTTTGCCGAGGACGGTGGAAAACTTCCGCCCGTATTCAACGTAGGCCTGGGACTTGGTTCACTGGCTCCAGGCTTGATGGCCGGAGCGATTAAGAAAAACGTCGTCGGTATGGCGCAAATGTTTATCACGGGTGAAAATCCTGATGAGGCTTTGCCAGTTCTTAAAAAAGCACGCAAAAACAAAATGACTTTCACTGTGGATATTTTGGGTGAAGCGATTTTGTCTGAAAAAGAAGCGCAAGAATACTCCAACAAATGCATCGAGCTGATCGAGTGGTTGGCGAAAGATGCCGAGAAGTGGGATGAAGTTCCGCAGATCGATCGCGATCATGAAGGCGCTATCCCCAAAGTAAACGTGTCTGTGAAAATGACAGCGCTTTATTCGCAAATCAAAGACTCTGCATGGGATGAGTCTAAAAAAATCCTGAAAGATCGCATGCGCCCTATTTTCCGTCTGGGTATGCAAAAAGGCGTCTTTATCAATTTGGATATGGAGCAATACTCCGTTAAACATTTGACGCTGGAAGCTTTCACAGAGCTTATCAACGAAGACGAATTTAAAAACTACAAATTCTTCGGTATCGTGATCCAAGCTTACCTGCGTGATTCATTCGAAGACGTCAAAATGCTGACGGACTTCGCAAAAAAACGTGGCACTCCGTTCTGGGTTCGCCTGGTAAAGGGTGCTTACTGGGATTATGAAACCATCGAAGCTGAACAACGTGGCTGGCCGGTTCCAGTTTACACGAATAAAGCTGAATCCGATGCCAACTATGAAGTGTGCGCAAAATACTTCCTGGAAAATATCAAATACATCCGCCCGGCCTTCGCGTCTCACAACGTAAGAACGATTGCGGCTTGTATGATTTACGCTGAACAATTGAATATTCCGAAAGACGCTTTGGAATTCCAAATGCTTTACGGCATGGCCGAGCCAATCAAAAAAACCATTGTTGAGATGGGCTACCGCATGCGTGAATACGCTCCCGTGGGTGAATTGATCCCAGGAATGGCGTACCTGGTTCGCCGTTTGCTTGAAAACTCTTCGAATGAATCATGGCTTCGTGGAAAATTCGCTGACAACAAAACCACGGCGGAACTTTTGAAAGATCCAGCCAGTGGCTTGACGCCGACATCTTCAGTGATCCCCAAAAAACCCGGCAAGTTCTATAACGAGCCGCTTTTGGATTTCGCTGTGAAAGCAGACCGCGAAAAAATGGAAAAAGCGATCGCGACTTTGCGTGCGTCTCTTCCTGTGAACGTGCCAGTGATGATCAACAACAAAGAACAAGCATCCGCTAAGATCTTTGATCGTGTGAACCCATCTGAAAGCTCACAAGTTGTTGCGAAAGTTCACATGGCAACAATCGAGCAAGCTGAACAAGCAATGCAGGCGGCGCAAACTGCTTACAAAACTTGGAAAAACGTGCCGGCTGAACAACGTGCGGCTTTAGTTGATAAGCTTGCAGACCTTATGCAACGCGATCGTTTCCAACTGATCGCAACTCAAGTTCTTGAAGTTGGTAAACCATGGGCGGAAGCCGATGGTGACGTGGGCGAAGCCATCGACTTCTGTCGTTACTACGCTCGCGACATGCGCAACCTGCAAAAACCACTTCGCGTGGGTGGCCTTCCGGGTGAGCTTTCACACTACATCTATAAATCTCGTGGTGTGACAGCCGTTATTGCTCCTTGGAACTTCCCATTGGCAATCTTGGCCGGCATGGTGACTGCTGCTGCGGTCACTGGAAATACAGTCGTGATGAAACCTGCAGAGCAATCTTCATTGGTTTCTTGGGGCTTGATGAAAATGATCCAAGAAGCTGGCTTCCCCGCGGGTGTCATCAACTTCTTACCAGGTTTGGGCGAAGAAGTTGGCGAATACATCGTGAATCACAAATTCACGACCACAATCGCCTTCACAGGCTCCAAAGCTGTGGGTCTTCATATCTTGAACAGAGCTTCGATGGTCCAATCCGGCCAACAGCATGTGAAGAGATGCATTATCGAGATGGGTGGTAAAAACGCCGTGATCATCGATAACGATGCGGACCTTGATGAGGCCGTCGACGGCGTTCTTTATTCAGCATTTGGTTTCTCGGGGCAAAAATGTTCCGCAGCCAGCCGCGTGATCGTTCTTGAAGACGTTTATGATCGCTTCACAGACCGCTTGGTGGAAGCGGCAAGATCTATCGAAGTGAAATCTGCGGAAAATCCAAAAGCATACATGGGCCCGGTTGTGGACCAAGAAGCTTATGAGCGCATCTTAAACACCATCGCTGAAGGTGAAAAAACCAATAAGCTTTTGTTCAAAGGAAATGCACCGACAAATGGTTTCTTTGTTCCGCCAACAATCTTTGGCGATGTTCCAGGTGACGCGAAATTAGCGCAACAGGAAATCTTTGGACCGGTTGTCGCTGTGATCAAAGCGAAAAACTTGGATCAAGCAATTGAAATCGCCAACAGCACTGAATACGCCCTGACAGGTGGTATGTTCTCTCGTTCACCAGCGAATATCGCTCGCGTGAAGGAAGAATTCGAAGTGGGCAACTTGTACATCAATCGCGGTATCACAGGTGCCATGGTCGATCGCCATCCATTCGGCGGCTTTAAAATGTCTGGTATCGGTTCAAAAACCGGCGGCCCTGACTATATCAAGCAATACATGGAGCCCGCAGCGGTGACAGAAAATACTCTTCGCCGCGGCTTCGCCCCCGCCGAAGAATAGGTGCCAGACGGACGCAATGCAGAACCGCAGCGGTTCCTCACTGAATCCCTCATATATTACTTTAAAAAGACCGATCCAAAAGATCGGTCTTTTTATTTTGCATCAGCGGTTGCAAACACTTGGTTTTATGCCGCAAACAGGTCCTAGAAACACTGCCATTAATCAAATCGGTCAACACTCATAAGATCCCAAATGACCGCTTTCTCCTCTGAAAACTCCATTATTTCGCAGTTCTTATTTTTTACGTTTTTGTAAAAAACTATTTAGTTATTTAGTAATCATTGTCCTATTTTCGGGAACTCATCTTAGCTAAAACCATATTCAACGGTTCACTTAACAAAACACTAAGGAGTATTCGTATGAAAAAAGTTATCGCAACTCTTGCAATGGTTCTATTGTCGCAAACTGCTCTTGCTGAAATTGGAACATACTCAGGCAATTTACATCTTGTGGCCATTGACGAGAGTGGTGCCTTCTCGGCAATCACTGGCGATCTGGCTCAAGTCATGTTCGACAATCTGAAAACAGTCGGCACACCGGGAAAAGACATTAAAGCCAACAAAAATTTTCTTTGTGGCATCGCCTCTGTAGGTATGAGCTGTGTCACGGGTCTAAAGGACATTACTGCAATGGAAAATGCTGAGATTGAGGTGACGTCACTCTTCGATACCGAAGACGCTGTTGGTCTGGTTCTTTTTGGCGGTGCCGATGCCGTTAAAGTCTATGACGGCATGGCCAAAGTAGAAGAGTTGGATAAAGGCCTGAAAATCGGCAACGAATTCTTATGTGTGAAATCCGAAAACGCTGACGAATCTGCCTGCATGATGGTTGTCGACGTGAATGGCAAGCATGCTCCGACTTTGGCGCAAGCACAAAAAGCTGGATTGAAACTACCTATCCTTAAATAAGTCCCAAATTTTAAATCACCTGCACGCCGCCCCCCGAGCGGCGTGCTTTTTCTCTAAGAGAACATCCGATGAAACACCTTCTTACATCACTATTTTTCACTCTAGTCCCGCTGCTTTCACAAGCCCAGTCCATGCAAATTGCGCAAATCAAATTTCTATCCGCTGACCAAAGCGGCGCTCGCGCAGTGACCTCAGGTCCTTTTGCAAATCTCATGTATTCGCAACTCATCGCAGACGTGAAGGCCTATATGAAAGAGAATTTAGAAGCCTCTGTGAAGTATGGGAAAAACTATTACTGCATAAAAGCCCACCAAACTTTGGCACTTGATGTGCAATGCTTTCTTCATTTTCCACGAATTACGTCCATTCCCAGTGAAAACTTCATCATGAATATCCGTTTCGACGTCGATTCAGCAACCCTGACTGGTTATTCACAAGATCCCGAAATCCAACAAATGCTTCTTTGGAACCTCACTTCTGGAAGCTTCGTACTTTAATTTTAACTTTAACATCCATAAAGGAAATACCATGAAATACCTACTAACGGCCCTCGTAACCTTAGGCTTTTACTCCCAAGCTCACGCTGCAGAGTGGACTTACCGTCTAAAAGTCATCGACGAAACCAAATACAATTCATTGTTGGGACAAAAACTAAAAGTGGAAGATCTCAATGCCATCACCACCGTCCGTGAAATCAAAGTTCAAGGTGGCGACACGCTTGCCTCCCCGGCTTTGCAAAATGAAATCTTTCAAATTTGCCAAGTGCAATGCCCTGGCGAAAAAGGCGCGATGGCCACGGCGAAGCCCACTAAAATCAATGGCCGCGTGGTCGAGTTCATTTACCCTGTTGATTCCGAACAATTTCGCCAAGCCAATCTTTTCTATCATTTGAATTACTCATGGAAAAAATTTGCCGAACTGGGTTACAAACCAAATTTCCAAAAACAAATCAAAGTTCGCTCCGACCGCAAGCTTGAACAGCTTTTGCAAAAAGGCGACATGTCCAACAACGCCTTTTTTGACGACACCGACAACTCTTTAAACTTTGTTCCAAGCAAAAACGTTCTGATTTTGTTGGGCCTTCTGGGCAAGATGAACTTTATTGATACCGCTTATGATCCGATCGTGATGGGTCACGAGCTGACTCACTTGGTCCTAAATGATTCTATCGGGATGGTTCCGAGCGGCGGCTTCGGTGGTATTCATGAAGGTTTAGCCGATTTCTTTGCTTTGAATTTCTATAAAACGACAAAACAAGGCATCATCTTTGGCGCAGGCAAACCGATTCGCGATGCCGTAGGAAAGACTCAGTACAAAGTTGGTATGGAAGCCCATGACAGCGGTTTGGTCTTGGTGCAAAGCCTGTTTGAAATGGAATCTGCTTTGGCAAAATCAGCGAGCAGTCAGGAAATCACTCAGGCCGCTTTTGATTCCCTGCCTTGCTTAAAAACCGAATACCATCGTATTCTGCCAACGGTGATTGCATGCTTCTTAGAGCAGCCACTGGCTCGCAATCAGCAAGATACTTTAGTCCGCTTCGCTGAAAACCATAAAATTCCCGCGAAATCTTACATGAATGCGACGACAGAGCTGCCTGCGAACTATCGCATGACCAGCTATATTATCACTCTTGATTCATTGAATGGTCAAAATCTTGACTATGCAAAAATTGAAACCGGATCTGCCAATGAAGAACTGGGTCTTTTCCGTGTGCAAACTAAATCTTCCAAAACGGGTGCTTTCTCAAGTCCAACCTATGTTTTGGCTCATTTACCATCGGGTCAGATCTTTTCAAGCTGGGATCAACAAGGTCAGCGCATCAACTTTAGCAATCACAAAGACTACAAAGGTGTCGCTGAAAATGCACACACAATCGAAATGCAAATCGAATTGCAAAAAGGCGATGTTGCAGACGCAGGATCTCAATCTAAAGAAGAGGGAAAACGTATCGACTATAAAATTGGTAACTCTTCCTATCCAGCCCTACAAGTTAAAATGGGAAAGGTCACTCTTTGGACAATGAATGCAATCCTGAAAGCGACTGGTATGAATATGCACATGTATGCCTATCAGACAGTGACAGCTCAAAATCCAGGTTTGGACATCCTAAAGACCTTTCCGGTTCTGTACTCCCATGAAGACATGAGCATGGGCAGTGGTAAACATGTTTTACGCGCAGACATCAAACATCAGGTTTTAGAAGTTGGGAAACTAAAATAACTTTTAAATCATATCAAAGAGATCCATGCACAACACATGGGTCTCTTCACTGGGACTATCAGCAATAATTTGCATCGCCTCTTGAATGGCACTTAAAAATATCTCGCGAATTTTCTTATAGTCTTTGGCTGAACAACTGAATGGCGAAGTAAAACAAATCTCCTGATCGCCTACGTTATCCAGTTCCGTCAAACGACGAGTTCTCCAGTTCGAATGATGACGAGAAGCCCACTGAGATTTCGCGTCCACATGAGTCTTAGCATGACCCATTTTAATGCCACCCTTATTCTCAATCAAAAGACCCTTTTCCAACATAAAGTCGACCATTTCAGTCAAACGCTGTCGAGTCAGCCCCAACATCGGCGCCATTTCATTTAAGTCAGGCACTTGCTCCAATGACGCCAGCATTCGGATTGCTGAGTACTGCCAGCTTGAATAAAAAACAGACTGTTCATAGGTGTTGAGTTTTTTATGAACAATCCCCACCCGTTTGCGAACTTCACTGAAAGAGTTCTTTTGTTCTTCAATCTGTTTTCTCAACTTTTTGCGCAGACTTTCATTTCCGGCCCGGCTTAACGAAACCAGATTCAAGAACAAATCAGATTCCGCTTCAGACATGTCATCATAGTCACAAAACAAAGACGCCTGCTCCATGGTTAGATCACGATGACCGTTCAGTATTTGACTCAGCAGAGTCGAGTGAATTCCGAGGGCTGCAGCAATTTTCCCCGCCTGCCCACGCCCCCCATTGGGCTGATACTGAATAAACGCCTTCATGTATTCACGATAATCGTCAAACTGCCACAATTTATGTTTGTTCATGGGGACCTCTCGTTTCAAAAATTTCATGTATTTACATAATAGTAAACGAATAGTTACACAAAACGTAAACACGCTCCGTCAGAATCGTGCATTGAGAAGAGTGCGCACGAGAAGAATTTTCAAAGTTTACACAATAGTAAAAGTCCCACCTCTATTTTTACAGAACAGAGCTTGCACTCCCCAGAGGAATTGCTAGAAAAGCGACATGAAGAAAGCTTTACTTCTCCTCTCTATTCTGGTGCTGGGCAGCTTGAATACCTTTGCTGGAATCAGCGATCTCGGTGGCGCAGACAGCGGCGGTGGCGATCCCTATGCAGCAGAGTTCATTGCTCAAGGTGTGCGTGCCGCAGATCTAATAAGTAAAGCTCAAAACTTTCCGGCTTCTGCCGAGCAATTCTTGAGCACAGTGAAAACCACCAAAGTCGAATTTGTCGATCATGATTTAATTTCACCGGAAGGTCTCAACGTAAAAGCTCTTAATTGGCCGAGCAAAAAACTCATTCAAGTGAATCAGAATGCATGGTGGGCATTGGATTTGGCTGGCCCCACCGCCAAATTGCAATTGGCGATTCATGAGTATCTCGGAATCATGCGTATCGATGATAGCAAATACGCCTGGTCTTCTTATTTGCTTTATGGAAAAGCCATTGGCAGCAGTACTTGTCTTTATTCGTACAAAGGACTACAAGGTTTTTTGGCTATCACATTTTTGGACAAAGACGGCGACAACAAAACGGATAGCATGAATCTGACTTCTGGAACAGGAACCCCAGAAAATCCCTCTCAAGTCGAAACTACAAGTCCAATGGTCAGCTTAAATGCCCATGATAAAGATCCAAATAATTGGTCGCTCTCTATTACTTGGCAGTCACTGGGGATAGCACAGTTTAACGCGCAACTCCCCGTCACCATCAGTCAGGTCCCCGGAAGCTACAGTACGAAATTGTATTTAACGGGATTGTTTACTGAAACCGGACGCCCGAGTTACCAATTTATTTCGAATATGATTTGTGAAACCAAACTTCCTTAAACAAAAAGGTCGGATTGAAAATATGCGCCCACATATCTACTTTGCCCTGAGCTGTTTTTCGATTCTGATTGCAACTTCCGCCTACGGCATTGGCAAAGGCTCGGTCAGCGAATACACCGAAGAGTTTATGGACACCGGAAAAGCTGCAACGCAAATGATTGCGAGCGTTCAAAACTTCGTGGTGACGGACAAAGACTTTAAACAAGTCGTTGAAACAACGAAGATTGAATTCACCGATGACAAATTGATCTCTCCGCAAGGGATCGAAGTCGATGCTTTGAATTTTCCCAGTAAAAAATTAATCCGTGTGAACCATACTCGCTGGTATGGTTATTACTTGGCCACAGAAAATCGCCTGCGCCTGGTTATTCATGAATACCTTGGAATCTTGAAAGTCGACGATTCTAAATACTATTGGTCCCAATATCTGATGAAGGGCGGAGCCGTTCAGGACACCGTTGACTGCGATTACCAACTTGCTGGCTCGAACTACTACTTGAAGATCAACACAATTGGTGGCACAGGTGCCAACCACCCTTCCCGTTTCGAGCTATTCAGCGGAGAAGGTACAAGCAGCGAGCCAAAAACAACCGAAAGCGCATCAGTCACATCTTTGAATTTTAAGATCTCGGATTTGATCCTGGGACGATTCGAGAACCTTGCAAAATGGAATATCGGAGTTTCTTGGCATGCCAAGGGTCGTTATTTAAACGCTCGATTCCCGATGTTGCAAATGTCTGACCCCGGGAACTTTACGGTTACAGCCTATGACATCACCACTTTCGTTAATGGCGTGATCAATCCCCAAGTCATCACCAACCTTTCATGTAAAACAACGAAAAAGGAGTAGTCATGAAATCTTTGATGATCTTCCTTATTTTGCTCTTTTCATCCTTGATCACGAAGGCCGGCATCATGGACGGCGGTGCCGACAGTGGCGGTGGCTCTGGATACGCTTCTGAATTTATGTCTTTAGGTCGTGACGTCGCGGTGAATCTGGATAAAGTTCCTGGCTTCCCTGTCACTTCAGCCCGCTTCCTGCAAGCCATTCAAAATACTAAAATCGAATTCACCGAAGAGCGTGTGGGAAATGATGGAATCAGCAATCAGCCGAAAGCCTCTTTGATCCGTATATCTCGCAAACTGTGGAAGTCAGAATATTCAAACGATGCAGATAAGTATACGAAACGCCAAATGGTGATTCATCAATATTTAATCATCCTGGGAATTGAAGATTCCGAATTGCAATGGACGCGAGCCGCTCTGGATGGTGGAAAAGCTATTGCAACCTATGAGTGTTCAAATGGCATTTTAGGTGATACGAAAATTTCTGCTCGCGCCGTCGACACTCTCGGCGATGGCAAAATCCATAAATTCGCCGGTTCAATAACCATAAAGTCGATGATTTTCGGCTCCATGACCTCCTCCTTAATCACCCTGATGCCCACAGATCAGGGCTTGGTTATGAGCTGGCTCAGCCTCGGTGGAGGACTCAGTGTCCTTCTGCCGCAAGAGGAACTTCATGTGCCCAACTCGTTTAAAGTAAAAGTGAACAAAGTTAGATCTTACTCAGAGGATGGAACTCCGAATGTAAAGGTCACAGATTCCATGACCTGCAAGGTAAAATAGGCTTTTTCAAAGTGTCCAAAGTCTCGGCACTTTTCTGCAAAGACTTCATGCTGACAGGCTCCTTCTGGAGCCTGTTTTATTTCCAGCTGGCGCGAAGTTTGTATTAGATCTCCACTTGCACACCCTCAGGCGCCGCCGGAGTAGCTAGCCTCAAAGGAATAAATATGAAGCACCTAATGCTTATAGCTTTTGCCATGATTCTGGGAACTCAAGCTCACGCCTCTGTGTCAGCGGATGAGTTCGTTGATGCTTTCGTGGCTGGTATGAACCGCCGTCTGGTTTTCCTGAATAACGACCGTATTGCTTCCCAAAAAAGACCTTACTGCACGGGCTTAACTAGCGAAAAAATCGAATTGATCAGAAACATCGTTCGCGAAAATTCTGAACAAACTAATGACGACTTCGTCTCAAAACTTTCAGAACAGCTTAAGTGCTACCCCATCGCCATTCCACAATTGAAACGGACAGGCTGGGGCTTCTTTACGAACACCAAAGCTTTTTGGATGGATATTAAATTGATCCAAGAAACTCTAAGAGACCTTGGCAATCAACCTTACAACGCCAAAGTGAAGCTTTTAGACGGCGTTTCACTCCACGAGGCTCAATAATGAAAAAGCTTATTGCTCTGACAACACTGTTAATCGGTATCCAAGCGCAGGCATCAGTAACGCCTAAAGAGTTTAAACACGACTTGGTAACTGAAATGAATCGCTTGGCGAAAGTTATCAATAAGGACCGCGCAACAGCGAAATGGCCAAATTGGTCGTACTGCACGACGTTCTCGGCAAGACAGCTTGCCCTGATCGAGAACCTGATCAAAGAATCACCGGAAATCACCGTTGCCGAATTCACAGATAAGCTGGCGCAAAAATTAAATTGCTTCAGAACTGAAGCCAATAAAAACGACAGCATCGACTTTACCAAGTCATTTACAGGTTTCGCGATTCACACGCCGACTTATATTAAAGACTACGAGTTGATTTCCGAAGCTCTGCTTTGGCTGAATGACGGCCAAAAGCCCACCGCAGATGTCCCAGTCCTTGATTCCTACGGCAACTGGCACTTAATTGAAATTCGCAAATAATAAAAAACCCGCTGTCAAAAGCGGGTTTTTTATTTCAAATCCTAAGGATTTTAAAGGGACCTATTCGCCGCTGGAGCGATAGGTTTTTTGAAGCTGGCAAGAGCCTGCCTTGGTATTCAAGATATCAACACGGACCGTGCGAGTTAACGGAAGCTCGACGTCTTCATCGTTTGCACCTTTATAAAGAAACACCGTCACTGAATAAGATTCTTTAACATCCCCATTCGCCAATTCAATAGCGTCATCAGTCGTTGGGCGATCTGCCTTAAATTTATACAAAGACAGATTCTTATCAGCACTAACGATCTCACCGATCATTTGGGTCAAAGCGTGACCAGCTGCTTCATTTTTGCAGTTTAGGCCCGAGGCCATTGCTCCAGAAGCGATACCGAAAAATACCAAACCGATTGCCAAAAATCTCATGGGACAGCTCCTCTACAAAGTTTCAGGGAGCAGAAATACCCATCCTGCGGGCTGCGGTCACCTTGCAAACGATTAACACTGGAGAATAGCGTTCCCTCACCTATTTCGTGAGAAGATCAAAGGATGGACGAGGTTTTAAAAAGAAAAAGGCCGGAACTAAGTGTTCCGGCCTTTATAATCTTTTTCAAAAATAGAGGTGAGCACATCATGCACCCGAGTACCTTCCTTGGTATCACCCCTCCCGTAGAAATAATTAGACATTGTTGTTGAACACATTGCAAGAGGGTTGTGCCACTTTTTTTAAGATTTTTTAAGGAACCCAATTTTTGCGAGTTTTTTAATCACTCCCCCGCTCCCAAAAACCACCTCGCCCCTATTGAAGTAAAACTTTACTCACAGCTTCCAAAAATCAAATCAATCAACAGTCTTTCCAATTACTTAGTTGCCATGCTTGAAGTACTTTAATATACCATCGTTCATGCAAAGATCGCTTTTTGAAGATCCCCGATTGCAATCGACTCAAGCGCATGGCGGCACGCTGTTTAAAAAAGCGCGTTATCGCTGCCGTCGACCTTTGAGCACAGCAAAACCCCTTCACCTGGTTTTGCGATCCAGCCAAGCCAAAGGGTCTCTGAGTTTTCGTAAGTTTAAAAATTGGAGACAGGTCGAAGCCCTGTGCCGTCAATTTGCCCGGAAATATAAAGTCAAAATCGAAGCCTTCGCCAACGGCGGCACTCATCTGCACTTAACCATCCGATTGCGCCACAAGGACGATTACACTCCGTTCATCAGATCCCTGACAGGAGCCATCGCCCTGAAACTCACCGGCGCCAACCGCCACCAAAAGAACCCGCAAAAGTTCTGGGACTTCCGCCCCTTCACCGCCGTGCTGGAAAAAACCAAACACACTTTGAAAAATTATGTATCAATGAGTTTGCTAAAAGATCTTTTAGTCATCCCCAAAATCGGGATCCTGACCCATCAAGAATGGCCACCCTAACCGGGAACCGTGGTCTGAAACGAAAAAAGCCCACCTTTTGGGTGAGCTTTTCTTTTTCCGTTTTCAACGACCGACTTAGAAGTCGCCGATTGAATCTACTAGTGTTGGATAATCTACGAACGGGTTGCGGTTGTGCTGAGCTTCGAAGATTTGATTGTTTCTGTCTAGCTCTTCATTGTCCGGTGGATTTTCGCGGTTCCACTTACGAAGGATGGCTTCTTCATCTGGTGGAATCGGAAGGTCATAGCGAAGAGAGAAATAGAACAGCGCACGAGCGACGTGACCTTTATGGCTTTGCGGTGGTTCAAAGATCTCATCGCGATCGCCATCACCGATACCAAAGCGCGAAGCACTACATTTCAATGTTTGCGTATCTTGCTTCACTTCACCGAACCATTGATTGCCACGGATAGAATTCAACTGAGAATCTGTCGGGAACAAGTGGTGAAGATCTGATTTTTGCGTGTCTTTATCAAAACGACGGCTGAACAAACTTTGTGGCCATGTGTGCTCAACATTGATCACCGTGTTGTCAGGGATGGAACCAGGAGCTGGTTCATCTCTGCGGAAGTCTGCACGGGTTTTATAGTTGTCACAGTAGAAGTCTTTAACCGCATAAGTGCGAGAATTGTTGTCGTAAGCCAAATAGTACTTACCCATCAACCAAACGCGAGCACCATTGTACCCGATTTTAGTGTGAGCATAGCAGCCTCTTTGTGCTTGGCAGTCTGATACGATCAAATCGTAATTCCCGTCTTGAGGGACGTGAAAGCTGCGCAAAACAGATTTAATTCTGTAGATAAGATCTGCATTGGTTTTACCCGCAGCCAGGTCTTGATAGAATTCAGCTCCATAATATGGAATTGCTTGGGACGTTTGCGATGCGGATGCAACACCCACAGCAAACAACGATAATAATACAATCACTGACTTAATGAGCTTGGTTAGCTTCATTCGGGTCCACCATTCGGTAAAGGGGGTGATTATTCAGCCTCTGTCGTGGACCACTTTTGCTGGATCAGTTGACATATGTCAATGGGGCTATAAGAAATTCCCGGTCAGGGTTGTGTTAAGGAAGAGCGCTTAGCAAGAGCTCCCTGGCGATAGGCCAACCCACCTAAGATACCGAAAAGACTACCGCCAAGATGGGCAGCATAGGCCACGCCGGTTCCTAAGCCCTCTGGAGCTGACCAAAGATTAGCCAAATCAGTCACTAAAAAGAGAGGAATTATCAGGAGGGTTGGTAAAAAAATCGCACCATAATGCTCGGGCATCGGCGAAATAAAGTACACATAACGAATCCGAGCCTTGGCCTGAGCGACACAGTAAAACGCCAGCAGCGCACTCACAGAGGCACTGGCTCCCACCATCGGAACCACGCCCACCCCTTGAGAAATCAAGAAGCCCAGCCCCCCGGCAAAGCCGCCAAAAACATACACCACTAATAAGGCCGCACTCCCCGCCAAAGCCTCGACAGCAGCTCCCATCACCACCAAAAAGATCAAGTTCGAAAACAAATGCATCCAGTTGGAATGTGAAAACTGATAGGTCACCCACGAGAAGGGACCTTTTTCAAGGGAGCTTAAACCAAAGCGAAACAGCAACTGCTTTTTATAATCCGTGCGAAACTTCTTAAAGTCTTCTTTCCAAGTGGCGATTTGGACTTGATCACCCTTATAGTCCCGCAATTCCCCATCCTGCAAAAACTGAGAATCACGAAGAGCATAAGCACCCAAAATAGCCAATTGATCTGAATTACCACTACGGACCTGCTGTACCCATTTCGGAGTTTCCGCTAAAGCTTCCGGAGAAAGCGCTTGAAGATGCTGATAGTACAAGCGCCCGGTCAGCGTCATTCCTTCCAGATCAAAAAGTCGATTGTTCGAAAGGTCGCTGCTGGCCCCGCTGAAGATCAGAATAAAAATAAAAACATTCAGAGCGGCCAAAGTGATCGTCAACGGGAAGCGCTGATACTGTTTGAGATCTTCAGGACAAGGGATGATCATTGAACACCGTACTTTTCCTTAAAGTCCTCGATCCAGAGCTTGCTGTCGCCGGTGCTGGCTGGAACACGTCCACCTTTTTTCTGGGTTAAACTTTTTTGCAAAGCCCAGATCGAGCGCACATACCTTTTATCCATCGCTTGACGAAGAGCTGAGACCGATTGCAAATCCTCGATCAACTCCAGGCTGCCTTCGAAATCATGCTGATTGTAGCGCTGGTCTGCCTGCAAAACCTGGGTCACCCACATTTTTTGAGAAGCATCTGCCAATTGCACATCTTCGGGATGATCCAAATACTGCGCCAACACACATCCCGTGGAGGTTCTTTCATCGCAGACTTTTTTCAGATAAGCCACGCGATCTGCTCCCTCGCTTAACAGGAATTTCGCAAAATAAGCCATCGATTGAGAGTTCACCGGATCTCCCCACAAAGAAAGCTCTGCTTCCTTATGCAGACAATCTGCTGAAATCTCTTTGAGTAAAAATAATGACAAGGCCGCATCGAGACGTTGCGGGCCATTCAAATCTTTATCCTTAATTTCTTTACAGGCAGCATCACTATCTACGGTGGCAACCTGATAGTCCCCCACCGTCAAGGCATGATAACTTTTCATCAAACCCAAGAAGCCGATCAAGGCAAACATCGCAAAACTCAACTGCATCCAGGATGTGATCAAACGTTGCTCTTGCGGAGCAGGCCCACGATCGAAGTTCTTTTTCAAAGTCACGACCATAGTGTCAGAAGCCTTTTCATGAAAGGCCCGGCGTAAAGGATGCGCGATCACTCCAAGAAACGGAATCCCCAACATCAAAAACGAAGCACACCACATCACAGAGCGCACAATACATTGCGAGAAAGTCAGGCGAGTTTGTTTTTCGGGATAAGACACCACCCGCAGCTGCAAAAAGAATTGACCCGGTGTCGCTTGCACAAAATAGAGAAACGCCGCTTGCAACAACACCACGGCAACAGACGCCACAGCAAAGATCAATAACGCAGCGGCAATGCCCTCTTCCGAACGAGAGTTGAGCAAAAAGAATGTCTTGGCCTGACGAACCAATCCGGCCACCAGTAAACTAATTACTGGCGAAATAATCATGAAATCCAAAACCAAAGCAAGGAAACGATCCACAACAAATGCGATCGCAGGCTCTTGCTTGAACTGTTTGGAATTATTGATCTCTGGAGCCGATAGATCTGGAAATAGCATACAGAACGTATCGGCCTGGGACAGAAAGGACTAAAGGAATTATTGAGTAAATCTCAGAGAGTGAACACGGCCTTCCGAATCGAGAGAGAAATGGGCTTTCCCTACGATCGTCTTGGAGTCATCAATCAGACTGAACACCTGTTCTGAAGTATCCGTTGATTGAAGAGGGCTGACTTCGACGTAATCCATACCGAATGCATCCGCGTACTTAGTCAGGAAGCTGGCTTTGTTTTCGATGTTCATGGCTTTTTCGCCCGCCTGTGCATCAATGAACTCAAGACTTTGAATACGACCTTGAGAAACCTTCATGCCGTATTTGCCTTCAAGGTATCCAAAAATCAAATCGTCACGCAATGTCGGCTTCTCTGCCAACGCCGCTACGAAAGATGTTTTCTCAGAAGAAAGTTTTTTGGCAATTTCATGTTCCCATTTTACGTCGCGGGCAAAAACACCCGAATCAAAGCTGGCGATTTGACGATTGCCTCGAGCACCCAATGCGGATTCAGAATTATCCACAAGCCATTGATTTACGAAAACAGTCATCAACGCAACAGAGGCGATGGAAAGAACTAAGACGGCTTTTTGTTCCTGGACTTTGTCCTGGAATCTTTTACGGAAAGATCTGTCCTTAGGAAACTCAATCACTTTCGCATTCCCCATTTTCTATGCTCTCCTCGCAAAGGAACTTACACCCAATAAAACTGGCTTGTAGTTCAATCATAATCTACCCTGCGAAGGGCGTGCCGCGGCTGTGCCGCTGATTATTTCATTATGACCGAACATCGATTAAACAGTCGCTCAAAACTTGCTTGACGTCTCACAATGGGACTCTAGTCCTGGAAAGATTTTACCCAGGAATCAATGCCAGCCTGCATTTGCGGCAGATTGTAATAGAGTACTTTATCTAACTGAACACCATGTCCTTCGATTCGATGCCCCTTACCGCTGATATACAGCGCTTCAGGAATTGAAATCTGCACACCTGGCGCCAATTCGTCCATTGGATACCAAACCCCTACCAACAACTGACCTCGCGATGGAGCTCCTCTTAAAGGCGCCCCCTTATACTCTTTAAGAGCCTGCGAAACCATTTCCGCCACCGATGATGTTCTTCCATCAACAAGCACTCTGACCGTGCCGGTATAACAACTTGCCGGACGGAATGTTCGTAAGTTCACTTCACGACTTTTCTCAAGAATCTCAAGTTGTTTTTCGTCATTTAAAATATCAGGCATTTCGGTTTTGCCCTTATTGGATTTTGGTTTTTCAAGTCGCCCGACCACAGTGGGCTCACAGATAAATAGCGACAAAAACCTTAAACCCGCCACGAAATTCCCACCAGCATTGTTTCTTAGGTCAACGACCACAGAGCGATACTTTTTAAGTTCATCCGCTATCGGTTTGATTTTTTCATCTTTAAAAAATTCAGCACGGAAAGACGGAACTTCCAATAGAGCCATCTTGTCCGTGACCTTGGAAAGTTGCATGCTTTCATCACGCTTCACCACACCCGGATGAAGTTTCAATGTGAACTCGTCCTGCCCGCGGTGAACTTGATAGTCACCGGCTTCGGATTCCATCGCCCAGGAGCTTGGTTGCTCGCCATTGATGGTCACAATGATGTCACCTTTTTTGAAACCCAAGCGATCCGCCGGTGACTGCGGTAAAACTTTAAATACCACCAGTTCGCTATCAACAAACTCTCCGCTTAAGCCCGTTTCTTTAACCTCGCCCTTCCAGATGCCACGCACTTCTGGAGCATCATAGATTTCCAAGTGAGAGACCTGCAAAGAGCTCAGCATATTATTGATATCGCGAAGGATAAGATTCTTTTTAGTATAAGGTGTAACCAGCTGACTGCGTTGCATACACTTACGATGCCAGTCAGAGATTTCCTTATTGGGGAGATAGATTTTCTCGAGAACTAAGTCGCACACCACAGGATAGGGATTGACGAACGATTGATTCATCGTCAGCTGAAAGGCTGCATAAGCGCAGGCCAGGGTCAGAATTACGGCGGCGATTCTAATTAACATTTCATCCTTGACGAAAAAATGGACTCCTTGCGGAATCCATTTTTCCATTCGTCCATAAAGCGTTTTTCAACGACTCTCGAAGACTTTCTGAATTAAGCGGCAACCACAGTTTTCTTCTTGCGAGCAGCAGAAGGATCGATGTGATATTGCTTAACTTTACGATACAAAGTCGCGCGACCGATACCCAAAGCTTTCGCTGCTTCAGTCAGGTTGCCTTTGTATTGAGCGATCGCATTCTCAATCGCGTGTGCTTCCATCTCTTCCATTTTTTGAACGTTAGTAGATGTTGCTGTTGGCGTTGGGAACTGGATCAAATTTCCATTACCAGTGTTATCAGTTGTCACTGGGCTGTTGCCAGAGATCAAAGCTGGAACACCAGCAGAAAGCTGCTGTCTGAAAAATGCATTATCAAGACCTTCTCTCCATTGAGCTGAAGAATAAGCCTGAACTGTCACATCGTGCTGCTCCCAGTACTTCTTAGCGTTTTCTACGGTTTCCTGGTTATCGCTCACCACGATCATTACTGTGCGTGACATTCTTGTCCTCCCTATTTGAAACAATTTGCAATCATATTTGACTCACTTTGTACCTATCGGCGTTTCATGGTGAGAATTTAGGGCTAGTTGCAATTATTTTTTGAGACACTTTAACGAGGCTAAATCACTAGACTTTTGACGGGTACGAAAATACCTGTTGCATTAATATTTGTGAATTTTGGGGGATTTTTGGTCGTTACTGGATGGCTAATTGCGGACGCACTGGACGTTTTAACGGCTCAACGGGAGTCACAAACACGGGAGCCTCGGCCCCCAGTTCGCCTGCAATTTTCAGAATGAAATCGGAATATTTAGAAAGACTGGTGTAATCACTCTTGTGATGACAATCGAAAAATCCCGGGCGAGCCGCGTGAGTAGCCCCTACGACCAACCATCCTTGCGGCGTTTTCAAATAGGCAGGTCCCCCGGAATCACCAAAGCACGCTCCCCTTTTATCCGTTTGATCAATGACCAGATACTCTTCCACCAATGAATCCAAAGAGACTGTCACTTGATTCATCGAAACCGAGGCCGTGCCCTCTTCATCATCGGTCATACCAAATCCCGCCAGAAGCAAGGGACTTTTCAAAGGGATCTTATCTGTATCGGCATGAATGCCCACGGGAGCAAAGCATTCAGGGGCGTCGGTACTTAACTTAAGCAAAGCAATGTCTTTTGTCGTCGTCCAATACAACTCGCCGTCTTCGCCTGGTTTTTGAATATTTCTAAAATCGGGATGAGAAACGAACTCGTCCACACGGATCATTCCCAACGTGGACTTCGGGCGATCCTCGCCAAAGGACACATAAACAACCGAGTAAACGGACTGCATACAATGCGCAGCCGTGACCACGAGATTTTTGGAGATCAAAGTCCCCGTGCACAGGAATTGTAAACCACGGCGATCTGTCGTAAAAATTCCCACTGTGGCAGAACGTGCAAAATCTGTGGATTTAACAGCCTCGCCACCAATGATCGCTCCTGTGGATTTTACATCCGAGGACAAATAAAGGTGAGGCGCCTGTTCAGAACAGGCTGTTATAAGAATCAAAGCTAGAATTAAACTCAATGATCTCAAAACATTCCTCACTCGAAAATTCACGACCCTAAGGACTTACGAATTGCGGATACTCACCTTGCATTGTTTTAGCGGCATAATTCAAGAAGTCTTTGTAGTTAACAAGGAGTGTATAATTGCCGTAGTTATGGCAATCAACATAACCTTCCTCAGGTCCACGAGTGGCCCCCGCTAAAATCAAGCCCATCGAAGTTTCCACATAAGCGGGTCCACCAGAGTCGCCATTACATGCTCCGGTCCCTTGAGTCTGATCCGTCACGATATCAAGGTCACGAATTTGCACGAACTGAACCACGGTTTTTTGCAATACAGTAGTCTTTTTATTTTGGGTTTCTGACATACGTCCCCAGCCAACCAAAGTCATCGCATCACCTGGTCGCAAAGCATAACCATCATCCCATATCGGCACAGGAGTGTAACCTGCTGGCGCGCCACCAACCAACTTCACCACCGCCACGTCATTGATACTGCGGGCCGTACGAGAATTCATCCCGTAATCTTTGTGAGTGATAGACTCTTCAATGTCCACTAAGTGCGGATCATCCCAAGAAGTCGGAATTGTCGTCCCAAACAGAATTTTCGATGGCAGACGTTCAAACAAAGCTGCACAGTGAGCCGCTGTCACCACCAAA
The DNA here is from genome assembly GCA_039594295.1 of Bdellovibrio sp. Taxonomy (GTDB): domain Bacteria; phylum Bdellovibrionota; class Bdellovibrionia; order Bdellovibrionales; family Bdellovibrionaceae; genus Bdellovibrio. The sequence continues at coordinate 66,859 of JBCNNR010000003.1, forward strand.
TCATGGGAAATTAAAGTTCCTGTGCAATAAGTCGCGACCGTACCGTCACGAGAAACTGCTGCCAACCCTACGGTTGAAGCGGCATACGCTTCGTTATCGAAAACATCTTGGCCATTTATAATCGCAGCTTTTTTTGCCTCACCGACATTTGCGACTTGAGCGTCGTTTTTCGTGCACGCAGCTAAAGCCAACAACGGAATTAAAACCAGTTTTTTCATAATTTTTCCTCTTTAAATTCTTATTCTGTAAATACCAAAGCTTCGCCGCCCAGAACTTCAGAGGCTTTTTCCAAAAACTCTCTAAATCCTGCAAGAGACGCGTACACCACATGATGGTGACAATCTTGATCGCCATAGGCAGCACCACTTGTTGCGCCTACCACCACCAATCCTTTATCTGTTCGCAAATAAGCCGGGCCACCTGAATCCCCCCAACAAGCACCAGTGCCTTTGGTTTGATCCACTTCTACTCTACGATCTTCCACTTTCACAATATTCACATGGGTCCATTGCAAAAATTTAGACATTGAATTCTGGTCTTCTTGTGTACGACCAAATCCTGCGATCAACAATTCCTGATTCGTGGACAAAGAGGACTCTGATCCCAAGATGGGAACAGGGACTGCCCATTTCGGCGCAGAGGTCACAAGCTTTATCAACGCGACATCTTTAAGGTCATTGATCGTGCGCATCGCATCCGTCATCCCATGTGCCGGGAACACCATCTCATAAGTGTAAGCGCGGTCGATCTCGCGCAGTTCTCCTTCATTTTTTGAACCATAGGTTTCAGATCCAAAGGAAATTTGCACCTGATATCCAGAAAGAAGAGGGTCCACGCAGTGGGCGGCCGTCACGATCAAATCTTTTGATACCAAAGTCCCTGTGCAAAACGACTTGACGCGATCTGCATCCACCATCACCAATGCCACCGTAGATCTTGATAGATCACTATCGTAATCCGCAGTCTTCCCGTTGATAATCAATTCACCTTGAACCACTGAAGACGGACCGGAGTTCTTATTCGAACAGGCCACCAAGGCGACAAGAGGAAGCAGTATCCAAATCTTCATCCCACAAACTCCAAGCAAAAATTGACAAAAACGTTATGCGAACACTTAAGCGAAATCCGGGCCAGAATTTTCCGAGTCAACAGACATATATTAGAGTTGAAGCATCACGAAGGAAGAAAGGAGGAAGCTTTTACCTAAATCACCGACAAACAATTAGACAGTTTTCGGGCATAAAAAAAGACCGCCTTGTGAGCGGTCTTTTTCATTTTTTGATTCTCGAATTTTGTTTCGATTATCTGCGGCCGGATTTGATTTTCACTTGAAGTTTAGAGATCAAGTGAACAGCCATTTTTTCTTGCACGCGGCACATTTTAAGTTCGTCGCGGCGGTAAGATCTTTGAGAAGGAGTCAAAGTTCCTGTCTCAAGTTCCATTTCATAATCCAACTTAGAAGAACGGATGCCTTCTAGCTCTTTAGTTTGGGTCTTGAAAAGTTTCGTTACGCCAGACAATGGAGCAACTTCGATCCACTCTTCTTTACCACGGTACCAGCTCACCATACGCAAGAAGCGAGCTTTATTTTTTGCCAACGTGAATTTTGGGAAACCTGTGTCTGGAAGCTCAAGGATGTTTTCAACATCATCAAGGTTCAAGTCATCTTCTTCACCTTCACCAAGAAGGTTATCAGAAAGTCCCGCCAATACTGCAGCTTCTGATTCCTCATCTACGTCGATATCAAATGCAGACGTCTTTTTTGTATTCTTCTCATCAAGGTCAGAATCCAAATCAGAATCAATTTCTTCGGCCATGTTATTGCCTGGATTGATCAAAGCGAGCCTCCCCAAAGTACCACATACAGTACATATCTTTTAAAACACTGATTGAAAGTGGGATGAGTTATATCGCAACTTTCAAGATGACACAATATGTTAATTGCGTGAAAAAAGGTGAAAATCACAGGATCGTCTCTACAAAACCGAATCTCTATTCGTTTTTTTTCGTCGACCCTGTGTGCCTAATTCACAAGCAGAAACTATTTATAGGCTGTCACATCCACTCTGAAACCACCGGGTTTTTTCCAAAAATATTTGTTGGTGGCCGTGATGCGAATCGCAGTAATAGGTCGGCCTTCCAAGTACGCATTGCGCGTCGATCCTGCCACCAACTCACCCACTAAATTGTACTCAAAACGCGTATCTGGATAGTCAGCATACATAATATCGACAGATTTAATTTTCACATTGTTACGTGTTCCCGTTAAAGCGATGCGTGTAACACGTCGCCAAGTGCTGTTTGGGTAAAAAGTAAAGGTGCGTTCTTTAAAGCGGCCTGTGTCCCCCACTCCCAAGCTGTAACTACGTTCCGGCCCTGACGGCGGTGGTTGCTGTGGAGGGGGTTGCGGATCCTCAGGGTAAGGATAGGGTGAAGGCTGGGGGCTGGGATCTTGATGACCAGGCTCGTCCGGCAGGGGCATTGGGAGATCTTCTTCGGCATGAGTGTAGGCTAACGAAAAAACGGTCAAAAAAAGTACGATCCATTTCATGGTGCTGGCCTCCTATTCTCACAAGAAAATAAAAAACCAGCGCCCCTTTCAATCAATGAAAGAATGAAATGTTAGAATACAGCGACTCCGACGGAGTCGCTGTGCAAAGCCAGCCTAATCGAAGCGCAAATGCTTCACAGACTCGCCGGAATCACGCAACTCACGGAGTGCATCAATACCGATGTTCAAGTGTTTATCGACGAAATTCGTCGTCACTTTCTTATCACTTTCCTCAGTTTTCACGCCATCAGGAATCATCGGATTGTCAGAAACCAATAGCAAAGCTCCGCGAGGAATTTCGTTAACGAAACCGGTCACGAAAATCGTTGCGGTTTCCATATCCACCGCCATCGCGCGAGTTTTCGCCAGGTATTCTTTGAACTGTTCGTCATGCTCCCAGACGCGGCGGTTCGTGGTGTAAACCGTGCCCGTCCAATAATCGCAGTTATGTTTCGCAATCATCGAAGACACTGCACGCTGCATACGGAAGGAAGGCAAAGCCGGAATTTCCGCAGGAAGATATTCGTTACTTGTTCCTTCACCACGGATAGCAGCGATCGGCAAAATAAAGTCACCTAATTGATTTTTCTTTTTAAGACCGCCGCATTTACCCAAAAACAAAACGGCTTTCGGGTTGATTGCAGACAAAAGATCCATGCATGTCGCGGCCAACGCCGAGCCCATGCCGAAATTGAGGATTGTGATGTTTTCTGCTGTGGCACTTTGCATAGGACGATCCAAGCCCTGTACGGGAACATTGAACTTTTCCGCAAACATTTTGACGTAGTTACCGAAGTTAGTAAGCAAAATATAGTGCCCGAACTCATTCAGAGGCACACCCGTGTAGCGGGGCAACCAGTTATCTACGATTTCCTTTTTTGTTTTCATTCTTATCCTTAACTTTTCTATCGTCAGATGAATTGATCAAGGATAGCATGCTTTTACGGCACAGAAAAGGGGCATTATATGAGCGTCACTGAAAACAGCATCCTAATGGAAATTCCTCCCAGATTACTTTCTTTGGGTGGAGGTTCGGAAGTGCATCGTATGATTCCTTACGCTAAGAAGCGCATGGTCGGACCTTTTATCTTTTTTGATTATTTTCCCGCAACAGAATTTGCACCACAACAGGGCATTCACGTGCGTCCGCATCCCCATATTGGACTTTCCACTTTGAGCTATCTTTTAGAAGGCCAAGTCCTTCATCATGACAGCTTGGGGAACAAACAATTGCTGAACCCGGGCGATGTGAATTGGATGACGGCCGGTGAAGGGATCTCCCATTCAGAAACGACGCCTGAGAATCTTAAGAATATTCCTCACCGCCTGCATCTGTTGCAGTTTTGGGTGGCACTGCCGTTAAGCGAAGAAGATCGTAAGCCGAGCTTTAAACATCATCCGAAATCCTCTATTCCCCGCTTTAAGGTTAAGGATGCCGATGTGCTGTTGATCGCCGGGGCTGCTTTAGATCATGCCTCCCCGGTCGAAGTTTTTTCTGATTTGTTCTTTATGGATGTGCACTTGAAACAGGACAAAGAATTTTACTTTGATCCAAAGGGCGACGAACTGGCTTTTTATATCTTAAAAGGCAGCTTGAAAATTGGCGATAAGGTTATCCCTCCGGATGATTTTGTGGTCCTTAATCAAGGCTCGGCTCTGAATGTGTTCGCGGCTGAAGACTGCCAGTTTATCGTTTTGGGAGGCACCCCCTTCCCAGAGCCTCGTCACATCTATTGGAACTTTGTTTCCTCCTCCAAAGACAAGATTGAGGCCGCTAAAGCACGCTGGGCTGGCTTATCCTTCCCTCAAGTGCCGGGAGAGCCCGACATCATTCCTTTGCCAGAAAATTAACCAGAAACTTAACGTCACCCTGTTAGGTTTCTGACAGTTCTAAATAAATTACCAGTTAGTCTCCCTTGAAAGTCTGTAATGAAAAGGTCGGAGAGGTTTTGTGATAAAACTCTCCCGTATATTTTTATTCCATTTTCAGGAGATTTTATGAAGTTCCTTATTTCACTACTACTGATGACTTTTGCACTTCAGGCCAATGCTACCCTCTATGACTCTCCGGTAAATATGACAAGAGGATCCGATGGCTGCCAGTATCAGTGGCCATTTCGAGAGCAAGGTTCACCCAGCACTCAAATTAGCTTCTCTGGCACTTGCGTTGGTAAGAAAGCACATGGATACGCTGTGATTTATGAAAAAGATAGAGATGCATCCTATTTCCTTAAATTTATTGCCGGCAAAGCTGACATCTTTGCGGTAGTAATCACCAACGGTGTTCCAAATCCGACAGTTTTGAGCAGCACAGTAGACGGTGTTGTTCTAAGATATGATCGATGTAACGATCCATCAATTAGATCTGCTTGTGATCAACTTATGCAAAAGTATCGTGAAATGAAGCCGACACTACCGAAAAACCCTTTCCCAAAAAATTCAGGTTCCTCATCTGGTTCTGGCTCCGGGTCTTCATCATCTGGTGGTGGCCGTTTGGGAGGTTTGGGACCTGTTACTCCCCCGCCTGCTGAATTCTTAAGATCAGTGCGCGGTGAGCGTGTTGCATGTACAGAAGAAGCCCTGGGTGCGATCGGTAATAAACTGATGGCTAAGTACTACAATGAGCTCCACAGCAATAGCATGTGTACAGCGGCGCGTGCGGGCGCGAAGGCGCACTATGAAGCGATCATCACGATTGAACAAAGCTGCCCTCCCGCTATGATTCCGCAAGTGGCGGATATGCAGCCCCTGCGTAATGAACTGCAAAGCGCCCTCGATATCGCGGCCTATTCTTGTCCTTAAATCGAGTGTAGCGGCGCATCAGGGTCAAGGGTTGCATTACAAGAAGCATCATTGTTAGTCTTACCCCCTGATGTGCGGCTGTAGTTCAGCTGGATAGAGCACCTGGCTTCGAACCAGGGGGTCGGGAGTTCGAATCTCTCCAGCCGCACCATTTCTTATCTCGGCACTGTATAACCCATGCACCTCGCATGACCAAAAAAGTGGCGATTTCCCGGCTGACATCTGTCTGAAAGTTCAACAGCCCATTTCTGATAAAGTCGCTTTCATCACAAGATCTCTCTTAAGGACTATTGGCATGGATTGCAATAGCTCCTCTTAAGGAGCTCACTATGAAACTTAAAGTGAACGCATTTAAAAAATTCTTACTAGCAATCACCCTGATCTCAACATCGATTGCTAGCGCAGATGGCGGAGACTTAAAAGACTTTTTTAAATGCGAAATGGACACCTCAAGCATCACGAAAATCACTTTAAGCCCCAATTCTTTAAGCTGTAACGAACGGAAATTTTTGGTGAAAGATTTGGCACGCTTGAAAGCCATGCAATTCAAAGATCCATCGCCAGAATTGCAAAAAGCTTTAGAGTTAAAAGAAGTTTCCGGCGAGAGTATGCTCGCATGGCTCGAAGAACGCATTCAATATATTTACAATGACCAACGTAAAAACTCGGGTTTTAGGACGGTGAAAGTGCCAGTCATTTTTGAAAACCCCGTCATGCCGTTTCTGCGAATTGGTTTCCAAACAGGCTTCCAAACGGGCGTTGCCCGCATTCAAGGAGTGCTAACCGCAGAAAACACAGGTGCTGGAGCTTATGCGGAAGGAAAAGTCCTGCGCCAGGCGAAAGTATTTATCACGCCCGAATCAAAACAAATCTTAGTCACGTCACCACGTACTGGACTGATCTCTGTCCAAGGGCTTTTCACTGCGGGTTTTTATCCCAATGCCGAAAACAACATGGCCATGATCAATAGCATTCATCGCCTAGGAATTTTATTTCATGAAGCAAGACACAGCGACGGTTCAGGTCGTGACATGATGTTTGGCCATAGCGCCTGCCCTAAAGGCAATGCCTATGAGGGGCAAATGGCATGTGATGACACCCTGAACGGCTCTTATACTGTCGGCGCCCTGGTGATCAAAGAAATGTTAAAAAACTGCAGCGAATGCACCCCTGAAGAAATTGAGACAGAAAAAGTACTCCTTGCAAATCACTTCTATCGAGTTCTTGAAGAGTCCGTTAGCATGCCCCAGATTACATCCTGGTACGAAAAAAACTGCCAAGAAAATCAAGCTCGCCTTGATCAAAATGGCGATATGAGTGAATTGGGTGGCAAAGATGTTGTGGCAGCATTAGTAGCAGATTGCCCCGCTCAACTAGATTTTATGCGCAACCCTCGTAAATCTCTGTGGGTGGATCCCGCTCCGGAAAAATTGAAGGTGTCCAATGAAAATTAAAATTCTAATACCGATTCTTGCTTTGGGTATTTGCTATCTTGTAACGACTCCCCCAAAAAAGTCCGCGACATCTAATTCAACAGATGCAATGGAACGAATTGCGAATAATCCGGCGCCAACGCTCGCGGTGACTTCTCAAAAAATCGTCCTTGATTCGGCTCCCGCAAAGATGCCCCTTCCCACGCAAAGCGCTTCGTCGACTGACTCGGTGATGCCGTCTGAGGCCCGTGCCGCTGTTACCATGGCCTTAACGGCCTATTCCGCTCACCCCAGTGACCCGCGATACCTGATGCACTTGGGAAAAACTTTGGCAAAACTTAATACACTTACCAGACAGACACCACAACTGCGCGAGGAGACCGTCGCCATTTATAAATCCTGTTTCTCAGATCACAACCTAGGTAACGACATTCGAGCTCTGTGCCTGAGTCATTCCAAGCAGTTTGTTTCTAAAAAAGACCAACACTCTATGACGCAAAATCTGGAACCAAAACTTGTTCGCTTAGCCACTAAGTTAGATCTATAAAATTACTCTGGGACTTTTGGGTTCGGGTGTTTTTAAAAAACCAGTTTCTAAGAGAGTTAATTGACACAGAATCCTGGACTCCTCATCATAAAGATTGTCTAAACTCCGGTAGCGCCGGAGTAAGCAATGAGGAGTCTAAGATGAAACACCTTTTGTCCGTTCTTGTTTTGACTGTCTTTTCTGTTGGCGCACACGCTGAAGAGGAAAAAGCTCCCACTCAACCATTTAAAAACGATTATGGTCAGTACACTGTCACAGGCTGTGCGGGTCAGACCTTCCAGTTGGATTGCAAAATTAAGTCCTTGACCATTGGTGCTGCGAATCCTGAGACAAATCCCAAAGCTAAGGGTCCTTCTGTAGGATTCGTGTTTAAGACAGATGCTGACGCCACGATTAAAAGTGATATCTGGCTTTCTAAAAATGACAAATACGAAGTCGAAGATGACAAGTACACTTTGACCACCGACAAATCAAAAAACACCAATAACTGGAGCGAAGAGTCTCAGGAAATCACGTTGGACAAATCGGACGCCAAAGAGTGGACTTTGACATTTGCCGTCAACCGCGACAATTTGGGTAAATCCATCAAACGTCAGATTGAGTTTAAAATTAAGAAAAAATAATTCCCTTACCTTCACTCCTTGTGACACATTGGGTTCACAAGGAGAACTTATGAACAAGATATTGATTATTGCTGCCTGCCTTGCGGCTCAAGGTGTGCACGCAGCTGATTCACGTGATTTCGACTCCAACGGTCTCACTAAAGTATCTGTTGAGAACTACAATGGTGAGGTGACCATCAACGCCGTAGACGCGGCTAAATCGACAGTGACAATCACGCGAAACACGATGCCAGAAATGTGCAAAGTGAATGCAGAACGCTCCGGTGCCAAACTTTCTATCGAAGTAAAACGCAAAGACAAAGCGAACTGTGAAGTCGATATCGATGTCAGAGTCCCAAAGATGGTCAAATTGGATGTTGAAGTTGGAACAGGAAAAGTCGCGATCAAAGGCACTCAAGGCCCTCTTGATTTCAAAATGGGAGCCGGAACTTTCACAGCTGATGGAACCTTTGATGATGTTGATGGCAAATCCGGTGCAGCGAACATCGATATCAAAGGTATCACTGGGAACACTGAATTTAAAACTGGCAGCGGCAATGTAACTTTGACGTATTCATCATTGCCAGCAAAAGGAAAAATCGAGTTCAAAAACGGCAGCGGTAACTCAACGTTGCTTTTACCTAAAGGCAGTCAGATCAATGCTAAATTGACGGCTTATACCGGCAAAATGGAAAATGATTTTGGCAGCAATAAAGACGCCCCGTTCTCGGTCGAAGCCAAATCTGGCTCTGGCGATTTAAAAGTTAAGTCATACTAAGAAAACCCTGCCCGGCCTCCCTGCCGGGCTTTTTTTTTACCATCTCGCAAGCATCCTAATTGCACCTAGGTTCAACGGAACTCACAAATGTGATTTACCGCTTTTTGGAGACAAAAAGGCGGCCCATTTGCGTTCAGTGTCGAAAACTTGTTCACCCTTTAAAGGACGAGACTTTTTATGAGTAAAGCGAACCTTCCATTGCGATTAATTCTGGGGACCCTGGCCCTCTCTTTTGCGACTTCAGCTCGCGCAGCAGCTCCGATGTGCTCGGATGTATTCGCGGCGACCCGCTTTACTAAAATGGACGACAAAGTCACTGACAAGCAAGTCGCGGTTTTTGAAAAAGTCGTGGCTGATTTGAATGCCAGCCTGGGTGAACTGGTGGCTCCAAGAAACGTCCAGATTCAAGTCTTTACCGAGCACTCCAGTCCCGCCGCAGATCCCACAGATATGTCGATCCGCGCGGGGGTTCGCTTTTTTCAACCGATGCCCAAACATGGGATCCCCAAATATATTAAACGCAAGGATGTAGCTGTTAAAAAATATCATAAAGATCCTTCGTACTCTGTCCCTATTCTGGCTCATGAATACGGTCATTTGATTTTCATGGAAAATTACACGCGAAGAGAACCCATTTGGCGTGAAACATTTGAGAACTACAAACAAATACGTCCGAAACTGGTAGAAATGCAAAACGCCAGTGATGCGATTCAAAAAGAATTGGCAGCCATTTATGGAGAGATGAAGTCTCCTGAAATAACTCCCGAACGTCGAATGGAGCTGCTGGAGAAAATCAAATCTCTCTCGGCACAGAATACTAAACTCTCCGACGAAGCATCGGAACTGATAAAACCTATGCGTATGGTAAGGTATTTCAACACCGCTTATAATGAGTTTTTTGCTGACGTGGTCGCGGTCCTTTATACCGGAAAGGGCGGCATCATTGATGGTGGTGTTTCCTTCACGCGTGCCTTGCAAGGCGACAACAAATACTCCAAGGAATCAAAACATTCTGATCAAGAAAGAAATTTTGAGAATAATCTAAAACATGACGGTGATTACGAGGGACACGGATACTTCTCTTTAACTCGTAATGATGTCTGGACATCTTATTTGGCAAGCCCTTCCTATCGCGCGAACAAGAGTGGCGAGATTATGACGGCTATTTTTAATGCCGTCGCGAAAGAAAATTCTCGCGTCATGCGTGAACCGGTTAAAATGGAAGATGAAGCCACTTGGAAAATACTCAACCAAAAATTAGCTGAAGCCATCGACCAAGAACTCAGCGCACGCGGAATTGAAAAACTAAAATAGTCCTTAGCGAATTTTCGGAGCGTCTGAGAAGAAGTTAAAGAAATTAAACCATTGCTCCGGATACTGGTTCATCACTTCTTCCAGGCGACCGACGTACTGAGTGAGCAGGCTTCCAACCTGCTCTTCTTTTGGCAGATGCGCCACCGATTCTGATTTAAATGTAAAGACCTTGTATTTTAAATCATCCGACTTAAATGCAAAGACAAAATAAATCTCCGCCTGACTTGCCAAAGCCACACGCATAGGCGTCGTATCAAAGGCGGCCAACCTTCCAAAGAACAGACGTAAATCCAAACTGCGGCTGACGGGACGATCGCCCATCATGCCGACAAAGTGACCTTCACGGAGATGATCCTTGACCTTCAAAATGGTGTTTTCCGAAAGGTTGAAAAAGACCACTTCCGCTTTCTTGCTTTGCGATGACTGATGTGCGTATTGTCCAGGGATTCCATGCATCACGGCCAGCATCTTTTTCTCTGACGGGAGACCCGCAAAGAACGTCATCGCAAGTTCCCAGCCACCCACGTGGCTTGCGACTGCGACCAATCCATTGGGACTTGATTCAACGTTTTCGACAAAGGCTTGCACGCTGGCATCGAGTTCATAACCGAAAACTAATTCCCGGCTTTCGCGCTGAACCGCTCGGTCCACCAATGTTTGCGCAAAGACCATCAACTGCGCAAAGATCTTTCTTTGCCGTTGCCACCAACCATATTGGGGCCGTACCACTTTCCAATACTCATTAAAGTACAGACGGGTTTTACGGGCGAAAAGATAGTAATAGAAAACCACAAAGTTTAAAAAGAAATACGCAAAACGCAGCCCCAAGGTTTTAAGCATCAAGCGCATAATCATGATACCCGTGGCGTTCTTATTCTGTCCTGTCCAGCCTTTGGCATCAGCTTTCTCGCGCCCCACTGTTTTTAGCAAGTACATCGCAACGAAAGCCACCACCCCCAAGCCCAAGCCCAAAACCACGGAACCCAAGCCCCACGCCGTCAAGAAATTGGCAGCTGTCTCATCGTGTTTACCGAGCATCGCCTCGCCGATAGCTTTAGATGCCCACACCAAAAATGGAATGAATGGCGGCAAGGAAATATTTGTTCCGACCCACAGGTACACAAAATTCAAACGGAAAGCGAAACTGAAAACACCCGCTATCGCCGTATGCAAACCATACAGCGGAGTCGCCCCGATAAATACACCCACGGCAAAGGCCAAAGAGCTGCGGAAGGGAGAAGTCTGCTCCCGCATCATGGCCGCGACGGTCAACACAGCATTCAGAATCGCAATGCGTGTGTTGTCTTTGATTTTGTGAAAATGGCTGACTCTTTTTTCTGGTGGGAAGTATTTCACGGAAATCTTGACGTTCTTGATTTCCACATTACGCCAGATCAGACGGGTCAGCACTTCGATTTCAAAATCGTACTTGGTACAGAAAAACTTCATGTTCTGCAAAAAGAACAATGGATAAATTCGGTAGCCGCTTTGTGAGTCAGCAACACCGACATCCGTCTGATAGCGCACCCAGAAATTAGAAAACTTTTTACCAAAGGTGCTGGAGCCCGGAACGTTCTCCACCTGCATGTCGCGATCACCCACGATCAAGGCCCATGGATTTTCCCGGGCTGACTGCACTAACAAAGCCATATCTTTCGGATCGTGCTGATCATCGGCATCAATCGCGATAAAATGGGAAAATCCGCGACGAAGAGTTTCTTTAAAACCCGTTTGCAGGGCAACGCCTTTGCCTTGATTCACTTCGTGTCGGACAAAGCTGACACGCGGATGAGTGCCGGGATATTTGTCTTTGAAAAGACGCTCGACCGGCTCAGCGGAGCCGTCATCGATCACCAGAATAGGAAATTCACATTCTTCAAGACAGCGTTCAATAACACTGACCACGGTCTTTGGATTATTATAAACGGGAATGCCAACAACAAATCTGCAGTTCATATTACAAAGCCGCCTTTACCTGACTCCAAACACTGTCACGCAAATGAACAGCATCTTGGTACTGACTGGCATCCACGGCGGGAAGCAAGTTGATTTTGACCTCTTGGAACGGATGAATAAATACATCACCCCGTCCCATCACTTGATCGGTGCCTTGAATTGAAAGTGGTACAACCAAGGCTTTGCTTTCAATTGCGAGAGAAAAAAATGCCGAGCCAAATTTATTCACCGATGGGAATCCTTTATCACAACGAGTGGTCTCGGGAAAAATAAGCACCGAACGATTGCGCAGCAACAAGCGATCACGCAAAAGCTTTAACCCCACCATCAGGGAGTTCGGACTGCCCTTTTCAACCGGAATGAAACCTGCCACCACCATAAAGGGCGCAAAGAACACATTATAAAACAGGGAGCGTTTTGCAAGGCCTCTCAAGCCGGGAATGTAGGAGATCAATAAAAAAGTATCTAAATTGGAGCGATGATTGGCGACGAAAATAATTCTGCGGGTTTTATAGCGATCATAAAAACCGACGATGTCGTGCAGATTTGTGTCACAGCGAAGCCACGGCTGAATTTTCAAAAGAAAGCGAATCGCCAGACACTGGACATACTCACCGAAATAGCGAATGCGATCAGAAGCCCATTGCCACGGAGTGAACAAGAAGGCCAAAAGATAAATTGCAAATGTAAGCACATAACCGAACAGAATACCGATCACGCCAATCGTCAGGGCAAAATAAATTGACCAGAATATTCTATGAAACCTATAACTGACAGTGTTCGGCATGAAAATCACCCTAGCATAGGACTTCTTGAGATGTCAAAAATTGCACTTGTTACCGGAGCTTCTTCAGGAATTGGTCGCGCGATCGCTATTCGTCTGGCGCAAGATGGATTCCAGCTTTGTGTGCATTACAATTCCAACCTGGCTGGCGCCGAAGAAACCTTGGCGGAGGTGAAAAAATACTCCCCGGAAAGCCGCCTTTTGCAATTCGATATGGCAGACGCGGAACAGGTTGAAGCTGCGCTTAAAGACATCGACATTCACACTTTGGTGAATAACGCCGGCATGCATATCGATGGCATGTCCGCACTGATGTCTAACGATGCCTTTGAAAAAGTGGTCAAAACCAATTTGTTCGGTCCATTCTATATTTCTAAAATCTGTGCTAAAAAATTTCTTTTAAAACGCGCCGGCTGCATCGTAAATATTTCTTCCTTGGCAGGACAAACTGGAAATGCGGGCCAAGTGAATTACGCCGCCAGTAAAGCCGGCCTGATTGCCATGACTAAAACCATGGCGGCAGAATTGGGACCTCGCGGGATTCGGGTGAATGGCGTGGCACCAGGTTTGATCGAAACGGACATGATCACATCCATCCCGCATTTGGATATGCTGAAAAAACAAATTCCGTTGGGACGCTTTGGAGATCCAGAGGAAGTGGCCGGGGTTGTTTCATTCTTGTGTTCAAAAGATGCAACCTATGTAAACGGTCACACCATCAGTGTTAATGGCGGTCTTTTTCCGTCATAAACTTGTAAGACGTGGTTTTGATCTGCACATGGTATTGCCCCTGGGTTTGCACCACCATGTTTAGGGGCACTCCCAAACTGTCGAATCCTGAGAACGTCACATGTGCCTGAATTCCATCTTGATCTAACTGAATTTCGTCGCCACGACGTCGCGGATCATCCTTTTTAAGATTCACGATGGTTTTTACCAATTTAAAGATCTTTACAAAAAAATCCTTGTGCTGATTGATTTGCTCAATCGTACTTTCCGCCTGAATGGGTCGACCCTCAACCTCTTTGATTTTAAAGAGCGAAAAGCCAAAGGAATTGTATCCATAAAAGAGCATCTCTGTGGGTTTCTTTTGCACGATGCAACTGAAATCAAAATTCTGAACGGGCTTTGTCGCCGTTACTTCCACGTCGACATCTTGCGAGTATCTGCCATCCGGAAAAAGCATCTGTCCCTGCCCCTGAGGCACCACTTGTTTGCTGGCGCAGGCTAGCAAAAATACGAATGGCAAGAAAATCAGCTTCCTCATGAATGACGTCTCTTCATAAACTTTTGTTCCATCAGCAAAAACTTTTTCAAACCCCAGCGAGTTCCCAAATATGTTCCCACCGTTCCAAAAAACAGGGCAAAACCCAATTGATGTAAGATTGGATGTTTTGCAAAGACCATCGGGAAGAAGCCAATAACATTTGTCATCGCTGCCAAACCCAAGACGGATTGGATGATATCGTATTCTTCTTCCGGCTGTTTAAAGGCGTAAAAATCCGTTACAAAAACACCGTAGTCGATACTGAAACCAAATACCATCAGCAAACCTAACACGGAAATCAAATCCAGACTGCCGCCTTTAAAGTAATTCGCAATAAAGAACAAACCCAAGCCGCTAAGAAAGGGAATATAAGCTGCGATCACCCAATAGAAATTGCGGTAATAAACAAACAGAACGATCGTTGACAGCAACAAGGCCACGGGAATCATCCACTTTAAATCACTTTCCAATGAGTCCGAAAAACCTTTGATGGAATCCACCAAAGAATGAGCCTCAGGGAACTTTTCTTTGATCAACGTCTTTTGCTCGGGAGTTTCACCAAAAAAGACAGAAATAAACTGTCCCCGCCCCACCAAGTGATTCAAATAATCTTTTTGCGCCAGATCCTCAAAGCGCAAAGCTTTATGATCCTTGGCGCAGGCATTGGCAATGAACGGTGCAAAAATTTTCGCTTCATTCATCGCCAGATTTTTACGAAGATAGTCACAACCACGTCCCTGCCAGGAATCAATATTGGCTTGCTGGACCTCGATTGCTGGCAGGTATTCGCCCAAACCGACATAGGAAATTTTATTCGCGGCACTCCACGACTGTTCTTCGTTGGTTTTAACATAAAGATCTTTTTGATCATGTAAGAGCAAATAAGTTTCGCGCTGTGCTCCTTGCGAGAAAAACCAAATTGTCGCTTCTTGATCCCCGGGCAACTGATAGTTAAATTTACGCAGATCAAAACTCAAATCCACTTTAAAACAACCCACGACTCCCAAAACAATCAAAGCCCCCACCAAGATTCCACTGCCCTTAAAGTCCGGGAAATACCAGGTGATCGGTTTCAAGGTAAAATACTTTGGGATGTACTTGCAAAGCAGATAGAAAATAATAAATCCAAACAAAATCCCCAGGGTCCCAAACACCATCATCTGGCGAATCAAAGGGATGCCACTGAAGGCTAAAATTCCTAAACCCACCAGCGTCGTCAAAAATCCGACAAGATTGGATTTCCAGGTTTGTTTTGATTCCTGATTGAAGGCCCCATGCAAACCATAATCAACTGCAAGCCCGACGATTCCGGAACCAAACGCCAAAGTCAGCCCATGAATGCTTCCATAAAACAGCTCGGTCACCCAACCTGCCAAAAACATGGCGATGGCCACCGGCGGAAACAGCAACAGCGCGCCCACGCGACCTTTTAAAACCAAAAAGCCGATAAAGCCAATCAGAACAGCCACACCCACCCAGGAAACAATCTCCATGTCTTGGTGGACTTGTTTTTCATTTGAATAAGAGGCGCCGTGGGCCCCCACCAAATGAACATCATCAAATTTTTGCAGATCTTCCATCAAGTCTTGAACGTTAGTCATCTTTGGCTGAATCGCAAATTGCAATGGAATGACCAGACGTTGAGTTTTTGGTTCGAACAAAAAGCCTTGCTCGCGGCTAAAGGCTGCCGGAGTCATCGCCTGACTTTTTTGCAGATAGATTTGCCATTGATCCGTAGGATCCATACGCTTCAAATTAAAGAAATCTTTTTTATCAGAACTGATAAAGCTTAGTTCTGACATAGCCCCCTCAAGAGCCTCTTGGTATTGTTGTGGAGAATTGACGGTGGCTGTGAAGTTTTCACGTAGCACCAAATCCTTGGACCATTCTTCCAAGGTGCCAATAAAGCCCCCGAGATCATCCCCACAGATCAATCTTTTGACGCTTTTGCCTTGAAACTTTTTTAGTTCCTGACAGAGGTTTTGGGCTTTCTCAAAATCCGCTTTTCCATTCTGCGGATTAATGACCAAAAAATTCCACCAAAACACCGGGAACTCTGTTTGCGAATACTGAAGATATTTAAGACTCTGCGGAAAGAAAATATCCACGGAATCATCAATTTTAGCACTGGCCGTGGAAACCATCAGAGCCGTCAATAAAGACAACCCCAGACACAGGAACTTTAACGAGTGCATTTTTCATCTTTCGCAATGGCAGTGGTCTGCGTTTTCATATCCAAAAATTCAATGTGAATTTCATCTTTGGATTTTTCCTGAATCATGACTTTTCTCACCAGACCGGATTTATCCACATCCAGGGTCGCTGTTTCAAAAAATGCCTGGGCTGGCTTTTTTGGAGTGAGCACAAATAAAGCGCCTTGTTTTTGAATCGCAAATTCCTCAGCTATCCGGGATTGATTCATGGTGATGATTTTCAAAAGACTGGCAATTTGATCTCCCGCCTCACGCCCGACTTCTGAAAACTTCAGATTCTTGCGTTTCTGTGGAGTTCCTGAATCAACGACAATTCCGATGCTGTCGATACAAATATTTGACGGCTTAGGTTTGACGATGTCCCAGTGAAAAACCGAAGTATCCACCGTCGGGCGCAAAACTTGGAAACGCCCTTCCGTTTTGATTTCCACGTCCAACTCTTTCAAAGTTTTAGTTTGCTTGAATTGCCCATCCAGCTTGGCAAACTCCGCCAACTTCATTTCCTTGAGAGCACCAGCGTCTTGCGTCGCAGCAAGCAAAACCTGAGCTACGACAAAGGAAACTAAAAAAATCAGAAATTGTGGGCGGACTCTCATAAAAAACTCCAAACGAGTTGAATTGGAAGCATTTTTGTATATCATCTCGCCTATGGAAAAAGAACAAGTTCGAAATGATTTAACTTCCAAGGTCATCGATATCATCTTCACAACCCTGAATTTGAAACATATCGACAAAACCAGCGTCAATGCAGGCACCGCGATCACTCAAGGTGGATTGAATTTGGATTCCATTGATATTTTAGAACTGATTGTTAATTTTGAAACAAGCTTTGGTATTAAACTCAACGAATCAGAATCCTATGCACAACACTTCCGCAACATCGGATCCATCGTCGAATTTATTGAAAGCAAGCAAAGCCAATAACCATGAAATCCATCAAGGTTGTCGGCTTAAGTGCCACTTGTGCTAACGGATTAAACAAAGAAGACATCTTTGCATCCATCAGCCAGGGTTCTTCAGCCATCCTTGATTCGGGACTCGCTACTTTAAGCGAACAACAATGGCAGCAGATTACGGAAAACACTCCAGCTGAGTTGCGTGACAGTCGTTGTTCTTTACTGAATACTCACTGCCTGCGGGCCGCTCTTAAAGAAACCGGATGGAGTCCACAGGACCTGACGGACACAGGTTTTATTTTCGCCTCGACCACATCGCAAATTGATCAATGGGAGAAGCATCTACCGTTTTACAAACAAAACGGATACGACATTGAAAAAATCAAAACCAGCGTCGCCAATCAGTCTTTAGGTACTCCGGCACTGCGCTTGGCCGACTATTTTGGAATCAAAGGACCGATTTCACTCATCACCTCCTCTTGCACAGCGTCTTTACAGGCCATTGCGATGGCGACTCTTTGGATTCGCACAGGAAAGGTCCAACGTTGCATCGTGGGCGGCACCGAGATTCAAAGTGATCTGACTCGCATTGGTTTTGGCTCTTTGCGCCTGCTCTCCAAAGGCAACGCGAAACCATTTGATAAAGCTCGTAATGGAATTAACTTGGGAGAAGGCAGCGCTTTTCTATGTTTTGAAAATGCCCATCTTCGTTCCAACAAAGGCTGGGGTTATGTGACCGGCATCGGACTTTCAACCGATGCTCACCACCCAACATCTCCCCATCCCGACGGTTTGGGATCGCAGCGTGCGATTCAGATGGCTCTGCAAAATGCGGAACTAACAGCATCTGACATTGCCTGGATTTACTCTCACGGCACGGGTTCTCCTGCGAATGATTTGGCCGAGGCGAAAGCGATTCATCAGCTATTCCCGCACAATCCTCCTGTGACTTCAACCAAATCAAGTCATGGACACACCCTTGGCGCCTCGGGTGCCTTGGAATCGGTCTTGGGACTGATGGCGATGAAAAATCAGCAGATCTTGCCGACAGCGCACTATGAAAATGCAGACGAAAATATTCAACTGCAGATTCCTAAAACGACTCTCAACAAAGTTTATTCGCATTTCTTAAAAAACAGTTTGGGTTTTGGTGGCATCAATGCGGCCGTGATCTTTTCCGCCAAGGAACGAGCATGAAACTCTTAGCTGAAAAAACTTTGCAGACTTCGGATGTCGATATGGATTCGTTGGATCCATCGTATCGCCGGGCGACGATGAATATGGCGTTGACGACCTTAACTGCAGAGGACGTCTTAAAAAAATTGCCCGCAGGGGTCACCAGAGCGGATGTTTCATTTGTGGTGGCGACACATTTTGGTGAAGTAAATTCCACATTGGAGTTTTTAAACACCTATCACGAAACACAAGTTCCTCGTCCGATCCTTTTCCAAAATAGTTTGCACAATTCCACCCTGGGTTTTGCGAGCATTCAGTTGGGAATGACGGGCCCCTGCATGACCGTCAGCTGCGACAGTGAAACTGTGAACGCGGCCCATGAAATGGGAAAAAACCTCCTCACTCTGACACCCTATGTCCTTATTTCCATTGTCGATTGCGTTCCTGAGGCACTGACTGGACACTATTTAGAAAAGTTCCCCTTCTTGGGAGAACATTTAAATGAAGCGACCAGCTATTTATACGCAAGGACCTAGATGTTTTTCTTTCGCAAAAGTCCTCTCATTGTTAGACGCATTCATTCTGCGAAGAATGAAATCTATCTGACGTTTGATGACGGCCCCAGCGAAGATCTCACTCCAAAGGTTTTGGATTTACTAAAAGACTGCGGCGCTCAAGCAAGCTTCTTTGTTATTGGCGATGAGGCTCGCAAACATCCCGGCTTATTAAAACGAATTGTTTCAGAGGGCCATGGTCTCTTCACGCATTCTTTGGATCATGCCTATAGCAATTATTTTCGCAGCACTGCGGTTATAAAAAATTGGATTGAGAACTCCCTAGCTGATCTCAATCATCAATCCGGCCAACCGCATGTGGCATTTCGGCCACCCGCAGGCGTTATCACTCCACCCTTGGTGAAAGCTGCGGAGCAACTGCACTGCCCGTTAGTCTTATGGAATCATCGTTTTTTTGACACTGCCCATGAGTTCACCGACGACAAAGCCACAGCCAGCCTGAAGAACCTTAAGCCTGGTGATATCGTTTTGCTGCATGACCGACAAAAAACTGTCCGCCAAGAATTATTTTTGAAAACCCTGCGCAAATATTTGCAAGATATCCAAAGACAAGGCTATCGTTGTGCGTGTTTATCTGACTCGGTTTTACAAGAAGAGGTTCTGCATGCAAGTCACTCCGGTAACAACTCCCGCAGCTAAGGAATTACTTCCACAAGATGCCAAATTTATGGCGCAATTTATTGCCATGGCACCTTTCGTATTCCAAACGGCGGTTTGCTTGCGTGACTTTGGAATTTTAAATCTACTTTGTGAAAACCCTGAGGGCCTGACTTCCGAAGACCTGTTAGCGAATATGAATTTAAGCCGTTACAGCTTGAATGTTCTTTTGGATGCCGGCGAGAGCTCTGGCATTTTGCTAGAGAAAAATAAATTCTGGACAATCACTCAAACCGGCATGTTCCTGGAAAAAGATGCCATCACTCGCGTGAATATGAATTTCTCCCAGGACGTTTGCTATCAAGGTCTTTTCAATTTAAAAGAAGCTTTGGAGACAAACACACCTGCGGGATTGAAAGTGTTTGGCAACTGGTCAACAGTCTACGAAGGACTCTCAAGCCTTCCTGAAAAAGTTCAACAGAGCTGGTTTGAGTTTGACCATTTCTTTAGCAGCGACAGCTTTCCCCGTGCACTTCCGATCCTATTTAAAAACAAACCTAAAAAGATTTTGGATGTGGGCGGCAATACCGGAAAATTCGCTGTGGCGTGTACAAAATTTGACAGCGACGTGAATGTCACGATTGCTGACCACCCAGGACAAATTGCTATGGCTAAGGCCAATGCAGCCAATAACCAGG
Source organism: Bdellovibrio sp. (assembly GCA_039594295.1). Taxonomy (GTDB): domain Bacteria; phylum Bdellovibrionota; class Bdellovibrionia; order Bdellovibrionales; family Bdellovibrionaceae; genus Bdellovibrio. The sequence continues at coordinate 87,048 of JBCNNR010000003.1, forward strand.
TGGCGGACCGCGTTCACTTTCATGTAACGGATCTATTGCAGAAAGATGCCAACCTTCCTCAGGGCCATGACATCATCTGGATGAGTCAATTTTTAAGCTGTTTTTCCGATGATCAAGTGGTCATGCTTTTGAAAAAAGCACGCCAGGCTCTGGCCGAGGGCGGCAGTCTGTACATCATGGAGACATTCACCGACAATCAGAAGTTTAATGCCGCTCGGTTTTGTTTAGATATGACGTCCTTGTATTTCACCGCGATCGCTAACGGAAACAGCCGCATGTACCGCAGCGAAGAATTCTATAAATTGATCGAAAAAGCAGAATTGAAAATCGTGGAAGAGCACCCGTTTATCCGCCTGAATCACACGATCTTAAAATGCGTGCCAGCATAGGATTCTAGGCTAACGCAAGAAGTTATGTTGTTTAACTGAGATCGATATTATACGATCACTTTTCATTCGTATTTTGGAGTTTTGATTGAAGGTTTACGTTACCGGCACAGGAGTGATTTCCTCCCTTGGCAACAGCACAAAAGAAATGTTCGGTTCCTTGATTGAAGGTAAAAGTGCCGTTCGTCCAATTCCTGCCTGGGATAATCTGAATGGTTTGAACTGCCGTTTGGCGGCGCCAGCAGCCCCGTATGACAATCGCATTCTTCCACGGACGGTTCGCAGAACAATGTCCCCGATGTCGGAGATGTCGGCCTTAGCAACTCAGCAGGCACTAACAGAGGCGGGCCTTTCTGTTCAAGAAATGGACTTTTCAAAATGTCTGATGTCGTTGGGTTCCACCACTGGCAGTCCGATTGGCCTTGAAGAATACTTCCAAAAAATTTCTGAAAACAACGGCGTGCAGGGACAATCCGGCACGGCCTTCTTTAAAGTCATGAATCACTCCGTGGCCTCTAATGTGGCCGTCGCTTTGGGGTTCAACGGTGCGGTGATTTCTCCCAGCAGTGCTTGTGCAACTTCAGCGCAAGCCGTGATCCTGGGTTGGGAGCTTATTAAGGCGGGTCTTTATGATATCGCGATCTGCGGAGGCGCGGATGAGCTTCACTATTTAAGTGTTGCCGTCTTTGATTCTGTCTATGCGGCTTCACGTGGTTATCACGATTCTCCTTCAGCAACTCCCCGTCCGTTTGATAGAAAACGTGATGGTCTGATTGTTTCGGAAGGAGCTTCGATTGTTATTTTGGAAAGCGAGCGCAGTGTTGCGAAACGTGGCGCAAAACCTTTGGCAGAATTCCTGGGTGGCGCTTATCGCTGCGAAAGTTCTCACATGAGCCAAAGCAACGAAGTCCAAATGCACCACGTGATGACAGCAGCGCTGGAGCGCTCTGGAATCAGCAAAGATCAAGTTGAATACGTTAGCGCCCATGCCACTGGAACAATGCAAGGTGATGCGGCTGAAGCGATTGCCATCGGCAATCTATTCGGCAAGCAAGTTCCGGTGAGTTCTTTAAAAGGTCACTTTGGTCATTCAATGGCTGCGTGCGGAGTGGGTGAATTGATCGCCAGCATGCAGATGATGAATGAAGGTCTTCTGATTGGCACCCGCAATCTGGAAGAAGTCGCCCCTGAGTGCGACACCGTCATGCACTTGCAACAAAATCGCAAAGTGAATGCAAACATCACCCTTAGCAATAACTTTGCTTTCGGTGGTATCAATACAAGTTTTATTATTAAGAAAATTTAAACAGCACGGAGTTAGCAGTGAGCCAGTACAGCACACAGGTCGTAGAAATCGTTAATAACATTCTTCATGAAAAATTCGAAGTGCCAAAAGAATCTTTACTTGCCACCGCGAACTTGAAAGAAGATTTGCAATTGGACAGCTTGGATTTCGTCGACATGTTTATTTTACTAGAACAAGAAACTGGCAAAAACCCACAAAACGTGGACTTCATGAAAATCAAAAACCTGGGCGACATCTATCAACTTGTCAGCGAACTTACAGCGGAAGAAACTGTAAACTAATATCCGCCAAAGATTTGTCACCTTCGCAGCTCGTCCATGACACATAGAAAGTGGCTGCGGGGACTCCCGCTTTCTCTTTGATCTCTTTTTGAATCTTCACTAAGACTTTATCATTTGGCGCCACAGGATTTTTAATTCTGAAACTTGAGATGTTACTTAGCAGATTTTTAGACTGCATCATTTCTTGCACAAAATGCTGACTGATATCGATCATAGCCACAGCGGGAAGAACGGGCATTTGTGGAAAGTGCCCGGAGAAATAGGACCACTCTGGAGAAGGTTGAATCTCCACCTCAATCGCTTCGGGGCTTTTTGTGCGAATTTTAAAGGTCCCTGAAAGTTCCTTGGCCAAATCAATCATAGGTGAGAAAATACACCTGGAGGAATCCCTGTGTACATCCAAAATTACTCTTGCACCACCGCAGCGGGATTCGGCACCCGAGCTTTGATGTCGGCCCTGTATTCCGGGAAAGATTGCTCCATCCCCGTGGAAAGTGGTGGGCGGGTTTGTTATCTCGAACAAAAACCCGAAAAGACTCAGACTTATAAAAATATTTTCGTTAATGCGTTTAAGCAATTAACACTGTCGGTCCGTGAAGGACTTTCTCAGAACGCCCATGGTGATATCACAAAAGGTCGCGCCGCTTTGATTTTCGCATCCACCAAGGGCTCCATCGAGGATTACATCTGGCAGGCCACGGGTGAAAATATCCGCGAGCAGCAAGATCCCTTTACTGAAATCTATCAAGAGTTTACCGAAGCCATGGGTGAACTGGAATGGACGCTTCACTGCAATGTCAGTAATGCCTGCGCCTCCAGCCACGTTGCTTTAGAATACGCCCAAGACCTGTTTGCCGCAGACCGAGTTGAATATGCTTTAATTATCGCCGGAGATCTGATCGGCCCCTTTGTATATAAAGGTTTCCAATCCCTGAAGGTCATCTCTCCCTCTGGCAATCGCCCTTTCTCTGGGGATCGCGAAGGCTTGCAATTAGGTGAAGCGATGGCCATGCTGTTACTTTCAAAAGAAAGAAAATCCCCAAAGGATTTAAAAATCATAGGCGTTGCCAGTGACACGGAAGGCTCTTCGATCACCAGACCGTCTTTGAATGGTCAGGGCTTGCTTCGCGCCATTGAAAAAGTCAATGCCCACTCGGCACTTCACCCCGACTTGGTTATCGCCCACGGCACGGGAACGAAATTTAACGATTCCGCCGAAGAACAGGCACTGACTCAATTTCTGACGTCGATTGATCAAAAGGACACTCCCATCACCAATACCAAATGGTCGATTGGTCACACGCTGGGAGCCAGCGGTCTTATTGATGTGATTGCTGCCTGTGAAATTTTAAAAACTCAAAAAGCTTTTCGCATTCAAAACACACCAGCTAAAGAAGCTGGATTTTCAGGAAATTATCTGACGGCACAAAGTGATGTCGAGAAGTATCGTAAGTTCCGGCAAATTCTGGTTACGTCATTAGGCTTTGGCGGCGTTCATGCAGCCTGTGTCGTCAGTTCCGAGGAGATGATCAATGAAGCTCGTCGTTGATTTACAAAATAAAACTGAACCCGCCTGGAGCAGTAAGATTGACCGCTGGTATCAATTGGATGAAGTCGGCTATTCATTTTGCGAAGCACTCCATCAGTGGGAGCTTTTGAAAGACGAACCACGTCCGGATGTAATTTTCTTAGCCTTGCCACAAGCTTCAAATGTGGCCGATTTTGATTTTGTTTCCACAGGTGCCTCAAGTCCTGCCAAATTTGTATTCACTCTGCCGAATATATGTGCCGCGGTGATTTTACAAATGCTGGGTTTTTCAGGAAAAGTTTATTGCCTGAATCAAGGCGCTCAAACGATTGAATTCGCAAAACAAGAAGCGCAAGAAATGGCAAAGGCTGGAAAAACCGCATGGGTTTTTGCCAGCCCGGCAAAACTTCAAGATCAAGGCCGCGAAATAGAATTCGAAGCCTTTCCTGCAAAATAAAATTAGAAACTATAAGCCAAACCCACGCCTGGTGCTTTCGGATCTGGAAGGATGAACGCTTTCACGTTGCTTTCAACCGGAGTTGCACCAACCCAAGCATCAACGATTTCCCAAATATGGAAACCCAAAAAGACGCCCAAGCCCGCAACCGCTACGCCACTGCTATCGCATTTTCTTTCTGTATGCCCGTAAATGTCGGTTTCATCCTTGCAAGTCGTACCCGCCAGCAACATCGTCAAACCTGCCGCTTCCGTTGCCGTGAAAATCCAACCTTTATCAGCATAGCGACCTTGAACACCATGACCGATACCAAAACCGATGGTGGAAGCAAGAACCCCACCCGTAACGTACTTGCCAGTCGCAACTGGAACTTTTGTAGACGTCGTGGAAACTTCCTCTTGAGCATGAGCGAAGGAAAAAGACATTGCGATAAGTGCTGCTGTAAATATCTTAAGTAATTTCAAATGAACCTCTTTGTTATTGCCCACAATATAATTTGAGTCCCACCTGAGCAAGAAGCTTTTTGCCATTAAACACTTTTCCGTTCACAACTTTCAAAGGACCGAAATCATGAGTACAGAGAGTTTCAATACGCACTTCATCACCCGGCGCATGGATCACATCCACAAAATCAAATTGCGCATTTTTGACCTCGGCAATAAAGGTCACACGCCCCTTATAGGCAGGCTCAATTCCTAAAATATCGTTGGCAATGACACTGTAGCCGTACGTTTGCGCGATCCATTCAATACAAGAACTTTCACGGATTCTGCCGTCAGAAAAATAACGTCCTTGGGGTTGCAGCGTCACTTTGCCGACACCTTGGCCTTTTTTAAATTCCGTGACCGAATCAATCCACACCGCTCCCCCTTTATGAGGAAGAAGGTGTTTCATGTGTTGAACCGACATGGACTCGCCCCATGTGCGCTGCCGCAAAACCAGCTTGACACCCTCGACACGATCGAATTTGAAATTTGCATTCAGTGGGATGTCAGAAAAAATAATATTGGCAAGTGAAGGTTTAATACCAACAGTTCGTTGTATGAGATCGGCAATATCATTTTTTAATTGCTCTTTATCTGTCCTATCGCTTTGAACGATAAAGCCAACATCTTCACCCAGGCGTTCATCAAATAAAGAGACCGCCATACAACGACAGAAGAAATGAGAGGCAATTTTACCTTCCAGGACTTCCATAGGAAGTTTTAGTCCGCCACGGTTGATCACCAAATCGGTGCGCCCCATGAACGTGTAACGTGTTTTTCCGTTCACCATTGACGGCTTCAAAGAGTCCCTTAACAAGATTTTCTCGGCATGCTTTAGCTCCCCGTTTTCAAAAATCCCGGCACAGGCATTGGAGCCTTCAAAATAAACTCCCTCCTCCTGAACATTGACTTTCACGCCGGACAAAACAAAACCGATGTCGCCGTCTTCAGTCGGCGGCACACCTGGTGGCAAATGGGTTACCCCAGGAGAAGCTTCGGTCGCGCCATAGCCGATACTTGGCTGCTCGATATTTAAAACCGAGCGCATCTGCTGCCATAACTCACCAGTCGCCATGGCACCACCAATTATGGAGGTATAAGATTTTTGAGGAGTTACATTTTGTTTCTTAACGAATTGAATCAGATCGACAAAGTGGGTGGGAGTTCCCAAAGTCAAAGTATGGGCATCAACATTGTCGAGCCAATACTGATGCGTTTGTCGAGAATAGGCACCTTCAGCAAAAATAATTTGAGCGTTGTTAAGAACTGCCTGCATATAGCCCAAGACCAAACCGAACGTGTGCGTTGGCTGGGGGTAAGAGAAAATTTTTTGAATGCGTTTGGTGTCGTATAACTCACGAATCGCACGCAAAGACGATTCGACGTTTTCTTTGGAATATAAAACCAAACGATTCACACCACTGGTAGTTCCCGAGGTGAAGACACCCAAAACCGCGGAAGCGATAATTTTCTTTTCGCTGTCTTTTAACTCCCGTGGATTTTGCTGAGTGAATTTCTTAATATCCTCGGGCCACTCTCCGTGCAATTCAAATTCTGAAAACATTTGCAGAAATTGAAAATCACGATGGTAAGGTGGAACCAGAATAACCAGCTCACCACAGGTCCAAAATTTCTTAAGAAGAGCCGGCAATTCGTGATGATGAGTTCCGCGCCACAAGTGAACCATTATTTCCTCAAGGCCTGTTGCTGCAGAGTTTGGGTCAAATGAACGATGTCTTGCCCCAAGCTGCGATCGAAATTAACGAAACGAACTTGGTTGCGCACCATTGAGTATACTTGTTGGGACTTCTCACCTTGAAGCTTAATATCTTTCAAATCCAATGCTTGGGCCAGACAGATCAATTGCATCGCCAGAATTTTATAAACGCCTTCCAACATATCCAAACACGTCATCGAAGCACTCATCCCCAAAGATACTTTGTCTTGATTGTGAGACTCTGACGAGCGCGAAAAGATACCGCTCGGGATAGAACGTTGAATGACTTCACTGGTGATCGCCCCAATAGTTTGGTGCAAGCCCTTAAGACCATGATGCATGTGTTGTTCGTCGGCTGGAATAGACTTAGTATCAATCAAATTTGCGGAAAGACCGCGATTGAATTTATCGCTGACCAACATCAACACCTGACGATCCGCCAAGTCCGCGATATGCGCCAAATTGATTTTTACAAAATCCATGGCCTGGCACAAATAGCCACCATAGAAATTTCCACCCATTTCCAACCCACCCTCAAAGTTCACGACCGGGTTGTCGGTGACAGAATTGATTTCATGCTCAAGGCTTGCCCAGGAATGATTTAAATTTTCACGAATCGGCCCCAGTATTTGCGGAACACAACGCATCGAATACGGGTCTTGAATAAATTCAGCTGTTTTATTTTTTGAAACAGAAACATCCTGACCACGTGTCGGATTGTAGCTTTCGGCATCCAACATCTGACGAATGTTTCTGGCACTCTCGCCCTGACCGGGATTGGTTTTTGCGACCTCGTTAATGAAAGCACCAAAGGCTTCCTTACGGCCGCCCAAAATCAAACACTGCCATGCGGCTGCGACTTCGCACAGGTCAACGATAAACTCCGTCAGTTTCAAATTATACAGAACCATTCCCGCCATGGTGGAAGTTCCATTGACGATGGCTAAGCCTTCTTTCGGCTTCAATTTATAAACTGGCAGATTGAGTTTTTTTAGAACGACTTCTGCAGACTCACGTTGGCCTTTATAAAAAACTTCTCCAATACCCTGAACAGTTTGCCCAAGATACGCCAGGGGAACTAAATCACCGCTGGCCCCTAGTGAGCCTTCACAAGGCACCACTGGCAAAATATCATTCTCCAAAAGCAGACACATTCTTTCGATCAATTCAGGGCTGACGGCGGAAACACCTTGAGCTAAGGAATTCAAACGAATCAAGAACATCGCTCGCGATGCTTCGGCAGGAATCGTACGCCCCTGCCCACAGCTTAAGTAATTGATCAGATTTTTTTGCAGTTGATCGGCATGATCACTTTGCACATAGTGCGTGGAGTTTTCACCAAAACCAGTGGTCACTCCATAAATAGGAGTGCCCTTATCAATCAACGTTTTTAGAGACTTGAAGGAGTATTCGATTTTCTTGCTCAGATTTTCATCGACAGAAATTTTAGAGAAAAGTTCTCGCTGAAAAACGAAATCAGATAAATCTTTAACTTTCAGATGCCCTTGCAGCACCAAGTTCTTTGCCATGCCCCTTAACCCCGTAAACGAGAACTATAAACCGGGGTTCTTTGGGGAGGCACCCCTTTTTTACTGACACAGCTGCTCAGATTTTAGCGGATCACCAAATGGTTTTTGAGCTGATTGTGTCCACCGTCAGTGTGCGGGAAATGCTGGTGCAAATGCTTGCCGCAAGCCTCAATTGTTTCGGTAAATCCGGCGGCCCAGCGGCCCTTGTTGAGCTGTTCGCCAAGCTTAGCCAGAACTTGATTCCAGGTTTCCGGGGGAAGCTTCCCGTTGATACCCTCATCAGCCAAAATAACCGCTTTTCGCTCCATCACCGAGACGAAAATCAAAATTCCCGTACCCTCTTTGGTGCGATTGATCTTATTGAGATAAAACTCCAGCTGAGCCCGTTGGTGCACTTGATCCACCTCGTCACGCTCGGGAACAAAGATTTTTTGAATGAAGGGCATTTTCGCCAAAACGAAGGAGATGTAATAAACGGCAATCACCAGGAACGGCCAAACATATACCCATGGCGTCACCCACAGCAAATCAGCAAAGGGAAGTTCAGCGATCACTAAAACCAAAAGTAAAAGCAATGTCAGAGTCATGGGAATATGACCGACCGAGGATGAGCTCTTGACGATCACGGGAACAATTTCTCCGTCCGTTTGCTCCTCGACTTTTTGCACGGTTTGGGAGATCTGTTCGATCTCTTTTGCAGAAAGATACTTATCAATCCAAGCCATATCAATTACTCCAGTTCGCGCCTTAGTAGCGCGCTGTCAGGAAAGATTTTTCAAGGCGCAAGGAGGAAGCTGTACATCGTACTGCGACGACGCAGCAACGCTGAAAAAGCTTGCCTGACAGCGCGCTACCAGGACCCTGAGGATCCGCCGCCACTAAAACCACCGCCGCCACCGGACCAACTGCCGCCTCCGCCAGAACCCCAGCCTCCACCGCCGAAAGTGCCGCCACCCATTCCACCACGACCACCCAAGTAACGACCACGGCCGCCCCCGAATCTACCCAAAATGGAAATGATGATCAGAAGAAGAATAATCACACCGATCGGAATACCGCCGCCCTTGTCATCAGAGCGATCCTCTGTAGCCAGTCCTTTTTCATCAGCAAATTCTTTATCTGCCAAGGACATGATCTGCGCGACACCGGCGTAAATACCATCAGCATATCTTTGTTTACGGAAGTACGGAGTCACGACATCCGCGATGATACGTTTTGCATACACATCGGGAATCGCGCCCTCAAGCCCTTGCCCCACTTCGATGCGCATTCGGCGATCTTGGACCGCGATCAGGAACAACACGCCGTTGTCTTTTTTGGCATCGCCCAGCTTCCACTGGTCAGTGATTTTGATGGACGCTTGTTCGATCGGCTCGCCCTCGAGCGAATTGATCACAAGAATTTGAATCTGAGCTTTCCCGCGCTTATTAAAATCAAACAGGAGCTGCGTCAGATCCTGGCGCATGGAGCGCGGAATAACTCCCACTTCGTCCATAACAGGTCCCTGCAAGGCAGGAACCTTGAATTCGGCGCGAGCTTGAAAACTCGCAACCAATAGAAGAAGTAGCAGGAACCAGTTTAAGATTCGCATTAGAATTTAACTTCTGGTGCTTTCTCGGCCGTTGCTTTTTCGTCAGCTGACAAATCCCATTGAGGCATCTTTTCGAAATGATACATCACCGCGTTCGTCCAGCTTGTCGGTGGAACCGTCACCAGGTTGTTAAACTGATTGATCGATTCGATATAACGTTGACGAGCGATCGTGATGCGATTTTCAGTGCCCTCAAGTTGCGCTTGAAGATCACGGAAATTCTGATCTGCTTTCAAATTAGGATAATTTTCCGTCACCACCATCAAACGACCCAACGCCTGCGACAAACCACTTTGTGCTTTTTGGTATTCCGCCAATTGCTGAGGCGTCACTTTGGAAGGATCGATTTGCATAGACGTCGCTTTTGCACGAGCCTCCACCACTTGAGTCAAAGTGGCTTCCTCATGTTTCGCGTAACCTTTAACAACATTGACCAGGTTTGGAATCAGGTCAGCTCGACGTTTGTATTGATTTGATACCTCTGCCAAGGAAGCTTCAGTCGCATTTTTAGATTGAGGAATGCTTTGAATCCCGCAACCCGCTAAAAAAGGCAATACAACAGCCATCAAAAGAACTTTAGACATACGTTTCATTGGAAAAACCTCCATGTCCATTTCTATCGAATCTCTCAGTGACGCTCAATGAAAACCGGTCTATATTAGTCGAATGACACGCACGATTAAGCTTCGATACACCGAGACAGCCGGGTGCATCTTCGTTGACAAGATTGCCGGCCTCAACACGCATACGCCAGAACATGGTCAGCGTGGCTGCGTGGAAGTGTATGAAGAGGAGCTTGATCGCAAGCTTTACGTTGTCCATCGTCTGGACAAAGCTACCTCCGGCGCCTTGTGTTTTGCGACGAGCTCGGAAATTGCAGCAGAGATCTCCCGCCTTTTCGAACAACATTTGGTAAGCAAAAGATATCTTTTTTTAACGGATAAACCAGCGGGTTCCCTGGAGTTCACTTACCAATCGCATATCGAAAAAGAAAAAAACAAATTCATCAGCACCAAAGAAAAAGATCCCAACTCCAAAACAACGTTCCGCTGGATCAAGGCTTTGGGTCGGTTTCAATTATGGGAAGCAATTCCCCACACCGGTAAGCCTCATCAAATCCGTCTGCATGCCGAAGCCAAAGGCATTCCAATTTTGGGAGACAGCGAACATGGCGGCAGTCGGTTTTATCGCCTGTGCCTGCATTCGCATTCTTTGGAATTCACTTTGCGTGGCGAAACCGTCAAGTATGAAACCGATCTTCCAGTGTGGGCCAAAGATGGCGAATTGAATGAGCACGAAGAAGATTTGATTTTGGCCGAAGCTTTTCAACGTCGCGAGCGCCTGTATAAATTTACGGAACTTAAAGACGAATGCCTGCGCCTCTCGCACCGGGAACTTGATACCTATCGTATCGATCAATACGGTGAATACCTTTGGGTGTATTGGTACAAAGAGGAAGATCCTTCAGTGCCGGATCTTTTGCGCTTTGAACGAATCTCTAAGAAATTGAAAAAGAAAATCTTGATCCGCAAAATGCTCAATCGTGGCGACGACCCGAATGCCGAACTTTTGTGGACGATCGGTCAAACCCAAACCAGCTGGATTGCCAAAGAAAACAATGTGAAGTACGAACTTCGCAGCGACACAGGCCTCTCCCCTGGTTTGTTTTTAGATCAACGCGAAAACCGTCTGTGGGTCAGCGAACACGCCCAGGATCGCCGCGTTTTAAATCTTTTCTCTTATACGAGTGGTTTCAGTGTGGTTGCGGCGATGGCCGGAGCCCAGGAAGTTTGCACTGTCGACGTGTCCTCGAATTTCCTGGATTGGAGTAAGCGCAATTTCGTTCTGAACGGTCTTGATCCAGAACATGAGAAATATGAATTCTGGAATAGTGACTGCATTTTATTCCTTAAAGGCACCGTTCGACGCAAAAGAAAATTCGGTTTGATTGTTTGTGATCCCCCGTCTTTCGGTCGCTCTAAAAATGGTGTTTTCTCGATCAGCAAAAACTTTGATGAGTTAATGATCAATGCGATGTACTGCCTGGAAAAAAATGGCCTTCTGCTGTTCTGCACGAACTACGAAAAGTGGAACAGCGGCGATTTGCATTTGCGTTTGGAAAAGCTAAAAAGAGAATTTTCATTTAAGATTCTGCCGACTCCGTCTCAAGGCATCGATTTCGAATTGCCAGATCAAGAGCCGCTGATGAAATCCATCATCCTGCGTAAAAACTAACGTTTATACTCATCGTTAAATGAAACAATTGGCTGCAAAGACTGCAAATGACCGCGTCTAAAGAATTCTGTCGGAGCCAAGTTCGGATTAAACGGTTGTGCCTTGGCTTTCACGCCAAAAACTTTATCGACAATCGCATAGAGTTCCGTGATACAGCTATGCTTAAGGGTGTTATAGGAAAGCCCAATGCTGTTCTTAGTTCCTCGATTTAAGCCTTCCGCCAAAATCAGACGGGCTTCCATCGGACTAAAATTGAATTCATACTGTTCAACCCAATCCCCATTCGTCAGGACCATCCAGTCGTATTTTTGCTCCAACGAAACAAGGCGATAAGCTGTACGGTACTGGTCAAACAGACCTTTAATTGGATCAAAGGCTTCACCAAAGGGACTGATATTTTCCACCGAGAAAATCATCCCGTCCAATGTCAGACTCGTTTGTGTTTTCTGCTGAGTTGACTGTGGCTTCAACCGAATCTTAGCTCCGTTAGCAAAATTAACACGAAATTGTGTGTGAGCGATTTCCATCCCCAGTGCCACAGGGAAGTATTCCACCTGCAACAAGATACGATCGATCTGTTGAAACGGAATTTCCGCAATCCAAAACTGCTCGTCATGGCTAAAGTTTGCCACCACGACATCCTTTGTTCCAGGGAAATACTTTTGAGCTTCCTCGACAGAAAGTCTTTGGGCACTTCTACGCAGAGTCGGATTCACACACAAGCCCTTATACTCACCGCTATCAATGCGCATGTGTGGCTCATAGGGATCCTGTTCATCAACGACACAGGTCTCGCCAATGTATTTAGGTACGTTTTTTTTACCGACGGCCAGCGCTGGCCCAGCCAATATATTAGCGCCTATCACTGCTGTAAAAATGAATATTTTTGGAAATTTCATAGAGAGGGACTATACCATGTCCTCCTCTCAATTTCGCCTGTCATGATTTAGACAATCATGTAAAAACGTTATGGGTAGAAGTTGTATTTAATATTGATGCGCTTTTCATCTTGAAGGCCCATTTTCGAGCCACTTAAAAAGGCTGGTACCTTGCGCTTTATACGCTTGCGATCTTTGGGATAGCGTTTGTCATCGACGAAGCAGTCAAAGCGTTCATCTTTGCAAAGATTGGTAAAATCGGTTGGATCATTGGCAAACAGATAAGAATCCATCGCCCGCGCCATTTTATCACCCAACTCCAAGTCGGCCTGCTGGACCACAATACCACCACCAGTTTTCACCTGTGGAGTCGCCGGAGTTCCTGGGACCGGTACTTTTTTAATAATCACACGGGGCTTGCACTCGGGTGGCAGATCAAGCTCCGGTTCACAGTTGCAAAACGTTTTTTTAAACGTCGCACAGGAACTTAAACTCAGCATCAACAGACACAGCCCTAAAACCTTCTTCATTATTTTTTACCCCATTTGGACCAGTACTGACCTGCGCCTTTAGGATTTGCCTTGGCGTAATTATAGAACTCTTGAATAAAGGCCGCGCGCTCTTTTTGATAAAGATATTTCCAGTCTTTCTCATCTGGAATCGTCATCACGTCATAGTCATCGCTCAGCTTGGTATTGCGTTCGATGATCGCATCAAAGGAATCTTTTTGAGCGTTGTGAAGCATATCGTACATCACCATGAATGTCGTGGTACGACCTTTGCCAGCGCGGCAATGAAAGTGAATCCAATTATTTTCCGGAAGATCTCGAACCGCTTCAATAAAAAGATCCACTTCGTTATCAGTCGGGCGAACATGGTCCGTCACCGTTAAACGCACGTACTGGTGACCAGCACTGCGCACCAGGCTTTCTTCGGTTTCGATGCTTTTGATTTCCACACCGGCAATTTTCTCGCCGACTTTCAAATCACCCAGCAAACGACGCTCGCGTTGAATCACGTCCTCGTGACCCAAATCCGCATTGGCCCAATCACGGTCCGCTTGCCACGTCACCGGCTTATCATTGATAAGGCCATGGGACTCTTGGCGAAGATCAAAGATATACAACTGCGCTTTCTTCTTTTTCGCAGGTTTGGCAATTTCCTTTAATGCTGGAGGAGCAAAACTGGCACTGCCCGACATGCTGAGCGAATCATTCTTGCGGTAGTTAACCGGCTTGCGACCTTCGTATTTTGTGTCGAATACCAACTCCACAGGTTCCGTGCGAATCGGTTTAGTCATAAAGAATGGAAGTTTATTTTTAGCGTCAGCTGACTCAGGTTGATTTGCAGCCGCAGGCGTGTTCGCGGTTCCCGGCTCTGTCGTGACATTTTTTTCAGCACAAGCAGCCAGAACGAAAGGCAAAAGAAAGATCCATTTTCTCATACGTCCTCCATATAGGAGAATGTTATGCTTTAATCTGTCCTCTTGCAAAAAGTTCTTCAAGATATTGGAAGCCCGAGTCCTGTGTGCGCAAATAGTAATACGCACGCAAAATATCTTGTTCTTGATGACTGAGGGAGGCATTCGAACCCCCGCGCTTCATCCGATCTTGAGAGATGTGGTAAAGGCTCAACGCCCCTGCCACCGAGATATTAAAACTTTGTACGAAGCCCGTCATCGGAATGATGATACATTCGTCAGCCGCCTCTACCATTTCCGGGCTCACGCCATTTTTTTCGTTCCCCAATACCAAAGCGGTCTTTCCAGAGAAATCAACTTCGTGCAAAGGCTTTGAGCGCGCATCCAAATGCGTGACATAGATTTTATATCCCTGACTTTTCAAGTTCTTTACACAGTCAGCAGTCTTTTGCCATTTTTTGACTTCAACCCACTTATCGGCACCTTGAGTGACGCGAGCGGATTCTTTGAATTTTTCCTGAGTTTCAATGACGTGGAAATTGCCAAAGCCCAAACCTTCAGCCGACCTCATCACCGCAGAGATATTTCCGCGATCATAGATACTTTCCAAAACCACGGCGGTGTCGAAATTTCTTTGCGCCACCACGCGGTCGATTTTTTGACGACGGTCCTCCGTCAAAAGAGGTCCCAGTTTTTCTAGGACCACTTGATAATTGATTTTTAGATTTGCATTGATTTCAATTTCGGAACCGTAGGGAAACATGAAAAACCGATCTGCTTAAAAAACTATTTGTACAAAGACTCTGGATTTTTTGACAAATCGCGAGTGATATTTTTTTGGTGAGCTTCCAAAGTACCGCCACCAATTTCAAGCAACTTCGCATCTCTCCACAATCTTTCCACGACGTACTCACCCACATAACCATAGCCACCCAAAACCTGGATCGCACGGTCTGCCACATTTTTCGCCATCGTCGTTGCCACAAGTTTCACACCATCTGAATCCAGGCGGTTGCCTTCTTTATTCAAATCCATACGACGAGCTGTCTCGTATACATACGCACGCGCGGCTTTGTATTCCGCATAGCTGTCAGCGATGTAGCGTTGCATTTGACCAAAGTGATTCAAAGATTTACCGAATGCTTCACGTTCCGTTGCATAGCGATTCATGATTTCGATGGATCTGCGTGCAATACCCAAGCTCATCGCTGCCAAAGTCAGACGTTCGATTTCCAGGTTACGCATCATATGCAACATCGAATCACCTTCATGACCGACCAGAGCTGATTCCGGAACGTGGCAATCTTGGAACACAAGTTCTGCGGTGTTAGATCCACGCATACCCAATTTATCTTTGATCTTTTGGCCGACTTCGAAACCCTTGTGATCTTTTTCAACCAGGAAAGTCGAGATCATCGCGCGGCCATGTTTTTCACCGGTCTTAGCGTACACCAAAGTCAAATCACAAGGTGTGTTGTTCTCATCGATTGTGCCGTTGGTGATCCACATTTTGCGACCATTCAAAACCCACTCGTTGCCTTTTTTAACGGCGCGAGTTTGCATGCCCAGAACGTCCGTTCCGATAGCAGGCTCTGACATCGACATGGAACCAATCCACTCACCCGAGCAAAGTTTTGGAAGAACGCGAGCACGTTGCTCGTCACTGCCGTTTACGGCGATGTTATTCACACAAAGCATAGAGTGCGCCAAGTACGCCAAAGCAAAACCCGGGTCAGAAGCGGAGAGTTCCTCGTGGACAATCACTGCTGCTGTTGGGTCCATACCCGCGCCACCGAATTGTTCAGGAACTGTGATCCCCAAAAGACCAAGTTCACCAACTTTTTTGAACAAGGCGAGGTTGAATTTCTCAGAACGATCGTACTCATGAGCTTGAGGTTCGACTTCAGCTTGAGTGAAAGCGTTGACAGTTTCACGCAACATGCTGTGCTCAGGTGTGGGATTGTAAAGATCAAATTCTTTCCAGTTAAAGGACATGGGAACTCCTACATATATAGAGTAGCGAATCTAGAAAAACCCCGTGTGATCCGCAAGGTATAGCGCCACTAACGCTATGCAATAATAGCAATTTTCAGCCACTTTCGGGAAGAATCTGGACGAGTCCCAGCCAGAGGCCTAACCTAAGAAGGCGCCCGTTGAAGGAGACTCTATGATCGCCTCGGTTTTAGGAATTGGAACAGAATTGGTCGACGGCCAAATTGTGAATAAAAACGGAGCCTGGATTTCCGAAAAATTAAAGGCTTTGGGGCTGACCACCCAACTTCACTTGGTCATTCCTGATGATAGAAAACTCATATCTGAATCTCTGGAGTATTGTGGCAAATACTCTGATCTGATGTTTGTGACGGGTGGCCTAGGCCCCACATCCGATGACTTCACTCGCGAGGTGATTGCGGAATGGACGGGATTGCCATTGAAATGGGATGAGGCCTCCTGGCAACATATCAAAGATCGCCTGGAGCCCCGCGGTTACGTCGTCAAAGATATTCAAAGACAGCAGTGTTATTTTCCTGAAGGTTCTCGGGTCCTCAAAAATTCTGAAGGCACTGCGAATGCTTTTTTTGTGGAGGCTAAGGGCAAAAAGATTTTCGTTCTGCCCGGCCCTCCCCGCGAAATCGAAGCCGTTTGGAAATCTGAAATCGCAGCCTGGTTGGATAAAAGTGTCGAGGGACTGGATCCCTATATCACTCGCCACTGGGATACCATCGGTATGGGCGAGTCGGATGTGGCGACTTTAGTGGAGCAAGCCTTAGCCAACGTAAATGTGGAAAAAGGTTACCGCGTGCACTTGCCTTATGTGGAAGTGAAGATGTCGTTCTTCAAATCCCAGGAAGAAAAAATGCGCATTCACGTCGAAAAGGTCACGGAGGCTTTGCGCGGAATCACCGTCACTCGCGATCAACAAGATGTGCCGCTGATGTTGTCGTTGGCTTTAAAAAGTTTTACTTCGGTTAGCATTCAAGACTCCGCTACGGGACAATTTTTGATGAACCGCCTGATGCCGGTGATGCGTGATTTTATGACAGAAAAATCTTGGAGTTTTTCAAGTCACTCTATTGATCAACATGCACAGATTCGACTGATCGTGATTCCCAAAGACGAGCACTCAGTTTTCGTCAGCATCGAACGTGGAAATAAAAAATCCTCGGACATCATCGAAGCCCCTTACAAAGCTATGCCCATGCGAGAACGTCGCGCGCAGTATTTCGCCGAAGCCGCAATGATCTTCTGGCTTCGTCATCTTTAAAAGTTGCCAGGTTATTACCGCCATCGTGGCGGTAGCTCATACAGCTATCGCCATTCCAATTCCGAACTCCTACCAAAGTCTTAGTAAATAGCGTTCTGCATTTCAGTATTCCTCACGGAGGACACCTGATTTAAGATGGTCCCATGAAGATCTTTTTGCCTTTGTTGGTGTTTTTATCTGCGACCATAGTTCACGCTGAAGTTTATATCGAACCCTATCTGGGATACTCTGTCGGTTCTGGTACGGGCTCAAGCACCGAACCTGGCAGCCCTCCGGTCACGACTCAAGGGACCAACTCTTCATCGCAACTGCTGTATGGTGCCCGTGCAGGATATACGAACAAAACATTTGCCGTTGGGGCCGAGTTTGAAACGGGAACACTATCGCTTAAGAATACCGACAACCTGAGTGAGGGCAGTTCCTCTTGGAGTGAGGAAAACACTTCTGAAGCCAGCTTTAGCGCTCTTGGCCTGTTCGGATTGTTCAGAGCTGGAAACTTTAATATCTTTGCTTCTTATTTCCCAAGTTTAAGTATCGGCGAAGGCCGCAAAGGAAACGGATCGAAAATTGGCTTTGGCTATCTGACTTACAAAACTGTCTATCTGAACTTTGAAATGATGGGAACCCAGATCACCGACTTTGGCGACACCGCCGCAAATCTTACCAATTTGACCTTTGCACATAACCTAATGATGTTATCTGCAAGCATACCGTTCACTTTCTAATCTTCCGAGAAATCAAAAAAGCACATCACTGGTTCTAAAAATGCAAAAGGTGACTCTTGCTTTCGCAAGGTCACCTTTGGACGGACTCACTTCCGGATAACCGAAGGAGGTCCGAATGAACAACCAACAATGTTCTTATCGGCCGATTTTAAAGCTTATTAAGCAGATTCTTACTAGCCTTAAGCCCGAGCCCTATTTTACGTGAGCTAAAGCTTCGCGACCGACTTTCAAAGTATGCTCTTGAATGTCCTTCGGCCAATCGGCGATCATTTTTTTGAATTTCTTAGAGTCATAAGCATACATCGCACGCAGGGCTTCCTCGTAGTTTGGTAAGTCCCCTGCCATGGCGTGCATGAACCTATAAACGGCGTCTTGGGACTGGCGAATTTGATCTTTGGCGAAGTTTTTCTTTTTTGCCTCTTCGATCAATTTGCGCAAAGTCACCGACGCGCCACCGGGCTGCAAGGCCAACCACTCCCAATGTTGCGGAAGCAGCGTCACTTCCTTAGAGACAACCCCAAGTTTGGGTCTGCCCGGCCCGTTTTTTTTATCCTCCGGCTCAGCCAGTGATTCGAATCGTTTTGCCACGGCTTCCAGAGAACCGCGCAGATCAAGCTCCACCAAAGCGCTGGTCACGTCGTCAAAAATCAGAACATTTTCTTTGCCGTCGTCTTTTAAATATTTTTTTACTTTCACGGCCACATGCTGAATATCGCCAGATGCCACCATCTTCGTTCCCGCAAAGGCTGTACAAGTTCGTTGCATATTTGGTTCCATGTGCAAATCTCCTAAGAAACTGTATTCCCGCGTAAAATTTCTTTTACGTCGCGATCAATAAAGTACATCAAAATCAAGGCCGTCACCGAAAGCCCCGTCATTACATAGCCAATAATGTCGTAGTGAAGCAAAGCTCCCGTGGTCTCTTGAACGACAATCGCACCCGCGATAATCGCTCCCAAACCACCTGCCATCTGTTGCAAGGAAGCACTCACCGACATAAACGAGCCACGACTGGAAGCCTCTGGAATTGCCGACATCAAAGTTTGTGAAGGAATCATGCGCGAGAAGATCCCCACAAACATCAAAGAGTTCACCAGCATCACCACTGGCAACGGTGTGATTCCCAAATGAGTGTAAATCAAAACCATCACGATACTGACCAAGCTCCCAAAGATGAACGTGTTATACCCACCAATGGTGTCGCTGATTTTACCCACCAACGGACCAATCAGGATCGAAGCAAAGCCCGTGACCAGATAAATCATTGGCAGGTTTCCGTAATCGATCCCCATGTTGTGAACGGTGAACGCACTCGCAAAAGGCATCAACATAAAGCCACCAATGGAAAGGATCGCCGTCGCCACAAAAGCCAGCAGGTATCGTGGATTTTGCACCGTATGCAAAAGGTGGACAAATGCCTTCTTATCCGATTGCAGCGCCAAGTGCGCCGTCACTGGAGGCATATGAATCCAAATAAAGATCCCGGCAATCGCACTGGCCGCGACAATCATTAAGAACGGCGCGTGCCATCCCCAATGATTCGACAAAAACAAGCCTGCTGGCAAACCAAGGATCTGACTGGCAGCAAAGGACGTCTGCAACAGCCCCATCACCCGGCCCCGCTGTTGCAACGGAAAGATGTCGGTCGTGATCGCTAAAACAATCGAACCAATCACTCCCCCGAAAAGTCCCGTAACAATCCGAGCCGCCAACAGCGCATGGTAATTCGGAGCAAGTCCACAAAACAAAGTGCCGGCAATGAATCCAATATAAAAGAACATCAATAACTTCTTACGATCGAATTTATCTGCAAAGCCCGCCGCCAAGAGTCCCGAGATCGCGGCACTGATCGCATATGCCGAAACCACCGTACCAAACTGCGCCGCCGTGATGTTCAAGGCAGGCATCAAGACCGCTCCTAACGGAGACAGAATCATAAAATCCAGAATGATCGTAAATTGCAGAAAAGCCAAAAGGCCGACGACGATCTTTTGCTGAGTCGTAAACTTAAGCGTGCTGGCCGTCGAAGCCCCAGAAGATACAGAAGTGGATTCCATCATAAAACCTTTCAAAGCGGTTGATGGAATCAATATTACCCGGGTTATATTCAAAAAGCAATATCACCCGGGTAATAATATTTAAACCCGGGTAAATTACCGAAACGCTTAAGGATTGTCGAGGCAGAGGTAATAAAAAAGCCCCTGTTTTAAAACAGAGGCTTTAATTAAATTGGATAAAGTAAGGACGTACCTTTTGGATGAAAAGCGGTCAAAATGGTTTGGATGCAAGGCGGAGGGTTATCCCCGCAGCGCAGGCGGGCTGCAGGCCCGTTGGAGCGAGGAGATGGCCCGACAACGCAGCAGACGAGCCATTTTCACCGCTTTTATTTCTTTGGTTTGATTGTTAGGCCTTTAAGAGCGTCGCCCAATGAACCAAAGCCGCTGCCCGATGTCGGTTGGTGAGTTCTCCAGGAGTGGTCTTCACCGGCACCTGGAACACCCAAAGAGATTTTCTTTTCTTCGAATTTGATTTCGTCGATTTGCACGGCAATCTCGTCACCGCGTTTTTTGTTTTCGAATTGAGCGCCGTCAACATGGTCACGCCATTTTGATTTTGGCAAAAGACCTGTGATGCCCGGAGCGATGTTTACAAATAAGCCGTAAGTTTCTTTTTTCTCGACTTTGCCGTTTACAACTGTGCCCACCGGGAATTTCGCTGGAACCGAATTCCAAGGATTTCCGTCGCCGTCAGCTTGCTTCATCGATAAAGAGATTTTCAATTTACCGTCAACTTCGTCAATTTTCAAAAGCTTCACCGTCACAGTTTGCCCTGGAGAAACGACTTCCTGAGGACTGTGAACGCGAGACCATGTCAGTTCAGACAAATGGATCAAACCTTCAACACCCGCTTCAAGCTCAACGAAAGCACCAAATTTCTCCAGACGAGTGATACGACCCTCAAGGATCGCGCCCACTTGCACCTTCTGCATGAAGGCACCTTCGTTTTCTGCTTTTTGCAGATCCAAAAGTTTACGACGAGAAACCACGATGTTACGTTTATCGAATTGCGTGATCAAGAAATCAAATTTCTTACCAACATATTCAGAAGCATCACTGACGAAACGTGAATCGATTTGAGAGATCGGGCAGAACGCCGTTTTGCCTTGAACATTCACACGTAAACCACCGTTTACAACTTCCGTCACTGTACCAGAAACAGGAAGTTCCATATCGTAAGCGTCTTCCAAAGAATCCGCTTCCGCAGACGTTGAACCTTTTACGGTCAAACGGATCTCGCCACCTTTTGTGGAAAGAACCACAACGTCGATCATGTCACCCACGTGGTATTTAACTTCTTTGTTTTCATCCAAAAGGTCTCTGGTGAAGATCATGCCATCCGTCGGAGTGCCAGTGGAAACAAAAGATTCTTCCTTACCGATAGAAAGAATTTCGCCACGAATTTTATCGCCCACTGATACACGAGTTTTCAAGCCACCCGCTTCAGATTGTGCAAACATCGCCTCGAAATCTTCGAAGGATTTGCCTGAATCAATATCATCACCAAAAATATCTTTTTTACTCATAACTTCTCCGCGGAATTGAACTCTAAGGTTTACTATAGTCCCCTCGGGAAGAGCAAGGATCACCCCGCCTTACGCCCCGAATAAACGACGCTAGCAACACCAGAGTAAATCAGATCTAGGCGCACCCCACGGTGGTCCCGCAGTTGGGACAACGATAGCAACCGCTCGTCAACACCGTGTCACTGCCACACTCCGGACACTTCATAGTAAACTTTTGTGGCGTTCCCTCGGCAGAGCTGTGTTTTTTCTTGGTATTTAAAGGCTGACTCAATTTGCTCCCATCGCGATAGATGGCAACGGCCTTCACGCCCAACTCCCAAGCCAGGAAGTAAATACGGCTGATGTCTTCCTCAGTGGCAGAGTTTGGCAAATTCACTGTTTTTGAAATCGCCCCACTGATAAACGGCTGCACTGCCGCCATCATCGTCACATGACTTTCAGGTGATAACACGCGCCCGCCTGGGGCCGCATTAGCACAGTCAAAAACCGGCAAATGCTCTTGCTTAATTTCAGGGCAATTTTCCAAGGAATTGTGTTCGGCGATGTATTTGGTGATGGCTTCAATTTGCGCGTCATCATAGTCCAAAACACGCAGGGCTGGCTGCACCGCTTGATTCACAATTTGAATCTCTCCACCGCCCACCAGTTTTTTAAGCTTAATCAACGAGAAATCCGGCTCAATTCCTGTGGTGTCACAATCCATCAAAAGTCCGATGGTTCCTGTCGGCGCCACCACTGTCGCTTGCGCATTTCGGAAGCCAAACTTGCCACCATTATAAACCACCGCTTTCCACAAATTGCGAGCAGCATTATCCAATCCCTCTGGCAGATGCTTCCAAGAAATTCCATTGAGGGCTTTTTCATGCATCTTCATTACGTTTAACATCGGCGCGCGATTTTTTTTGAAGCCCACAAAGGCGCCTTTGGCTCGCGCCATCTCGGCACTGGTCAAATAGGCGACACCTGTCATTAAGGAACTGATCGCACCAGCCCATGCCCGTCCCTCTGCACTGTCATAAGCGATGCCTTTTCTCATCAACAAACTGCCCAGGTTTGCAAAGCCCAACCCCAAGGGGCGATAGTCATGGGAATTCTGAGCGATTTTTTCTGTCGGATAGCTGGCGTAATCGACCAATACTTCCTGCGCTACGAACAAAGTGCGGGCGGTGTGAATAAAGGACTCAAAATCAAAACTGCCATCTGCGTTTAAAAACTTCACCAAATTGATGGAAGCTAGATTGCAGGCTGAATCATCCAGGAACATATACTCAGAGCACGGGTTGCTTGAGCGAATTTCACTGGTATTTGGACACGTATGCCATTGATTGATGGTATCGTGAAACTGAATGCCCGGATCCGCACACATCCACGCAGCGTGATTGATTTTCTTCCACACCTCCGCCGCGGGCACATCGCGAATAACTTTGCCACTGACTCGCGCCAGAAGCTTCCAAGGTTTTTCATTCTGCACGGCTTTCATAAATTGATCCGTCACACGCACGGAATTATTCGCATTTTGTCCCGAAACGGTTTTGTAAGCCTCCCCCTCGAAATCAGGATTTAATCCTGCATCAATTAAGAGCTTGGCTTTATGTTCCTCGTTCATTTTCCATTCGATAAAATCCAGAACTTCAGGATGATCGATATCAACCACCACCATTTTGGCCGCCCGACGAGTCGTCCCGCCCGACTTAATAGCACCTGCGCCACGATCTAAAACTTCCAAAAAGGAAATCAAACCGGAACTGTGCCCCCCTGAATTCAAGGCTTCATATTTACTGCGTAAAGTTGAAAAGTTACTGCCCGTACCCGAGCCGTATTTGAACAAACGCGCTTCATTTTTTGCGAGCTCAAAAATTCCGTCGATGGAGTCCTCGACACTTTGAATGAAGCAAGCTGAACACTGTGGTCTTTCATAGGCGTTTTTAGTTGGTTGAATGGATTTCTTTTTCGCATCCCAGGCATAATGTTCGCTGGGAGAATTTATTTTGTACGACTCAAACAAGCCCGCATTAAACCATACGGGACTGTTAAAGGCCGCTCTTTGCGAGAGCAAAATATATTTCAATTCATTCTTGAAAACATCGGCGTCTTTTTTCGATTTAAAAAACCCACCTTGCTTTAACGCGGATCCCGCGATAGCTCCGACGACACGATCGACCAACTGGCGCACTGATTTTTCGTGTTGAGTCCGCGGCACTCCAGACTTCCGAAAATATTTACTGGCAGCGATTTCGACTGCAAGCTGCGACCAACCTTCTGGCGCTTCCACATTCTTCATGTCAAAAAAGACTTCGCCTTTACGGTTCTTAATCTGACAGTGGATCTTTTTCCACTTGAACATGTTTTCAGGATTTTTTCCCGGGGGTACAAAGAAGGTGGTGCTGTGCAAAGTTTGTTTCTTCATAGAAGTATTGTATGAGAGTTCCCTCTTAAGAGAATCTGGATTCCGACACCCCTACTTACGTCGAGTGGACCTATCGAACGGACATATTAAACAGACCCAAATTTGATTAACTCTTTGCAATAAACCCCTCAAAAATGCCCAATCCCCTGTTTATTTTGATTGGAGTCACCGTTAAGAAGAATAACTCACAATTTTTTAACAGGAACGTGACATGGACACACAGGCAGAAAAGCGAAAATTGCTGATCATCAAGTCCCATCCACAAAGCCTTGGGCCTGTTGAAGGATTTTTAAAGAACCGTGATTGGGAAATTAAAAGCACCCACAACTTAAAAGAAGCGATGGTGTTTTTGGTTCAAAATCAGCCCCAATTTGTGATGGTCAGTATCGATCATCCCAATAAGAAAGTCAGAAATCTTCCTAAAGTCTTAAGTCAGGCTTTTCCGGTTTGTGTGATTGCTTTTGCTGAACACTCGACACCGTCATCGGTTAAAATTTTGAATGATTGCAATTCGGGCTATGCGATTTATCACCCGATCACCGGCCCCGCCGTGGAACGCATGGTGAATAAGTACAACAAAGATCAATCCGCAAATCCCCAGGCAGCCGCCGCCCAAAGATCTTGGGACGGTGCTGGTGGAAATGGCTCTGGGGTCATCGCGATTCGTGGGGGTGAAGCTGGCGGTGACGCCAATTCAACCTCCACACAAAATTTCTTGGCAAACTTAATGGGAGCCCTCGACGGCAATGCTGCCAATGGCAATGTTGCTGGCTTTGCTCAAGGTTTGAATGCCGATGAATCAATGACCGCAATTCAGCCAGGAATGGCAGGATACATTCCGCCCACGTCTCAAGATCCCGATGCCAACGGTTTCGCTGGCGGTGGCCAACAGAATAACCAAAATGGTGCCAATGGATTTATGGGCGGCACCCAAGATGGCGCATTTGGTTCGGACTCACCGTTTTCCAATCAAAATCCTTACGGCCAAAATGGCAACGAATACAATCATAATAGCCGTCCGTCTGAGAATAACGAAGCCGGTGAAAATTCTGATCGACCAGGATTCAGAGCGCACAATGGCGGCGCAGCGGCCTCTGACACTCTCGATCCGAACGATCCAAATTATGATCCCTATGGAGACGGTGGTGAAAGTTCGTATGCAGGTCGCAAAAAGAACGAAACCATGTGGGCTCCGATGGAGGCCGATGGCAAAAACAAAAAGCAGCATGCTCTGCGAGAAACGGCTGACGAAGTTGCCAAAGATCCTGGTTCGTTGATCTTAAAAGGCACTCGCGAGGCCATGGAAAAAGCCTGCGTGATCTCCGAGAAAAAGCGACACATCGAAATTGCCACCAATGTCGCCTGCATCCTCGTAGAGTCTGGTCGTTTCTCAGGTTATCTGGTCGCCGCAATGGCCGAGCATTTAAGTATCGATATTCACTTCATAGAGAAAATCCGTACTCGCCTGTTCAAGTTTCTGTCCGACAATGGTGAAAATCTGCAAAACAATGAAACGATGCCAATCAAAATCAAGCAAGTTCCTTTTGCGGCCTGGGCCGTGGAACATGCCGAGTTCTTAAGAAAATCCGTTCACGAAGGCAACGAAGTCGCGATGGCGTTTTTTCCACGCGCCGACTTAAAAGCCGACGTGACGACTTCTCCTGATGAAGAAATGGCAGCGGTCAAAATTCACGAAATGCGCACAGACGTGCCTGTGGAATTCAATCTGTATGTGCATTTGCCGCGCAACAACCGTTATGTCCTCTACACTCCCGAAGGTGGAGTGTTTCTTTCGGAACAAAAGACTCGCCTGGTGAATCAAGGAATCACGCATCTGCATGTCTTGCGCATGGAGCTTCAAAACCTTGATAAATACCGTGCGCAAAATTATTTAAACGACAAGATTGATGAATACCATGGACAGCTCGAAAAAGAGGCAAAAGACCTCAAGAAACCTCTCGCATCCTGAGGAATCCTCTTGACCCGACTGAGACAGCGTTATTAGCTGTTTGACATGGAAATCACAACTCAGAATATCCCTGCCGCTCAAACAGCGTCCGATAAAGGACTCTATTTGGATTACAATGCCACGACACCTGTGGACCCTCAGGTTTTTGCTGCCATGGAGCCCTACTTTAAAGAGTATTTTGGAAATCCATCCAGCGCTTCTCATCACTGGGGTTGGACAGCGGAAAACGGCGTGCAAAAAGCCCGTATGCAAGTGGCTTCCTTGATTGGCGCAAAATCTTCTGAGCTGACTTTCACAGCCAGCGCCACAGAATCCAACAACTGGGTGATCTTTGGTTTACTGACGAAACTTCGCGAAGAAAATCCACACCAACCGATCCACTTCATCACCAGCTGTGTTGAACACAGTTCAATTATCAAAGCGATGCTGGCAGTGGAAAAACAAGGTGTCGAAGTTGATTTTCTGCCAGTGAATAAATTCGGCCAGGTCGAAATCGAAACTCTTCGCCAAGCGCTTAAACCGCATACAAAATTGGTCAGCCTGATTTGGGTGAACAACGAAATCGGCAGCAACAATCCAATCCAAGAAGCAGCAAAACTCTGCAAAGAAAAACAAATCTATTTCCACACGGATGCTACGCAAGCAATCGGTAAAGTTGCCGTGAACGTAACTGAAATGGGCATCGATTTGATGTCCTTTTCTGCTCACAAAATGTACGGACCTAAAGGTTCAGCCGCTCTTTACATCCGTGGCAAAGATCCTAAAGTGCAAATCTATCCCTTGATCTATGGTGGCGGTCAGGAAAAAGGACTTCGCTCTGGAACTTTGAACGTGCCAGCGATCGTAGGACTGGGAGTGGCGGCGGAAATTTGCAAAAACAATTTCGAAGCAGAAGCAACTCGCATGACCACTTTGCGCAATTTGTTGTGGCTGAAATTACAAGCTGCCATCCCCGGCGTCCGCTTAAATGGCCACCCGACAGATCGCTCACCCATCAACCTGAATGTGACTTTGCCGGGAATCACCATCGAGTCCTTGGCTCCGAAAATTCAAAAATTGGGAATCAGCACGGGCTCAGCCTGTAGCTCTGGCTCCATGAGCATCAGCCACGTCCTGAAAGGCATTGGCATGACTCCAGAAGACGCGCAATGCACGTTCCGTATTTCCCTGGGCCGCTGGACTACGGAAGACGATATTCAACGGGCTGTGAGCATCCTTCACGGCGCCATCCCAACGTAAATTGTATAATATTTTCAGCATTTTAGCTCACTCCAACAGGGGATGGATTTGACTCTCCCCTGCGTGC
Organism: Bdellovibrio sp.; assembly: GCA_039594295.1. GTDB lineage: Bacteria > Bdellovibrionota > Bdellovibrionia > Bdellovibrionales > Bdellovibrionaceae > Bdellovibrio. The sequence continues at coordinate 114,116 of JBCNNR010000003.1, forward strand.
GGGCTTTGTGGTACACTGGGCGTGAATTTATCCCAGGAGATCTCTATGATTAACATTTCCCCAGAAGCTGCCTTGAAACTCGCTGCTCTCAAAAAAGATGATGGCAAAGAAGAAGCTGCATTTCTGCGTGTGGAAGTGAAAAAGGGCGGCTGCTCTGGCCTCTCTTATAAAATGGATTTCGACACAACTCCGCGCGATGGCGACAAGATCTTTGAATCCAATGGTCAAAAAATCGCCGTGGATTCAAACTCGATGCTTTATATCCTAGGCATGACTTTGGAGTACTCTGGTGGCTTGAATGGCAAAGGCTTTGTCTTCAACAATCCAAACGCTACGAAACACTGCGGTTGCGGCTCGAGCTTCAACGTATAATCCTCTCACAAATAGCTGAAGTACTTCCGTAGGAAACACCGCCCTACATTACGGGGTGGTCATTTTTTAGACCTACATTTGTAGCACGAAAATTCCAAATTCCACTTTCTACGTCCAGAACTGTTCCACCTGCCTCTTGGCAAATTAGGCTTCTTTCGTGTCTGGGATTATCATAGATCCATGGCGCGAAACTTTTTAGAAATTCACAGCTTACAAAATCTCACAACGGAATTTGAGTTAATCAAGAACCTAAAGGCCCGTCCTTTGGAAATTCTGGAATACGCTGATAAATCGTTTACGTTTGAAGCCACCCCGCGCATTTGTGGATTGGGAACAATCATTCACATCGAGGGAAAATTCTATATCGAAGGAGTCGAACACGATTTCCTTGCGACTGGCAAAGTCACACAAAGTGAAGCATTGGATTCAGGCAAACATTCTAAATACACCATTGAGTTGCACCGTTTTGAAAAAGGCCTTTGGGAAAATTTCCTGAACGCCAATTTGCAATCGCAATTGAACACCGACATGTTGTTCAGATCCATGCGGGAGCTTGATTAAATGAAAAACCTGACAGCCCTTATCGTTGACAGTTCCCCGTCATACACCAACTTGATTGCTTCGGCTCTTTTGGAAATTGGCGTGCCGAACGAAAATATCTTTACGACCAAACGATATGTGGGCGCGCGCGAGTTTTTGACCGATAAAAAGCCACAGCTTTTGATCACCGAGTTTCAAATTGATTCTAAGTTCGGTTTGGAGCTTGTGACGATGCATACGACAAACAATCCGAACAATATCTCGATCATTATGACTCACAACAATTCCAGCTCTTCCATCGCGGAAGCCGCTGAGGAGTTGGTCGATGATTATATTGTAAAGCCTTTCCAAAGCGGCATGCTGGCGACTCGCTTGCGCAATTTGATTGATCGCAAGTTAAACCCCAGCGATTACATCAAAGCGATTCGCGAAGGCAAACAAGCTCTATTCGATGGCCAATTAAAGGATGCCGAGCATAAATTTTCAAGCGCTTTACAGCACCAGGAAAAACCGACGCTTGCGCACTACTATTTGGGTTATACGAAATTCAAAGAGACAGAATATCAATTTGCCACAGATCAGTTTGCCAAGGGTTTGACTTTACAACCTCTGCACTATCGCTGCCTGACGGGCAAATTTGATACATTGTACGAGCAAAAAGATTTCACCAATGCTTATAACGTCGCAAATACGATTATTGAAAACTATCCGATCGGTCCCAAACGCCTGGGACAGCTTTTTATCTCGGCGGTGTTCTCGGGTAAGCTTGATGAAGTTCCACACTATTTCCAACTTTTTGCGCAACTGGATCACAAGACGCCGGAGCTTCGCCACGTTTTTTCCGCGGCCCTCTTCACCGCAGGTCGTTCGAATTTGAATAACAAGGCCCTCACGAAAGCCGTCGAGTGTTTCGAACTGGGTGTTCAAGTTTTGGGAGCTGATTCTGATTATATTTCTAAGATCGTAAAGGTCTTACTGCGTGGTGATGCTCATGCTGTTAATCAAGCGGCGCGCTTTTTACAGCAGTTCCCGTCTTCCAAAGTCGGCAGTAAGGAATACGAAAATCTATACTTCCTTTTCAACTGCAAGACTTTGCCTCTTTCTAAAGTGATTGATCAGGGCCGTAAGATGGCAGCGCAAAACCGCATGGATGCTGAATCCTATGAAACATTCATTCGCCTGTTGATCAATGACAATAAGACAGTTTTGGCAGAGGATATTTCTGAAAGATATCAGCGTGCCTTTCCAAATCAGCCACCGACTCGCGAAAAAGCCTGATTTTATTTTGCAGCTCTTTCAACAGGAGCTGCCATCTCCAGAAACTCAATTAAATGCTGAGCGATGATATCCGGTTTGGATTTAATCGCCAAATGCCCGGCACCTTGCAGTACAATCAAATCTTCACAGCCCAGATGATTCGCAAACTTTTTGTAAGCATCTTGATTAAACAGCAGATCACTTTCATCAAAGATCAGGCGACAGTCACCACGATATTTGAAAAGCTTCTTATTCCAGTATTGCCAGTCTTCTGAACGCAGAATCCACGCAAAATGGTGAATCATGTGCGCGACGAACTGCAACTTGCGACCTTTCAAATGCTCGACGGATACGGCCCCTTCCGAGCGCTCATCACGAAAAATCTGCGCCGCACGTTTTAGAAAGCTTGCTCCCATCGGCGTCGACAACATCAAATAAATGCTTTTTAAATTGAGTGGAATCGAAAAAAAGAATCGGAGTTCTTTCGGCAGAAAATTCTTTACCGGATCGGTGACCATCGGATTGATCAACGCCAATTTATGTACCAGGTGAGGATGCTGAGTCGCCAGTCCCCAACTTAATGCTCCACCGTAACTTAAACCTGCCAGATGCACTCGCTCATTCGGAAACTGTTCTTGAATGAATTTCGCCAACACTTCCACTTGCACCGTGAAGAACAACTTATCGCTGCTCATATAGACATGGCTAAGATTGGGAATAATCACCCGATAGCGCGCGGCCAACTGGTTAGCAATACCTTCCCAATGGTGAACGCTTCCCCCATAACCATGGAGGAGAATTAGGATGGGGCCTTGTCCGCGTTCTCGGAAAGTAATCTTGTGAGACATTCTAGAAACTTATCGGTCTCTAGTTCACGTCATGCACTGGACCTAGTGCCAGTTAGTTAACAAATGGTGAAGAAACCTGACCTCAGCGTTCGGTTATTGCTGAGGCTTAGGTTTGTTCTGTTGGTTTTGTTGATTTTGCGGGTTCTGTTGATTTTGGGGCCGAGGCTGTTTTTGACGGTTTTGGTTTTGGTTTTGGTTTTGATTCTGACCGCCACCTTGTTTTTGCTTTTGCTGATTTTGACCGTGCTGCTGTTTAGGCTGTTGGTTTTGACCACCGCCCTGTTTCGCCTGCTGTTGATTTTTCTGCTGCTGACCGCCACCCTGTTTTTGATTTTGGTGTTGGTGCTTTGGCTTATTCTGCTGACGTTGCTGATTATGTTGCTGTTGCTTCGCCTGTTGTTGAGGCTGCGCTTCACGTTGCGGTTTTTCAGACGATGCACCCGCGTCTGCAGAAGTTGCGTTTTGCGCAGCCAGCGCTGCTTCATCAACCTTTGCATCCAACAACATCGTGTCGTTAACGGCTTTGGATTCCATTTGTTTATTCGTACGGAAACCACGGATTTTCTTAGTTTGGTTTTCGGCGCGCTCAACTTGCTCCGTCAAATCCACTGTCACATCACCGAAACAACGCACCTGACAGCTCAATCTTCGACCGTCGATGAAATAGTTCGTACCAATCAGGCTGAGCTCGGCCTTACCGGGAGGCAAAACATTGTTGTCCCCTTCTTTGATACGCACACGGCATTCCGCACAGCTTGGAACGCCTTTACAGATCGAGCGGATCTCAAGATGATTTTCCGTCGCAATCTGCAAAAGGGACTTATCTGGAGTACCTTCGACTTCAATATTTTGCGGAAGAAATTTAATTTTCATACTTAAGATCCTTTTGGTACCAGGTACCTTTTCCTTCACACACCGCATTCCGCGGCGTGTTTTTACACTAACTTCACTTTCGCGAACTTGGTCTTGCTGCCTTTAACGACTTTTCCGTCGATAGCGGCCGCAGACAATTTTGCTTTCGCGTCCGTGATTTTCTGGCCGTCGATTTGCACGGCACCACCTTGAACCATACGCCCACCTTCGCTATTCGAAGTCGCAAAGCTCAACTTAACTAACAACTGAGCAACGCCTAGGCCCTCAGCCGGAATATCATTTTTGCTAATTTCAACTGTAGGAATATCGTCAGGCAGACCCTTATCGACAAAGATACGGTTGAATTCGTCTTCCGCTGCCTGAGCTGCCTCAGCTGAGTGGAAACGTTTGATGATGAACTTAGCCAGCTCCACCTTCACCGTGCGCGGATGTTTCTTTTTGCTCGCAACATCTTGTCTTAACTGTTCAAGTTCAGCGGCTGTGATGTCAGTCAGGAGTTCATACCAACGGTACATCAAATCGTCAGAAATCTTCATGGTCTTACCGAACATGTCCTTCGGTGTATCGACAACAGAGATATAGTTATCCAAAGACTTGGACATTTTATTAACGCCGTCGATCCCTTCCAGAATCGGCATCGTCAGGATACATTGCGGCTCTTGACCGTAAGCGGATTGCATCGCACGACCCACCAAAAGATTGAACTTTTGATCCGTACCACCCAACTCCACGTCAGCTTTCAATGCCACAGAGTCATAACCCTGAGTCAATGGATACAAGAACTCATGAATCGCAATCGGCGTGCCCGCGCGATAACGTTTTGTGAAATCGTCACGCTCCAGCATTTGCGCCACGGTATATTGTGCCGCCATCTTGATGAACTCGCCGGGAGTCATTTTGCCAATCCAAGACGAGTTGTAAACGATCTCGGTTTTGTTTGGATCCAAGATTTTAAAAATCTGTTTTGCGTAAGTGCGACCGTTTTCTTCGATCTCTTCACGAGAAAGAACTGGACGAGTCGAACTCTTCCCCGTTGGATCGCCGATTGTCGCCGTAAAATCACCGATCAAAAAGATCACGTGATGGCCCAGATCCTGGAACGTTTTCAACTTATTGATAACAACCGTGTGACCAATATGAATATCTGGACGAGTGGGGTCAGCGCCCAACTTAATACGCAGCGGGGTGTTCGTTTCTTTCGAACGCTTTAGCTTCTTTAGCATCTCTTCATCATTGATGAATTCAGCGACACCAAATTTAATTCTTTCTAACTGTTCTTTAGGATCCAAAAAACTCATTATCTTGCGTGCTCCACACTGCGAGTCTCACGAACAACAGTAACTTTAATCTGGCCAGCTTGAGGAACTTCACGCTCAATCTTACGAGCGATATCACGGGACAACATCACAGCCTGGTCGTCAGTTACTTTTGAAGATTCAACCAAGACGCGAACGTCTTTACCCGCTTGCAACGCCAACGTTTTCAAAACGCCATCAAAGCTGTTGCCGATAGATTCCAGATCTTCCAAACGGTGGATGAAGGAATCCATCTGTGGACGACGTGCCCCTGGGCGCGCGCTCGACAGGATGTAAGCGGCATGAACAATCCACGCCAGGATAGAGTGAGGTTTTTCCTCTTCATCATGGGCACGGATGGCGTGACATACATCTTCAGATTCAGAATATTTCTTAGCGGCCTCAGCCCCCACAGCGGCATAGCTACCCTCTGCAGTGTGGTCGATCGCTTTACCGATATTATGAAGCAAACCTGCACGACGTGCGAGTTTCACACTCACGCCCAATTCTCCGGCAAGAAGGCCCGCGATATTGGCCACTTCAAGCGCCTGGTTCAAAGCATTTTGACCTTGGTAGTTACGGTATTTCAAACCACCGATGATTTTGATCAATTCTGGGTGCATGTTCGCAATCCCCAGTTCCATCACATGGCGTTCGCCTTCTTCTTTGATGGATTTCATCAGTTCGTTACGTTGTTTTTCGACAACCTCTTCGATACGCGCTGGATGCACGCGACCGTCTTCCATCAATTTCTCGATCGTTCTGCGAGCCAGTTCACGACGAACAGGATCAAAACCAGAGATAACGACAGCTTCCGGAGTATCGTCGACGATCAGGTCCACACCACAGTGGGCTTCCAGAGTTCTGATATTACGACCCTCACGACCGATGATTTTACCCTTCATCTCGTCATTCGGAAGTGCCAACACGCTGACAGTTCTTTCGGAAGTGAACTCCGATGCAAAACGTGACAACGCTGTTGCCAGGATGCGCTTCGCTTTAACTTCAGATTCTTTTTGGGCTTGCTCTTCGATTTGCGTGATTTTTTTAGAAGCTTCGATTTTTGCTTCCTCTTCGATAGCAGACAACAATTGGCGCTTCGCTTCGTCCTGAGACATACCTGCCACGGATTCCAACTTTTGTTTCAATTCGCCGATTTGCGCTTCGCCCTTTTTCTCAAGCTCTTTTACACGGTTTTCAGAGATCGCGATTTTTTCTTCGCGGTCTTTCATCGTGTTCAAATAACGCTCGTTCTCTTCCATCTTTTGTTTGAATTGCTGTTCGATTTCTTTCAGACGGCGATCCAATTGCGATTCTTTGTTTTTCAAAGTGGAATTTTGCTTATGAATATCAGCTTCGACATTCTTACGTGCGCGACCTTCAAAATCTTTTGCACGAGTTTCCGCGTCTTTTTTAAGCTTTGCCGCTTCAGACTTGGCTTTATTAACGATACGCTCTGCCTCAACGCGTGCAGATTTCTTGCTGTTGTTGTCCTGAATGCGTTTCACCATGAAAACAGCGACACCGCCCAAAATTAAACAGATAATGGCTGTGATTAAAATTTCCATTTCTTCCTTACTCCTCAAAAGCTTCTAATGAAGCTCAAACTGCTGGCAAACCACGAGGCCGGATTCGGTGATCAGATAATCCATCTTTTCATCGTGCGGTTCCATGGGCAGTGTCTGTTCTGAAATTTGAAAATCAAAACATACACCCACCTTGATTCCTTTAAAGTGAGCCAGGGTTTTGTCATAAAAACCCTTCCCCTTACCAAGGCGGTTGCCATTCTTATTAAAAACTAAACCGGGAATCAGCAGGCCGTGAATGCCATTGAGATCTATAATAGCGGAGTTGGGATCAGGTTCCAAAACGCCAAAGGCGCCCTGGCTAAAACCTGATGCAAAACAAAACTCAAGTTCATTCCCCTTTATCCGGGGAAAGACCCAGTCGATATCGTGAATTTGGAAAACCTCGTCCACGCTGACTTCCTGAGCGAGAGAGCGATACGCTCCCCAACATCCGTTCTGCTTGGACATAAAGTCCTGCAGAAATACATTCAACTGCTGCTGGTTTTGAACAAGACCTTGCGCAAACTCTTGGGCGCAAAGAGATTTATAAAAGGAACGACATTCCTGTTTAGAGCTCCAAGAGGGCATGGGCACTCCAAGAGAGTTACATCAAAGTTAGTTGTTCAAAACCTTGTTGTTCTTGGAGTTTTCAAGTTCCAGAGAAAGCTGCATCGTTTTTTCCTCGAGCTTGTCGAGTTCACGTTGCGCTTTTCTTTTCAAAAGGATGAGTTCTTCCGCAAGGTTCATCGCTGTCAACACAGCGGCATTTTGGAAGGAACCGTTTTTCGTAACGGCCATTGCTTGATTCATTTTGTTATTAACAAAGTCGACGAGTTCCTGAACTGTGGCATCGTCATGAGAGGATCTAAGTTTGTACGGGACTCCTGCAATGAGGAAATTAAAGTTCTTTTTCTCAGCAGTCACCGTGTCTCCTCTTTTCAATCGCTAATGGGCTAAACCTTTTAAAACTCTAGAAAAAATCCTAGAACAACACACCAAAAGTATAGCTATAACGAGAAGCGGTATTCAACAGATTATTTCTTAGTGCAGGTGCAAATAATCCCAAGCTGAGACTCGCTCGTGCAAGACAGACTGCGTTTTCGCGCTGGTCCCTCGAGATTGAACTCGATCACGTCTCGGAAATTGCGCTTATAGGTGGAACTCACTCCATTGAGCTTCGTGTCAAGATAGGAGTACACGTCACTTTGAATCGTTGCATCGAGCAAGAAGCCATTGATGATTTCCTGCTTGGGGTTGGTGCGTTGATTTTTAGTAAGTGCTATATCTGTGAGCACTCCATCCCCACCCACTTTTTGAACGGTCAGTTCAGTTTTAGATTTTTTCGCCGACGCCGACTGTGTCTTCAGGATCAGATTCATCTCTTGTTTGTCCGCATCAAGATAATTCACTTTTCTTTGACGCAACTGCGAGCGAACCGTCACAAACTTCTCATCCGCCAGATCTTTGAGCTTATTCAAGTTCACCTTGAACGCCAAACTGTCATCTTTGAGCTCTGGGAAACACTTCAACACATTTTCATAAGATACCGAAACCGGTGTCTGGGTCGGCGCTGGCATCTGCGTGTTCGGCTGCGCCAGGGCCACAAGTGGACATAAGAAAAGAAAAGGGACGAAGTTCTTCATCCCTTTATCGAAACATAGATTTTGTTATCAGCCAAATTTATTTCTGCCTCTCCGAGGTCAGAAATTCGCATTGTTTTGAGGACTGTTCAACGCTTCCAGTAGAATTGGATCTTGTCCATAGTCGTCGTCCGCAAATCCGATTTCACCATTACTCTTGGCTGAAACAGTCAAATAATGAAGGTAAACCGTGATTGGCTTCGTCAAAGACACCACTTTCGTCGAACGGGACTCTGGTTCTGTCGCTGATGGAACGATTTTTAAAATTTCATCCATCGAGTAGCCCGGTTTATCTTTCAATAAGTAAACCGCTAAATCCAAAGGTCTTTGCAATCTCACGCAGCCTGAGCTTGCATGACGATTTTCATCATTAAATAGATTTCTTTCGTTCGTATCATGCAAATAGATATTAAAGCTTTGGCCATCGAGGGGGAACTTCACCACGCCCAGTGCGTTATCATAGCCCTGCTTCTGTACGATCATATAACGCGAACTTAGCAAATCGGCTTCCGTGATTTTTGTCCAATCCGGATTTTGCACTGGCAGCCATCTTGTCTTGCCGTCAACTTTCACTTGTTCAACGAGATACATTTTATGCTGGTCCAAATAAGTTGGATCCTTTTGAAGAATCGGAAGTTTATCCTTGATCGCAATCGACGGAGGCACGGACCATGTCGGATTGAACTCCACGCGGGAGATTTTTCTAATCATCATCGGTGTTTTTCTAACGTCACGTCCGTTAATGGTTCTGAATTGCAAGCGCACGGCCTCAGGCGCCCACTGCTTCTTTTCTTCATCCCAAAGACTGTCGTCACGCAAATTAAACTTGGTCATTGCGATATTCACAAAAATATAACGCTTATCCATTTTGCGAGGAATCCAGCGATACCTCTCCAAATTCAGTTCAATCTGCTTGATTCTTTGCTCCAACGGGACATTCAGGTGATTCAATACTTTAGAAAAATTGGCACCAATTGTTCCATCCACTTTCAGACCACTGTTTAACTGAAAGGATTTGAGATTTTTATCCAGATCCTGATCAAAAACAGGACTCTGAGGAGTTTGGACTTTATAACCAAGCTGAATCAGTCTTCTTTTTACTTCGAGAACTTTTGGGTCTTGCACTCCCAACGCCAATTCCTTACCGGCTGGCGTAATTTTATTCCAGGATTTATCCGAAAGATTGCGAAGATTAGCCAGTGCCAAAGTTAAATGGCGATACTCGGGAAAGTTCGGAATCAAACGGTTTGTTTCATCTGTAAAATCCCATTTTGGATCTCTAGCCACTTTTTTCAAACGCAACATGAAGTCCTTGGATTGAATCGGCGCCATTTCAATAGTTGAATCGAATTTTCTGGGATCAAAGCGACCGATATACATGTGATGCGCATATTTCAAATAGGCTTCAGACAATTTGACTTCAACATCCGCCAATTCTTGAGCGCTGACCGGTCTGCCATCAAAAACAGGATCCCAGGAGTGATTCCAATAAACATCCCACAGACCATGACTAGGAGCCGTCTCAAGAAACTTTCTAAGAGCTAATGCTTTTTGATTCACTTGGTTCGTGTCCTGATCGAACCAATATGGTTGGTAAGAGGAGGCGCCGTCTGTATAAAACTCTTTCAATTTTTCGGTATTCAGCAATACTTGAAAATTCGCAGACGCTGGATTGCTCACGGCATCCTGAATTAAACGAGTCAGCTGTGAAGATTGGGTATTCGTTTGCATCTGCGCGTTGCTGAACAACGGAAACAAAATGATGATGCCGATGGCGATCAAAAGAAGCTCGTTACTGCTGATAAAATCTTTGATTTTCATGGGAACCTCACTCATATCAGGAACTTCCAACATCCGTGCCACCCCAAATGGGGTATATTCGTTATAGGGATCTATAAGACCCGAGGTAACAATATCTGGCAGACAGTGACATCTTGTGACTGTCTCGTTTTGAGACAGTGATTCCGGTCACTTTCGATGAGTTTTCGGGAGTTTCGTTGGAATAAGGCCGAGCTCAACGTTTAAATAATCAATGACACTCACTCACGCCTTTCTTCCTTTGAATTCACTGCCACGGTGGCGGTGAATTCGGAAAATAACGTTTCAAGAAATTAACGGAATATTTTCCACAAAAATATTGACGTGAATTTCTCATCGATAGGCCGCCTCTCCCGAGGTTATTCGCGAATGAAATTTATAAAAATGGTTTTCCCAAATTTAGTCATCCCAAGAGGCTCTAATGAGCTAATCGAGCGAATTCGCGCTGTGTTGTTTAAGGTGTTAAAAATAGGCCCTGAAACTATGTGATAAGTTGTTTTCAATTTCAGGAGGTTCCTATGAGTTTGAAATTTCTTAATAAGGCTGAGCTTGATCTACGAATGAAAACTTTGGCGCAGCGGGAGCGGGATCTTTTGCATGAAGTTCTTCTGACGATTAAAGAAATTGATTCGCGCAAAACTTATTTGGAATTGGGTTTCGGTAGTCTTTTTGATTATCTTGTCAAAGGCGTTGGATATTCCGAAGGAAGTGCACAACGTCGCATTGATGCAGCCCGCTTGATCCGAGAAATTCCTGCGGTGGCGGAAAAAATTCAAAATGGTGAGCTGAAGTTGAATCAAATCTCTTTGGTGCAAAAAGCCGCCCGTGAAGTTTTTAAAAATCAATCCGTCAAAGTCACTGCCGATCAAAAACTTCAGGTCTTCGAGGATCTTTGTGGTAAAAGTCATTCGGAATCTCAACTTCAAGTAGCGGCATTTTTTGAATTACCCGTGTTAAAATCTGCTCACCAAAAAATTCAAGCTGATGAGAGTGTTCGTGTCGAATTTACTCTTTCGAAGGAAGCGTTTGAAAAAATCAAACATGCGCAGGAACTTTTGTCTCATTCGGTGACAACGCAGGATTTGGGTCAGTTTTTAGAATATCTTTCTGAGAAGGTGATTCGTCAGAAAACAGGTTTAAGAGCTGATACTCGTAATCAATCTGAAAATGCCAACGCGACAGCGACTACAACCACCGCCACGGTGGCGGTGAAAAAGACGCCTTCGCTGAAAGTTGTCAAACAACTAAGAAATCGTCAGCAGTGTTGCCAATATATCGATCCAGATACGGGGCGACGCTGTGAAAGCAAATGGTTTTCACAGGTAGATCACAAACAAAGTCGCTGGGCCGGAGGAGGTCACCAAGTGGAAAACCTGCAAATTCTTTGTGCTGGCCACAATAAACTCAGATACAGAAAGGAAGCTGGTCTTTGCTATCTCTCTTAGCGAATCGTGGTACCAAAAAGAAAAAAAAAGCTGCATCCAGCTAACATTAACTCGCAAATATCACCACGGGGAAAAACTCGCCGCCAGCCAAAAGCTTGCCACAGCCACAGCCTCGGCTGTCACAAGCTTAGACACCTGAACAACATTCTTATGCCCCCGATCAGTCAGCTTCCTTGGTGAACAGGTAAATTTGAATCCAACGCGCATTGGCTTTGCATTGGTTACGGTGAGTTGGCAACCACAACAATTGTCGGAGGTTTGTAATGAGAATACTTTTCTTAGTCATGGCAGCTATAATTCAATGTAGCTTCGCAATGGCGAACGAATGCCCTTCGATACCTCGCCATACCAACTACATGATGAAACAAGAATTGTTTTCCATTGGAAGCGACTTCACCCTGATGGCGGATGACCATGCTGTTGGCGAAGTCACACAGCAAATCTTTAACATTGGTACTGTTTTTACTCTGAAAAATTCCGATGGTCAGGTTGTGGCCTTCGCCAAACAACGCGTATTTAGCTTTGGAACGAAAATCGATATTTACGATTGCAACAAGAAGTTGGTCGGAAAACTACAAGAAAATCTTTTACAAACATCTGCCTTTGGCATTCGGTCGGTTTATTCGATTCTTGATGTAAATGATAAATTGATTGGTCAATCAGACAAAAAAACATTTTTCAAAACAACGATCAATTTCTTCGACGTCAACCAAAGACTCAATGCCAGTATTTCAAGCGTTCTAAAAATTTTAGGGAGCAACAACTGGTCCATTTCTCAGAGTGACGAATCTATTATTGACCCCAACCTCTTGTTCTTTACCGCTGCTTACAAAGCCTTGGCTGATCGAAAAAACAAAGACTGAGCCAATAAATAGCACGCCCTCGATTGCCTAGGGCGTGCGTAAGTTTCAAAGGTCCAGCAGTCTAGGGACGAGAACGATTCCCGGTTTGCAAGAAACGAACAATATCCACATCCGGAGGATTTGCAATGCCTACTCCCGGTTTGGGACCCGTCAACTCGCCCAACGAATAATCCATTCGCACGTCGTATGTGCGCTCCCATTGATTTCGCAACCAGCGTTCGGCGTTGTACCATGCTCGCTTATTTTGGTCAGCAGGACATGATGCCAGCTCTCCAGCATTTTTAGCACCCCAGCGCAGCTCCGCACAGTGATACGGATCGAAACTCATATCAAAAATTCTCTGCCGCGCTTGTTCCAAATTCATCGTCACAGCTTGCCCACGCGTATTTGTATACGAAAACTGACATGCCCCCGCATCACGGTTGTAAATCGCTAGCAAATCTCCACGCAGATTATTTCCACGATACACAATCGTCGGATCGCCGACCTGATAACGTTGTACCATGCTGCGAGTCTGCGCAAGTAAGTTCATAAACGAAACTTTCAAGCGCGCATCACGCGACGGAGAAGCAAACTGCTCCCACTCCCCGTTCGTTCCAAAAATATTTTGCGGCAGACGATCCGGATGAGGCTTGTTTTGCACTCCAGAACGCAAGGCCACATCCACCGCTTGCACACGATCTTTCAAATTCACGCACAAATCAGCAACCATGCTTTGCATATCTTGCAATGGATCGATACGCAACTCGCCGTTCGCCAGCATGATGCGCACATATTCGTAGTAATCCACGGCACGGCCGTTGTACAAAAACTGCCCCTTTGACCACTGGCCCTCAGGATCTGGGCGAGTTCCATAAAATTGCTCAAGGCTATAATAAGGAAGCGTGTTGTTCTTCGCTCCCAAAACTCGTCCACCGACATACGCCCCGGAGGAATCTCTTTTCGCTCCCGTCAACGTCAAGGGACGGAAGTTTTTAAAACCAGCCCCTTGATACGGATTGCTGCGCTCGAATTTTGGATTGTACATCCCCGAAGTCAGCGTGTTGTCAGGATGCGAATCGATGTAGTAAATTCGCCCGTCCGTCGTCACTTTATAAACGACCGCCACGTGACCATTCGGGTCATAGATCACCGTACCTGGCCGAATACTAAATCGCGTGATCTTCACTGGATAAAAATCCGAGAACATATTTCCGTCCTCGGTTCCCATCATACGAAACGTCGCCGACAACGTTGTATTGGTGATCGTTCCATTCAACAGTGAAACCGCATTGGGATAGCGAGAAGCCAGAATCCCAAAGCCATAATCAAAGTCTTCGATATTATAGATGAACGCCGAACGATTGCGACCGTTGCCAGCGACAACATCGAATCGACCCGTCACGTAATTACCAAATGGCGTGTACCTGATGTCACCAGTATTTCCAGCCACCGGGCGAGCGTTGACTCTGCTTGCAACAGACATCGGAAGTGAGTTTTTCCACGCAAAATACGATCGCAAGAAATAAGGAAGATCCGCGCAATCCGCATAGTAAGCCAGCCCTGAGGGGTCCGAAGAATAGTACGGATTTGCATTACTGGTAAGACATCCTTTGACCGTGTCACACTGACGATTCTCGACGGCAGCACCAATGCGGGCAATGAAGTTGGCATAGCCATCTTCATCCTGTGTTGACCACTGAGTTTTAGTCACTCTCCAATCTCTGGAGGCATAAGGACTCCACTGCGCATGACTCATCGCAGACAGAAAGATCGTCGCGGAAAGGCCCAAAATCCATTTCATGAAACCTCCGATTCGTGCCGCGGGGCACACTATTAATTTCGAATTTTTTAGTCGCACGATACCCACTTTTGATATACGACGACTCGAAATTGTATTTTAAGCAGTTGCTTTCGGGGGAGGACAATTCATGATCAAGTTTCTTGATAAAAAACGTGTAAGCTCAGCATTCTGCGTGCTGGTTGCCACTTTGACACTTAACGCATTTGCAGCTTCTCAATCTTTCGCTCAGGCGCAAATCACTGCTGTCGCGAAAAACCAATTGGTTGTTGGGAAAACATACTACATCGCTGCTGATAACTTGAATCTTCGCAGCTCCAACTCCACTTCTTCTGACAACATCGTCGGCCAACTTTCCATGAACGACGAAGTTGTTCTGGTAAGCACTTTGGGTGAAGGCACTCCCCTTGTACAAATCAAGTTGATCAAATCCAAATCCGTTCCGACAAACGTGGCTCCGGAATTGTTTGTTTCCAAAGACTACTTGTCTGAAAAGATTTACGAAGCTCCGACTTTGAAATACTTTGTGGTTCAAAACGTAGCGACTGAGAAAACTCGCGTTTACGAACGCTGTGTAACCTACCCAGGTTGCCCTCACAAACTTGTGATGGAAACAGACATGGTTGTGGGTCGTAACGAAGAAGGAACAAAAACAGACCGTTATGCTTACATGACTTGGTTGGGCCACGCGCGCATCTCTTCATGGGTGAAATTCTATACTGATGGCGCACAAAACTACCCAAGCTGGTACACTTCTGGTCAAGATTTGAAAACAATCCCTAAGCCGATCTCCAGCAACTCTTCACGCATCGTGGGTTCTCGCAAATGGTTGACGAAGGCCAACGGCAAAGACACGGTTTATGGTGCTTTCGGTTGGTATGCAGCAAAGCTTTCACCGTCTGACGATGTGAATGGCGTGAACAGCCAATGGATGCACGGAACGATCGGTTGGGGCGTGGACGGTTCTGACGCCATCGACATCACACGTGGTTTCTTCATGAACATGTTCTCAAACCCAGGTTCTCATGGTTGCACGCGCTTGGAAAACCGCGCGATCGCTTACCTTCGCGAGATCTTGCCGGTGGGCACGGACATCTACCGTGTTTATGCCCGTGAGTCGACTCGCGAGCGTCAAACAATCCTTTCTGACGACACTGTGATTCCATTGAGCCGTTACAAAGATGTTTACAAAAACCCAGCTCGTTGGGATTACATCCTATTGACTGATGGCGCACAAAAATCCGGCGGTTTGAGTGCTGATGCGACGAACATCATCACGAAAAGCATTCCAGTGATCCAAGGTCAAAACTTTATCGAGCAAGGCAGCTACTTGGTGGATCGTTATCCAACAGCGACTCCTTTGAACTATAAAAATTCTGCAAGCTCTGGTAAGTCCGGTGACCGTTACCGCATCGACTCTGGCAAATCCAAAGATGCCACAAACTTCCGCGGTTACTTCCTGGTGGATGAAGGTCGTTTCATCGACTACCAACATCCCAATGCACAAGCGGTTAAAGGCAAAGTTAAGGTCAGCGGCCTTCTTGATTTCAGAAACTCCGTTCCTGAATACTTGAAAGCAACTGGTTACCACTTCCCTCCAAACATCACTTACTAAGATGAATTTTCCCACTGACATTTGCATGGCAGGCGCAACGGGGCTCGTAGGAAACGAGCTCCTTTTGCTTTTTTCCAGCATTGAACATGTGGGCAAAGTGACGGTTCTAACCCGCAAACCGTTAGGCCGCTTTCCTGCTAAAATCGAAAATATCGTTTTGGATTTTGACAAGCTCGCTTCATCTGGGGCAAGCCTCAAAGCCCACACATTCGTGTGCTGTTTAGGAACGACCATTAAAGTGGCTGGTTCTCAAGAAGCCTTTCGCAAAGTCGACTATGACTATGTGATGGAATTCGCCAAGATCGCAGAAAAAGCCCAAGCGCAAAAGTTTATCGTGATTTCTGCGATGGGTGCGAACCCTGAGTCTTCGGTGTTCTACAATCGTGTCAAAGGCGAAATGGAGCGCGATCTTCGTAAGCTCAACATACCGCAAATTGAAATCTTTCGTCCGTCCCTACTATTGGGAGAGCGCAAAGAACATCGTACGGGTGAGGCAATCGCTAAGAAACTGAGTCCGGTGGTCAATGCCCTGATGATCGGGCCCCTTAAAAAGTACAAAGCCATTGCCGCAAAAGATGTTGCAAAGGCGATGGCTCTGGCGGCTTTGAATTTTAATCCGGGACAATTCATTTACGAGTCTGACGAAATTCAAAGAATGTCAGACTCGATCAAATCAGATGTGAGCTTGGAATAAAGAATCCACGAATTCCTGCGCCGAGAACGTGCGCAGATCCTGAATACGCTCGCCAACACCGATCAGCTTAATTGGAATTTGCAGCTCTTGCGCCAAACCAACTGCCACGCCACCTTTGGCCGTGCCGTCCATTTTAGTCAAAACTGCACCTGTCAGTTCCAAAGACTTATGAAACTCTTTGGCCTGCATCAAAGCATTTTGGCCCGAGTTTGCATCCAATACGATCAAAGTTTCGTGAGGAGCTTCGGGGATAACTTTCGTCATCACACGTTTCATTTTTTTGATCTCTTCCATCAGGTTCGCCTGCGTGTGCAAACGGCCCGCGGTATCGACGATCACCACGTCGTAATTTTGCGCTTTGCCTTTGGCAACTGCATCGAAGGCCACCGCGCTTGGATCTGTGACGCCTTCTGGAGAATAGATTTCCACTTGCGCACGGTCCGTCCAAACTTTCAACTGCCCACCGGCTGCGGCACGGAACGTGTCCCCCGCCGCCACCAAAACTTTTTTACCCTCTGCTGCCAATTGCGCCGAGATTTTGCCGATGGAAGTCGTTTTACCCGCGCCATTCACTCCCACGATCATCAAAACCGTTGGCCCGCTGCTGGCGAATTGAATTTTCGATAAAATCCCCGTGGTCGGAGCTGCCGAATGAGAAGCGGCAAAAATATTTTTGATCTCTTCTTTCAAAGCATCACGAACCGTGTCGTAGTCCGCACGCTCTTTACGAGAAAGCTTTTCATGCAAAGCTCCCATCAAACGTTGCACCGTCACCGGGCCCAAATCACTGGTATAAAGAATTTCTTCGATATCATCCAAGTGTTGATTCGCATCGCCTGATTTAAACAAGTTGCGAATACGACCGAAAAGATTTTCTTCAGTTTTCCTAAGAGCATCAGCCAAATCCACAGCCGGCATATCAGAAACGATCTGCCCTGTGGAATCGATGTGCGCAAGAACCGGCTCTTCGACCGCCATGGTTGGCATTTCGCGTTTTACTTCATGAGTCAGCGCTTCCGGTTGAGCTTCATTTTTTTGTTCGGAACGAACACGTTTCCAAAAGCTAAAGAATATAACGCCAAAGATAACCGTGAAAAGAACGGCGGCGACGCCAAATAGAACTTCGATTTGTTGTTCATGTCCTGGTGACATTACTTCTCCTTAGATCAGTGGAAGAATCCGTGCCGATAGATGCCGACTTTTTCTATCTCACATTTCAGGCGGAGTGAACCCATCTGGACTTTAGCCCCAAGCGTTACTCTATATTGCTTTGCAGCATCGACCTATGGCCTGTTTTGTTAAGTCTTTGTCAAAATCTACATAAGTTTTATTAACAACTCACCAAACTTCACCGATCAGACCCTCATATTCTAGGAGTCACCATGTTTAGAAAGTTTTGGTCTGGTATCCGCGGTAAACTACTCTTTTTGGCCCTATTGCCGGTGCTGGGGTCCGTCGTCCAAGCTTACCTCAGTCTTAATCGTGCAGAGCGCATGAACTCCTCTATATCTGAACTGACCACCAATGTTTTGCCCACAATCGAATCCATGGCCGAAATTCGCCGAGCGCGAAATGCTTCCAGACAGTGGTTTTGGTCTTCGATCGTTCACGCCCAGGATGAAAAAATGCGTCAGGCAGGGATTGAAAAGGCCACCGCTGAATACGGTCTTTTAGTGAAGAGCTTCGCGGCTTATGAAAAAGTTCCGATGGTGGGATTTGAAAAAGAAGAATATCCAAAAATTAAAGGCGTTCTTCCAGAATACGATCAAGTCTTTAAAAGCATCGCTGAGAATATTCAAAAAGGAACACCCGAATCCTTGGCTGCCGCCACCTATACAATGGATCACCGCTATTTGGAAATCGGCACCATGCTCGCTACCTATTGTGACAAGGTCGTGAATTATTATAATAACTATGGCCACGATCAAAGTATCAAAACCCAAAATGATTATGCCGAACTGAAAAGCGCCAACATCTGGACATCGGTCATTTCCACGGTCGTTTTATTTATGATCACCTTCTTTATGTCTGAATATATTGTGAAGCAAGTCTCCTCTGTTTCCACTGATCTGACTAAAACCGGGCAACAAGTTCGTGAATCCATCGAGCAACTTTCCAAAGCCGGCGTGACTCTGTCACATTCTGCCACTTCGGCCGCGGCCTCTCTCGAGGAAACAGTCGCTTCACTGGAAGAAATGAACTCGATGGTTCAGATGAACTCCAACAATGCCAAACAAGCAGCGCAACTATCCCAGGTCTCCTATCAATCCGCCGAGCGTGGAGAAAAAGAAGTCCAATTGCTTATCAGTTCCATGAAAGACATTTCTCAATCTTCAAAGCGTATTGAGGAAATTACGACCGTGATCGACGATATCGCCTTCCAAACAAATCTACTGGCATTAAATGCCGCAGTCGAGGCGGCTCGCGCGGGTGAACAAGGTAAAGGTTTTGCGGTGGTGGCTGACGCTGTTCGCGGACTTGCACAAAGATCCGCTTCCGCTGCGAAAGAGATTTCCAATTTGATTAAAGAAAGTGCTGGCAAAATCGAAGACGGCGCAGAGATTGCTGACAAATCTGGTGTGGTTTTGACAGAGATCGTAAACTCCGTCAAAAAAGTATCAGACATCAATAACGAAATCGCTGAAGCGAGTTCTCAACAAGCCACCGGACTTCAACAAATCAACAAGGCCATGTCCGACTTGGATCAATCCTCGCAAAACAACGCCGCATCAGCGGAACAAATCGCCGCGACCGCCAGCGAGATTCAAAATCAGGCAACCGACGTCGAAACCGATGTATCTCACTTGAACCACATCGTCCTGGGTAAACGCGCAGACTCCCATTCCGCTGCCTAAGGCGGCCGTTTACCATTCAGGGTTACATTGACCAGTTCTTAGAAAAAATACTTACTGTTCTCTAGTGGGTAACACTTTGTTCTCAAATCTCTCGCGTTTGGCTAGAGAGTTATGTAAAACGCCTCCATGTCGATTATGGAGCACGAAAACTACAGAACTTACCTGCGAAATGTGATGGCTGAAAAAGCTAAACGCAATTCTCGCTTCTCCCTTCGGGCGATGGCTAAGGTTCTCGGGGTGGCTCCTTCTTTTCTTTCGACGGTTTTAAAAGGTGATAAAAATATCTCCTTTGAGATGGCAACTACGTTCGCGAAAAAATTAAATCTGGATGAAAAGGAAACGACTTACTTTTGTCTTCTAGTTCAAAAGGATTCGACAAAAATCCCAGAGGTTCGTGAGTCTCTTCTAAAGCGCTTACGCGATTTAAATCCAGACCACACTGCAAATGACCTCAGCGTTGAACACTTTCAGATTATTTCAGATCCCCTTCACTTTTCAATTTTATCAGCGACCACGCTGACGGACTTTCAGGCAACGGCTCGAAATCTTGCGGTGGCCCTTGGCCAATCCCAGCCTAGCGTTGAAATAGCCTTGGAACGTTTAGAAATGCTAGAGATGATTGAAAAGAATAAAAATGGCTTTTATCAAAAAGTAAAACAGAACCCAAGAGTCGTGTCACAAGCTCCGAACCAAGCGCTGCGCAAATTTCATAAAGCGACTTTAACAAAAGCCATTGAAAGTCTTGAGACACAGACACCACAAGAAAAAGTAATCGGCTCAGAAACCTTCACTATTGATGAAGACCATATTGAATCCTTCCGCAAATTAACTGATGAATTCTTTGATCGCGCCCTAGCTCTTTCGAAAAAATCAAAAAAGAAAGATCACGTATATCATCTTGGTTTGCAGTTTTTTAACCTCACTCCAAACTTAAAAGCTCTCAAAAGGAGAAAAAGAAAATGAAGCTCGTTAAATCAGCGGTGACTCTGACCGCTATCATTCTAGCAATGACCTCCGTTACACACGCCTTCTTGGAAGAAGGAACACGTGGCGGCGGCGATAACGTGGCGCTTGAGTTTCAACAAGCTCTGATTTCGGCAATACAAGAATCAAAGTCTGATCCTCAACTTAACAAATTTTTTACTGAAAATAACATTATCGGAACAGCCTCCAGAGCTAAAATCGTGGTCGTCGACGATGCCTTAGATATAAAGGTAAAAGATCTTATTCAAAACTCAGTTGCAGTGAATATACCGGCTGA
Organism: Bdellovibrio sp.; assembly: GCA_039594295.1. Classification (GTDB taxonomy): domain Bacteria; phylum Bdellovibrionota; class Bdellovibrionia; order Bdellovibrionales; family Bdellovibrionaceae; genus Bdellovibrio. The sequence goes on from JBCNNR010000003.1 coordinate 134,840, forward strand.
ACAAAAAATTCTGATCAATCGCCAACGATGGACTGAGGTGCAAGAACGTCGAATTAGAAATGCGATCGCTTTGCACGAAGTGTTGAGCCTTAAAAAGATCGAGCAGACAGGATTCTATCCGTATTCTTCTAAATACCTTGCTTTAGTCGGAAGCTCTGTGAACTCTTTCACGACGGCCTTAGAAGTGAATCGATTGGAGCAACTCCGCGCCACAAGCACGGACAAAAAATCAGGAACAGTCTTGCGAGATTATTTTAATGAGGCTCGCGAACCGATCTCTATTCGAGATTTTCCTGATGAAGCGACAAAGAAGTTAAGGGTCTTTCGTTGTCTATATACTCAATTAAGTTCTGACACGCTATTTGAGACCAATATCATCAAAGTAAATGCTTTCTTGAACTCGAACGTGGACAGCGGTCCTTTGTTTCCTGATGTAAAAGCTTGGCGCCTATTTGTTTCGACCGGAGATGACCCTCAAAATCTGGAAACGCTTAAGGAATGGCAAGAATCCACGTGGGTGGCAAAACCAAATGAGTTTATCCAGACCTTTCCTGGTTGGACCAGTAATAAATCAGGTGTAACATATACTTACGAGCCATACTCCCTAAGTTTCCGAAAAAATAATGGCCTATTAACGTTTAAATACGAAAGTATTGGCTCGGGGACAACTTACTGGGGTTACTGCTTTTTCAAGAAGTAAACTGCCTGGGCGCGCCACTTAGAAAAAGTGGCCGCCACTCTAGCCTTATATTTGCAAAGTATTGATTTTATAGAATTACGAATCTCTTAAAACGTATGGTGGTTTTCATGCGCAAAATAGTGACACTTTTAAGCTTATTGTTAGTTTCGTCGACAGTGCTGGCTGCGGCAGATCTAGATGGGAAATCCTATTGCAGACCTGTTATATCAGACGGAATGTTTGGCCAACCGAAAGGTGTTAGGTCGGTCTGTTTGAATTTTTCGAATGGCATTGCCACAGATGAAAACAGCACTCTGGGCGGGAATGCGCCCACTTCTGCCGCGTACCACATCAGCGGGCGTAAAGTAATTTTTGGTGATTCTGAATATGAAATGTCTCTGGACCGCAGAGCTCTTATGACCGTTTCCGGCTCATCGACTTCTGGGATTATATATATGCTCAAAGTAACCGATTTCAATGATATCCAGGTGCCGCAGTCCTGGATTGGTGGGAAGGTGAATCCGGCTTCACTCGCAACCCGCGAGCAACTCGAGATTATACAAAAGGTATTGCTTATGGAGATTTCGTCAAAACGAAGTGATGAAGAATCCTTGGTAATTATCAATGCTAACTTAAAGTCTCTTGGCTTGCCAGAGATTAAGGCGAACCCAGATATCGAAGTGGTTGAAAGCAATGGTGGGTTTGCAGGTGGTGCTCAGGGGGCTGTGATAAAAGACGACAGCCATTTGTATTGCATTCCGTGCACGCTTGGGCGAAATCGCTATGAATTTGGCATTATGAGTTTAGAAAAAGCACCTTAATCTGCCCTGCGATTGGTTCCAAAAAAAGAGAACTGTTATCTGAAAGCAGCTTAGGCTGCTTTTTTGCATCAGTCCCTCGCCGCCTTAGCTACTCTTCGGAAAACGACTTAGAATTTAGTCATGGATATTCCCAGACTGATTCACGATCATCCCGAGATCACGATTTTCTTTGCGATGTTCGTTGGGCATTTGATCGGTAAAATAAAGATCGGTCATTTTTCCCTGGGATCGGTCGTCGGAACTTTGTTGGCTGGCATTGGTGTCGGCATTGCATATGTGCCTGATATTCCCGAGATCGTGCGATGGGCTTTTTTTGATCTGTTTCTTTTTGCCATTGGCTATTCTGTCGGCCCACAATTTTTTTCCAGTCTTAAAAAATCTGCTCTTCCACAAATTGCTATTGCCGTCACTGTGAACATGGGGGGCCTGCTTGCAGTCATCGGCTGCTCTTGGGCCCTGCGCTTTGATACGGGAACCTCAGCCGGATTGCTGTCAGGCAGTCTGACTCAGTCCGCGGCCCTCGGAACCGGCATCAGCGCCATTCACGAACTCAATATCGGACCAGCGGAAAAAGATCGCCTCTCATCAAACGTGCCGATTGCCGATGCCATGACCTATGTCTTTGGTGATATAGGGTTGATTCTGCTCTTGGTGGTGATCCTGCCCGCCATCTTCAAAATTGATCTTAAAAAAGAATGCGAAGAACTTGAAGCCACCATGCAAAAGGATAGCAGCGAAGAGAACGAAAGCTTTTTTAAAACCGTGAACAAAGAAACCGTTCGAGCTTACGTGGTGAAGTCAGCGGAATTTATTGGTGTTCCTTTAAAAGCGATCGAAGCCAAGTTTAGCGCCAACCACATTTATATAGAAAAAGTCCTGCGAGAAAATAAGTTCATCGCAATCACGCCAGACTTGGTTTTAAAACCTGATGATATAATTACGATCGGCGGCTGGCGTACGGGATTTATTAATGGTGTGGATAAAATCGGTCCCGAGATCGACAGCCATGTCATGCTTTCGGTGGACTATTCCGAGAGAAAAATCTTTGTTTCCAACAAGGACATCATCGGCAAGAGCTTAAATACTCTCGCCAAACAAGGTCGTGGATTGTTTCTAAAAAAAATCATGCGTGGTCCCGCAGAAATGCCGCTAGTTCCTCAGCTTGAAATCCATCGCGGTGATATTATGTACGTGATGGGTTCGACGGAAAATCTGAATCGCGCCACTAAAATTTTAGGCTTTGCCGAATCCGATCCGCAAAAATCTGATCTCGCATTTTTGGCGTTCTGTGTGTGCCTGGGAACCATCTTAGGACTGCTTTCATTTCATGTCGGTGAAGTCCCTCTGGGATTGGGTTCCAGCGGATCTATTTTGGTGGTGGGACTGATTGCGGGTTGGGCGCAAAAACGTTTTCCACATGTGGGAAGTATTCCTGAACCCGCCCAAAAAATATTGATCGATATCGGCTTGATCGTTTTTATCGCCGTCGTCGGATTGAAAGCGGGGCCCAATGCCGTCGACGCCATCAAAGCCGGCGGAGTCATGTTGGTTGCAAAAATTCTGCTGGCCGGTGCCGTGTGCACATTGGTGGGACCGATTCTGGGATTCTTTGTTGGGCATTTTATCTTTAAGCAAAATGCCGCGATGACTTTAGCTTCCTTAGGCGGGGCGCAAACAGCGATGCCATCCTTGAATGCCTTGCAAGATGCTTCGGGAAGTAAGATCCTTGCTCTGTCTTTCACTCTTCCCTATGCCATCGGGAATATTCTTTTGACCTTATGGGGACCGGTGATTGTCGCGGTTTCCACCTTCTGGCAATAACTCAACGCGCCAGAAAAGTTCAAATCATGTCCAAAAATCATGCTTCAAATCTGCTACATTGTATTTAATGGCGTTCCCTAGCCGTTAACCGCCAGATAAAAGAAACTTACCAAGCACCCCAAAGGTAATTAGCTGACAAACCTGAGTTATGTTAGGAATCCGCCATGAACAGCTTCACTGAAACAATTCAGTCTCTCATGCATGAAGTAACCAAAGATGCTCACATCGAGTCAGCGTGGCTAACGGCGATGGCCCACATGGAGCATCTTGCCGCGGAAACCATTCTTGGGAATATTTCAAACTCCACTCCGCCAGAGTTTCTTGAAGAAATTAAAACCCACGCAGCCGATGAGTATCGCCATCGCGATGTGATCTTAAGTATTCGTCCTTTTCCAGAACCGATCAGTCAGGCACATCAGGATCTGCGCACGCGTTTTTGCGATATTATCGAAACCTTTATCATGGGTTATTTTGGTAATCCGGAATTGGTCAAAGCCAAGACACGTTTTGCGGCTTACGTTCATGGCGCAATCACCATCGAGCAGTTTCCTTTTCAAATTTACTCGGCTTATGTGCCCAGCACGCCCTTCCCTGAAGTTCGGGCAGCAATGCAATTGATTCTGAACGAAGAAACCGGCCACATTCAACTGGGCAGAAAATTTCGCAATTCATTGTCCGAAGAGGACCGTCTTTCCTTGCAACAACTGCAAAGCATTGAAAAAGAAATGTGTCTGTTGATGGTGACACGTATGACGGATCTTATTCAGGAATTCCAAACGACAACTCGCGGGCCCAACAGTTCAGCCAAGGCCAGCGTGCGTCTGGCTTGGATGCTGGGTGAGCGCCCTGCTGCCACAGTGGCTTGGGTGCAAGCCTTGGGTCACAGTGAATCGTCAGCGGCCGAACACATGCAACGCGAATTTACTTCGCGCAATTTACCTTTGCCATCTCAAATGCCAGAACATGTTGAAGATGAAATGCGCCACGCGCGTTTGCTTCATCGCACCGTGCTCTTAGATCGTCGTCGCATGATGGCGGTTGAAGGCTTTAAAGAATTAGATCATCGCTTAAATCGTCAATTGGAAAGATATCTGGTTCGCTACTTTAGCGCGTTGGTTCGCGAGATCCAAGATCCCGATATGTTGTATTTCTATGGGGCGTGGGGATTGGAAATGCGCGTGTTCAAGCACTATTCCGATATCTTGAAATGGACCGACAACGTCGGCGTGGCACACACTATTTCCGCGATTCTTGCTGACGAAGCCGAACATACCAAAATGGTGAACACGGCTCTCAATGAGCAACAACTACTGAACCCGGAACTTTTAAAATTTGTCCGTCAAACCGAAGAAGAAATTTTTGAGAAAACCGCAGAGAATGCTATTTCAATTTTGCTGGAGTTTGATCAAAAGACGGCATTTGCTCCACCTTACAAAAATGCTTACACCTCCGTTCCGGCGGCGGGCCCTGCTCGCCCCGTAGTTCGCCCGACTTTAGAATCGACCGCGATGATGGAGTTGCAATAATGTCGACTGCCTTTATTTTTCCGGGGCTGAATGCCTTGATCCGAAAGTCCGATCGCAATCGTTTTTCACACCTTCCCGAAGTGCAGGAATACTTCAGCAAAGCCGAAGACATCATTGCCACTCGCTTTGGCAAAAAATTTAATTTTAAAAAATTTCTGGAATTGCCGACCGAGGAAATTTATTCCATTCAAAATATCAGTTTAGCGGCCGTTGCCATTTGCGCCATTCAATCAGGAGTGGCAAAACGTCTTAGCCAGCAGCACGGCACTCCGGACTGGGTGATGGGATGTTCTCTGGGAGACCTTGCCCGTGCGGTTTACGCCGGCGCTTATACCTTCGAAGACGCAATTTACAACCACATCCATTTCACGCAAAGAATTGACGGCATTGATCAGATTGGTCGTAACATAGGGGTCCTAGCCCCACGAGGCGAGACATTTTCCGCAGAAGACTATCAATGGTTTGATGAAGTCGCTGTCGATGTTTCCTGCCTGACTCCGCGTTTTTTAAATGTCGGCGGAAGATACGCTGACCTGCAAAAAGTCGAAGAACGGGCGAAAGAAAAAGGCTGGAACACCATGAACATCTTGGATTATCCAGCCCATTCCCGTTATATTCTGCCCTATGTAAGAGCCGTGGAAAGTGACTTTGCCGACGTCAAAACCTTCCGCCCGCAAGTTTCCATTTTTTCAAGTTTAAGTGCACAACCACTGGAAGATCCTGAAATTATTAAAGAGGAATTCCTGTTAAGCATCACCCGCACCATTCACTGGTCCAAAGCTGTTCAGCGTCTGGTCAATGAAAAGGGCATCACTCAATTTATCAACATCGGTCCCTGCCGCAGTCTTTCAGGACTGATGCGTGATATTCCGGTGGCAGTGAATACTGTTGAAGCCTATGAATTAGTGAACTAGTGCTGCGCCATTTCGCGCATATCGGATTGCTCTTTATAGAAATTCTTTTCAAAGCGTTTAAAGGATTCTAAACGCACTTCTGAACCCAGAATGTCCTTCATACGCGTGACATTTTCTTTCTCAAAGGCACGCATTTTATCAATACCGTCTTTAATAAAGTCCGGATGAATTTTATTGCGACGTTCTTGCAGTTCCTTCACCGTGGCATTGGCCGCGGCTAAGACTTGCAGGGACTTATCTTCATCAATACGCCAAGTTTTTAGCAAGTACTGAGAAGCCGCTTTATAGAACTTTTGCTGAAATTCATTATCCCCATAGGTTGCCGTGAAATTACGAGTGTAAATAACCGCATCCGTATAGGAGTCTTTCATCTCGTCCACTTGTGGAGGATTGAAGCGACGGCGCTCTAGATCCGCGGCGCGTGCCGCTGCTTCCTGTTGAGCCCGCGTCGCCATGGGATTTGAATCATTGCGCATGCGATCCATGGCGATCTGACCGGCAAACACCGCGACAACACCAGCCGCAACACCCAACGAAGCCCAACGGACTTTTTCGTTCTTACGCTTTTTAACCAGGTCCGCAGGTTTTGATTGTGTCGCCGAGCTTTGGGAAATCGACGAAACACGACCTTCAACAGCCTCCTGGATTTGCTCTTGAACTTTCTGTTTGATTTTATTCCAGTCGTTCACTTCCACGAGCTGAACAACTTCTTTTTCAACCGCGATATGGATGTCGCGAATCATGCTGGCTTTTTTGTTCATGACATCTTCAACGAGGTCTTGTTCCATTTTAGCCAGACGCTGGGACATCTCCAGTCGCATTTCTTCCAAACGCTCCTCTTCACTGCGAGCCATTTGGGATTTTTCTTTTTCCAATTTCTCGTTCAAGAAAATCTTTTGAGCATCAAATTCTTTAAAAAGATGATTTTTCTTATTTTCGACATCCGAAACTTCGATTTGCAGATTCGCCTGCTTCTGTTGCAGTTTCTTCAAGGAGTCTTCAATCGCAGCGCTGCGCTTGGTATTTTCTTCGATCGCTGATTTCAAAGAGTCTAAAGACTGCTTGTCTACGTCGATGTCCTGTTCCAGCTGACGCAGGACAGTCTCAGATTTTTCACGCAATTCTTTATATTCATTTTCCGCGGCTTCTTTACGTGCCAAATACTCGGACTCCGCAGTTTGCTTTCTGCGTTCGTATTCCGCTTCCGAAGTTTCTTTAAGCTCCGTGGTATCTGCCAGCGTTTTTGCCAACGCCGCGCGGGCTGTTTCCAGGTCTTCTTTAATAATCGCGTTGGCGCTGGAGTTTTTCAGTAGCTCTTCTTTGACACTTATCAGTTGATCATGGGTCTGCTGCGCCTGCATGCGGGCAAACTCAATAATACGAACCGCTTCTTCTTTAGCTTCTTTGATGGTCGCGGCATTTTCGTTTTGCGCTGTTTGACGGGCTTGTTCTAAAGCTTCCGTCTTCATTTTTTCTGCGGCCAAGGTCGCTTCAGAAATCATATCTTCAACGTCTTTCTTGGCTTTTTGACGAAGCGATTGGACGTAAACGTCCACCTCTTCACGAAGTTCTTGCGCCATATTTCGGGCATCATGCAAAAGTTGATGTCCTTGACGTTGATAATCAGCCAAGATCGCGTCTGCTTCTTTGTGCGCCTCTGCTATGCGTGTTTGATGAAAGATTTCCGCCTGGGCCTGGGCGTCCCGGGCTTTTTGATATATTGCCTGAGTGCGCTTTTCTGCCTGCTTTTCACCTTCTAAAACAATCTGTGCGGCGGCACGTTTTGCATCGTGCAGGATGCGCTCGGCCTGAAAGGGAGCTTGCGAGGGTGCTGGCATCGCGATTGTTTCTTCATGACCTGTTTTTTCAACAGGTGCCGCTGCTTCTTTAGGGAGTTTGGGTGTTGCAAGAGGATGCGCCTTCGGAGCTCTTGGAACTTCAGAGGTCACTTCCCCTGCGGGAATTACCGGTTCTGGTACTGGCTCCGGCTCCAACTCCGGCATTGGTGCCGCGACGTCATCTGTTTCAAGATCGAAAACCAAGATAAATTCGGAGCGCCCCAACTGCAATTTATCATTGCTAGTGATATTCACAGGGGTGCCTTGAACCATTTTATTGCCATTTAGGAAGGTGCCGTTGGAGGAGTTCTTATCTTCGATGAAGATTTGATTCCAACGGCGACTGACGACAAGGTGAACACGGCTGACGTGTGTGTCGTTCAAAGACAGATCACAATCCAAGGAGCGACCAATGGTAAAAGAATCCTTCATCACCTCTTTGGTGATAGCTTGATCCTTCCTGTGGATGGTTACCGTAAACTTTGTCAAACTCGCCTAGCTCCTGGCTGAGTCCCCTTTTCTAGGACTAAGCCCCCCGAGCGACTGATGGTGCTTTGTTGATCTCGTTGTTTAGAGCATCTTCGGCCAAAGCCTCAACAGCATCTCGGTGTTCATCAAATGGTTTTTCGTGATCCGGATAATTATTGTTATCGGCACGATACCACAATTGATCAAGGGCACTTTCGAAGCGATCTACCATAGTTACGTAAGAACGGTCTGGGTTGAACATCGTATTTGTAATATGAGAAGCCAACGAGAACACAATACCTGCAATAGACGTCCCCATTGCGAAGGAAATCTCGTGTAGGAAGCGGTCCATGATGTTCTTAGTTCCCTCAAGGTCCTGCATATTCATCGTTCCCAGTTCCTGAAGACCCCCGGCGATCCCGATGAAAGTCCCGAGGATACCACCGATAACAAACAGTCCAGGGAGCAAGCTGATCAAGTCATTCGTACTGGACATTGGTAAGATACCAAAAATACGGTTGAAGCACGGATTGTGTTGGAAAGTCGCTTTGGTGATATTGATCAACTTTGGCGTTTCTTCCGTCCACTTCAAGAACTTCAATTGTTTCAAAATATCTTTCACCAACCAGGCACATCCCTGGCGGATCAAGAATATGCGGTCGCTGATCGCCATGACAGAGTCCGGCTTACGACGTTTCATGCGGTCACGCACTTCAAAGATTTCATAGTAAGTTCTTTCCAGCATGCGTTTTGAAAGCACATAGAAAGAAACGTCTTTCACTTTGCCAGGAACTTCTGCGTGCATATAACGATTCACGCGTTTTTCAAATTCGATGGCAAACCATTCGTGACGACGTACAGTAAAGTAAATCACCGCGCGGAAAAACAATCCCAACACAAATACCGCAGCCATGGCATACGGCAGTCCCAGGATAAAATATTGAGCTATAGCAGCCTTATTCACGTCCCACCCCTTTTATTTCTTTTGATCCATTGAGAAGCGGATGATAACCCGCTGAGCTTTTTTACAGTCATTTTGCTTACAGAATTCAGCCGCCGTAGCAACGCCACGGTTCTGAACCTTCATGACTTCCAGGAAGCTTCGTCCTGAGACCTTCATTAACGACATCAATTGTTTTTGGTGATCGAACTTCACGTTCTGATCATCCAGCATATAATTGAAAATCGACTTCGCACGACGGTACGAAAGGTCCATGTTATATTTCAACGCTTCTTTGTCTGCCGGATTATTACTCTTAGGATCGATGAAACGACCTTGGTAAGTCGGAGACGCGAAACCCACGATCTCCACCGCAGAAACTTTGTCTGAGATTTTTGGGTTGCCGAAAAGTGAGCGCGAATAAATAGGCATGGCTTTTTCAATCACGCCTTTCATTTCACGTTTCAATTTATCAGAGTCGTTATCGAAATACTGCTGACCGAAATCCAAGACCACGTCGCCGGTTTGACCATCGATCTCCGCTTTGATCCCTGCTTTGGCGAATCCTTTACTGATTTCGTTAGCCACAGATTTACGCGCTTCGATCTCAGCACGCGCCTGCGCCAACTGTCCTTCAGTTTCACCCAGCTTGCCTTTCAAGTTACCAAGTTCACCTTTAAGGTTACCGACTTGTCCTTGAAGATGACCCAGCTGACCTTTTGCTTGGCCCAACTCACCTTGAGCTGCTGCCAATTGTCCTTTAGCTTGCCCCAGCTGACCTTTCGTAGAACCAAGTTCTCCTTCAAGTTCGCCGAGCTTGCCTTTCAAATGACCCAATTGACCTTTTGTTTGACCCAATTCACCTTTAGTCGCTTCCAATTGTCCACTGGTTTGCGCCAAAGCACCTTTGGTGTTCATCAATTCACTGTTAACAGCCCCAAGTTGGCCTTTAACTTCACCCAACTGACCTTGTAGACCGCGGGCTTCGCCCTCTTTCTGAGCAAGCAAACCTTTGGTTTTGTTAAGATCGCTTTGAGTTTGGCCCAACTGTGCATTAGCTTCCTGCAACTGAGCATTGTATTGAGCGTTCGCATTACTCAAACGAGCAATGTGAGAATTCGCATCTGCTTTTGCCTGCGCCATCTGTTTTTCAAACTTTGCTTTGTTCATCTTGTTGGCTTTGTAAGCCCACTTCAACTCGGCAACACGTTTTTGCAACTTGTCTTCAGTGGCGGCAATTTGCTGTTCACCCTGTGCGATCAACTGCTTTTTCTGTGCAATATCCTGGTTCAAGTTTTTGATCTCGTTTTCTTGATCATCGATCGTGACGTCTTGGTCTTTGATCAAATCATCACGATTGATGATTTTTGCTTTCGCCATCTTATTGGCGTTCATCACGTTACGAACCATCTGCTGATATTTATTAAGTGCTTTGGCTTTTTTGTCGTTTTCCAAAGCTTGCTGCACCAATTTGTCTTTTTCAGTTTTGGCGTCTTCCTGAAGCAACGTCAGTTTATCCATCAACTCCTGGTACTCTTGCGCCTCATCTTTAGGTGCTTGATTTGCCAAATAGTCGTTCTTCACCGACTCATACATTTTGAGTTGATGTTGGAGCTCTTCGACTTGCATCGTCAGCTTTTGATTTTCAATTTGTCCTTTAAGAGCGTCAGTTCCTGTTCTTAAACTTGCTACGACATACAGAAGTAGAAAGATCGTACTAAGTCCCAGGAATAAGTCTGAATACGACGTCCAGAAGCTATCCCCGGAATGGCCACCCTTGTGTTTTTCATAATTAAACGACATAACAAACACACCCCACTGCAGCTAAAAGCTTAGCAGGGACTAAATCCGAGTGGGTGTATCATTTGGAGAAATCCCGACCTTTATTGAGGGAAAAACGTCAAATTGTATTCCATCAGCAAAGTCTAGGACACTATTGTTCGAATTTTTGTTTAATGTTTATTCACGTTAGTCCAGGAGACGTGAGACTGCCAACACTTCATTCGTTTCAACAGTTTATGCACGTTTCCTCAAAAATCGGTCTCACCTGTGAAAGTTTGTGGAGCGGATTTGTAATTCGGAGTAGTTCTGTCACCAGGCACAACGTACTAGTTATTATGTGTCTGTTTCTCTTTGTACGGACAGTGTCTGCAACCGGAGTTGCAACAGTGGCCTCGCTTTAAATGATTGAGTTTGGTGAAAACCTGATACCCGGTTTTGGGATCGATATAAAACAGTTTTCCCTCTGAGCACGCTTGCTCATGAAGTCTTTCGATTTCTTGTTTCTCTTTAGATTCACTCACGAAGGATTAAACTTTTTGAGTCAGGTCAGCAAGTTTGACTTTGCCAAGATAGGACATCGAATGGTTCTCAAGTCCCGTCATCACATCACACATGATTTTTTTCATCGCACAAGAAACCACACACTGTTTGAGTGGTTCTTTGTCTGGCGTATTCAACAATGGTTTACCAGAAACCGCCATATAGATGTCTTTCAAAGTGATGTCTTTGCGTTGCAGATTCAAACGCACACCGCCCGATTTGCCTTTGAAGCTTTCCACCAAGCCCGCCTCAACAAGCTTAGCCAGCAGACGACGGATAACTGTGGGATTGGTACGAATGCTTGTTGCCAAGACTTCAGAGGTCATCAGCTCACCTTCGTGGTAGCTAAGAACCGTCATAATATGGACTGATACTGAAAATCTTTGATCAAGCATGGAGCCAGTATAGCCCATGACGCAAAATTAAACAACGGGAAGCATTTTTAGACCCCAAAACACTTGTTTTTTCAAGTATTTGAGCACTATTCGTCTTAATTGTGCGTTTTACTGTTGCATTTAAATCAGAACAAGTTCATATTGTGCTTATGTCGGTTACATTTAAAAGGAGTCCGAGAAATGGCTAATAATCAAATCCAAGAAGCTCTTGAGTGGCGATATGCGGTTAAGAAATTCGACCCAACTAAGAAAATCTCTGAAAAAGACTTTAATACTTTGTTGGAATCCTTAAAGCTCGCCCCGTCTTCATATGGTGTCCAACCTTGGAAGTTCCTGGTGATCGAAAACCCTAAAATCCGTGAAGAACTGAAACCAGTTTCATGGAATCAAACGCAGATCACAGATGCCAGCCACCAGATCGTGTTCTTATATAAGGACGTGATGGATGAGGCCTTTGTGCAAAAATACATCGAGCGCATCGCCGAAGTTCGCGGTGCCAGTCTTGAGTCACTGCAAGGGTATAAAGAAATGATGATTAATAATCTGGTCAAAGCACCGGAGGAAAAAATCAGAGTTTGGTCTCAACGCCAAGCCTATATCGCCATGGGTTTTTTACTGGAAACTGCTGCCCTTCTGAAAATTGATGCAACTCCGATGGAAGGCTTCAGTGCTTCAGACTATGACCGCATCCTAAAACTCGAAGGCACTGGATGGAAATCCGTTGCCACCGTGACACTGGGATACCGTCACACTGAAGATTCGTTTCAAAATCTAAAAAAGGTCCGCTTTGCTGACGAAGCACTGATTGAATACGTGAAGTAGACCTGTCTCAAAGAGCTTCGCTCCCATCCTCCGGAGCGAGGCTTTTTCTTTTTTTGAATTTAAACTTTTGGGCCGGATCTCCGTTACCGTGGTGGGACGGCCTAAGACATGCAAAGCTCCACACGGAATCGGACACTGTGTGGGGCTTTGTCTGTTTTAAAATTTAGAAATAGTAAACGTCGAAAGGAATTTTGCCTTTTTGATGAGCTTTTTCTGAGCCGCTGCCATAGACCCGAATTTCAATATATTTTTCTTTCACGACGATAACCACGGGATTCAAATAACCCAAACCCATCGCATCTTTGGGTTTAATCAAATGCGCCTGTGCATCGGAGAAACGGAATTCTTCCAACAGTTTTTTCGTATCGACTTCACGAATGGCTGCTTCCAGACTCGCATCGGTCACGGCGTAATCCAAGTCGCTGGTTTTTTCATAGGCTTTACCGTTCACGAAACTTCCATACAGAATAATCGGCCCTTTGCCTTTCCCCTGCACCAGAAACTTTTCTTGCAACCGAAGTGCTGTCAACAAAACGTCGGATCCTTCCAAAATGGTCGGAGAATTTGTCAATTCAGCCACGTGCTGGAAATAAAGATCCAAAGTTTTTTCCAAAGAAGCATGACGCTGGTTCACCATGTATTTAAACCAGGAGCGCACGCCGGAATATTCAGAAACCATCAAATCCAGATGACGTTTAAAGTACTTCACCGGCCCGTCTTTGGAATACTTCAAAAGTTTCACATCATTGTAGTTCTCATAGACCAAGTCCATGAGCTCCACCTTCTGCTTGGGACTAAGCTTGGCGAAACGTACTTTCAATTGATCTAAAGATTCAGCCTTTTGATCGATCTCTGCAAAGCCCATTAATTTCTGATAGCGAGCCATTGCATTGAGAACTTTTTGGGAATTCACATGTTGAGCTATGAACTTAGCATAGGCCTCGGACTGCGGAGCCAGGTTCGCACCGCTATCGTATTTGGCTTCAAAAACATGGGTGCAGACGTACTTAATGGCATGGGCCTGACTGACGGTCAGAAATGCCAAAGATGCCAAAATGATTTTGGATATATTCATGGAATTTTTCATATCGGGGAACAGCAGAGCAAGAACTTCACCAGGCCAAAAGCCACTACAGCTCACTTTAGGCCCCCGGCAGTGTACATATGGTTAACAGGTGACAACCAAGGCAGATTTCCCTCGAGTGACTCCAATAAAAAAGGCTCCTTTTCAGGAGCCTTTTTCTTAGACAATGCTTTCCTCGATTTCTTCCTTGCTGAGTTCGGAAGGCTTGCGCACCGACTTCACTTCACCGGCGGCAATTTCGACGATTTGATCACAATCGGCAACTGTGCCCAAGCGATGGGCGATGATCAACATCGTCACACCTTTGAACGAAGTGCGAATCACCTTCTGCACCAACGCATCCGTCTGCACGTCGACGCTGGCAGTGGCTTCGTCCATCACGATGACTTTAGCTTCAGTCAATAACGCTCGCGCCAAACACAAAAGCTGTCTTTGCCCCTGACTTAAGTTCGCGCCACCTTCCGTGACCACGGCTTGCAGCTGCAACGGCATTGTGCGCACAAAGTCCCACATCGAAGCATGCTGCAAAGCTCGGATCACTTCTTCGTCGGTGTACTCTTCATAGCGATCTAGATTGCTACGAATCGTGCCCATGAACAATGTCGGATCCTGCGGAATGATCGCAAGATTGCGGCGCAACCTTTCTAACTCGACCGTGGCGATATCGATGCCATCAATTTTAATCGCGCCTTCTTCCGCTTCGATAAAGCGGAACAGGGATTGGAAAAAGGTACTCTTACCCGAACCTGTACGACCGATAATCCCGACACGACTGCCGGGAGTTACTTCGAAGGAAATACCTTTTAAGACCAGCGGCAAATGGGCCGCGTATCGCGCCTTAAGACCTTCAACTTGGATCGCTCCTTTTTCTGGCCAGGTCTCACGAACCGGTTCTGCTGGCGCACGCATCACGGAAACCTCTGCCGGCAAGTTCGAAAAGAACTTCAAGCGTTCAATCGACGTCATACGCGATTCGATATCCGAGAAAATTCTCACACCCCAGTTTAGATACCCCCAAAAGGACAAAGAATACAATGTCACCAAGCCGGCTGTGCCCGCATCAATTACACGATAATATGCTGATAGACTGACTCCGATGGCCGTCGCCATGGAGATCAATCCCCCAATCATTGGAATTCGCGAAGAGAACCAACGATTGATCACATAGTGCGAATAAAACATACGATTGCTGTGCGCGAGCTTCTGATAGAAGTTTTCCGCAAACCAATTTGTTTTATTAAAGCTGCGAATCACCACCAAGCCTTGCAAGCTTTCCTTAAAGTGGGCGAAACGCGGTGAGCGCGCGATACTATCCATACGCTTTGCTTCGCGTGCTGGGCGGCGGTAATCTCTCTGTGCCACATAGTAGATCATCATCACCGGAATGATCACGAAGATCATCGCTGGCATCAAGGTCACAATAAGCAAAATCGAAATCGTCACCTGCAGGGCGGCGTGGATGGCAGAGTCGAAACTCCATTGCAAATAAATATCCACGGACTCCACGTCTCGGGAAAAGCGCTGCAAAATGCGCCCCACCGGGGTCGAATCAAAAAAGCGAATCGGAGCACGTAAAACACTGGCCAACATATTGTTGTGCATGTCCTTGCCGGCCTTAATTCCACGATCCAACCAGAATAAGTGATTTAACAAGCTTCCACCCAAAACGACAATTCCTAAAAGTCCGTAAATGCCTATCGCAAACAGCGGCGTCATCGCTGACTGATGATCTGTAAAATAGGAAAGCCAGGATTTTTGCGCCAACGGAAACAAACTGGAAGCGACTGTACCAACTGCCAACAGCGCTAAAATCCACGGTTTGCGTTTTTTATTATCGCCACCAAGTGAGCTGACGTAATCCCAATAGACTGAGCTTTTCACGGCGCCGACCTCGCGGTCCTCATCTTCGGTGACGCGAGTGGCATCTGTTTTCACAACTGTCGTCGCCACAGCAGCCTCATGGGCGGCTTTTTCGTTGTCATGTCCCTCACCTTGTGACTTCGTATGCTCTTGATAGAAACTTTTGAATGATTCAGAAGTTTTCAACAAGTGTTCATAGGTACCCATGGCAGAAACTTTTCCGTCCTGTACAAATAAAATCTGATCGAACCTTTTTAAATGCTCAAGGCGATGTGTTGCCACGATACGAGTCGTATTTTGCCACTCACCGAATAGCAAGCGCTCGCACAGCAGGTCTTCAGTTGCACCGTCAACGGCTGACAATGGGTCATCCAAAAGTACCACTTGGGGCTTGCGCAAAAATGCTCGCGCTAAAGCCAAGCGTTGCTTTTGTCCACCAGAAAGGTTTACGCCTTTTTCACCAATTTCCGTTTGCAGACCACCGGACCATTCCTGCAAGTCTCTTTGCAAGCAGCTTAAGTACAATGACTTTTCAATGTCGGCACTTGTGACCTCTTCGCCGAATTTCAGATTCTCTAACAAAGAACCATTCACTATATAAGCTTCCTGCGGCACGTAGGCCATGCGTGGGCGCCCTTGAGTTTCAGGAATAAATTGAACACTTCCACCCGCTGGAGTCAGTTCACCCAAAATGCTCATGAGCAATGTGCTTTTTCCGGTGCCCACAGCACCGACAACTGCCAAAGAAGAACCCGCAGGAATTTGCACGGAAACATTCGTTAAAACATTTGTCTGTGCGTCCTCGTGGCGGACATCCAAGTGATGCAGATTCAAACCGACCGCTTGATTAAAATCAGAACGCTCGGACGCTTCCAAAACAACTTGTGACGATTGGAAATAAGATAGCAAACGCCCTGCACCCACAAATGCATTCGTGGTTCGAGAAATCATTCGGGAGATATCTCCAAAAGGACCTTCCAAAAGTCCGAACAAAGAAATACAGGTAAAGATCAAAGCGGCCGTCAAAGGCTGTCCACGCCATACGTGAACGGCCAAAGCCACGAATAAAACCACGGAAGAAACGCCCAGGTAACCCACACTGGAAATGACTTCAGCCTTAGCCATACGACGACGAGCCAAAAGTTCTTTCTCGCGAACTTCGGTCACTTCTTTAGCGACACTTTTTTCCCAGGCAAAAAATTTCACCACGCGAATAGCATTCATGGCTTGCGTCATTAAAGTAACGCGGCGATCGCGATGAAGCATCTTCTCGTCACCCAAATAGGTAAACTTTTTTGCGACATAGCTGGTTAATGGAGCCAACGTCAGTAATACAGCTAAGGCAGCGAATGCCGACCATCCTATATAATAGAACAGCATCGTCACCACACCGACCATCAACAACACATTAGAGAACCAATCACCAACCACAGAATTAAAGTCCGCGACGTTGTCGCTGTCAGAACTCATGTAGTTGACGATATCGCCCACTTGGTTTTTTTGTCTGGCACTTTGGCTTAATTTCAAACTGTGAAGGAATAACTTTTCATTCATCAAGTTCATCATTACTTGATGCGCCTGCAATGAATTAAAGAAGTAATGCTGCATCGCCAAGCCCGAGATAAATCCGCAGAAGCCTAAGAGCACGCCATACACCATCGCAGGCAGCAAAGTTTCTTGAGTCAACCCAGCAGACACCAATCCGATGAAGCGATTCACCAGGACAGGAGAAAACAAGGCAAATAAAGAAGACACAAAATACCATGTATACCCTGGTATGGTGTATTTTCTCAGCGCCACGACTGAAGAAAGCAATAGCGATCTTGGAGATTCCCACTTTAACTCCCGGCCGTAATCACCTGCATTTTTTGGATGCAAGTGCTCAGGCAAAGGCAGCAAGTCGCTTTCTTCAAGGTATTTGGTTTTTGCCAACTTCACTAACGGTGAAGCTTGGCTGAATAATAAACGTCTAAAAAAATTCATGAACGAATCCGTAACTGTTCCTAAGGGAACCTAAATCAAATTTTTAAATGCTAATAATCGAACTGGGTTTGGTTACGACTGCTAGAACTGGGACAGGAGAAGGCCAAGTGATGAACTTTGATCGAATAAGAACATGTTTGCCTCCTCTCTTTTGTGAGATGCACTCATCCTAGCGAAAGGTGTTTACCTTGTCCAGCTCCAGATTTTTTCCTCATGCTAAACGCTTGAAATAACTCAATTTATGGTGGTATTTTTAATATTTTAAAATCAGTATTGATATTTTAAATATTGAATAGTATAAATTTGAATATGAGCAAAATAGATTCAAATCTTCAATGTCCCGCATGCCAAGGCCTTTTGAGCCCTACGGTCCTGTCTTGTGGTCACTGTAACATCCGTGTCGAAGGTCCCTTTCAGCTAAATGAGTTCGCGACTCTGCCAGCAGAGGATCTGCACTTCTTGCGCATTTTCATTCAATGCGAAGGAAGAGTTCGCGATATGGAACCAGCTTTGGGTCTAAGCTATCCGACGATTCGCACTCGCCTCACTCAATTGAAAAACAAATTGAGTGGTGAGCTTGAACTGCGCGCGGCGGAAGAACCACCGAAAACTTTCTCGACCGAGGAAGTGCTCTCTCGTCTGGAAAAGGGCGAGATCAACTTTGATCAGGCAATGGCCCTGATTAAGAAAGGCTCCAAATAATGAAAGAACAAATTAAACGAATTCTAGATATGACTAAAAGTGGCGCACTCACCGATGATCAGGCGACGGCCCTTATTGATGAGTTGATGAAGAAAGCTCAAGCGGAGGGCTCCACCGGGCCTTCTTCAAGAGAGGACTCCCACCAGGAAGAAACCCGCCGTGAACGCATGAATGACGATGACCCACGAGGCCGCACACGCGGTGGCCGCGGCGGTCACCATCATCACCGTGATCACGATGGCCGTCGCCGTGGACCGTGGGCCAATGGTCCCCGCGATTTCCGTGGTGCGGGTCCTCACTTCGCCTCTTTTATTCATGATAAAATCCACCGTAAAATGAACGAAGCCTTCGGCAGCTTTGGCGAGGAAAATGACGATGGCAATTCCATCACCATGTCCAAGTTCGAAGCGCCGTCAGGTCCCAATTCAGAATTCAAAGGAAACTCCATCACTGTTTCTTCATTTAAGGACGTGCTGTTGCAACGATCCAAGATGAATGAAAACCGAATTGATGCCAGCAAGGTCGAAGACCTTGAATTAAGTGATGCCCAAGTTTCAAAAATGGGCTTGGCCGGCAGCTCTTTCGCCGATATTGAAGTGGCCAACAGTGAAATCATCGACGTGCACTTTCACGGCTGCAAAGTCAGCGACATCACGCTGAACAGTGAAAGTCGTATTCTTGACAGCGAATTTAACGGCGTCGTCTTGCGCGACATGCAACTGGCGGGTGGATCATCCATTACCGGCGCCAGCATGACTGGTGTGAATATGCAGGACATCAGCCTGGATGGGTCTAAACTTGAAAAGATGGCGATCGAAGGTGCTTCTCTAAAAGACATTCACTTTGTAGATTCCACTTTACAAAACTGCTTGGTCAAAGCTGGCTCCATGGAAGATGTGAGCTTTAAGACTTCAACATTGAATGAAGTGATTTTCATCAATGACGATACCTGGTCTCTCAGCAAAAAAGGCATGCACGATGTCCAGTTCAATCAATGCCACTTTGACCAAGTGAAATTCACTGACTGCAACTTGAGTGATGTCACTATTCGTAACGTCACCCTCAAGGGTGCCAAGATTCAAAAAATCGATTTATCAGACATAGAAATTAACGGTGACGAAGCCTTTATCCAAGCCTTCAAACCGATTCTTAAAAATTAAGGAACCGATCATGAAAATATTCAGACTTTTTAGCGCACTTTTCTGGGCCATCCCTTTTTACTTTATCTGGAATAGTCTTGCGCCCATTTATGCTCCCCAACTTCCCCCACAATACCTGGATGTTCCTTACTGGCATATCGCTGGGGTATTTGCGTTGATCGCGATTTTAAATATCGTGATCCGCCCCGGCCACGGTGGTCGCCGCTTCAAGAAACATTATGGCTGGCAAGATGGCCCTCATCGTTTCGGCAAATACGCAAAGTATTGCCAGCGCGGCTACTGGACAGAGAAATACTATCACCGCACATAAATAAAAAAGGAGCTTTGAAAGCTCCTTTTTTTATTTTCCTTTGGTTTGTCCCTCTTCCAATTGTCCAATGAAAGTTCTGGCGGCAAGACTTAGCTGACGTCCCTTTTTCTGCGCCAACCACAGATTGAAATAATGAGGATGCTCGATCGGCACTTCAAACAGCTCGCCGCTTTCGATTTCCGCTTCAACCATAAAGCGAGTCAGATAAGCCAACCCCTCTCCCGCCATACAGAATCTTTTCTGTGCTTCCTGACTGTTGGTTTCCAAGCCAATTTGTGGAGCTTCGCCGAAAAGCTCCATAATCACGCGTTTTGGACGAGTTTCCAACAAGGCTCCGATAGAACAAAGATAACCGTACTTTTCCAAAACCTTTCTCATGGTTTTGTCATTACTGGAAGACTTGCACTCTTTCCAAACTTCTGGCTTGCAGACCAGGGCCATGGGTACGAAATTCAAACTTCGATACTCGATGTTGGGCAACGCCACCTTTGCAAATAAAAGCGCGAACTCGTTTTCGGAATTTAATAAAGAGTTAATAATTTCATCTGGAGAACCTGATGTGATACTTGGAATTACTTTCGGAAATTCGCGGCGGAAAGTATGCAAGGGCTCTACTAGATAGTCATTGATCACGTTATCGGTTGCAGCAAAACGCAAAGGCCCTTCACACTTTTCCTGCACTTCGCGACAGAGATTTTCAATCGCTTTTTCAGTGCGGAACAGCTCTTCGCACAAATGAAAGACTTGGTGGCCCTTCGCCGTCAGTTCGACACCGCTCTTAGATCGATCAAACAAAATCACGCCTTCTTGTTCTTCCAGCAAGGAGACGGAACGGCTCAATGCACTTTGACTGATATTCAATCTGGCAGCGGCCTCGGAAAACTTTCCTGACTTAGCCACCTCAAAGAATGCACGGAGATAATTTAGTTCCATCGTAAACGCCCTCTTCTAGTATCTCAAATACAGATGTTTACAATTGTATCATTCGAATTTATGAATCCAAGGGATATTTGGAGGTTACAAAATGTTTTCTAGCCACAGATAGAAGGCGCAGAACGGATAAGCGAAACACACCGAATAGATAATTTGAAATGGCGTTAACTTCTTTTTGTCGATTTCAGTGTTCTTCTTTTTTACGATATCAAGATGGCGAATCCACGCACCCAGCGCAAAACTTAACAAGGAACTGATTACTAATAAAGTCATCATGATAAAATCGTCCTCTTCTTTTCTAAAGAAGATTCCATTCAACTATTAAATTCGGATTCAGTAAAGGCGTTATTAAAGACCCATGAATCACGCGATATAATCCTTCAGAAGCATCTCTAACCAATCCATAAAGACCTGAACACGTTTAGCGACGTTTCGTCTATGAGGATAAACGATCGAGACTGGCATCGGCTCCGCACGCAGTTTGGGCAGAATCTCTTCAAGCTTGTTTTTACTTAAATAGTCTCCCTTACCGGTTGAGGGCGCTTGAATAATTCCCAAGCCGGCCAGACAAGCCGCCGTATATGAGTCCACATTATTCACGCTGATTTTTGACTTCATTGCCAGCATTCGATACTTATCGCCATCAAAGTATTCAAATCCATCTGCTTTACCGCCCCAGGTTTGTACATAGTGAACCAGAAAATGATTTTGCAGATCCTCCAGCTTGCGAGGACGGCCATATTTTTCCAGATAAGCACTGCTTGCGTAGTTAATGATTGTGAATTTACCAATAGGACGAGCAATCAATCCCGAATCCGTCAAATTTCCAACACGCACAACGCAATCAAATCCCTCGCGCACCAAGTCCACCCGGCGATCAGAACAGCTCAATTCAATTTGAATATCCGGATATTTTTTTAAGAATTCAGGTAGCCGCGGAATCACTACATTACGAGCCATGGTCGCACTCATATCGACACGGATTCTCCCCTTCACCTGCGACGAGTCCGTGCGAAACATACTTTCGACTTCATCGACATCCGCGAGCAGATCGCGACAGCGCTCAAAGAAAGTCATCCCGTCTTGAGTCAGTTGAACTTTTCGCGTCGTTCGGTGAAAAAGTCTTGCCCCCAGATTGTTTTCAAGTTGCTGAATGGCATTGGAAACAGTCGCTTTGGGCAGACTCAGGTGCTCCGAAGCCCCGGTAAAACTGCCAAGTTCGGCGACTTTCATGAAGATCTGCATATTTTCGATACGATCCATAGGCTCCTCTAGGATTGTTCGGATTTTCTGAACAGTGTTTTTAATAATACCCTATTTATTCAGTTTTATGAACAGGCTAAATTAGACGTATCACAAGGAGTTTCAAAATGAAAATCGCAATCATCACTGGCGGCAGCCGCGGAATTGGAAAAAGCTCAGCACTTCATATGGCAGACAAAGGAGTCGGCGTCATCCTGACATACAACAGTCAAAAGGAAGAGGCTGACAAAGTCGTTGCTGAAATAGAGAAAAAAGGTGGCAAGGCAGCAGCGGTGCAACTGGATGTCAGCAATTCCAAAAACTTCGTGGCATTCGCTGGCGCCATCAAAGATCTTCTGAAATCGAAATTCTCTACAGACCATTTTGACTATTTGGTGAATAATGCGGGAACTGGCGCCTATGTTCCTTTCACCGAAATGACCGAAGAGGTTTTCGATCAGGTTTCCAATATTCATTTCAAAGGGCCTTACTTCCTGACGCAAAAACTTTTACCTTTGATGAATGATGGAGGCCGCATCGTGAATGTCTCCAGCGGCCTTGCACGCTTCTCTCTTCCTGGTTCCTCTGCTTATGGTTCAATGAAGGGGGCCGTTGAAACCTGGACTCGTTATTTAGCAAAAGAACTGGGTCCGCGCCGAATCACTGCTAACGTTGTGGCTCCGGGCCCCGTCGCCACTGATTTTGGTGGCGGCAGAGTTCGTGACAATAAAGAGATGAACGCCATGCTCTCCGCACAAACCGCATTAGGTCGTGTCGGCGAAGCCGATGATATCGGTAAACTTGTGGCAAGCCTGGTGCAAGATGATATGGGCTGGGTCAATGCTCAAAGAATCGAAGCCTCTGGCGGTATTAATATCTAACAAGCTTCCTGCCGGGAAATCGGCCATTACCGATTCACCAACAACAAGGCTGCCGGACTCCCGGCAGCCTTTGTTTTATCTCTCATATAACGAATTTGAGCCCCACAAAACCTGGTACACGGGTTGCTTTTATATCCTTTCAAACAAACTCACCGACAGGATATAAAATGAAAACTCTCACTTCAAAAATCATCACAAACCTTTTGATGGCCACGGCACTTCTTGCAGCACCTTGCCTGAGTTCTGCTTCAGAGATGATTCTTAGAAACAACACAGTCTTCATCGCTCAGTATGTGATCCGTAAAGGCGACGTTATCATCGCCCGCATCCCGGGCATTACTCCAGGGGCGCAATTAAATATCCCAACAACAGATGCTTACCAAGTAACGGCGTCCACCATCATCGATGGCAATACCTATATCAGCAGTCCCATGACTTTGGAGCAAGCCGCCGACTTACGTGCAACTTTACGCCAGGAACATTCCGGAGCTTACACATTTGGGTTGGAGCACTCCCCTCAGTCACAACTGAACACAATCATTTTGGAAAACTCTTTGGTGAATCCAGTTCAATTCACGCTGTCACTTAACGGACGTCCTTTGCAATCCATCGTTTTAAACGCCAATGAATCGCAAAAAGTAAACATCGAGTCCATCTTCCATATTTACGCCATTATAGATGGGGTTACTACCGACCTGGTTAGCACCACAAACCCCAATGCAGTGATCACTGCGACCGAAAACACATCCATTCCTGAAAGCGGCTACTTCACTCTCGAAGTTGAATAGCCAAAAAAAATCCCAGGTGTTTTGCACCTGGGATTTTTGATTTTGGAATCTTAAAAGATTATTTAATATCGTTTAGTGCTACTGACACCATCGTCGAAACACCGCGTTCTTGCATCGTCACGCCGTAAAGTTTCTTAGCAACTTCCATCGTGTGCTTGTTATGGGTCACAACGATGATTTGCGAGCGTTTTGCCATCTCACGAACCAAGTCGTTGAAACGGAAAACGTTGGCGTCATCAAGTGGCGCATCAACCTCATCCAGCAAGCAGTATGGTGATGGTTTCACCAGGAAGATCGAGAACACCAGCGCAACCGCCGTCAACGCCTTCTCACCACCGGACATCAAAGACACGTTTTGTGTTTTCTTACCAGGAGGGCGAGCGATGATTTCGATACCCGCTTCGTTTTTCTCTGTTTCTTCAACCAGCTCCAACCACGCTTCACCACCGCCGAATAGGACTGGGAAGACGCGAGTGAAACGCTCGTTCACCAAATCGAAAGTCTCTTTGAAACGTTTCGAGCAGATTCTGTTGATACGATCGATAACTTTACGAAGTTGCTCTTTCGCTTCCGTCAAATCGGCGTGTTGTTTCGTCAGGAACTCATAACGAGTCGCTGTTTCTTCGTACTCTTCGATCGCTGACAAGTTCACTTCACCGATTTTCGCCAATTTCTCGCGAAGATCTTTCAATTGAGCATCCGCTTCCATGAAGTCGCCTTCTTTATTGATGTATTTTTCAACCACATCAGGAAGGTTCAACATGTAACGTTCACGGATAGATTCGATCAAGTACTGCTCTTTCATCTTAGCTTGTTCAAGCTTCAATTGAGAGTCGTTCATTTTGTGTTGTCTTTCGTTGCGCAGACGTTGGGAAGTACTTGCTTCCTCTTCAATCGCGCGGATCGACTCAGACATCACTTCGTATTCGTCTTTAGTACGAGCCGCTTGCAATTTTAATTGCTCCACTTCGTCCAAAAGGCGTTCAAATTCAATTTTCTTTTCTTCCAAAGTCACTTGGCTCTCAGTCATTTGAGAGTTGTAACCTTCGGCTTCTTCGCTCATACGAGCCAATTGCGCATCAAGATCTGCCAACGATTTGGAAACCATCTCAAGCTGTCTCAAAACACCTGTGTATTCTTGTGTTTTGGAAGCTGATTTGACCTGAAGATCTGTCACTTCAGCCTGAAGGCCGTCAAAGCCCAGGCGAACCGAGTTCAATTCAGAGTTCAAAGTCTCAACTTCGCCTTCAAGAAGAACTTTCTTTTCACGAGCTTGGATCAAAGCCTCATTCAACTCTTCCATTTTCTGCTCTTGAACTTCCAGTTGCTCAGTCAGTTTTTTGACTTCACGTTCCTGGCGTTCAACCGCAGCTTGCGCGTTTTGAACTTCGTTCTCGGCGCGCTCAAGGTCTTTTCTGAATTCAGTCACTTTGATTTCTTGGTCGATTTTACGTTTTTGAGCGCCTTCAAAGTCGTTCAATACGTTCGCCAATTGCTCTTCAACTTTTTTAAGCGCCATTTGCGCCAATTGAAGTTTCCCAGCGTATTCGTCTTTTTTCTCAGACAATTCTTTGATTTCACGGCGACGTTTCAGCATTCCTGAATCCGCAGATTCAGAAGAACCACCCGTCAAAACCCCGTCAGCAGTCAAAGTATCACCGTCAAGAGTTACGAATGTCCAACCAGTGTATGTCGCGCGAAGATTCAAAGCCGTGCGGATAGAATCGACGATCGCCACACCGTCCAACATGTAGGTAACAGCATTTTTGAACTTATCAGCGGCCTGAACCACGTCTTTCAAGATCGCTTGAACGCCCTCTTGACCGATTGGAGATTCAGAACGTTGGAAAGCCAAAGATTGGTCCGTTGCCGACATAAAGCTGGAACGACCGGATTTTTGTTCTTTCAGGTGAGAAACGGCATCCACCGCGATATTCGCGTCAGAAGAAAGAAGCATTTGCAGGCGTGAGCCCAATGCCGCTTCCATCGCCACTTCGTACTCAGCCGGAACTTCAACAACCTCAGAAACCGGTTGGAAGTGAGTGACAACAGAACCATCCGCCATCAACTCTTGAGAGCGAGTTTTTTGCCACAACATCACTTGCTTCACACCTTCTTGGAAACCCTCGAAGTTGTTTTGCAAGTTTTCAAGACCGTACAAACGAGAAGCGACTTCATTCAAAGAATCTTTGAATGATTCCACTTCCAATTTTTTCTCTGCCGCAGACTCTGTCAGAATCTTTTTATTAGCTTCGAAAGAATCAACGTCAGAAGCCAAATCCAATTGCATTTGGCGTTCTTTATCAAGTTCGTTCATGACTTTTTTACGACGGCTTTCGAACTCAACTTGTTTTTCACGAAGTTCGTTCAAAACCTGTTGTTCGTTGTCCTGGCGCTCACTTAAGTCAGCGATTTGAGCTGACAAAGAATTCACGCGAGCATCCAAAGAAGACTCGGACTGACCGACCGCAAACAATTCGCGACGTTTCACCGTCAAATCTTCATCAACTGTGCCGATACGGGAGTTGAAGTTTTGGAAGATGTCATTTTTTTCGTTGAAAGTGGAAGTCAGAGTTTCTGCTTCCTCTTTAAGTTCATTCACTTGAGCTTCCAAAGAAGCCTTGTCACGAGCAAGCAATTCCTGACGAGCTTGTTGCTCTTGTAGGATCGTGCCAGTCATTTGCTCATTACGACGAGCCTGTTCAATTTCGAAACGAAGTTCTTGAATCTCCATCTCTTTCTTTTGAACAGTGCCTTGTTTGTCGAAGTAAACAGTCTGGTGCTCTTCGGCCATTTTCTCTTTTTCAAGGATTTGAAGTTTCAAAACTTCCAATTGCCCTTGAAGAGTCGAAAGGTTGGCATCCCCTTCGATTTCCATGCTTTGCGCTTCATTGAAGATCGCTTGCGCTTCGTCAGCGGCGCGTTTCAATTCCACGTACTGAGCTGTCGACAACCACAAATCCAAATCTTCGATTTGATTTTTGATATTGCGATAACGTTCTGCACGTTGCGCTTGTCTTTGCAAAGAATCGATTTGGCGCTTTAACTCGCCTACGATGTCCTGCAAACGCAGCAAGTTTTGATCTGTTTGGATCAGTTTACGTTGCGATTCTTTTTTACGAGCTTTGAACTTCGTAATACCCGCTGCTTCTTCGATAAGCATACGGCGGTCTTCAGGTTTCGAAGTGATGATCTTACCGATCATACCTTGAGCGATGATCGAGAAACCTTTAGAGCCCGCACCCGTATCCATGAAGATCTCTTGCAAGTCCTTCAAACGAGCTGGTTCTTTATTGATGAAGTACTCCCCCTCACCATTTCTGTGAAGACGACGAGTCACCATGATTTCAGAGTGCTTGATGTATTTAACCGGGAATGCGCCACCATCATTTTCAAGCGTCAACGACACTTCACACATACCTAGCGGAGCGTAGCCTTCCGCACCACCGAAGATAACGTCAGTCATTTGCGAAGCACGAAGATCTTTCGCAGACTGGTCACCCATAACCCACATAAGAGCATCGACGATGTTGGATTTACCGCAACCATTTGGTCCCACGATACCGGTAATACCAGAATCGAAATGGATCACAGTGCGATCTTTGAACGACTTAAAACCAATGAGTTCAATCTTTTTAATTCTCAAGGTATATTCCCCTCTTGAGCTACAATGAGCCTCGGCCTCCAGACCTTAGCTACCCCTCAAAATATACAAGCCCAAGGTCTAGCTAGACCAAAGGCCATTTAACTCTCTAAGTTGTCGGGATGTATGTCAACTGTGGCTTGCCAAAAGAAGACTAAACGCTGAAAAGTTAAGCAGAAACGTCGCGACTCAGGAAACTACAGAGCGCTCTGCATTAGATGCAAAGCGCTAAAAATTTGCTTTTGATTTCTTTTTAACGAGCTTCGAGAGGCATTTTACTCCTCCTTGATTCAAGCAGTTTTAGGATGTGCTCAACAGGAGGCATCTATGCAATACAAAAAATCTGAAATTTATCCCCAAGAAGACGTTACGAAAAAGACCGCTTTTAAGATAGTGATAACCACCCTGACACTGGCCATTTTGGTCACGTACTTTACACGTTAATTGAGATCAAGACGACCAACGCGGCGGCCCCGTGAGTCGATTATATTAAAAAATGAAGTCTTTGGTGCTTGAACACTGATTTCCAGAAAAAGGCTGTGATAGTACTCACTAAATGGAACCGCGCCTCTCACTTTCTCCGTAATCGCGACACGGAAGTTGTGCGCAAATTCAAGATAATCACTGAAAACTAAAAAAAATAAATTATCGGGATCTTGCGCCGCCTTGAGGCGAATCACGTCACGCAGATCGATGGCATTGGGAAACGGATCCAAACACAACTCAGACTCCGATTTTTTACAAAGGAAGCGATCCAGTCCATCGAATCCTCCAAAAAAATCGTCCATCGGAATGATCACCGGTGCCCAATCTTCCTTTAAGATAGTATCGGGACGATATTGCAGAATGATGGCCGGAGCCAGGGGCAGCATCGGCTGACCAATAAAGACCCCGAGATCATATAACATTCTTAACGAATAGCTTTTGCTGTTCGGTCCTTGAAAATAGTCTTGAGCAACTTGCTCGATGTTGACGATCTGTTCATATGTTGCCTTTGGATTTACAATCCACAAGGCTTCATGAAAAAGAACCGCCGCCTGCTCGACTTCACTTAAACGGAAAAACTCCGGCAACAACATGGTTTTTTTAGCACGGGGCTCTGTCACCGCAAAGATAACAACTTTAGCGGGAGGGACGTTCAAAAGTTTCGCATAGATCTCAATCAGATTCGCACGCGTCTCTGGATCAAATTTTTGAGACGTGATTTGATGATAAGTGCGCGCAAATGACGGCGTGATGGAAGCCAGCAAGTCGCCTTTCACATTATCAGGTATAGGCATGCGCAAAATTCTATCCACCAACAAGCTCAACCCTGGCACCGCCAGAAACTTCAGAGGTTCTTTATCTACCGAAATTCGCGCCGAGCCGAAAGTTTGATATGTGCCATCCTGACTGGTACCACCACCGCCGTTTTGAACTTCCTTTGCGGCGAAGATATTAATAGAGAATAGTAAAACAAAAATGCAAATCAGAGATTTCATTTTGCATCTCCTTTAAGTTCAAATAACTGCATCGACAAACTAAAGACTTTTTCTTTCCCAGGAATAGCTTCCAATTCTTTGACTAAAGACCGACGGAATTCACGCAGACGGTTCTTGGCATATTTTATCTGCTCGGCATTCATCGCAAAAATAATTGAAGAGAACTCGCGGTCTTCCACCGCATCGTCCTGAATGGCACGACCCGCACGTTGTAACATCTGTTGATGAAAATTCTGTATTGCCAAAGACGAGACGTCCGCTGATGTCGTGAAGTCACCTTCCAGAGCCTTCCATTTTGCTTCGGAAATATCCAGCATCTGCGCCGCCACCAATTGTTCAACCACCGCCTCAACTTCCGCAGCGGGAAGCCCGAGATGTTGCGCAAAAGAAGGGACTGACGTTTCAATTTGAGGAATAGCGAGAAGCTCCAAAAGTGCGAGACTGCGCCAGTCCGCCACTGTTTGAATTTCAGAATCTGTCAAAGTGCGTTCATCCATTAAATAGGTACGAACGCGTTCGCGAGCCTCTTTTTTCGCAATAGAACTGCGGGCATGTTCTGCGCGAATGAGGTCCAAAAAATATTCACGATCACGTCCGCTGAGGCCAAAACACTCAGCCATCTCCGCGCCCTTTAAATCAGACAATCCCACTTTCCCATTCATAATTTCACTGAGTCGCGAGGCATTCACACCTAAATCACGAGAGAACGCACGCATCGAATAAGACGAATTTTTCGTCTTTCTTTTTTTGAATTCTTCAAAAATAAAATCTCGATATGTCTGCGCTTTGTGACTGCTCGTATTCATATGGCCGTCATTAAACATTCGTAACTTTGTTTGTCGAACCATAACACACGGCACTGTTTAGTTTTTCGGCATCATCATCGCATTGATATTCGGTGTGTACGAAACTCGGAAATCACCTCGAATAGACAGTGGTTTTAGCGTCAGTACATTGACAGGTGTAAAACCAAAATAGGGAGATTCTCACAATGAGACACTTCACATATTTAACAGCAATTACTCTAGTCCTAGCGACAAATTTGGTTGCCTGTCGTGACTCCTCAACGGCCACTCCTCAGAATTTAAATGCACCACAAAATTCGGCTCAAAATCCATCAGCAAATACACTTGGCAACGGCATTGATGACCGTGGATTTACAGCGAACACCGACGTCAGCAAAAAGTTTCAAGAACAGTATCCCTTGGAATACAACTGCACCCAGGAGCTTTGCTCATCTTACTTTAAACAATACCCTAGCCTTATCAAGATGACCGAGTCGGCAGCCACTCCGACAGAGCAACAGAAAAAATATTATACAGATTATATTCAACCCGCTTTGGTGAAGTACTATAATATTCGTAAGGCAAATGCGCAAAAATGGTTGGATCTTCTGGAAGCGAAAGACAGTGAGTTTGCTTCCATCAAGTTAACTGAAGATCAACTGCGCGTGCTGCAAACTTTGTATGTCTTGAACAACGTCCAAAAAATTCCCGCAGCCAGCACTTATTGGAATGGCAAGTTTTCCGAGCTTGATTTCCAGAAGGCGTCTCTGGCATTTGAATCCTACGGAAAATGGGATTTTTTAGAGGAAATGCATCCGCAGACTTCACTAACTAATGCCGCCACACTTGAACTTAATTTCATCGAAAGAACTTTACCCCGTTTGAACAAGCTGATCGCGGGAGTAAATCCTTTCGATCCGGTCATCTCTGATAAAATTCGCAGATCCGTGCCCTTGGATATGATGGAAGCCGAAGCCCTTTCCGCGTTCGCTTTACAGATGCGCCGACTTGACCACTTTCTTTTCGGTCCAGGTGTTTCTTTGATTACGGAACTTATGAAAAGTACACCGTTTACGACAGAGGAACTTTACAAATACTACTCTAATAAATCATTCCAAAAAGATTTAACTAAAAGAACTCAAACAGATCTGACGGACCGCTGTTCTGATCACTATTACCAGTCTATCAATCTTTATCCTCAGCCAGAGCAAATCCAAAAATTTAAATCGTTGGCAGAGCAAACACGCACTTCCGCTCTGGCGCAACTGAACACCCAGGATCCTGCTTTTGAAAAAGTTAAAGAACTCAAATTTATCTATCCTGAGTCTGCTCAAGACAATAGCACGAATTGGTATTCATCCATGCAAGCCAAAATCAGATATGCAGAGCAAGACACCGCAAGTTTAGATGCCTTGGATACGCAATCCATTTACAGCAAAGCTCTAATCCTGATGTTGTTTTCCGACTCCTCAGATGAAGACAATCTGTGTCCACGTCTGCCTGATAGCAGAATAACTGATAGCACTTCTGTCGCTTTTGGAACTGTCGTCGTGAGTTGGTACGCTGTAAGGTACCCTGAGCTTGGCGTGGGGCTTTTAGCCCACGAAATCGGACATACTGTGGGGGCTTTAAGCACGATGTCTGATGCGGCTAAAACATGTGTTAAAAGCAAACAATCCTCTGAGCAGTATGAGTACGAAGATTTTGCAGATTTGTTTGCCGCAAAAACTACTGCGACTCTGGCCGTGCAGTCTCAGGTTGCCTCTGGAAACGTCGCCTGTGCGATGATGGATACACTTTATCCTTTGAAGAATCTTAATGCGAAGGAACCGCACTCAACATTGCTTTACCGTGCTATGCAGTGGCAACTTGCGACGGGCGGAAATGTTCCAAGTAGTTGCCAGAAACTCGCAGCCCGCGACAATGCGCAGGCCACCCAATCCTGCAAATAACTAGTCGCTAGGAATTAACCGTTCCTGGCGCAACTGTCTGTAACGATTGATCACACCTTGGGTGTCTTCAGGAGCAATCGAAGGTCGCGCAGATTCGCCAAGTTGATAGGTCATCCCGATACCATAACCGACATTCAAATCAGCTTTGTGCAACGGACTGCTGCGGTTTACCGACCATGAATAGTCGGAAACAGACCCACCGATATACATTGAAAAGCGTCCCGACGAGAATCGTTGATAATAGGAAATGTTGTTGTTTAAAAAACCTGCAACGGCATTGTACGTAGAACGAGACGGCGTTGCATAGATCGGATCCACTTCGAAATAAGTTCGCATGTACTCTTGTGTTGCCGCATTCATTTCAAAAGCCGCAGTCCCAGAGATAATAATCGGCGAAGCAAACGGCCCCCGCGTTTCACCTTCCCAGCGATACAAAACCTGCGCCTTAAAGCGCATACCATTTTGCCGTATGTGCGTGCCATAGGCCGCTGCGGAAAAAAATGGCGCTAGCTGGAACTCCCAGGTCCGTCCACTGGCATAAACCAATTGCGGACCGCCATCTAAAACCAACGGCAAGTTTTCCATCCCCACACGAGCTAAATTGTTGGAGGAATCCAGCGGCAGTCGCCCCCCACCAGAAAATTCCAAGGACCATTCGTGGGACTTAAAAAGATAGGCGCGTCCGCCTTCACGATCATCGGCGCGCAAGTATTCACCACGATACTGGAAGGTTGGAAAGGGTAACATCAGATCAGAATATTCATCGGACGAGGGATAGTCGGCATAGCGAATGTAGCCCAGACCAAAGCCCCATTCCCACAATGGCGGTGCTTCGTCGCTGGCGAATGCCAGACGAGCGATAGAAAGTACCAGAGTGAGAATCAGGAAAAAACGCATAAAGCCGTTATCGGATTTTCCCGGGAATTCCCAACTGGACAATCACACTTTATTCAATAGGAACAATCGCGTTTTTAACAGCTAACTCGGAGGAAAAGCGGGAGTAGATTTTAACAAATGTGCCGTCTTTGACCATTGATTTAAGAGCTGCTTCGAGCATCTTAGCTTCAGCCTCACTCACTCTTTTCTTTGCATAGTAAGTGCCGATGGCCGTCGCCAGATCCCGATCTATTTGAAGGCCAAAATCGAGCATTTTATACTTGCGCATAAAGTAATCAGAAATAGCGACGGAGCCCACGAATACTTTGACTTGTCCCCTTTTAAGAGCTTGATAGACCGTGGCATAGTCAGGGAACTCCCGCACACGCTTTTGTTCGCGTAGCAGATCGATTTCCTCACTTTTAAAATATCCCTGCGTGCCGATAAAACTTCCAAAGATGACGGATTTATCTGCAAGAGCCTGCTTCAAATCATATTTCTGTTTCTGTAAATCTGGAGAAAAAACCACCGCGCGATAACTGCGAAACATTTGAATAAAATTTCCTACCCGATCCATGGTCCGCGTCTTGATGGAAAGAACGGTGATATCGACGCTGGCATTTTTGAGTCTTTCCACCAGCGTGGGTCGAGACATTTCTAAAATTTCAAAATGACATCCTGTGCGTTTACCAAGCTCCTCGATCGTATCCAACAT
Organism: Bdellovibrio sp.; assembly: GCA_039594295.1. Taxonomy (GTDB): domain Bacteria; phylum Bdellovibrionota; class Bdellovibrionia; order Bdellovibrionales; family Bdellovibrionaceae; genus Bdellovibrio. The sequence continues at coordinate 167,781 of JBCNNR010000003.1, forward strand.
CGAGCCACGAGCTCCCTCTTTCGTCAGAAAATACAATGGCTCATTGTTAATAACGCCGACACGAAATGTCCGTTCACACTTGGCCCAGGTTTGTGAACACAAAGTCTGACAAATAATCAGAACAAGGAGAGCGCCAGATAATTTCAACATAGAAAGACTTTAACAAGTTCTGCACATATTGAAAAAACATTTACAGCGCCCCTTGCAGCCAAACAAAGACCGACAAATAAAAAGGGAGCCCTTAGGCTCCCTTAGATTTTCTTAGGAATGCAACTTCTTTGTCAGAAGTGCCGCTCTCGCCGCTGCCAATCTGGCAATAGGCACGCGGAATGGAGAACAAGAAACGTAATCCAACCCTGCTTTGTGGAAGAACTCGATGGATTCAGGATCACCACCATGCTCTCCGCAAACGCCGATTTTCAGTGAAGGCTTCATACGGCGACCCAAGTCCACACCCATCTTCACCAAGGAACCCACGCCCACTTGATCGATGGATTGGAATGGATCTTTTGGCAAGATACCACTGGAAACATAGGAACCCAGGAAACGGCCCGAGTCGTCACGGGACAACCCCAACGTCGTCTGAGTCAAATCGTTCGTACCAAAGCTAAAGAAGTCTGCATGCTCTGCAATCGCGTCAGCAGTAAGAGCTGCACGCGGAAGTTCGATCATAGTGCCGATGGCGTAATCGAATTTCATGTTTTTCTCGTTTTGAACTTTCTTAACTTCTTTTTCTGCCTGACCACGAAGGATATCCAACTCTTTGTCAGTGGCAACCAACGGGATCATGATTTCCGGAGCCGAAAGTTTCAAACCTTCCTTCAACATCATGCACGCTGCTTCCGCGATGGCGCGAACTTGCATGATATAGATTTCAGGATACGTGATCGCCAGACGGCAACCACGGTGACCCAACATCGGATTGAATTCGTGCAAAGCTTTTACTTTGGAACGAAGACGATCAAAGTCGGTATCAATACGCTTTGCCAATTCTTTCGTTTCCTCATCTGTGTGCGGAACGAACTCATGAAGAGGTGGATCCAGCAAACGGATTGTCACTGGCAAGCCGTCCATGATTTTGAACAATTGATAGAAGTCATCACGTTGCATTGGCAACAATTTCGCCAATGCTTTTTCGCGATCCATTTTGTTATCAGCAATGATCATTTCACGAACTGCATCGATACGGTCCGCACCAAAGAACATGTGCTCCGTACGGCAAAGACCAATACCTTCCGCACCGAAGTTTTTAGCTGTTTGCGCATCTTTTGGAGTGTCGGCATTCGTGCGTACTTTCAACTTACGAGTGCGATCTGCGATTTTCATGATGCGTTCAAAGTATTGATCCAATTTTGGTTCGATAGTTTTCACTTCGCCCAAGAAAACTTCACCAGTAGAACCATCCAAAGTGATCACATCGCCTTTTTTAAGAACGTAGCCTTTCACTTTCATAGTTTCGGTGCGGTAGTCGACTTCGACCTCACCACAACCGGCCACACAGCATTTACCCATACCACGGGCCACAACTGCCGCATGTGATGTCATACCCCCACGAGTTGTGAAGATACCTTGTGCTGCCACCATACCCGCGATGTCTTCCGGAGAAGTTTCCACGCGAACCAGGATGACTTTTTTGCCTTGCTCTTTCCACTCGACCGCTTCTTCAGATGTGAAAACGATTTGACCGTTCACACCACCTGGGGATGCTGGCAAACCTTTCGCAAGCAATGTTTTTTGTGCCTTGGGATCCAAGGTCGGATGCAGAAGCTGATCCAACGAAGAAGGTTCCAGACGCAGAAGAGCTTCCTCTTCCGTGATCAACTTTTCATCGATCATGTCACAGGCGATTTTCAAAGCCGCCGCTGCTGTACGTTTCCCGTTTCGAGTTTGCAGCATCCACAATGTGGAGCGCTCGATCGTGAACTCGATGTCTTGCATATCGCGGTAATGACCTTCCAGTTTTTTATAAATATCCACCAGCTGTTGGTAAGCATTTGGAAGAGCTTCTTCCAAAGACTGAACACCTGTCGCTGCTGCTGCGATTTTCGTGATCGGTTGCGGAGTTCTGATACCTGCCACAACGTCTTCACCTTGCGCATTGATCAAGAACTCACCATAGAACGCTTTATCCCCTGTGGAAGGGTTGCGCGTAAACGCCACACCTGTTGCCGAGTCATCACCCATGTTACCGAAAACCATGGACTGGATGTTAACCGCTGTCCCCCATGCCGCAGGAATGCTGTGCAGTTCACGGTAAGTGATCGCACGAGGTGTATTCCAAGAACGGAATACCGCTGAAACAGATCCCCACAATTGCTCCCAAGGATCAGAAGGGAAAGATTGACCGGTCATTTGGTGCACAAGCTCTTTGAACTTTTTCACCAACAACTTCAAATCATCCACAGTCATTTCTGTATCAAGTTTATAGTGTTTGTCCTCTTTCAAATCTTCCAATGTCACTTCAAGAAGTGACGAGTTCATGCCCATCACCACGTCAGAGTACATTTGAATGAAACGACGATAAGAATCCCAGGCAAAGCGTGGGTTGTTAGAAGATTTGGCCAAGCCCTCAACCGTTTGATCGTTCAGACCCAAGTTCAGGATTGTATCCATCATCCCTGGCATGGAAGCACGAGCACCGGAGCGAACAGAAACCAAAAGTGGATTGTTCACATCACCGAATTTTTTACCGATTTTCGCTTCCACTTTTTGCATGGCTTCGATCACTTTGGGACGAACCCATTCAGGAAGCTTGCCACCTTCTTCGTAGAAGTGCGTGCAGATCTCCGTCGAAATTGTGAATCCAGGAGGAACTGGAATTCCCAAAGAAGTCATTTCGGCAAGGTTTGCTCCCTTACCACCCAAGATGTTTTTCATCCCCGCGTTGCCTTCGGAATCTCCGGCCGCGAAGAAATAAACGAACTTCTGCGGAATAGTTGCTTTGTTAGTTGGTTTCTCAACAGTGACGTTCTGGTTCATAGTTTTCCTTCCAGCTTGTCTGAATACTCTTAAAATGTGTCTGAAACACCTAGCATAAGATCAAGCTAAACCCTTAGAATCAATGAAATATTTCGACACTTCGCCCCTCGCAATAGGTGGGCCAAACCAGATCTCCAGGGGGTTCCGTAAACTCAAAGAAAAACCAGCACTTAGGTGACAATTTAGTGAACACCCCTCTCCGTTTTACAAGCCGGCCAATTACTTCCCCAGGGCTTCGCCTCGCTATGTTAAAAACCTGATTATTGAAATTAACGATTTTAAGGAGATTTCCATGAAAGCATTCGCCGTTATTTTGAGTTTACTTGCCTCCACTTCAGCCTTTGCAGCGACGTACTGTCCGTACGACGAAGCTATGATCGTCGGTACCGTTGTGGCGGCTGCTAAACAACCAGAAGGCGATCTTTGCGTGGCTCAAATGTCTTACAAAGTTTTTTCTGAGAATTCTGCCTGCGCCATCATGCAAGATGAAGCCAGTGTGATCCAACTGGATTGCAAAGATGCTGTTGCCGGCAGACAGGTTGACGGTATGTTGAATCGCCCAGCGGGCAGCCGTCAAATCACTCTGGATAACTAGTCTTCGAATCTAAAAAAAGGGAGCTCACAAGGCTCCCTTTTTTTATTTCTTTTTCAGATCGCGATAGTCTCGCAAATAAAGTTTTCGATCAACCAGGTCCATCACTGTGAATTTCCCGGAATCAAATGCGGAACGTATAATCCCCGATTTTGCTCCCACCCAGACATTATCCTCGGCGCACAGATTTCTATAACAATCGATTCTTTTAGCCACCAACGTTTGATTGCGCACGTAACTGCGACCATCCAGATTTTCCTGTACAATGAAAAGCCCGCGCTCATAGACCGCTCTGACAATACCTTCCGAATACTGCTGATTTCTAAAGGGCCCGGAAAGAACTTTATCCCCCGGCCAGATATCTCTCGGGCCCTTTTGCATGCGTCGAGAAATATAACGAGACTCGCGCTGATAAACTTGATTGTCATCGTCGTCTCGAACCCAAATTGTTCGCACATCGGTTGAGACTTTGACCACGATTCCGGTCACATAGTTTTGCCCCTTAAACGGACCCGACAAAACGAAATCGCCGACTGAAATTCGCCCCGGCGCTGGCGGCGGTGTCGGCTGCTGTGACGGAGGAGGAACAGGGTCATTGGGATCAGGAGGTAAGGGTTGAGGAAACTCATCCCCTGGAGTGGGCAAGTCTTGAAGCTGTGCCCAGGAAGTCGTATGAAATCCGACTAAAACTAGAAGAACGAACAAAGCTGCTTTCATAAAACACGGCTCCTTTTAACGGCGCCGTGTTCAGTGAAATTACACGCGGCCCCTGTTAGCGAATCTCGCGGTAAGGGCGCAAAGTCAAATTACCAGAATAAGGATCTTGCAGAGTAAAGAAGCCATTATCGTAGGCACGTAAAACATTGCCCATGTAGGTTTGCTGACCGACACACAAACTACGGTAACACGTGGTCTGTCTTACCAAATCGCCATTTTTGCGAATGTCTTTGCCACCGTTCAAAGTGTTGATCAAGTACACACCGTCTTCGTAAACTTGAACCACGCGTGTTTCAAAATACGGCATGCCATTCACTGGTTCTGTCAGCACCAGATCATCGTTGCAAATACGAGATTTACGATCACACGTCGTCGCACGCAGAACTTCCTTCGTCGACGCCACATACACTCTGCTGGAAAGTTCTTCTTTCACCACCATGTAGCCATTCGAATACACGGCTTGAATTTGCACGGGATTGTAATTGCGGCCGCGATTGAATTCATACATGCCACGAGTTCCTGCACAATAACCTTTGTTATCACAGCTCAACCACACACCCACGAATTTGGATTTTACCGACGTGAACTGTCCGTTAAATTCATTACGAATCGTCACAAGCTTAGCATCGCGAGAAATGGCTGCGATTGTTCCGGTGATGTACATGCTGTCCAATACCGCCAAAGCACGATCACCTACCGTGAACTGATCATCTGTATCCACACCCGGGCCACCGTTTGCTGGCGGACGCGGCGCCTGCGGAGGCTGCGGTTGTTGCGGAGGTTGTGGCGTCGGATTTTCGGGCTGAGACGGTGGAGGAGGTTCTGGAAGAGGTTGCACCGGACCGGAACCATCATCACCTGGAATTGGCAGATCAGACTCTTCCGCCCAAGCATGAGATAGATTGAAAATCACCAAAGCTGCGATCAATAGGTTTTTCATGGAACTCCCCTTCAATAAACAGGGTCCCAGCTATCAAAAACACGAAGAGCTGTCATCCTTTACTCCCCAGTAAGGGATGACCCATTGCTTAAAATGAAGAAAACACCCGGTTACCATAAGGCACCAATAATACTCATTTCATATTTAATTTAGATGGAACTATCGCTGCGCATCATTTAAACAGGGAAAATAAAACTCATTTAGGAGAGCGTCAATGAAACCAGTATCCCTATTACTTGCTTCGCTTCTTTTTTCCAGCCTCGTTTTTGCCCAGAACAATATGCAATACAGAGCCCTAGAAAAAGACGAAAAAGTTCAACTTCAATTCGTGTTCGTTACACCTCAAACCACTTGCCTGGGCGAGAAATTTGAAACTCCCGATAAAGTTCTTACGTTGAACTGCCAAGATGGAGCACGTCTAAGATTTCAATGGTTAAGTGCACCTCTGGTAGTCACTCAAGACGGAAAATTGTCTTTTGCCGGAAATGCATTGATTCAAGTTTACCCAAATACAAAAATAGAAAATCGTGTTCCTTCATTTACCGACACGATCCATTTCGTACCTAGCGACTTACACTATGGTGTGAAAGTCCCGGATCAACCAGAAATGGCAGTTAATGTTCACGTAATAGCGATCGGAAAATAAAAAAAGGGAGCCGATGAAGCTCCCTTTTTTTATGCGCAGTCCCCATAAATAGGACCTGGCACCTTCTAGAAGTTTTTGATTTTTGCGGCTACGTAGGCGTTCAATTGGGACATTGGGATACGCTCTTGAACCATGGTATCGCGGTGACGAACTGTCACGGCTTGGTCGTTGATGGTATCGAAGTCGATGGTTACGCAGAACGGAGTTCCGATTTCGTCTTGACGACGGTAGCGCTTACCGATGGAAGCAGCTTCGTCATATGTCACATCGAAATCTTCAGCCAATTGATCACGAAGTTTATCCGCGATCGAAGTCAGTTCTTCTTTTTTAGACAATGGCAAAATAGCAACTTTAAACGGAGCGATTTCTGGGTGAAGACCCATCACCACGCGCACGTCCTCTTTACCCGCTTCGTCTTTCGTGACTTCTTCACGGTAAGCATCGCACATAAACGCCAGGAACAAGCGATCACAACCCACAGCTGTTTCAATAACGTAGGGGATGAATTTTTCTTTGTTTGCTTCGTCGAAGTACTCCAGGTTTTTACCCGAGAACTTCATGTGTTGGGTAAGATCGAAGTCAGAACGGTTGTGGATACCCTCAAGCTCTGAGAAACCCATTGGGAATTTGTATTCCACGTCAACCGCCGCACGTGCATAGTGCGCCAGCTTTTCGTGAACGTGAACTTTCAAGTTTTCTTTTTTGATACCGTATTTGGAATAGAACGCCAAACGACGCTCTTTCCATTCTTCAAAGAATTTTTCGTCAGTTCCTGGTTTTACGAAATATTGCATTTCCATCTGTTCGAATTCACGCGTACGGAAAATAAAGTTTCCTGGCGTGATTTCGTTACGGAAAGATTTACCGATCGCTGCGATACCAAATGGAACTTTGTAGCGAGACGATTGTTGGCAGTTCAAGAAGTTCACAAAGTGACCTTGAGCAGTCTCCGGACGCAAATACACCACACTCGCCGAGTCTTCCAAAGGACCCATGTGAGTTTTAAACATCAAGTTGAAGTTACGCTCTTCAGACAAATTTTTGCTGCCACAGTTCGGGCACTTTTTGTCTTTAAGGTAAGACTCTGTGTTATCCGCACGGAAACGTGTTTTACAGTCTTTACAGTCCACCAAGGGATCCGAGAATCCATCCACGTGACCAGAAGCCTTCCATACCATTGGATGCATCAAAATCGCTGCGTCCAGACCCACGATATCTGGTCTGCGAGTCATGGCATTCCACCATGCGCGTTTTACATTTAGCTTCATCAATGAGCCCAATGGACCATAGTCCCAGCAGCTTCCCAAACCACCGTAAATTTCAGATGATTGGAAAACAAATCCACGACGTTTGCTAAGGCTGACAAGAGTGGCTAAATCGGTAAGGGGTCTAATTTCTGGAGTGCTCATGAAGGCTCGACTTTCTCCTCCGATGGCTTCGGAGTGGTTAGGCAACAAAGTTACACTCGGGTCCAGATACAGTCAACAAATCAGGGTCTTTCTTGATCTCGGGCCGGGTCCTAAGACATGCTATTTTTATGCAGCGCAATCATTTGATTTTCACTCTCTTTTTGGCTCTCTGCTTCGTTGGATCTATTACATCCGCGGAATCGGTTCCCAAGTTCGTTAAAAAGGAAGAAAAAATTCGTGAAGAGATGGTAACCATCTCCCGCGAGTTGGGCGTGACCTGCACTGAATGTCACAACGTTCAGAATTTCACCGACGACAGCAAGAAAAGTTTCAAAGTCGGCAAAGAGCACATGAAGCTGACCCAAATGCTCAAAGAAAACGGCTTCGACGGCAAAAAAGGTCCTGCGTCCACATGCTACATGTGCCATCGCGGAAAACTGATGCCGGATTATAAAGAACCCCTTTCTGCGCAAGCTCGGTAAAATCTATATACAAACAATTATTTATAACTCACACTGTTTTAGCAGTGGGGATTTATGGGCAAGTGGAATTTGGCTGAAGAAGACGAGAACAGAACCTGGCCCGTGTATTTAGTTTTTGCCTCACTGACCATCCCCTTTTTTCTAGCTCTCTGTGAGCGTCGCCAAGATTGCTACAACACTGCACAAGACTGCCAAAAAGACTGGAACTCTGACGAGTGCATGCCGCAACCATCAGAAAACACCTGTCGTTATATCAGTCGCTCTTACTATAGCGGTTTTCACGGAGGAAGCGGTGGCGGCCGAGGCAGCGGAGCATCGATCGGAAGTATCTCTCGTGGTGGTTTTGGCAGCTTCGGACATGCCTTCTCTGCAGGCAGCTAATTTATGATTCGCAAAAAAATTTCTCCCCGTCCCGATTGGCAAAACAAGTTAGAAAAATCAGGGTTCCTCTTTCATACTCCCGAAGGTGATACCTATTGGGATGAATCTGTTTGTTATGAACTAACCCTCCAGGAAGCAACAATCATCGAAAACGCCACGAACTCTTTGCTGGAGATCTGCCATCGTGCCGCTGAGACTATCATTGAACGTGGCTGGTACGACCGTTTGGGTTTGAATGCCCGAGAAATTGAACTCATCCAAGATTCTTGGAATCTGGATCACCTTTCAGTGTATGGTCGTTTTGATTTAAGTTGGGATTTTAAATCACCGCCCAAGATGCTTGAATTCAATGCCGATACACCAACCTCTTTGTTCGAGGCTGCTGTGATTCAATGGGACTGGCTTCAAGAGGTCTTCCCTGAAAACGATCAGTACAATTCTCTTCATGAACGCCTGGTAAAACGTTGGAGTGAGGTGGCGGACAAGAAACAGACTCTGTATTTCACCAGTCTGCGCGGACATGCTGACGATATCACGCAAACGGAATACCTGAGAGATACAGCTCATCAAGCAGGATTTAAAACGGAATTCATTTTTATTGAAGATTTAGGTTACGATTTCAATCGTAATTTCTTTGTCGACTTGGAAGCCGAGCAGATCCAACAATGCTTTAAATTATATCCTTGGGAGTGGCTTTCCAAGGAGAGCTTTGGCAATTACATCAAACTTCAGAAAACTCAGTTCATCGAACCTGCCTGGAAACGCCTGATGAGTTCGAAAGCCTTCTTGCCGATTTTGTGGGAACTCAACCCCAATCACCCCCACCTGTTGCCAAGCTTTTTCGTACGCCCCGCCTCTGGAAAGGTCGTGGAAAAACCTTTTGTCTCTCGCGAGGGAAATCAAATCACAATTTGGGAAAATGGCACTCAAACCTTGCAAACAGAAGGATTTTCCGAAGATCAGCGCAGCATTTTCCAGGCCTATCATGAGCTGCCCTGCTTTGACGGCAAGTACCCCGTCCTGGGCGCCTGGGTCGTAGGCGAAGAAGCCGCCGGCCTGGGGATTCGCGAAGACAGCAGCGTCGTGACCCAGTCGACCAGTCAGTTTATTCCTCATCATTTAAGTTCAAAAAGGAAATAAAATTTATGAACGAAGAAACACTGCAAGCGATCATTAGTTTTCTAGTTTATTTTTCCACGGGCCTTGGTTACCTGATGGCCTTTACTTTTATCTATATCTGGATCACCCCCCATGCTGAAATTCAACTGATTAAAAGTGGCAGTACCTCGGCCGCCGTTTCTTTGGTGGGAGCCATTGCTGGATACTCAATTCCTTTGGCCCGCGCCATTCAGCAAAGTCACTCGGCCATGGATCTTTTCGTGTGGGCCACTTTGGCGTTGGTGGTACAAATCATCGTGTTCTTTGCCCTGCATCTGATCATTCCAAAGCTTTCGGAAAGAATTAAAAACGACAGTTTAGCCGCGTCGATTTTACTTGCCGGCCTGTCTGTGGCTGTCGGCCTGATCAATTCTGCTTCAATGACGGAATATCTTTAGAATGGAGAGTGCCAAATCTGAACAGATTGGCACTCTGTCGCTGCCCTTGTTATTGTTACCGTCATTCTTACTGCGACGGTTACTAGCTTTACCTCTTACTCTGCCTCTGCTACCGTCACTGCCCTTGTCATTCAGCGACTGAGGCAAAAAAACCCGGCATTGAAGCAGTTAAACTTGCTCGCGGGCTTTTAAAATTTAATCTTGTCGATGGCGGTTATGACTGGCGCAAAGCAAGCGCAGATTATCCACCGAATGAGCGCCGCCTTTTGAATAAAGCTGAATATGATCAAATTGAAGTTGGTATTTTGAGTCACACTTTTTTCCCTCACGGCTGATAAACGTGCAGCAACCTTGATCCCTTTTCCAAACGGCACGGCGAACTCCTGCTGGAATATAACGACCTTTCTTAAACTCTTTTTTCGCGAATATTCCCGCAGTTAAAGTCGCTGACGCTGACGACGCCGCTGTCACTGGCTCAGGTTCTGACACACGCACTGGCTTTGAGTTTGCTCCCGAACCTTTTCCCAACTCCGGCGCCGGTGTCGCGGTGTTTCTGCATTTCTTTAAATTGGGGCTCGATCGTTTCAATTCTCGGTCAGCCAATAGATCAATGAGTTCTGCATAATTCATGTCATGGTTGTTATGAGACAGAAGTGCTTTTAGCTGATCCAATTTTCTCTGCAACTTTTCTTCGATGACAAGACGTATTTCCAAATGATTTTCGGTAATAGGTCGCACGCGTTCTGTTGGCAAAGCAGCCTGAGGGGATTGGCTGATAAGAATCTTTTCCACTTCACGAGTTGACTTGTGTTCTATCGCCGCCACCAAATCGCGTTTGCAATCAAGGGACACAGCTCCTTCTCTTTTTGTTTCAGCACGAATAAAACTTTGAACCTGAGCAGCCGTCGTCAGAGTGATCTCGCCACTGGAAATTTTATGTTGCACTTCGGGTACGGACTTCAAAAGTCGCATCGCCTGAATTCTGCGATAAGCGGCGCTTTCAGAATAACCGAGCTCTTGGGTCACATAGTCAAACAAGCTGCCATAGCCAATTTCCAAAAATAGTTTACGGACGTCCACTTCCAGAAGATGATTCAAAAATTCAACTTGTATATGACGTTCTTGCTGGACGAGATTTTTAACTTTTTCCAACAACTGAATATTTGAGAGATGTTTCATGCTCACTCCTTATGGTCGCTTACTTCGCGAATGGAGCTGTTATACACCCGCTTTAAAAACTCAATTTTTGAAGATTTTCATTCGAAAAAGTATTTCCTGAAGATCATCTAATGACAGCTTTAGGCATTCGAAAATGAGCACGAATCAACGAAAAATTTCTGGAAGTGATCGACCTCATCAAAACAAGGAACAGCTCACAAAGCCAATCCTCAGCCGTCGAAAACCCTGTCAAACAAAGTAAAATTACAATCACACAACTGAAGCAATGCAACACCGGCGCAGAAGTAAAAAAACAGAAGTAAAAAACACTCTGTCGAAATCACCATGAGTTGGATCAATTGCAATACCCAAAAAGGACGGTGACGACGCCGGGGGAGTCCTTCCAAGCGCTGACTGCCGTGGTTCGGCACCGTCGAAACTCTTAAGCGCATCAAGTTGAGAAATTCTTGCTGAGCGGCGGCTCAGCAGATCTGAAACTCGCACGGCCCTTGCTTCACATTCCACCAACGGGAGTGCGGAGATGCGAATACTATTGTGCTGTCTCATGTTGGGACTGACGGTTCTGAAATACGGAAATCAAATGGCGAGCGAATTTGCATCCACAACTCCCCCGCCTATTTGGAGTGAGCGCGAAGGCTCTTACATTTTGATTGGCGGTGCTGACGGCTGTCCCACCACGATCACCCTAATTGAACAGTGTGGCGGCTTCGTATTAAATCCCCGCTTTAAAGAGCGCGAGCTGGAAACTGTTCGCCTATGCCATATCGACAAAGGACCGCGCTTCAGCCGCAATGATTTCGGCAAAGTCTCCATTCAGGTAAAAACTAATGACCAATACGTGCGCAGTGTGGAAACCGCCCATCTGGGCCCACAACGCCTGCCAGTTCGCGAAGATCTGGTTTTCTTAAATCCAGATCGAATGCGTTTTCAATGGGAGCATATTGAAGGCGGGCGCAATTTAAGCTGTCTTTACGCGCGCTAATTTTCAGTCAAATTTTGAACTATTTTTTATTCAGAATGGCATTATAAGCCGTTTCGAAAAACTCGATCGAGTCTTTGCTGCAACGGCGGATTTGTGATTGATAGGCTTCGGTGACGGTCTTGATCGAAGCCCCCGCGGGCACCCCTAAAACTTCGTAAGCGTCCCAGGTGTGGGAATTATAGGAAAAGATCACATTTAAATTTTTGGGTTTGGCCTCTTGTAAATCCGGGTGAACAGCAGCGCGCGTAGCTGCCGCAGGTCCCACCTCTCTGGCAGAGGCTGGCGGTTCAGGATTTATAAGCGGCGGCGCGCTGTCCTTTGCTTTCATGTCCAGGCGCGTAGGAGTTTTTCCCCCACCTCTAGATAAAAGGTACCAGACAACGAAGGCCCCTGCTCCCACAAGGTTCAACGTCAAAAATTCTTGGCTATTCATGTAAAGTCTATTATTCGTTGTCAGCTTAAAATTAGCAAGGAGTCCCTGACCATGGCAGCACCAAATCCTTTCGAAAAACAAAACGCAATTCCCGGAGTGAAACATATTATCGCGGTCAGCTCGGGTAAGGGTGGTGTTGGTAAGAGTACAGTCGCGACCAATCTCGCAATGGCCCTGGGGCGCAAATCAAAAGTTGGTTTACTTGATGCTGACGTCTATGGTCCGAGCATTCCTCGTATGTTGGGCTCACTTGCTCAAAAACCCAATATCAATCCCGAAACGAATCAACTTGAGCCGATCAACCGCTATGGCATCAAACTTATGAGCATCGGCTTTTTGATCGAAGAAGGCGCTGCGGTCATCTGGCGTGGTCCGATGTTGTTCAAAGCTATGGATCAATTCCTGCGTGATGTGAATTGGGGCGAGTTGGATTACTTGGTCGTGGACTTGCCTCCAGGTACGGGTGATATCCAGCTCACTTTGGCGCAAAAGGTTCCAGTGGCGGGCGCAGTTTTGGTGTCCACTCCACAGAACGTCGCGTTGATTGACGTTAAAAAAGCGGTGGATATGTTCCAACGCGTAAACGTGCCTTTGCTGGGCATGGTGGAAAACATGGCCTACATGGTCAATCCAGTGAATGGCGAAAAAATGCAGCTCTTCCCTAAGGGGGAGATCGATTCTTACGCAGCACAAAAAGGTATTGCAAAGCTTGGGGAAATTCCATTTAACCCGTCTGTTGGATTGGCTTGTGAAGCCGGTATTCCGATCGTCGAAGCCAACAGCAACGGTGCTGAGGCACAGGCTTTCATGGCCATCGCTGACAAACTGCGTGAAATGCTCCCGTAGTTAGATTCTCAAACGGTCTCACAAATCCCCTTCATTGAGGTTTTACAACTTGCAATCACTCTGGATTGTTTGTTGAATAACCAAAACCATATTGAGGGGGATCTCATGAAAAAATTCTTCGCTGCTACATTGATCGCTTTGGGTTTCTGCGTTTCTGCACATGCTGAATCGACAATGCCTGAACTACCAGTAACGGTTCAATCTGAAGTTTACGCAACAACTGCTGACCAAGCGGCTGAACAAGCTGACTGGGCAACTCAAGGTAAATTCTGCTGCTTCCAAAGCTACGGCGGTGGTTTCTGCGAATTGAGCTCTTACCACAATGTTGGTACTCCTTGTAAGTGCTCTCGTGGTGGCGACGCTACAGTCTCTGGTCACGTTTGCCGCTAGTTCTGTAATAGAGCGCCTCGGCCATGAGTCCGTCCCGATTATGTTCCGCAACACAGTATCTTGTGAGTGGAATTTAGCTGGGCGAGAATAGACTTGTGGCCGTTCTATTTTCAGAGGCATTTATGAAAGCGCTTTGTCTCGCACTCTCTATTGGATTGATATTTTCTCACTCAGTCCTGGCTTCGTCCTCGGAAACATTCCGACTTCCCATTCAAAATCCCATAGTAATGCCCCAAGACGACATCCATGTGATGAGCATCTGTTGCCCTGTAGGTCCTGCGCCCGCCTGTGAATGGGGAAACTTCCCAATCGGCAGTGAATGCTACTGTAGATACGCCGGCCAAATTTATCCTGGAACCGTTTGCGGAAAGTGATTTCCGTAAATAAAAGATAAGGAGGATTTTATGAGAAAGGTCATTACCACCCTTGCTCTCGCTCTGGCATTTTCTTCCGCTGCGATCGCAGCTCCGCAATCACAGCTTCCTTCGGGACGTCCCCTATTTCCGATTGAAACCCAGGCCGCGGGACTGATGAGCACCACTGAAGAACAAGAACAATTGGACATGGCCAAACAAGATCAAGGCGATGCCAAATATTACTGGGGCAATAAATGTTGCACAAACTATGGTTGGTGTTATTTGAATCAATGGGCCCCTGTCGGATATAGCTGCTATTGCTATAGCTATGGCTGGTACTATTACGGCCGCGTTTGCTACTAACCACTCCCCCACAAGTCCGAAGACACCGCCATTCCTGCCCGGTGTCTTCGCACTCTATTTGGAAATTTGCGCTTTCATTTGAATACTTAAAACATCTTCCAGCCCGGGCTCATCATGAGCATAGCGGATATCCAACTTGCCCCTTTTGCCACCAATGGCTGAAGTCGGATTGGCATAGAAAGACACTTTCATAGAGGTTGTCTCTCCGGGTTCGACTTCAAAGTGATCCACGGTGTATCCAAACCCCTCGCCTGTAAAGGCAGCCCCACGACAAGTGATCACGTGGTCGGTGTTGTTTTTGAAATTCACAAACTTAATCTTGGTCTGCCGCGGCTTCACCTTACCAAAATCCACGGCATGGTTTTGCTCAGGAAGAGCCACTTTCAAATCTCGGCGCTGTATTTCAATCGTCGGCACCTGAGAGCCATCATAGATCACAGCCGGATCTATGCTGGCGTCGGCACCCAAAGAGATCACAAAAATATAAAATGCGAAGAAAGAATATTTCATCTTATCGAGCCCCCAGGAAAAACACGACGGCCATCAGAAATACTTTCATCAATCCCCCACTAAATAATTATTTAATTACTATGTTTACAATCAGAAGAGCTCCTGGCAACTGCTCCCTCAGCCCACTGCTTTGATGCAAAGTTTTTGGTAGGGGTTTTGCCGTTACCCAGTGCATGCGTTTCTCCATTCACAAATGAAAAAAGGTATCAAAGCATTCGGGGTCTTTTCAATTTTATCGAGGGGCTTTTACTCGAGCTTCTCGGTGTGAGACGCGTTTTCGAACTGTTTTGAGAAAGTGATGCCCACCACTTTGTCGAAAAAGGAAATCGAGTTATTCTGTAAAAGTTGAAACCGAGTGGGCCTGTTAGACTCGACTTGATCGAGTGAATGCTTTAGGGCCAGCTATAGGAGGACAGTGATGAAGTTTCGTATCCACGACCATCATGATGAAGCACCGAAGTGACGAGGCGTCACCAGGATTGCTAAAGCAAAAGGTTTGATTCAGATTCTTACGATAACTCAAAGGAGGTTCCTAGGGTTACACTCGTTAGGATTTAGATCCTTCCTTTGCCTCAAGGCAAACTACGGGAAACCGTAGGGCGCAAAGCTACAGGGGCTTCACTGCCAGCCAGCTGCCAAAGGTCACAGAGTACCTAAGGGAACTTAGAGGTGTGCAAAATGGAAGGTCTTTTTATTACAAAGGATTGGTTTCATTCCCCTCGCCTAGGAGCTATCATTGACGATTATTCCTAGGCACTTTTTTTTCTTCTTTTAATTCCAATTAAAAACTAGTTCTCGGATCACCCAGCTTGCTGGGTAGACGTGTTTAACGCAAAAAAGCCGGGTCATTTGCCCGGCTTTTTTGCGTCTATGGAAATCTGATTAATGAATCATTCCGCTGGCGATATCAACCAGTTGACTCACGCAATCAGACGTATAAGGTCTGGAATTAATTGACGGATAATAGCGGCAATTTTTGATTCTCTCTAGGACTTCAATTGAAGCCAGGCCTTGTTGACCAGCGAGAGTTGAAATCACTTTAATTGCCGTGTCAGTTGCGTTGTCCACGCACCAACGACTCAAAGCATTTCCAGATGGTGTGGTGTAATGCTCGCATTTCGGAATCTGATTAATACTGTACAAGACGCAATCTTTCGCACTTTCTCGGGAACAAACTACTTCAAGGGATTCCGCCTTTGAATAAGAACTGATCAAAAGTGTCGCTGCTACAAGAACCAAAGCCAAATTTTTCATAAATATACTCCTAGTTATAAGTTGTAGATCTCCCATTGCAGACGACATGCCAGAAACGAAAATGCTTCAGATATAAATAAAATCTGCTCTATACTCTTGAGTCTGCAAAAGAAGTGAACGGAGGCAAATAATTGTCGGCTTTGTTAACCGAGCGAGTACAATGTTGTACCAGAAATTCGCAGTAACTTCTGCTGAGGTAAGACGTTAAGATCGGTGACTTTGATATCTTTATGATACCGTCTCATCTCATTAGCCAAATAGGATCTGTGACAGTCGCTGGCGTTGTTTTCATAACATAGAAGAGCGGAGCGGCCTCTTTTCTTTGATAACTCTATGACTTCATTTATCTCTGCCGGGTGTTGGGGGAGGATTTTTGTTTTATAGTCGCTGAACATTTTTTTGCGGGTGATGAGATGTTCTTTGGCGGCCTTTCTCCAGGCAGACGGAACGCCGAGTTCTTTTCCCAAGTAAAAGTATTCGATTCCTGCTTCTTTTAATTCCGCGGCTAGTTTGTTTTTGGAAAAGCCTTTTTTACGGCTGACGGGGTTTTTCCGGATATCGATGATTCTTTTGATTTTGTTCTTTTTTAAGCCCGCCACGAATTCATCGATATCGCAGCCTTCGTAACCTACTGTGTAGATCGTCATACAACCTCCTCATAAAGTTTATTCCATATTTTTGAACAACCAACCTGACTCGGAGAAATGCATGAAGCTGACAAAACTTCTCCAGCAACAAGAAATAGGACCTGGCACCTTCCAGGATATGGGAAATCTATTTCGCTAAAATTCCAGATAATTAGAAAATTTGGGTCTCAAATCAAATCTATTGCCTTTAGAGGTGGCACCGGGTCTGCAATTCGGACGGACCAACACTAACTAATGGAGAATCCATGAACACAGTTAAATCCCAAATGACGCTGATTTTGCTTACTTCTGCCCTAGCCCTTCTTTCTGCCTGTGACTCTTCCTCTTCACCTTCCAAAGATAATCATACGCTGAGCTATGAATTTGAAAGCAATGGCTGCAATACTGGCAGCCATACCTTTAATTCTCTTGCGGCCTACTGTGATGGTCTAAGAAACGACGAGCTTAATAAAGGATGCGCGTATGATTTGCGTGCGAATGCCTATGCCAATCGCTGCGAACAACAACAAGGTGAAACAAAACCTCGTCCCGACCAAAGCCGACCAGATCAGATCTTTACCACTTTAAGAGCTCTGCACATAACTCCAAGCTCCTACACTCAATCAGCTACGATCACAGGTATTCTTTCAATAGATAGCTTCAGCAATGACTTAGCTGAGATGTACGATCTTAGAACGGCGTCAGGCATGACAGCCGAAAATGAAGACGGTAATTGCCGCGTGGAGGCTATTTTCGAACAGGCAAAAGTGCGTGGCAATGTTGCCTTCACAGTCTTGGTTCACCAAGCGGCGACCTCTCCATATTCTTGTGTTGAAATCGTGGAGAAGTCACTGCGACAAGGTTCTTCCATCAGCCCCACGAACGTAAAAGTTCGCTATAAAGATGGCACTTATGATGTGAAAGACAAAGTCGTATTGTATATCTCAGCGATGAACTAATTTCAGCGACATTCGGAAATAAAAAAACCCACTCTTTCGAGTGGGTTTTTAGTTTTTAGCTTAGTTATTTTCAGCTACCGGAATGTGGATTCTTGTTCCGACCATCAAGCTTGCAGGATTGCGAAGCTTGTTTTTTTGTTTCAGCTGGCCAACCGTTACGTTGTATTTGGCAGCGATGTCAGTCAGGTTGTCGCCCTTACGGACTACGTGTACCTTGCTTTTGGCTACCTCCCGGGCAGAGCTGCTGTTGTCTCCGCCTGGAATTTTAAGTTTCATGCCCAACTTCAATTTGCTTTTGCGTTTGATGTTGTTGGCTTTCTGAAGCTCGGCCACGCTTGTGGAATATCTTTGTGCAATCGAGAACAACGAATCACCTGATTGAACCACATAGAATCGGCCACCCGTTAAATCTGCCGTGGCAGTTTCAACTGATTTTTCCGGAGCTGGCTTCGCGTTGGCTTTAGCGGCTACCGTGCTGTTGTTTTTGCGGTCTGAACGATCACGAAGGGGTGTGCGATCTGGTACGTAGATCGTGCGGCCCACAGTCAGACGTGATTTTCTTGGCAAGTCATTCAAGTCACGAAGGTAAGCTACAGAAGTTTTGTACTTACGAGCGATCGACTTTAAGTTGTCGCCTTTACGAATTCTATAAGTTTGCGTATCGCCGCTGTCCGCGATGAATTTTACGTCTGTGACGAAAGACTCTGTCGCCGCCACAGTTGCGGCCTCTGTCGTTCCTGGAGGAACGCGAAGGATCAACTCGTTACCTTTAAGGATCGCCACTTCACCTTTGAACTTAGGATTCAAAGCTTTGAAGTCCTCATAGTTCAAGTTGAGCTTGTCAGCCATTTGGCGCATGTTCACTGGTTGTTTCACCGTGATGTGATCGAACTCGATCGGTGGAAGATAATCGATATCTTCGAAACCGTATTTAGCCGGATCTTTGGCGATCAATTTAGCTGCGATAAATTTCGGAACGTAATTGATTGTTTCTTTAGGCAAACGGTTTTTGCGAGCCAGCTCCCAGAAATCACGCGTGTAGTGATTCATCACTTCGCGTTTTACGCGGTTTTCACCCACGTTGTAGGACGCCATTGCCAAATACCAGGAACCGAAAACGGAATAAAGACCTTTGAAGTATTCAGCGGCTGCTTGAGTTGCGAACACCGGGTCACGACGTTCATCGACGAACGGGTTGATATCCAAACCATAACGTTTCCCCGTCCCACGAATGAACTGCCAGTATCCAACAGCTGCCGCGTGAGAAGTCGCTTGAGAACTAAAACCTGATTCGATCAAAGCGATATAGAAAATATCTTCAGGCAAACCGTTGTCACGCAACACCTTCTTCATCAACTTTTCATAGCGAGAAGAACGCGCCAAATATCTCTCCATGTGCTCGCGACCGCGGCCTTGGAAATACGTGATCCATTTTTCAACCAATGGATTGATTTCTGTAGGGATAACATCCAACTCTTGGTCTACGACCTTGGGACCCTCAGGATCAGACAAACGGAACGAGCCGATGTCTTTGATTTCAGAAGCAGGCTCGTTGCCCGCGTTCCCTGCTGCCTTTTCGCCACTTGCATTCATTTCCTTATGAACACAACCCGAAAGCAGGCCCAGGACTATACTTAATGTAACTAGTCTCCTCATGAGTCCTCCGAACAGCTTTCAGGCTACAAAAGTCGAAGGACTTTTACAATAAAACAACGTACTTATTTTGCCTTTTTAGTAAGCAAGTCTTGCCAAATGATTGGCGGCAAGGTGTAGGACTCCTTACCAATAGTCTGATAAAGCAGAGTATTTCTTAGAATCGCCTTCACATAGAAACTTGTCTCGTTCCAAGGCAATTCATCCACCCACAACTCTCCCTCGGGAGAAGAACCCGGATCTGTCATCGCAGAGGAAATTTCAGGGCGCGCCTCAATCCACTTCTTCAAGCGATAGGGTCCTGCGTTATATGCGGCGAGCGCAAATGGCACGTTTTGCGAGAACTGGCCTAACATCTGGGAAACATAGAACGAGCCCATGGGAATATTCACTTCGGGACGGAACATGTCTTCAGGAACTTCGACTTTCATACCCAAACGTTTCGCGGTGTCTTGTGCAGTTGGCGGAATCATCTGCATCAAACCCAGTGCATTCGATGAGGAAATTGCTTTCATATTAAATCCGCTCTCTTGACGAGTCAGACTGCGGAGCAAGATCACATCAATGCCATAGCGTTCGGATTCTTTTTTATACAAATTCGTAAAGACTTCGGGATACCCAATCTTCAGAAATTTCTCCTGACGCAAACGTGGATCATTTTCCAAGGCATCGTTCACAAAACGAATCGCGGTAAAATATTGTCCGCGTTGTGCCAGCTTTTCTGCCAACGCCACTTTCAAAGTCGGGTCTTTCATCGCTGGCAAATCAGAAAGTTCAACTTGCGCTTCACTCACCCATCCCGCTTGTGACAAAGCCACAAAGCGCTCCCAGGATTTTTTTTGCGTGCCGACCAAATAGAAAGAATCCGCCAAAGTGATATTTTTATCGATCACTTCCGGCCACGTCAGTTTGCCATTTTGACTTTCTGCACGTAAGCGCAGGCCATAATAGGAGAAAGGAAATTTTTCGATCAAAGCCTGAGAAGCTTTATCTGCACGGTCCTTGCTGAATTGTTGCAGAGAGCGCACCAACCAATATTGTGCGTTCAGATCATAGCGATCTTTCCCCTGCTGCACCAGGCGTTCCAACAAAGCCGCTGCCGTGGTGAATTCCTGCTTACGATAATAAATCAGACTGGAGCGAAACAAAGCCTCGGAAGCCTCATCTGAACCATTCGCCATGGTGATCAATTTGTTATAGTAATCCAGCGCTTTGTCATACTCGCCCAAAAAGTGCGCGGACCGAGAAGCCACCCACAAGGCACTCACCATTGACGGAGACTGTGGATTTTTATCAAAGGCCTTCTGCGCCAAACTCAAACCAGGAGCCCATTCCCCTTTTCGATGTAAATTCTGAGCCCAATCCAGCAAGCGTGAAGCATCGGCTTGTTCCATTTCAACCAAAGCCTTTTCAGCAACAATTTTATCACTGATGGAATTGTAGATTTCCAATGGCTTGTCTTTCAAACGACGAGCGGCACGACCACCTGGATATTGATTCAACAAAGAGATGGTATCCTTTAGTGCTGGAATCAGATCATTCTGCTTCATCGATTGACGAATGCGTTCTTCCAGTTTTCCGTCTTCACCGATCGCTTCAACTTGCGCCGCCACCGCCGCTTTCGGCGCTTGGCTGCGGGCTTTTGCTAAAAACTCCAATTTATCCGTCAGATATTTAGAGTCTTTCAGACTTTGTGCTTCTTCGTACAAAAATTGGGCTTGTACGTAGTCGTTGGAGTTCAATGCAAAATCACCGAGCATTTGATAGCATTGCGATTTTTGTTCCCGATTTAAGCGAGAGCCATTTTCCAAAAGTTTTTCAATACGGGTTTCAATTTTGCGATTCTTCTTTTTCGCTTCCCCATCCAGAAAGTTTAACTCTTGGGTGACCCACATGTTCCAAAGATCTTGAGACCACGGACCCTCTTCAAATAGTTCCCAGGATTTTCCAATAGTATTAAGAACGCGCTCTTCCTGACCGACACTGCTTTTCTTTTGTTGAGCTTTATCCAGACAGTGCAACCAAACTTGCCCCACCCAGCCTTTCAGTTCTTTTTGCGCCGCAAATACCTTAGGAGAAAGATTCAAGCACTCATTCCAACGACCATTAATCTCGTGGCCTTTAAGTTGCGCCAGGATCGGAAGTTTTGCCAATTTTTTTGCATCCAAATCATAAAGGTCCACATAGCCTGGGCCCTTGAGATCGTGGTTAATATCCACTTTACGAACCACTGACGCGGGAGCCGCGGGTGCCGCCGTGGCACTTGTCACCAAGAGTTTTAATAGCAAAGACATACCTGACATTACTCATTCTCCTTAGCAGGACCGACAACTTGGAATGCGCCTTTATAAACCTGATCAAAAAGACTTTTCTTTAAGTACACGACGGAAATTTCGCGTTGCTGGCGAAGGATGATCAGAATTTTCATATAGGGCTCGGTCAACTGACTTTCCACGTTCGCCTCGCCATTCGTATCACAGAAGTAAAACCATGCTCCCGGTATGGCGCGATCAGCACAAATATCCCAATGTGTTTTGAAAGATCTAAACACCCATGGAAACGGCCATTGCTCTTTCATGCCGATTTGCACCGACTCCGTCAAAAGATTCGGATGGTCTTTCGCCACTTGCATGATCACATCCTGCAACGCTTTCATGTCATAAGTCGAATTAACGTAAAAATACGGATGCGTTAAATCTAACGGATCGGAATAGACCGAGCGCCAATCACTGCGCAGACTGCCCAGGGTTCCGACCATGACAATGGAACCAAAAACATAGCCTTGCCAGTCGCGACGAGCCAAAATTTTCTCGGCATATAAGGCCAAAACGAAATAAAATCCCCAAACCAACGAAAGAATGCACCACACAGTTTTGTAGGGAATCCAGGAATACACAAACAACTGAAATAAAGAAAACGCGGAAACCATGCGCAGACGTGCGTCCTTGGTGAAAAGACCCACAAAAGCCATACCAACACCAAACAGCACCAAAGGCTCCGCCTCGGCCAATACCTTCACCCAATAAAGAAATTCCTTGTTATGACCGGTTTCGCCCACGCCCGTTTTCATCCATGGCAGGAAGGCCTTCACAAAATCAAACAGTCCCACAGGATTGCGCATAAACCCCGTGAATAACAAGACGAACGAGGTCAATAAAATCACAACCAGGTAAGTCAGACGATGCGCCCAAGCGCTTTTGATTTTTCCAAAATTGAAATATTGGCGAATAACTGACGGGCCCGCGAATATCAAGCCCACCCCCCACGAGGCCAAGGTCAGCACAAAGGTCTCTTTCAGTGTGGCCATCCCCACCAATCCCGCCAGGAGTAACGCGAGCGAGGTGCCATCTGAGTTCTCGTACCAACGGAGCATTCCCAGTGCAAAGATTAACTGGAAAAATACAAAGGACATTTCATGAATACCCGAACGGCCATAAAAGAGGAACGCGGGACTGAAAAACAAAAAGAACATCATCGACCAACGAATCGATCGCGAGCGCAAAAGACCGAAACTAAAAACCATCACCGCCAAAACAGAAAACAGGGATGACACTGATCTTAAAACTTCAACACTGTGGCCCCAAATCGCCGTAAACAGGCGGACCAAATAAAAATACAACGGCCCGTGGTAATTTGTCGGGTCATATTTATAAAAGCCATTGATCTTCATCTGTAGGACAAACCAGCCATTGATGCCTTCATCAAAATGCACCGGCTTATTTGCCAAATAGTAAAAACGACTGAGAACCGTCAAAAGAAGAATGACAAGCCAAATGATGTATTTCTGGATTTGAGTGACGCGAATCGATTTCATTGCTATTAATCGTAAAGATGGAATCTTCAGAGTCAACTCCTCACTGCTCACTCTTGGTATATCTAAACAAAGATGCGGATGTAATCCCTTCTTTTCTTCAGGATTTACGCACGTTCTTTCAAAAATTTCCCATGAAATACGAACTGATTGCCCTGGTGGAACGCGGGGCCGACAAAACGTTCGCAGTACTTAACGCCCAAGCTGAAAAATCAGGCACCACAGAAACCCTGCTGATCCATCAGAATACTCAGAAAAAAGGACGCGCCCTGAGTTTATATCAAGGCATGGAACTGGCCCATGCCCCTTTCGTGATGATTTTGGACTCGGAGCTGGCCTCCCCTTTCGGTGATGTTTTTAAATTATGGCAACACCTGGTCGCTGAAGAACAAGTTGATATCTGCTGGGGCGATCGCTATCGCAAAAAGGAAAATCCATTTTTGAAGGGCGACACTCCGCGCACCAAGACGGAAATGCTCTTCAATAATATTTTGCGCGAGAAGTATCATCACTCTTTACAGGATCCCCTGTGCGAAGTGATTGCGATAAAAAAGACTGCCTGGGAGAAAATTCGTTCCGAGCTTCCCTTGCAAAAACTTCGTGGCTGGTATTTAACACCGGCACTGCATCACAGTGCCCGCCTGAAGACTCTCAATATCATCGAAATTCCAGTGTATGATTCCGGTCGCTCTTCCAAGTCCTATAATGTCTGGAAAGAACGTTTGAATTTGATTCGCGACAGTGTCTTTACGAACCGGCAGTAAATTCTTCCGCCATTTTTTGCAGAGCTTCTTTGAGGTAATAATCCAACCAGCGATGGCTCCCCAAGGGAGTTTTATTTTTAGTCAAATAGCCCAAATGTCCACCGCGTCCTTCGACATGCAATGAAATTGATTTAGACATTTTCGCTTCTTTGTAATCGCGAATCGTCACAAAAGGATCATCGGCTGCTGTCAGCATATAAGTCGGAACATCAATGTTATGAACATAGTGAGTTGCCGAGCAACTGTCGTAATAATCGTTACGGTCACGGAATCCCGCCGCGGGTGCGGTATATATTTGGTCTAAATCATGAACAGTCGCCCACCACGGAATATGATAGCGATGATCGATCAGTCCTTCCCGGTATTTCATATCGATATTTTGGCGCAGACGATGAACAAAGCGCACATCGTAAATGCGATTCAAGCCACTTCCCAACAAGCGAGCTCCGCGTCCCAGGTTCAGGGGCGCATTCACAGTAATGATACCATCCGGTTTATGCTCACCCCGGAAGCCACCACCCAAACACAAAACGATACAACCACTCATGGAGTAGCCCACAGCGATTTGTTTCTTATGAGGAAATTTTTGGCGTAATACTTTAAGAACTTCTGAAACATCTTCGGCCCGGCCGGAGTGATAAGGATGCCTTGCTGCTGTCAACCCCGGGCCTGCCCCCCGATGATTCACTAGAACCACGGTGTGCCCCAATTGGCGACAAAGAATCGCCGTTCGTTGCATGTAATCGGCCTGCATATCGCCGGAAAGTCCATGATAGAGACTCACCACAAGATCCGTGTGGCCAGGATGATAATAACAAAAAAGTCGATCCCCATCAGGAAGATCGACTTTAAAATTTATTCCAGGATTTTCTAACTCAGGTGATTTTAAGAAATGCCCCCATAAAGTTTGTCCGTGACCGCTATCGGCCCAGAAAGGAGCTTCACATGAAATCAACTCTAGTCTTTGCAATAGTAAGTCCCATTTAAATAAACATATCCATCAGGGCGATTGCCGCGTGGATCGTGGTGCAGCCAGTGAAGCAAACCACCTTGATCAGTCCACAGGAACATTCCACCCATTGCTACACGATCACCGACTTGCACAGGAACGTGTGGGCACATGTCTGTATTGTACACAGCTTCCATTGTTTTTCCATTTGAAAGTCTCACAACCCATCTTTGATGTTGAAGACCATCAGTGTCGTCTGGCAAAACCTGAATGACTTCCATATCTGCACCCTCAACGAAATTCACGCGTCTGTGAGAATTCATTGCACTCACGATGGCAGCGTCTGGAGCACTATTGTCTTGGTAGTAAGCGTGTGCGGAACTAGAAATTGCGGCAACTGACAAAAGAACTGAAAGTAAACGAGTCATAGACTTCATTTTTTGATCCCCCTCTGAATCGCCCACGAAATTACCATTTGTTAGGACAAAAACAAGACAATAAATGCCCCGATTCTTCAGGGTTTTGTCAGGACGCTCATTGTGGCCCCTATGACAAAAAGTGAAATTTTTACTTATACTCGACATTCTCGATCGTTACGAACACTTCGCCAGAGGGCTTGATGAGTTTCACCTCATCGCCCAACATTTTACCCAAAAGCGCACGGGCCACCGGAGACTTCCAAGAGATCTTTCCGGCCTTGGCATCGAATTCATCTTCTCCGACGATTTGATATATGAGTTCTTCTCCATCTTCCGTACTCAAAGTCACGGTCGCACTGAACAGAACTTTTTCGCCCTTCATCAACTTTGGATCCACCACCTCTGCATCTTCAATTCGTTTTGTCAGGAAATGCACGCGACGATCGATTTCGCGCAAACGCTTTTTACCATATTGATAGTCAGCGTTCTCGGAACGATCCCCATTGCTCGCCGCCCACTGCACGATCTCCACAATCTTGGGACGCTCACCATGCATGAGTGCTTGGTACTCGTCGCGGAGTTTCGCTAGACCTTCGGGAGTGATGTAGTTCTTGTTATTATCCATGCGTAACATACTAGACCATTTTCCAGTCACATTCCAAGTCTTTTGGCCCATCAAATATATCGAGAAATTTTCCGATAAATGTTCGAGGAGGAAACAGATGAAAAATCAATGGAAGAGATTAGTTATCGCTGCGATAAGCTCATCATCTGTTTTTGCATTGACGTGGATTTGGTATCAATCAACGGACAAGCAGCAAAACTCTCATAACAATGAGAAACCACTGGCTTATGTTGGTAAAGTCGTTGACGACATTCAGCGCCGCCCAGCAACAAGATTACTCTGGCAATTAGTGAATTCTGGCGAGCCTCTTTATGACGGTGAAGCGATTCGTACCTCTGATAAAGGCGAAGTGCGTATTCAATTTACCGACTCAGATCGCTATTTGGATCTGGAACCAGAATCATTGATCGTGATCAAAAAATCCCAAGGTGAAATCGCCCTTGATTTGATGGAAGGTAGTCTTTTTGTTAATGCAAAAGCAGGCAAAGAAGACAGCAATGCTCCAGGGCTCGTTCTTAATTCTGCCAATGGTAAAGTCGATTTGAGTCAGGCTTCCGCCTCTCTTTCCAAAGGCAGTGGCAACTCTGTCGATGTCCAAGTCTTGGAAGGTAAAGCTTCGGTAAAATCCAAAGACGGTAAAAGTCAGGAGATCTCCACTGGAAGTTTTGGTGCATTGGGTGCGAGCGGTTTGCAATTTGATAAACACAGCGTGAAAATCACCAGTCCGAATTTGCAAAAACCTGTCGCCATGAATGCAGACGACCTGCAACCGATCCCCATCAAATGGTCAGGCTTCCCTGCGGATGCCCAAGTATCCCTTTTCACCGGTACAAATCGTCGCGAAATGAAGGAAATGGCAAAGGCACCTGCGGGTGATTCTGTCATTATGGCGAAGCTTCCTTTTGGTAAGCACTATTGGAAACTGGTTGCTAAAAATGCCAACGGTGAGGCCCTTGGAGAAAGTCCTATTTATAGAACTGAAATCCAGGCTCGTTATGCACCGACAGTGGTCTTCCCGACTGCGGATGTGGAAATTCCCGCGAATTCCAATCCATTTGATATGACATTTAAATGGCAAAAGAGTGATGACACTCGCCAAATGACTTTGCAAGTTTGGGCGGATGCTCAGTTGACTCAGCCCATTGCAACGAAGTCATTCACAACCGAAGACAGTTACACTTTAGCGGGCCTTAAAGAAGGTTCTTATTATTGGCGTATGACGTCTTATTTCAATGATTCAGACAAACCGGTTCTGGGTAAAATGCAGAAGTTCTCTGTGAAATTCACAGATATGTTGAAACAAGCTTCGGCAACACCCGAGGCCCCTAAAGCTCCACCTAAGCCAGAAGTGAAACCTTTAGCCTTCACCATGACTGAATCTCAACTGACTCAGTACTTTGTGGACTCCCCCAAAGTGAATATGTCCTGGGGTGCGGAAAACATGCCGAATGCAAGTGCTTACCGCATCCGATTGCATGATGAAACACAAACAGCTGCAGATGTTCAGCCACTGGAAGTGAAAGAAAATAAATTCACCGCGCCTGTTCCTAAACCTGGTCGTTACATCGCATCGATTGAGGCGGTGGATAAAGACGGTCAAGTCGTTGGCGAAGGAACTTCGCAAGCCATCACTGTTTCTCCTCTGCCCATCTTAAAAGCACCACTCTTCATTCCTGCGGAAGGTGCATTGCAAGCTTCGATGGACGGTCGCTCCACCCTGGAGTGGAATCACATTGACGGCGCCGTTGACTATGAATTGGTGATCAAAAAAGACGGTAAAGAATTAAAACGAACCAAATATAAGAACACGTCCACGGCGATCCGCAATCTTTTGCCGGGTGAGTATGAAGTAATGATTTCAGCCCAGGACACTTATGGGCGTGCCGGTGAAACGGGGCCGGTACGTAAATTGATTGTGCCTGACAAGTCGAACTTAAAGGCACCGACATTGAAAAAAATTAAAGTGAATTGATGTTTAAGAAACTTGCCACTCTTCTTTTACCAACGCTTCTTATCTGCGGAGTTGCCGCCAAGGCCGAGCCATATCGTCGCCTGGTCAACTTTGAGTGGGAACAAATTGAAGGTGCCAAGGCTTACGACATCGAACTGACTCAAGTGAAAAAAGAAGGCGAAACTGGTAAACCCAAAACCTTCAGCTTTAAAACTCACGAATCCATTTGGAATGGTCGCCTGACGCCGGGAAAATATATGATGAAACTCCGTGCCCGCGATTATCGTGGCGTACCGGGGGAGTGGTCTCCTCCGAGTGAATTCAATGTGGGTCTGGATAACGTCAATATGAAATCCCCTGCTCCGAAATCCTCTGTGACTTCGAATGACGAAGAAAAAACTGACGTGGAATTCAAATGGGATCCCGTGGGTGGCGCTGATCAATACGCCTTTGAACTGACATCGGAAGATGGCAAAACCAAAATCAATGAAATCGTAAAGGAAGCAAAGTTCAAAACTTCGATTCCTGTCGCCAGCAATTACACTTGGAAAGTCACCGCACAAAACTCTGAAGGTATCGCCAGCGATGCGACTTCAACGGCTCAATTCTCGGTCATGGGTAAGGCGCTTGCCTCCCCGACAATTACCAAGCCTGAGTCTTTGTTCGTTCGTGAAATCCGCTGGACTCGCCCTGAATATATCAAAGATTACGAAGTGATCGTGGCTCGCTATAATCCGGCAACGAAAAAATTGGAAAAAGTGAAAACGTATGAACACTATACGGAAGACTCTTTGCCATTTGATCCATCCTGGGAAGGCGGAAAATATCAGATAATTTTAAAAGCCAAATCTGATATGCGTCCGACCTCTCAGCCAAGTAAAATTACTTTCGATGTTCGCGATGGCGATCGTTCCGCGGCTGCGGAATACACGGCCCTGGTTCGTCGCTCGATTGAAAAAACCAATGGTTGGTATGGTATTGCCAGCTATCTGGTCACAGATATGAAGTTCTCCGGCACCAACCCAGAGAAAAACTCTCAAGTGGCTTACGATGCCTTTGGTGGCACAGGTCGTGTCGGTGTCGGTTGGAATGGTCGCAAGTCTCCGTGGGGTTTCTTAGCGATCATCGATATGAGTGGTTTCACCATCAACGGTGAAGTTCATACTTTTGCCGCGGCCGAAGTCAATGCTGTTTACAAACAGCCTGTGGGCGATCGAGCTGAACTTCGCTATCAAGTTGGAGCATTTTATAAAGAGCTTCCAGAGACAATTGGTGATCCATTTACAGGAGCATCAGAAAATCAGACGATCAGCTCAATAGGACCTCATGGAGGCGTTGAGTATTGGTATTCGTTGACTCCCAAATGGGGGATCCAATTGAATGCCCACGTCTATGCGTCTGTGATGAAAGTGTCGACGCCCAATGGCCAGGACATTTCACCGACGATCTCGACTCAATTTGGAATTTTAGGCAGCTACAGATTTAGTGAACGATTCACAGGACTCATGGGCTATGCACGCCGCGAAGACCGTATGTCCTATAAAGCAGTGCCCTCCTCGTCGAATTTCGCGCTGGATGGTGATCTGAATGAATCTGTCGTTGTCGGTAACTATATCAACTTCTTCGCGGAATGGAGTTTCTAATGAGAATACCCATCTCAACCAAACTCATCACAGTCACGATCCTGATCCTGGTAGCCTCTACCGGCGCGATCACGCTGATTTCATCTAACTACTTCGAGAAAAAAGCCTCGGAGCAAGTCGATATCGCGAATCTGGAGTCCGCTTCAGCCAAAGCAAAAGAAGTTGATAACATCATCGCCTCTTTGATTGATAAGACCCGTACTAACGGTTCACTTTTAATGAAAGGTGCTGCCGCAGCGGAAGATTTGGACTTCAACTTTACCAAAGATAAAAACTTCGTGGCTTTGGAAGTATTGAAACTAAACGGTTCCTCTGTTGAATCCGTTGCCCGCAAAGTGAAAGAAGACGTGCTGAAGCCATTTATGCTCAGTGAATCCTATTTCGTGAATCTGCGTGCCTGGCAGAAATTCCCCGTGCGCAATCTGGCAGAGGGCAGTATTGAGATTAAAAATGCTTCTTATCCAAAAGCTCCAGCCATGATCACGATCGGTATTCCTTTGGTGAAAGATGCCCAAGGTAAAATCACTCACGTGGTTTTGGCTGATGTGATGTTAGCTCCCCTGCAAAAACCATTTACGGATCTTTCTGAGCGCACTCAGTACCTGATTGATGCCCAGGGCGAAGTTTTGGCTCATAAAGATGAGCAAAAAGCGATCTCTCGTTTAAGTCTCAAGGACAACCCGTTTGTGGCAAAAGCCATGAACACCAAGTCTCCACAATATCAAACAAAGTTTGTGGATACAGAAACCCAATCGAACTTCTTTGGGGCTTCGGTTAAAACTTCTTACGGTCCGATGGTGATCTCGCAAACTTCTGAAGCGGCGATCCTGGAAGTATCGAACGAAGTCAAACGCCGAGCGATCTTTGTGGCGGGTTCTGCCATTTCTCTCGCGATTTTCTTTATCTTCCTCTTCTCTATGACCCTGACATCCCCGATCGAAAAATTAGCGGGTCTGATCAACATGGTTTCCAAGGGTAATTTCGACGTCAAAGCCCGTGAGCATGTTAAGTCCCATGACGAAGTGGGTGACTTGGCTTCAGCCTTCGATCACATGACCGAAGGTTTGAAGGAACGCGATAAAGTGAAAAGCTTGTTCTCTAAGTTCCACGGCTCGGCAGTGACTGAGGATTTGATCGGCAAAGACATCGGTGTCGGCGGTCAAAGTAAAAACGTGGTGGTCTTTTTCTCGGATATTCGTGGTTTCACAGCCTTCTCGGAAAAACGTTCTCCGGAAGAAGTCGTGGAAATGCTCAATGAGTATTTTGGCGTCATGGTGGGAATCATCAACGCTCACGGCGGTGTCGTGGATAAATTCATTGGGGATGCGATCATGGCGGTTTGGGGTGCACCTAAGAGTGGTCCCCGCGATGCGCACAATGCTGTTCGTGCGTGTTTGGAAATGCGTCGTGGCTTAGATCGTTTAAATGAAACTCGCATCGGTCGCGGCCAACCTCCGATCAATATCGGTATGGGTTTGCACGCTGGCCCTGCGATTTCGGGAACGATCGGTTCTGACGAACGTATGGAGTACACAGTTATCGGCAATACCGTGAATACAGCTTCTCGTATCGAAGCCTCAACGAAGGCTTTCGGTGCCGACTTGCTGGTAACAGATTCAGTGATCGATCAAGTGGGTGATGCTTTCAAGACCGAACTTGCCGGAGCCGCGGAAGTCAAAGGTCGTTCGGAAGCGATCAAGATGTACAAAGTCAGAGCTTACAAAGCTGGCGACAAGTATGTGGAAGTCAAAACTCCATATTCAGACTACGAAGCTGAGTCTGCTGATAAGGTAAAAGTAAAAGCCGCCTAAAAATGAAAGCCAAGTCTAAATGACTTGGCTTTTTATTTCTATTTTTCGCGACGCACGCCTTTAAAAGGTTGATCATCGGCCTTAACATTCATGAATTGCCCGGTGGTCAAATTTCTCTCAACCCAACGTTCATTTTGTGGATTGAAAACCTGACTGCGTTTGCGAACGGCGCCATTGCGGTGGTTATCGCCTTTTTTGCCCACGGTTGCCATAAGTCCTCCAGTGCTTTTGACTCTATTTTAATAGATTCCTATTGACGTGGCGGACTCTCAAAGTCGAGTTTTTCAAAATACAAGCTGGACGGTCAAACTAAGATCTAGAGCTGTTTTACAGTATTATGCCTCATTCTGAGACACTTCACTAAATAAAAAGCGGCCAGAACCTGGCTCTATCTTTGAAATATCTAATTATATAAAGATTATTTCGTGACCAGATCTTTTTTAGGAGAGGTCCATGTTTAGGAAATCGACAACGTTAAGACATAATTTGCGAATCGTTTTCGTTGTGTTATCGATGACGATCACCGCCTCGGCGGCTCCGGTGTGTACGTCTATTTTTACTTCAGAATCCGATGTTTCAGCCTTTGTCGCCTGGAAGCCGGAGAACCCAAGTTCAGTCACAAATTTAAAGGTGGAGCAATTCTTCCCCGCTGATTTTCTGACAGAACTAAAAGCAAATAACATTCCCCTTACGCTCAAAGTTACTAAGGTCGGCAAGGCCTATCAATTCCGTTTCAATACTGACAAAACCACCATGGCAGAATTTGACATTTGGAATGGCTCCCAACCTGGGCAAATTGTTTTGGAGCATCTATTTGCAGAAAATCCCATGCAACCCAAAGGTCACGCCAAGCTGGGACTGGATCAATTAAAAAAAGGTCTACCAAGCCCGGTATTCACTCATGTGCGTGATCAGATTTTTGAATTCTTCAAGGCCGGCGGCTACCGCGAAATCGAAATTCGATCATCACAGAACATTGCCGTTTATTTTCTTTATAATAAAGTCGTCGGAGGAGAACCGATCACCGAGCGCGCGCAATTGATGAATACATATCTTAGAAATATCATCCGTATGCGCACTCTGATTTGGGGCCAAGAGGTCAAATCAACCAACGATATCGCCATTCAGATTGAAGAGGCCTCTCCTGGTAAAGAGACACAGGAGCTATGGAAATCACTGCAAAATGATACAGCGAAATTGACGGCCCATGGTTTTGAGCTGATCAAAGATGCGACCAATACGGTTGTCGCCTTCAAAAGAACAATAACCAATCCAGACGCCAAACGCTCCAAAGAAATTGGCCTGGTCATCCCTTTCTTGCCTGATCGCCCGGTCCTCAGCAACTGGGATCTTTTGCACGATAAGATCTGCCCAGAGTGCATGATCATGATCAAAAAGCTTTAAATGCAAAAAGAAAAAGGCGACCTCTTTTCAGAGAGCCGCCTTTGAGGGACTAGCTGTTACAGCGACGACTAAAGTTTCGCTTCTTTTTTCAAGATTTGTTCGATCGTCAAACCCACTTGTGGTTCGCCACCGAAAACTGTGCCAGTTTTCTTTTTGTCCAAATGCTCTTTCGCTGTTTTATAAGCGTTTGCTGGCAATGGGATGTATTGAACTTGCTTCGCCATTTCTGCGGCTTTATCCAAATAAAACTCCACGTATTGTTTTACTTCCGGTTTCTTCATCGCTTCTTGAGAAACATAGATGAAAATCGGACGAGAAAGTGGATAGTAAGTCCCGGAGATCACAGTTTTTTCTTCTGGCAATACGGCTTTATTTTTCATTGGAGACTTAGC
Source organism: Bdellovibrio sp. (assembly GCA_039594295.1). Lineage (GTDB taxonomy): Bacteria > Bdellovibrionota > Bdellovibrionia > Bdellovibrionales > Bdellovibrionaceae > Bdellovibrio. The sequence continues at coordinate 200,803 of JBCNNR010000003.1, forward strand.
ACCACCAATAACGCCCAACAATTTCAATTTGTCTTTATTAGTGATGTAGTAAGCGTAAGGAATATAACCCAAGCCACCTTTATTACCGTTTACACCGGTCACACGCGTGTTGTGATCAACGGACGCCGTGTAGTCACCACGAGAAGATTTGGCCTTTTCAACGATCGCTTCCGTGAAATAGTCGAAAGTACCATTATCTGTGGAAGCACCGAAAAGAGTCAGCTTTTCATCCGGCCATTTTGCATTCACTTGTTTCCAAGTCATGATTTTGCCTTGAGCTGCGGGCTCCCACATTTTTTTCAACTCTTCAGTTGTGATTTCATTCACCCAATTATTTTTTGGATTAACCACGATGGCGATCGCATCGAATGCGATGGGCAATTCAAAGTAAGTCACTTTAGCAGTACGGCAAGCAGCCATTTCTTCTTTGGTGATCGGGCGAGAAGCATTTTGCACATCCGTTTCGCCACGGCAGAATTTTTTAAATCCACCGCCAGTACCAGAAACACCCACTGTCACGCGAGTCGCACCTTTTGTGAAGGCTTGGAACTCTTCCGAAACTGCTTCCGTCACTGGGAATACGGTGCTGGAACCATCAATTTTTACGAGACTTTCCGCTTTTGCGGCAAACGCGCTTAGAAGCAAAGCGCTCATGATCAAGAACTTCATTATTATCCTCCGATAAATGGATATCAGAAAATTAACAAAGTCCCCGGCGAAGAGGTATCTCTGCGCCGTTAAGATTGTGTCAGGGAATTGTCAGGGAACTACAAACGGACGCTGAGGCCGTCTTTGAGGGCTTGTTTTTGCGCGCGCAGGGCAGGAACAAGGCCGATCACAATACCTGCAGCAATCGCCGCAAATATATAGACTAGCTCAGTGCCGGTAATGAGTGGGCCATTTAAATACAGACCAAATTCATTTTCCAACCATGGCTTCAAAACAATTTCCAAGATGATCGAAAGAATTGTCCCCGACACCACTCCCACAATAGTCAGCAAAGCGGATTCAAAAACCAGCAGACCCAAAATCTGCTTTGAGCCCGCACCCACCGCACGCAAAATCGCCATTTCGCGACGACGTTCATTCAAGGTCGTGGTCAATGCAATCAACATCCCCATAAAGCCCACAGCCAAAACCATCCAGGAGATCATGCGCAGAACATTTTCCACATAGGAAAGGCCTTGCCACAATTCACTTAAAGTCGCGCCTGGAATAATCGCCAACAAGGGTTCGTTTTTGTATTCGTTAATTTCACGTTGCAGCTTCAAAGTTTCAATGCGGGATTTTGCACCGACAAAGAAAGCTGTGATGCTGTGAACTTTGATATTCTCTTTTTTAATTTCCGCAGCGGGTGTTTCTTTGGCCGCGGAAGGGACGGCCCCATCCTGCCAATCCAGATGCAGGGCTTCCATACCTTCCAAACTGATATACACCGAACGATCCAAGGGAGTGCCCGTGCTATTCAAAATACCGGCAATTTTAAAGGGACGACGATCATGTTTCACCACGCCTTCACCTTTAGTCACTCCATGGGCAATCACCACACTGTCGCCCAGTTTATAACCAAGCTTGTGCGCAACCTCGGATCCAATCACCACATCCCAAAGATTCTGCAGCTCGTGCCCGGCCTGCAAAGAAACCTGCTGATCACCGCGATAATGATAGTGCTTAAAGAAATCCCCTGTCGTACCCACCACGCGAAAGCCGCGATGGCTGTCCCCCAATGAGTAAGGAATTGTCCACGCAATGGCAGGATGCTTTTGTAACTCCCGATAAGTCTCAAAGGAGACATTGTTGGTGGCATTGCCCATATTGAACACCGTGTACAGAATCAACTGCAACGGACCACCACGCGCACCCACGATCAAATCTGTTTTAGAAATCGTTTGCGTGAAGCCCTCTTGCGCGGCTCTCTGAGCCCGCTCCACTGATAAAAGCAAACCCACACTGAGAGCAATCGAAATCACCGTCAGAGTCGTCGCCAAAGCGCGGTTTTTGAGAGATTTAATAGCCAGGTTCAAGAAGATCATCATGTTGTCCTGTTAATTGATTGAAGCGACAGTGAACGCGTAAAGAGACTCTCAATACCTCGATCGTGGGAGACAAAAACCACTGTCGTTCCGTAAAGCTCAGACAAATCGAAAAGCAGCTTCAAAAATTTCTCGCGATGATCGGCATCCAGTGCCGATGTTGGCTCATCTGCCAACAACAAGTCAGGTTTCCCCAACAAAGCTCGCGCCACAGCCACACGCTGCTGCTGTCCTACACTTAATTCTGTGACTTTCTTATCCAGCAAATCACCAATACCCAAATTACCACACAAGGCACGAATCACCATGTCGGTGTCCACACTGCCCAGACGCGATTTACGCACCGGACTTAAATGCAGAGGCAATTCGATATTTTCCATCACCGATAGATACGGAATCAAATTGAAGCTTTGGAAAACGTAACCCATGTGCTCAGCACGAAACGCATCACGCTCGGCAGAACTCATTGTCGCCAGATCACGACCTAAGATTTTAAGACTGCCTTTGGTGGGAACCAAAACTCCCGCCAGACACTCCAACAAAGTCGTTTTCCCGGTCCCACTGGGACCATACAAAAAGAGCTCTTCTCCTTTTTGCACCGTAAACTCGGGCACCACCAATGTTGGCTTGTTATAGCCAGCGTAAGTGTACTCAAGATTACGAATTTCAATCAAAGCTTCACTAGAGCTCAACCTGTTCCCCGCTCTTCTTAATTTCCTGGGATTTTTGTGTTTCCCCGGTGATGACGGTGACCTTGACAGTCTTCACATGAGAAAATACTTTTTGCACCCCAAAAGTAACCGCTGTCCCCGTCGGTGCCGTTGCACAAGTCACATTAAAAATGGCATTCACATCCGCATGATTGTCCTTTTGAACAACCTCGTTGTAATCCATTTTTACTTCACACTTGTTTTCCGCTGCAAACTGAAACAAGTCATTCACTTTATCATTAAATTTCTTAAGACCGGCCTCTTTATTGGCCTTATCTTTCACCGATTTGGCTTCATGCTCAAATCCATAAATGCTGGATGCTGGCGCGTGAAACTCGATTTTGCCGTTTTTTCCATCAAATGCCACATCCACTGTGGCAACACCGTGGGCATGAGCCCCCTGCTCGCGTGCGGCCAAGGCCAACACTGAAAACAAAAGCACCTTGAACATAGATACCCCCTATTTTGGTAAGGACCTCTTGTCGAAAGCCTATTTATAAGGCTCGACCGCCTCACCGGTTATTTCGAAGGATGCGTCACCGTACATTGATTTCTTGGTTACGAGTCTAAAAGTGCCATACACCCAAATCGGGCCTTGCATTGCTGGCACACCCTTTTTCATTTTCACATAAACCATTTGATTCGGCGGCGGTGCGGGAACGTGAATGCACGCCTGCGAGCTCGGCACCAACAAAAACTCCACCACCTGACGCTGATCATCTTCCAAAGGCACCATGAACCCAGGAATGCGGACTGGCTTTTCGTTCAATGCATCGAGCTCTGGAGTCGCTTTTCCGGTGATATAATCCATCTCTCCCAAAAGGCGCCAATCGATGGTCGCGCCCCCAAGGTCAGGGCCCTCTTTGAGTCGCTGATAAATAGCGACCGTCGCGATGACGGCTATAATAAGAATTCCCTGAATAAGCCAACTCTTCATAGATATAATTAAAGACCCCTGCCCTGTTAAATGCAATAGCTTTGCTTGACTCCAGCATCTCTGCTATAACCAAAAACCTGATACCAAGAGGTACTAATTATGAGCGGAAAAATTCAAAAAGTTCGAGGCACTCGTGATCTTCTTCCAGAGGAAAGCAGAGTCTTCCGTTTTGTCGAAGAATCAGCCTATCAAAAAGCAAATCTTTACGGATATGGCGAAATCGAAACCCCTATTTTTGAATTTTCTGACGTGTTTCACCGCACTTTAGGCGAAACTTCCGATGTTGTGAGTAAAGAGACTTATGACTTTACAGATCGGGGTGGAGAAAGCCTCACTTTAAGACCCGAAGGAACTGCGGGCGTGGCGAGGGCTTTTATTTCAGAAGGAATGAGCCAAAATCTTCCCCTTAAATTTTATTATTCGGGCCCGATGTTTCGTTATGAGAGACCGCAAAAAGGCCGCTACCGCCAATTCTTCCAATTAGGCGCAGAGTGTCTAGGTTATGACACTCCCCACGCTGATGTGGAGTGCATCGCATTTGCCTGGGACCTGCTCAAAAGCATCGGAATTTCTGGAGAGTGCACTCTTGAAATTAACACGCTGGGTGACGCTGAAAGTCGTGCTGCGTACCGTGAAGCCTTAGTGCAATACTTCACAGCGCATCACGAACAATTGTCTGCGGACAGCAAAACCCGCTTGGCCAAAAATCCTCTGCGTATTTTGGACTCCAAAGACGAAGGCGACAAAAAGTTAAGTGAGAATGCACCCAAGTTTCAACAATACCTTAACGAAGCTTCACAAAAGTTTTTCGCTGCTGTGATTTCAGGAATTGAAAAATTGGGCATCCCTTACAAAGTGAACCCATTTATCGTGCGTGGCTTGGATTACTACTGTCACACCGTTTTTGAATTCACGACAGATAAATTGGGAGCTCAAGGCACGGTGCTGGCTGGTGGTCGCTATGATGGTTTAATTGAAACCATGGGCGGACCTCGCACTCCGGGTGTGGGCTGGGCAGCTGGTATCGACCGCTTGGCCGACCTGACTCCAAAGGAACTGGCTTTGCAAAAAGAAGTTCTGGTGGCAATTATCGGCGCCGATGATCAAGGTGAAGACGAAAGTGTTAAACTCGCACACGAAGTTCGCAGCCGTGGCATTAAAGCAGAAAATTTCTTATCCGGCAAAATGGGCAAGAAAATGCAAAAGGCCAATAACAAGGGCGCACACTATGCGCTGATCCTGGGTGGCAATGAGGTCAGCAGCAAAACGGTCACGGTGAAAAATTTCGTGACGGGCGAGCAAAGCACGATTCCAAGATCTGACATCGCCACTTTTGATTTTAAAATCTAAGGGCGATCATCGACAAATAATTCAGAAACCCACGACTGCTATCAGTTGTGGGTTTTGTTTTTTGGCGCTTGAGAATTCGGAATTTTAAAACTCATCAAATCTACACCCGTAGCGGGTGTATTAATTGCAATTTCACAACCGGCGTTCCCTCGCCCATCGCGACGGACTATTCCGCACTTGACCTGCTTTACTCACGTAACCTGCGGCACG